>JABDKJ010000039.1 GCA_013002285.1 Flavobacteriales bacterium
CCAATGAATGGGGTGGCGTGCTTCTCTTGTCATGTCAATGGTCATACCAATGGAGCATTTGAGCTAGGACCTGATGCACGCCCAAATGAGGCTCGATTGAGGGTAGATACGCCTCCTATGCGAGGAAATTTTAACCTCATGCAGCTCTCGAGCAAACGCTCGGTTCGTAGCATGGATCACTTTGCAGAGATCGAAGAATACTTTGATGGTGACCCTGGTATGATGCAAGCCATTGGGCCACGAGCGCATCAAAAGGTTGTATCCAATCGAATGGGTGATTTCAATGCTATTCTTGACTTTCCACCAGCACCAAAATTAGGTCCTAATGGCAAACTCTACAAGAATAAAGCAACTAAACAAGAGCTTAGAGGCGAAGTCCTATTCAATGGGAAAGCACAATGCTCTGACTGTCATAGCGGACCAGCATTTGTAGACGACTATATGCACGACCTACAAGTTGAACGATTTTATGTAGGACGTCCTGAAGGACCGATCAAAACTTTTCCTTTACGAGGAATCAAGGACAGCCCACCTTATTTGCATGATGGTCGTTGTCCAACGCTTCATGATGCGGTAGAATTCTTCAACATTGTTTTGGAGACTAAACTCACCGAGCAAGAAAAAGAAGACCTGGTTGCTTATCTGCTATGCCTGTGATATTGTAATTTACTAACTGTGAAAAAGATAAAGTGATATGAAACTTGTGAAGATATTGATGTTCAGTTTTGGGGTGGTATACCTCTGGTTTGGGATCTTGAAATTTTTCCCTGGAATAAGCCCAGCTGAGGTACTAGCGGGAGAGACTATTCGTATGCTTACTTTCAATATTATTGGAGCTACGCTTGGTGTAAAGTTATTAGCCCTGTTAGAAACTGTGATCGGGCTGGCATGTATTGTTGGCTTTGCCCCAAAATTCACGATACGGCTCATTATAGCCCATATGATCTGCACATTTGCTCCACTTTTTCTAATGCCTGATGCTGTTTTCGGGCCTGAGATCTTTCAGCTCACATTGGTAGGTCAATACATCCTAAAAAATCTGGTATTCGTTTCGGCTCTTTTGGTAGTCTATAATATAGTTTCCAAGAGGGAAGATGAAATGGCAAAACTAGTCATAGGAGCCACTGATTTCGCAAAGAATACATCCAGATCTAACCCTTCAGAGGCATTAGCTTTGGTAAAAAAAAATAACTTGAAGGACCAAGACGCGGCTTGAATGAAAGATCGCGTCTTATTCTGAGCTAATGTCCTCATGAAGCTACAGATCTGATCCATTCCATTTATTGACAGAGAAGACCGCATTATTACTTTAACGAATTAGCTTCTTGTTATTTCAAGGAGAATATATATCCCAAGTTGAGACTTAGCGTTCTGTTCTTCGAAGTCGTAAATGGAGCCACGTCCAAAAAACCATGGTAATAGGAACCTTCAACAAAAATATTTCCCATTCCCAAGCTATGTTCTATGGCTAAGGCAGACCTTGTTCCGACATCCCATCTATTCACTTCCCTACTTCCAATGACAACATCTGTCCTCACGGGTTTATCATCTCCTCCAGAAACAATTGTTTCTTCGAACGCGCTCACTGCAATTGCAGGACCGGCACCAAATCTAGCGGACAACCACAGTCTTTCAGAAATAACTGGAATGTCGAATTTGCACATGAACGGCACATCTATATATGTGACGAACAGCTTTGTATCACCTTCGAAAACGGGGAACCATCCTGGAATACATGCAGCCCCTCTTTGGGCCATAGCAGGCTCTGAACCCAGACTTACATTCTCCCCAACTTTCCAGTAAGAAAGTAAAGCCACGTTATAAGTATTGATATCTATTTCAGCTCCTTGAGGCAGGTCTGCATTGCCATAGTTTTCCCACGAGTTTGAATAACCGCCTTTTGCACCGATGGATAACTGTGCCTGACTTTGGAAAACAAGGGAAATAGAAAAAAGGACGAGAATGCTTTTGATCACTTTCATTTTATTAAGGTTTGTCCAAAATAACGGATCCTTTTACAAGAATATTTTTCAAATAAAGAAAAGGTAGGCCGGCATAAAGCTAGATCCCAATCCAAGAATGTTCAATAATATTCCGACAACGCCATGTTTCACTCCTTTGTGGGCAGACATTATTCCCATGGCCAAACCGATCATCGGAATAAAGAATCCTAGCATAACCGTTTTATAACCCCCTGCAATGACATTCCCATTCAGCGCATCTTTATCCGCATCTATGATAGGTTTAATGGTATTGTAAAGATCAATATTTACATAGACCAACCAGAAGGCATAGAGCAGGCCAATAACTATAGAGATATTTGCTAGTTTCAAATAAGTGTATCGATCTTCGCTGCCAAGATGTGGTCTGTCTCTGTAACCACATTTCCTGCATCGTGGGTGTTCAAGCAGATCTTCACGGTATTGTAGACATTCTCCCAATAAGGATGGTGGTTCATTTTCTCAGCTTCGATGGCCACTCTGGTCATAAAAGCAAAGGCCGCTGAAAAATCCTTGAACTTGAATTCTTTGACCAATCTATTATCCTCTTCTTTCCACATAATTATCTGTTCAAAGATTGCATAACAGGATCGGCCATAGGGTCGGGCTCAACTTCTTGTGGGTTCCTTACTAATTCCATTTCATCTATCAAATGGGTAGCACCCGCAAATTTGTCAACTATGAAGAGTACATAGCGTATATCGACCATGATGTTTCGACAAAGTTCTGGCGCAAAGCGAATATCGCTCATGGTGCTTTCCCAAGAACGGTCAAAGTTCAATCCTACCAATTGACCAAAACCATTCAAGCATGGGCTACCAGAATTACCTCCAGAAGTATGATTGGAACCGGTAAAACAAACCCTCATTTCTCCATCATGCGCATATTGCCCGTAATCGCCCAGCTCCCACAGTTCGATCAATTTTTCTGGAAGATCGAAATCTTTAGAATCCGGAATGTACTTAGCGATCGCTCCATCCAGTGTCGTGTAATATCTATAGATCACGGCATCCAATGGTTCTGAACCTTCTGCTTTTCCATAGGTCAATCTCAAGGTGCTATTGGCGTCTGCCCATGAAGCTTTCTGAGGAAATAACTCCCTCAATCCCCTCATATAATCCCTCATGTTCAGGTTGATCTGGCTTTGCAGATCGTTGTACTTAGGACGGATCTTGTCGTAATAACCACTAAAGAAGTCTTTCATCAATCTGAATGCCGGATCCTTAGCGATCTTTTTAATACTTCCTGCCGAAAAATTGGACAACAGAGCATCCATCTTCTCCTGATCAACAAAAAGTGATTTGTTATATATGACATTGCCCAGGTAATTTACATTCCCCTTGAATTTGGCATTCAGACCGGCAGCTAACATATTGGGCTCAAAATTGTCTTGAACTCCCTTCTTGTAGATCGGAGTCAAGGCTTCAAATATTTTTTGGTCGACCGTGCGGTTGTAATTCTTAAAATGACTTTCTGTTGCTCTCTTCAATTTGTCCAACTCATCATCCAGTTTTCCATTGGCTACAATGTCATCGTATTGATCTACGACCGAAGAGAATCGATTGGCGTACCGGACAAATTCCGGGCCGTAGAACACATACTCTATGAAATAGTCACGAGCAAGGTTGTATGGTTCTATCTCGTTATAGAGACCCTTCATATTATTGAGGACAGTTCCATATTCCTTTCTCAATCCTTCTTCATTCACCTTTGCCCTGAACTCTTTTTCAAAAGCTACTTTCTCATCCAGTGCTTTTAATCTGTTCAGACCGAAGTTTTGCCCTATCCATTTTTTCCAAGCGTTACTTATCCTAGATTGCTTTGCTGCATATTGGATACGGATTTTATCGCTTCGCTCCATAGCATCATCGATCACTCCTAAACTGGCCGTTCTCATTTCTATTCGTGCCGGGTTACTTTTGTTCATTACATAATCTACAGCGTATGAACTCAAGTATTGCTCTGTTCTACCAGGGAATCCATAGACCATTGTAAAATCACCTTCTTCTACCCCGTCCAAATTGATCTCCAAAGAATGCTTTGGTGTTAAAGGCACATTGTCATCAGAAGGTTCTGCCGGGTGCCCGTCCTTTGCAGCGTAGATCCTGAATATCGAGAAATCACCTGTGTGTCTTGGCCATATCCAATTGTCTGTATCGCCACCAAATTTTCCAATGGATGAAGGAGGAGCTCCAACTAAACGCACATCTTCATAAGTTTCCGTGATGATCATATAAAACTCATTACCGTAGTAGAATGGTCTCACTTTGGCCTCATAATGAGAATCTGTGCTTACCTCACCTTCCAGTTTAGCGCTGTTCTCTTCGATGAGTTTGTTCCGGTCAGCCTCAGCCATATTCAAAGTTGCGCCTTTCAAGACTGCCGCGGTCACATCTCTTATCTCAACAATGAACGTTGCAGTAAGGCCGGGATTCTTCAACTCCTCAGATCTGCTCATGGCCCAAAAGCCATCTGTAAGGTAATCGTTCTCCAAACTACTGTGAGATTGGATCTGGCCATATCCACAATGATGATTGGTTAAAATAAGTCCCTGAGTAGAGATGACCTCTGCCGTGCAGCCACCACCAAAATGGACGATAGCATCTTTAAGGCTGGACTGATTTATTGAATAGATGTCTTCTGCTGTTAGCTTAAGTCCATAAGACTGCATGTCTCCTTCCACTGCCTTGAGCAGAGCAGGGATCCACATTCCCTCTTTCGCATTTCCAAATAATGTAAATGCTACAAACAGTAGCGTTAAGATAGGTTTTCTCATCATGTTGAATACAATTGTTGTCCGCGAAAATAAGGCTATTTAGCAAACTAGGAAAGATCTTTTCTGTCATCCAAGCTCATCCCTGTTCTTAAAAAGGAAATACCAAATACCATATATAAAGACCAGGCCCAAAAGAACAGGAAAAATAAGTTGATAGTAATTGTAGTCTTTTTTTTGTTCTTCAGTCATGAAATGCGTGCCTACCAAAGGCATGACTACCATAATAATACCAATGATAATGAACACATATTTGTACATGCGGTCCATTACCACAGCAGTTTTGTAGATAGGTGAATTTGAGAATTTCTCAAAACTCATGTGTGCATTTGCCTTTGCCCTTTTTCTAGCCGCTTCCTTCCTTTTTTCTTCGAAATTCTCACCCGCTTTGCTTGTCCCGTAATACTTCTTACGCATCTCTGGGTCCACTTCACCCTTTTCTGATTTGGGCGGATTAATGAGCATTTCATAGGCTTCGTTCACTAAAATAAAAACCTCTTCTGCACTTGGGTGGCTATTCTTGTCCGGGTGATACATTTTTGCTTTGGTGCGATAGGCGCTCTTGATCTCCGAAGCGTCTGCACCTTTTTCCAAACCCAATATTTTGTGGTAATCTTTAGCCATTCTTCTTGAGCCATTTCAGCCCTTCTCTAACGCTCAAAGGTCGCAATTGATGCTTTGAAATGAAAGTTTCCACCCATTGAGCATCTTTTTTAGAATATTCCCGTAGCGCCCAGCCTATAGCCTTTTCAATGAAAAACTCCGTTTCATGACAACACTTGAGGATGTTACTTTCAAGCATCTTTACATCTGTTTTCTCTTTGTATTTCAATTGGAAAAGCAGGGCCACTCTGCGCACCCACAAGCTCTTATCTTTGATGTAGCTTCTGTTGAGTTTAGCCTTCAATTCTGAATATTTTAAAAGGTAGCTTCCCATTAAGTTACTCGCGATGAAATCTATGCTGTCCCACCATGTGTTGTGTGACATCATGAATTCTATTGTGTCCAGGTCTTCTCTATCCCACTTTTTCTTGAAGACTCCTGCGATCTCCATGGCCAAGTAGTGATATTCCCTTTCGGGAAGACCATAAAGACTTTTTACGATCCCGAACAATTCCGACTTAACAGGTTTGCCGTATTCTCGAAAGAATGACCTGTTCAACTCCCTTCTTTGCGGAGAGCGGATCCCAAGGAATTTGAACTTGTTTTTCATATAGGCTGCCATAGGTCCTTGATCATCCGGGTTTGCATGATCAGCATAAAAAGCAATGAGTTCTTTTAAGTGGTATTTCATGCCAAGTGTTTTTCTATGATCTCGATAAGCTGCGAGAGCGAAGTAATGCTTTTAAATTCTTCTGCAGAAACCAGAACCGTAGCCGGAGAACCCCCCAAGATAGTCGGCAATTCATGATGCCGATAGGCTTCTGGCAGATCATTCTTATGATAAAAAACAGCGTCAGATCCATTGCGGTCCGTAAATTTCTTCCATTCTTTCTTAGCACCGAATGTTCCGTGGGTCAAAGCACAGAGGTCGCAAGAATAGGTGGATGGAGAAAGGATCTTGTGCGCACTATCCAGCGCTCCGTTCAAAAAGCCGGAGTCTGCATTGTAAATGAATATGAGCTGAGGTCGTGAGATATGGCTTGGATCTGGTTCAAAGAAATGGAATATTTGTCACAAATAAATATGTATACGTTCATATAAAAATGTATTTTTCAAGGATGCTCCAACTGTTAACCAAAGGCATATTCACACTAGCTTTTATACTTACGCTATCCACTGTTTCTGTGGGTCAGACCTACTTTACTGAAAACAAAGGACAATGGCCAGAGCAGGTGCAATTCCGTGCTGAATTTGAAGGTGCTTGGGTTTATCTTGAAAAAGATGGATTCACGTTCGACACCTATGATTTAAAGGTATTCAAAGAATGGGCGCATGGTCACACGCATCTACAGGCTGAACCTGTTACCAACATACCTTTTCACGCTTTCAAAATGCAGATGCATGATGTGTCTGAAGACCTCAGCATAGAGGCAAGAGGAAAAAGCGAGGACTACAACAACTACATGCTTGGAAACGAAGAGAATTGGGCCAGTGGAGCGTACAGCTACCAACGCATATTCTATAGAGATGTGTATGAAAAAACTGACATTAGGGTACAAAGACAAAAAGGCCAATTGAAATATGACTGGATCTTGGAACCCGGAGCCAACATCAACGACATTTCCTTTTCCTACGAGGGTGCTGACAGAGTGAAAGTAAAAAAAGGGAAGCTTATCATAGAGACCTCTGTGAAGGAATTTGTGGAGTACATTCCTATCGCCTATTACTTGGATGGTGAAACATCAGTACCGGTAAAAGTCAATTATATAAAAAAAGGCAACCGCATTGGTTTTATAGCTCCAAATAGCATAGACCCTTCACGTACCTTATATATCGACCCTATCCTGATCTTCTCAACTTACAGCGGCTCTACTGCTAACAACTTTGGCTACACTGCTACTTTTGACTCAAAGGGCTTCCTCTATGCTGGTAGCACGGCTTTTGGATCTGGCTATCCCGCGCTGGTTGGTGCATACAATTCCTTTCAAGGAGGTACTGTAGATGTAGCGATAACCAAATACGACACTACAGGAACCTACAGAGTATACTCTACATATCTGGGCGGGTCCAACAACGAAATGCCACATAGCATGATCGTCAATTCCAATGACGAACTCTTCATTTATGGCACTAGCGGATCCAACAATTTTCCGACATTGGATAATGCTTACCAGCCCGATAATAATTTTGGAACACCAGCAAATTTTGGAAGTGGACTGGGTTTTTCTTTTGATCAGGGCGAAGATATTTTCGTGACCCGAATGAGTGAAGACGGCCTAAGTGTTTTGGCATCTACCTTCATCGGAGGAACAGGAACAGATGGCCTAAACATGTCTTCTCAATTGATCTATAACTACGCAGACGAGGTTCGTGGAGAGATATTGATCGATGCCAATGACAATATTTATGTGGTTTCCAGCACGCAGTCCTCTGATTTCCCGATCACCGCAAATGCCTATCAAAGCAGCCTGAACGGAACACAAGATGGTGTGATCTTTAAGATGGACAACAATCTCACAAGCTTGGTCTGGAGCTCATACTTTGGTGGTAGCGGAGTAGATGCATTCTATTCCATGGACTTGGATAGTCAGAACCAACCTATCGTTTGCGGAGGAACGACATCTGATGACCTTCCTACGAACACCGGAGCTTTTCAAGAAGACTATGCAGGTAGTACTGACGGTTTTCTAGTGCAATTCGATGACAATGGAAATGAAGTGCAAAATTGCACCTACATGGGCTTTGAGGAATACGACCAGATCTATTTTGTCGAATATGATAGCGGTGATGCGCCTCATGTTTTTGGCCAGACCGAAACTGGTGATAATTATCTCGTAAATAATATCTATGCAAACCTCAACAGTGGACAGTTCCTGAGTATCTTCAGTCCAGACCTAAGCTCAATTGACTGGTCAATGACATTTGGGAATGGTAACGGAATGCCAAATATAAGCCCAACGGCATTCCTTGTGGATGTCTGCAACCAGATCTATCTTACGGGCTGGGGATCTGGTGTCCAGGGCGGAACACTGACTACTGCAGGACTCCCCTTTTCCACGGATGCCTACCAAAGCACTACTGATGGCGATGACTTTTACATATACATAACCAGTACATCGCTGGCGATCCCTGCTTACGCCTCATTCTTTGGCGGCAACCAAAGCGAAGAACACGTAGATGGCGGAACCAGCCGTTTTGACAAGACCGGAAAGATCTACCAAGGAGTTTGTGCTGGCTGCGGAGGAAATGACGATTTTCCCATTTTCCCGAGCAATGCCGTCTCCGATGAGAATGGTAACTCATGCAACATTGGGGTTTTTAAAATGGACTTCCAAGAAGACCTTGTGATCGCGGACTTTGCAGTAGAAACGGTTTGCTTTCCAGATCCGGTGAACTTTGAGAATTTAAGTTTCAATGCGCAAGACTTCCTCTGGGATTTTGGGGATACATTCCAGTCAATCGATAGTGACCCTAGCCATATTTACGCTGCTCCTGGGATCTATGACGTTACGCTTATCGGTAGCAATCCCGGCACATGCAATGAAGGAGACACCTTGGTAAAGACCATTGTCGTTCTTTCTCCAGATGGTTTTGAGCTAGATGACATCACTACCTGTCCAGGAGCTGGAGAACAGATAGGCCTTACTCCCTTTGGCGATGCTTCCATAACTTATTCATGGAGTCCACAGGAAGGCTTGAGCGACCCCACTGCTCCCAATCCATATTTTACGGGAACGAACAGCACTAATTACACGCTTACCATTAACAACGGCATTTGCACTTCTGACGCAACGCAATATATAGAGTTGTACATTCTGGACCTCCAAGCAACTGGCGACACCGTCATTTGTGAAGGCGACCAAGCTCTTTTGAATGTCAACGGACAGGGGCTTGCAAGTAATTTTCAATGGTCAGACTCCCCTGACTTCACAAATATCATTTCAAATGCAGATGACATTATCGTGGACCCCAATCTACCAACAACATATTTCGTGAGCGCGGATTACCTCAATTGTCAGGCGGTGGATTCAGTGCTGGTCGTGCCGGCCAATTTTCAGGCTTCGCTAAGTGATGATCAGTTCATTTGTCTCAATGAAGACATCACACTTTCCGCTAACAACCTTTATCCTGATTTTGATATATCCTATATCTGGTCCCCCAATTCAGCAATAACATCTGGCAATTTTACTTCAGAAATAACAGCACAGACCAACACCGATACTTGGTTCTATGTGAATATGCAAAATAGCCTAGGATGCCAATGGACAGATTCCATCTTTGTAGAAGTTTCTGACCTTGATGTATTCTCGGTAACAGCTTCAGCAATAGACAACACAATTGCACAGGGACAAACGACCATATTGAATGGAACACCAGGATCACCCTATAGCGTTTCATGGTCGCCTACGAGTGGATTAAGTAGCCCTTTTAGTTCTAGCACCAATGCAAGTCCTAGTGAGACAACCACTTATTACTATACTGTGAGTGACGATGGACTTTCTGGCTCATGTTCCGCAACGGACTCGGTAACGATCAATGTGGTAGAGCTCAACTGTGATTTCCCGATCATATATCTCCCAAATTCGTTTACTCCAAATGGCGATCAGGAAAATGATGTACTCTTTGTGAGGGGTAACCTTATAAAGGAAATGGAATTGAGCATCTACGACCGTTGGGGTGAGAAAGTATTTGAAAGTACTGACCAGAGTACAGGTTGGGACGGCACCTATAAAGGCCGTGAAGCCGACTCAGCAGTATATATCTATTTGCTCAAAGTGATCTGTATGGACGAACAGGAAAACGAACTAAAAGGAAATGTGACTTTGATCAGATGAAAAAGGCCTTGATCATAGCGCTTCTTCTATCTGCTTCTAGCGGTCATGCACAAGATGTGCATTTCTCACAATTCTTCCTTTCACCACTTTTTCAGAACCCGGCACATACCGGACAGTTCGATGCCGATTATCGCTTTGTATTCAATCAAAGGACACAATGGCGTTCCATAACCGAACCGTACAATACATGGGCGCTGGCAGCGGATGCGAAAGATGTGATGGGCAAAGAGAATATACACGCAGGTATTTTGTTATTCAGAGATGCTGCCGGAGATTCTCCTTTGCGCACCATCAGAGTGATGCCCTCAGGTGCGCATACTTTTGCAGCAACGGACGACAGCACGGCTTTTATAACGCTTGGACTTCAAGTGGGATTTACCCAGAAATATTTGGACTTCTCTCGTCTGCGTTTCGATAACCAATACAACGGACAGGTTTTTGACCCTTCTGCTGCAACTGGAGAGAGTTTCAGCAATGACAAAAGCACCTATCTGGATGCCAATATTGGCGCTACCGTAAAGCACGAGCTCTCTCGGGATATCTTTTACACTGCTGGTATGGCCCTCTTCCATGTCAATAGACCCAAGGAGAGTTTCCTGAACGATGCTGCCGTAAAACTAGACCAACGTTTTGTGATCCACGGAATTGGCACTTACCGTTTTGACCGTACTTGGTCGGCTTTGCCTGCTGTCCAATTTCAAATGCAAGGTAAATACAGGGAATTGATAGTGGGCGGAATGGTGCGCAGGAGCATCATTGAAAAGTACGGACTTAAACGCGCGCTCTATGTGGGCGCATTTGGCCGTACACGCGATGCAGCTTACCTGGTCACCGCATTGGACTATGACCAATGGAAAGTAGGCGTAAGCTATGACATAAACCTTTCCGACCTGAAGACAGCAAGCCGAAGTCGAGGGGGCTTTGAGTTCTCTGTGGCTTATATCATGAATTATTTCAAAAGCGTTTACGAGGAACACCGCTTCTGTCCGGATTTCTTATGAGCATGCATCAGACATATGGCCTCTTATTCGCAATATTGCTCTGTTTTGGTCTTCAAGCGCAAAAACCAGAAAAATGGATCAAGCTTGGCGATGAAGCCTTTGCACAGAACGACCATTATGCAGCATTCTCTTATTACCAAAGAGCGATCGCACAAGATTCTTCCAAGGCCGAATACCAATACAAATACGCTGAATCAGCACGTCTGATCAACAACTACGACATTGCTGCACGTTTCTATGAAAAGGTATATACCAAAGAAAGAGGTCGTTTCTACCCTGATGGTGTTGTGCATCTCGCCAATATGAAAGAGCATAGCGGACTCTACAAAGATGCAGGTAAGTATTGGCGCAAGGCGAAAAGCAAACGCAAGAAGGGTTCTTATATCTACAAGAAAGCCATACAAGAATACAAGAGCAGCCAATGGGCCAAATTAGAACAAGACAATTTCCTTCCAAACGCATGGGTAAAACCACTTCCCTCTCCTGTAAACTCAAAGCTATCAGAATTCGCTGCTGTGCCCCTCAAAGATTCATTGATGTTCTATTCCGCATTGGTACAAAAAAGCACGCCTAGCGGGAAGGTCATAGAAGGACAAAAAGGGGTCCAGATCTATGCGAGCAAATATGATATTGAAGAGAATAGATGGGAACAAAGAAGGCATGCTTCGAAGTCTTTTTCAGACATAGGAAGCGACTTGGGCAACGGGAGTTTTGATGCTGTGAACGAGCGCTACTATTTTTCAGTTTGCGATGGACCTGAATGCGATATTTATTTTTCAAAAGTAATTGATGGAGAGTTATTTAAGCCAGAAATATTAAATGTAAACATCAATGGAAAGGGAGCCAAAAATACTCAACCATTCTACATCAAAGATGGGGAAAAAGAACTGCTATTCTTCGCATCTGATAGAGAAGGAGGAGAAGGCAAATTGGACATATGGATGAGTGAAAGATCAGGTAGCGATTGGGGCGAAGCAGAGAACCTTGGGAACATGATCAATACACCGGATGATGAACTCACGCCATATTATGCTCCAGACCAGAACCGCATCTATTTTAGCTCTACTTGGCATTTTGGTTTTGGAGGACACGATGTGTTCTATAGCGAAAAAGACAGTGAGGGCAATTATATGTTGCCCAAGAATATGGGACAACCCATTAACACACCTGCAAACGACCTCTACTTCTGCATGAGCGGCAACGACCATGGTTTCCTGACATCAAACAGGGACGGCAGTAACCCCTGGAGTAAAGGCACCTGCTGCAACGATATCTATAGCTTTAACATAGATCCTGTAATACTCGTTCCAGAGGACAATCTGCCTGTGATCACAGATATTGGGGATCTAGGTGTTTACCTACCTATCTCGCTTTATTTTCACAATGACGAGCCAGATCCGAACACTACCGATACGATCACTAAATTGAATTATTTAACTTCTTACGAGGCATACAAGAAGCGCATTCCTACCTATCGAAAGAAGTATACAGAAGACATTCCCTTTGAACTCATCATTCCTTCAGACTCCACCATTATAGATTTCTTTGAGAACAAGGCACAGGCAGGCGTTGACAAACTCGAACTGGTCTCTAAATTGCTATTGAGAGAATTGGAGCAAGGCGCTAGAATAGACCTTGCTATAAAAGGTTATGCCTCTCCTCTTGCACAATCAGATTACAACAAGAACCTGACCTTGCGCAGGATACATAGCCTAATAAATTATTTCAATGAGTATGAAGATGGCGCATTCATTACCTACATGAACGATGTAGCTCCTAGTGGCGGGTATCTGGGTATTGAAAAGATACCATTTGGCGAATCCAAAGCATCCAGAACCGTGAGCGACAACGTGAATGACCAACGAAACTCCATTTACAGCAAAGCCGCGGCCATGGAACGTAAGATCGAGATCCTAGCTATTGAAAAGTCGGATAAAGCTGTAGAAGTGATCCCAGAAGAAGTAGAAAAGACCTTGAGTTTTACTGAAGAAGAGAAAGACCTAGGCAGGATAAAACGCGGGAAATTGCTGACTCATGTATTTTCCTTTGAGAATACATTGGATAAGAAAGTACGCATAGATCATGTACAACCCGCTTGTGGCTGCACCCTAGTGGGTTTTCCAACGCGCATGATCTATCCCGGAAAGAAAGGAGAAATACCGATAGAGATAGATACGAAAGAACTTTCCAAAGGACTGAACACCAAATCCATTTTAGTGATCGCCAATGATGGAGAGATCGTTCAAGAACTGAAAGTGAGTTTTATAGTGGAGTGAAGAAGAGTCTGAATTTTACCAATTCATCACATTGAACCTTCTTAAAATTGGATGATGAATGACTGTTCTAAAGATATAAAAAGAATTCATGAACCTTCAAATAAGAGCATATAACCAAGACGAAGACTACCATAAGTTGCTGGAACTGATCTCCTCAGAAGGTGATGAGTGGAAGTCTTATTTGGAACCACGGTATAAATCCAATCTGGAGCATAGTACAACATTAGTTGCGTTTGTTAATGATCAGTTGTGTGGGTATTCACGAGCACTTGAGGACAAAGGCTATTTCATTTGGGTGTTAGACCTTTTGGTTCACAAAGACTACAGAGGTCATTCAATTGGGAAAAAACTCATGGATCAAATGCGAATTGACTTTCCCGGACATGATGTCTACGTCATGTCAGATGTTGACGAATATTATGCTAAGATGGGCTTCAAAAAAGAAGGTTCTATCTTTAAGGTAGAATAACGCATGGCCCCTGCTAAAAAAATATGGCGTGTTTTATATACGATCATACTCCCGATAGCCTTTGTGAGTGTGTTTTTCATATATTCAAAGAACAACACTAGCTTAAGTATTAAGGCGGAAGACCCTAAAGAAGAGTTTGTAATTGAAAAACAAAGAGGCGCCCATGTTTTTGGTTTGCATGACAGTACAGACTTTCAGGAATTCAAAGGTCAGAACATTGAATGGATCACAATGGTCCCCTGGGGTTTCCAGAAAAATGAATTAAGTTCTGAAGTCAGCCATGGCAGTGTTGATAGTCTGCGAGCTACCAGACATGATCATGAATGGGCCAAACGCATTAAAATGGTCCGGTCCAAAGGCTTCAAGGTCTTTCTGAAGCCACATCTTTGGATCCATGAACCATCACTCGGCAAATGGCGATCCGACATTTTTCCAAGCAGCGAGGAGGATTGGAAAATGTGGAGCGACAGCTATAGCGATTATATTGTGCGCTATGCCAAAGTAGCGGAAGAAGGGAGTGCTGAGATGTATTGCATTGGCACAGAATTCTCTCGACTTACTCTGGAAAAACCAGAATATTGGATAGAGCTTATTGCAAATGTGAGAAAGGTGTATTCTGGAAAGGTGGTCTATGCCGCCAATTGGTATAAGGAATATGAAGAGATCGGTTTTTGGGATCAGTTGGATTTCATTGGAATACAGGCCTATTTCCCATTATCAAAAAGCGAATACCCAGGAGTGGAAGAACTTTCGCAAAGTTGGAATGAATTTGTTCCAGCTTTATCAACTGTTTCAGAAAAGTACGACCGAAAAATACTCTTTACGGAAATGGGTTATCGAAGCACTTCTACAGGAGCTATTGAGCCCTGGCTTTGGGTGGAAGACCCTGCTTTGGGCGAAGAGATCTATTCCGGAGTAACACAAGCCAATTGCTACCAGGCA
Organism: Flavobacteriales bacterium; assembly: GCA_013002285.1. The sequence goes on from JABDKJ010000039.1 coordinate 14,900, forward strand.
TTCTTCAATAGCATTTGGGATCAAGAATGGTTTGCAGGTCTGCATCTATGGCAAATGCGGCCAGACATTGAACAAAGACGGAACAAGGAATTGGATTTCACTCCACAAGGAAAGCCGGCATCTGACGTTATAAGAAAAGGGTATGAATAAACTGAAAATTGAATTGATCTTATGTTCGAACAAAACTTAAAACTATACGATGAGTTCGTTTCCAAGTGCCCAAAATTTGAGCGTAAAGGAAAGACCGTTCCCTACACATCTGCAAATGGATATATGTTTTCGCTCTTGAATAAAGAAGGAGAATTGGGCATTCGCTTTTCAAAAGAAGTTCAAGAGAAGTACGTTGAAAAGTACAAAACCAGCCTCTTTAAGTCTCACAATTCTGTAATGCGTGGATACATATTGATCACCGATAAAATGCTAAAGGACAAGAAAAATATGGTCAGATTATTGAATGAGAGTTATGATCATATAATGACATTAGAACCGAAATAGATATAGAAAAAGAAGAATGAACAATGAACTGATCGTATCAAAGAGCATAAAGATCAATGCCACAGAGGAAAAAGTCTGGAACGTTATAACCGACCCTGAAAAGATCAAGGTCTATTTATTCGGGACTGAAACGATAACAGATTGGAATATTGGAAGCCCTATTGTTTTCCAAGGAGAATACGAAGGCAACACATACAAAGACAAAGGAAATGTATTGAGGAATGAAGCCTACAAAGTGCTTCAATACAACTACTGGAGTGGTTTTTCAGGCTTGGAAGATAGAGAAGAGAATTATTCTATTGTAACCTATGAGATCGAAAAGACCTCTGACAATGCCATACGCTTTACCTGGACCCAAGTAGGTTTCTCAAGCGAACAAGGGCATCAACATATGGAAAATGGACTGCCCAAAATGTTGGAACAGATCAAGGATCTGTCGGAGAAGTAAAGAGTTCAGACATAAGGGCAATGACAAGCGATGACAATTTCTATCTAAGCAAAGACGAACCTCATCAAAGCTGTTTGTTGGCTCTGCGCGACATTGTCCTAAACATGGATGAAGATGTTTCTGAAACTAAAAAATATGGCATGCCTTGTTTTTGCTATAGGAACAAAATGTTCTGTTATCTCTGGACCGATAAGAATACCCAAGACCCTTACATCCTGTTCGTAGAAGGAAAACATCTAGACCATCCTGATCTTGAAAGTGGAGAAAGAGCTAGAATGAAGATCTTAAAGGTAGATCCCAATAAAGACATTCCTTTGAAAAAGGTAAAGACCCTTCTGAATATTGCCTTAGAACTATATAGAAGTGGAGTGATCAAAACAAATTAGATCCTCGAGATCTTTTATATTTAATCACCGGGAATTACCGTTAGAAAAAAAAGTGAAATGAGTAAAAAGAACAAATTAGGCTTGGGTATTATTTACATTTTGGGAATTGCTGTTCTCTTAATGGGGATCATCCCAGAAGAATTCAATTTAACCAAAGCGTTGATAGGAAGCGCACTAATTCTTTCCGTTTGGATCATTTGCATAAGGCACGCGATCAAAAACAATGTCTCAGGCATGTGGCTTTATCTTCTGCTATTCGCGGGGGGTATTACACTTCCCGCTTATTTGTTGAAGAAGACAAATTCAACAAAAGTCCTATCGTAAGGACTCCGGATCAATTGTAAATGAACAAAACACTCGTAAATGTTGAGACCGATAAGGATGTCCATGAATATATAGAGGCAGTTTACAACAAAACTCGAAAAGAAGACGCCAAGATCTTATTAGACGTGATCGCTGAGATATCAGGAAAAGAACCAAAGATATGGGGTGCAGGCATCATAGGCTACGGAAAGTACTCCTATAAGCGAAAAAACGGTGAAGAATATGAATGGTTCAATGTTGGCTTCTCTCCTGGCAACGCACATCTATCCACATATCTCATGTATGACATTAATTCTGAAAAAAAACTCATCGAAAAACTTGGCCCACATAAAACAGGAAAAGGCTATCTATATGTGAAGAAACTAGCCAACATTGACATAAAGGTCCTAAATAAGATCATAGCCAAAAGCGACAAGTGGGGTCATTTCTCAAAATAGTTCCATGCCGTACACCATTTATGTAATAGAACTTTCACGCAAAGTATTCAATGAAAACAGAAAATTCAGGGAAGCAAACCCACAATTCAATGGTCTTCTGCAATGTCTCTATGTTGGCATGACCAGCAAGACTCCAAAAGAACGTTTCGACCAACACAAAAGCGGCCATAGGAATGCAAAAGGGCATAAGCTATCTTCCAACATCGTTCAGAAGTATGGCCTATACCTTCGCCCTAGCTTGTACAACCATCTAAACACTGTAAACTCTCGCGAGGAGGCTCTTAAGCTAGAGGAAAAGCTGGCTTTGGAACTGAGGCGAAAGCGCTATGCGGTTTGGTTCAATTGAGCTAATATATTCAAGAAAGATCTCAATATTCAGAAAGATAAGGTGTTCCTATCATCTGGTTTCAAAATGCTCTAATGCCAGAAAAATTTAAATTTGGCCTTCATTTTTTATGAAAAATATCGCCATTACCATAGCCTTTTTCCTTCCACTTTATGTCTTTGCGAACACCCTATCTGGAATTGTAGTAGATGAACAAAATGAACCCGTACCTGGCGCACAGATCTATAACATGAATTTAGGCGGCCACGCACACAGCGATAGGGATGGAAAGTTTGTGCTCGAAAACGTAAGTATTGGAGATACTTTGCGAGCAACACATATTGGATTCGAAGACAGAACGGTCATTGTAACTGACACAGAAAAGCTCGTGCGCATTGTGCTCTTAGAGCGAAGTATTGCCTTAGATGAAGTTGTCATATCTCCTGATCTGAGTGCTTTGAATATCATAACGGAAATTGACCTGCAAACAAGTCCCGTCAATTCATCTCAGGAGATCCTGAGAAGAGTTCCTGGCCTTTTTATTGGACAGCACGCTGGTGGAGGTAAAGCAGAACAAATATTCTTGAGAGGTTTTGACCTAGACCACGGAACTGATATCGCAATATCGGTAGATGGCATTCCCGTGAACATGGTTTCACATGCTCATGGGCAAGCATATGCAGACCTGCACTTTACCATTCCGGAAACCATCGAAAAAATAGATATGGGCAAAGGACCATATTATGCAGATCAAGGGAATTTCAATACTGCCGGCTATGTAGACTTGAGAACAAAGGAAAAATTAAGGAATAACGAACTTTCAATAAGCGCAGGAAATTTTAATTCACAGAGAATTCTAGGCATGTTCAAGTTGCTTGACAAGGATCACCACCATATATACTTAGCGCAGGAATACATAACAACTGATGGGCCTTTTGAAAGTCCTCAGAACTTTCACCGATTCAACATACTTGGAAAATATGCAGGTGAGATCTCAGATACTAAGAAACTTGGGCTCATGTTATCTCACTTCAACAGTGAATGGGATGCCTCTGGCCAGATCCCTCAGAGAGCTGTAGACAATGGATTGATCTCACGCTTTGGCGCCATAGATGATACGGAAGGAGGCATAACAAGTAGAACCAATGCATCCGTTGACCTGCAAAAGACAATAGATAATAAGTCTTTCATCAAAACTAAGTTCTATTATAGCTTCTATGAATTCGAATTGTATTCAAATTTCTCCTTTTTCCTTTTGGATAGTGTCAATGGCGACCAGATCCGACAAAAAGAAAAAAGGGATATCATAGGTTCGAACACAGAGTATTCCAGGAATTTCTCGCTTGGAAACACCAATGGCGACCTACGCGCTGGACTAGGCTTCAGAAATGACAGAAGCCACAATAACGAGCTTTCACATACGCTGAACAGAACAGATATATTGGAACGTCATCGATTGGGTGAGATCCATGAATTGAATTTAAATACCTACGTCAGCGCAACTTTTAATATCGACAATTGGACAGTAAACCCCTCCTTTCGATTGGATCATTTTGATTATCAATACAATGATGAACTTCAGAGTGAATATGAAACTCAGTCCTCTTTCCTAACAACCCTAAGTCCAAAATTGAATGTTCTCTACAACTACTCGAAAGACTTTCAATTCTATTTCAAAGCTGGAAAAGGATTTCATTCTAACGATACTCGTGTGGTCGTATTTGATGACAAACAAAAATTCTTGCCCACAGCTATCGGTTCAGACATAGGCACCATTTGGAAACCAAGACCTCGATTGCTGATCAATACTGCGCTTTGGTATCTCTATTTACAGCAGGAGTATGTATACGTGGGAGACGAAGGGGTCATAGAACCAAAAGGAAAAACATCTCGGATAGGTGCTGACCTCAGCTTGAGATATCAATTGACAGATGCATTATTCTGTAATATTGATGCCAATTATTCACACGCTCGTTTTATCAATAATGGGAATGAAGGAAGTTATATCCCACTTGCCCCTCAATTTACCTTCGTCTCTTCGTTGGCGTTAAAAAGTCCCTCAGGATTTTTTGGTAGTATTAACTTTCGTTTTCTGGAAGACCGCCCAGCCAACGAAGATAATTCGATCATAGCTAAGGGTTATGGCATAGTGGACATGAACGCAGGGATCAAATGGAAAAAGGCCACTGTAGGCCTTCAGATCCGAAATCTCATGGACAGTGAATGGAATGAAACCCAATTTGCGACAACATCTCGATTGCAAGATGAACCCGAGCCGGTAAATGAGATCCATTTCACTCCCGGTGCGCCTCTGAATTTCAGAGCGAACCTTAAATACGAGTTTTAGTCCCAAATTACTATTCTCCTGATCTGGCTATAAATGCTGGAGATCTGCTATATTCACTCTACATCAACACATCTATGCGCTATACACTTGTTATTTGTTTTTTGTTAAGCTTGAACTGCCTTGTTTCTCAAGTCCTACCTCCAGAGCGCTCAGTAGACTGGACCATTGCAGGACTTAAGGACACAACAACATTTGGTCTGGAAGTGATAAATGTGACAGATATTGGTTTAGTTGGAGATGGTTTTACTGCGAATGACATGGCATTATCAGATGCCATTGCAAATACTACTGCTGATGGTTTGATCTTTGAATTCCCAGAAGGGAATTTCCTTTTCAATTCAAGTATTGTTCTTCCTGGGTTCACCATCCTCAGAGGTGCCGGTGCAGAGAGCACTACCCTTTCATTAGACCTGAACGGCAATGGTCATGGTATTGTAGTGCATGGAAACTTAGTTTCAGAATTCAGCTCTTTTACTCAAAACGCTATTAATAATGACGATGCAATCTTTGTAGAAGACGCATCTTCCTTTGGCCCCGGGGATTGGTTAAGGATCATTCAAGACGATGGAGACTTAATGACTTCTGCCTGGGCAGCTAATACTTTTGGGCAGATCATGGAAGTGCAAAGCATCATTGACAACCAGATCATTTTTACTTCTCCACTAAGACTCAATGTTGATACTGCGAGAAATGCATACATACAAAAAGTGGAGGCTATTGAAAACGTTGGTCTCGAATGTCTCACTATCAAGCGAATTGACAACACCGACCCCCTTCAGACAAGTAATGTCCAGTTCCAATATGCTGCAAATTGTTGGGTAAACGGTATAGAGTCAGACAAATGCAATTTTGCACATATTGATGCTGAGTACAGCACTAAATTACATGTGGCCAATTCCTATTTTCATCATGCACATGGTTATGGCACAGGAGGCAAGGCCTATGGCGTTATGCTACATTTTGCCAGTGGAGAGTGCCTTGTAGAGAACAATGTATTCGAACACCTTAGACATTCCATGATCATTCAAGCAGGAGCCAATGGAAATGTATTTGCATACAACTATTCATTCGATCCTTTCTGGACGGGTATTCCAAGTAATTCGGCAGGTGACCTTGTCATCCATGGAAATTACCCGCACGCCAATCTCTTTGAACAAAATATTTGTCAGAACATTATTTTCGATAATTCACATGGCTTGAATGGTCCGCACAACACACTTTTCCGGAATAGAGCAGAAAGTTTTGGCATATTTTTCAGTGCGGACAACTCCCCATCTCAAAACATGATAGGCAATGAAGTACCTAACCTGGATCCTCCCTACATTATTTTTAATTATACCATTCAGGGTGCAGATCATTTCATTTTTGGCAATAACGACAAAGGAACTATCGATCCCCCGGGTACAGAAAACTTATTGGATGAAAGCTACGCTTTTGACCAAATGCCACCATACGTACAGGAAGAACAATGGGCGGGAATAGGAACGCCTAATGTTTTGGATGAAACCTCGATCCCGGCCCGTGATCGACTTCTGTCAGTAGATATCTTTAGCGGGGTTTGTGGCCAGATCGCATCTGGCTTTTTCGAACATGAACAAAATACTGTTCTCGTTTTTCCAAATCCGGCAAATACAAACTTGAACTTGATCTATTCTGGCTTGGACCCTTTGCATTATAGGATCACTGACACATTAGGAAAAAACATTCTTCAAGGGCAAAGTACAACTGATCGAAGCGTGGTCGACATTAGCGATCTTATGCCCGGATTCTATATGATCACCATCCTTAATGAAAACTCAGCAAGCACTCTATTGTTCATAAAAGAATGAGTTCAGGCCACATGACATAGATCATAATAATTCTGGCATCTAAATTGTACATTTAGGGTCAAAATAATTCTTTTGACCAAAATATTTAAAAACCCTTTCGAACTATGAAACAGATCTACATCGCTTTATTGGCGGCATGCTTTATGTTTAATGCCAACGCACAAAATGATAAAGGCAAAAAAGTAAAAACCAAATTCCTGCAACTTCCCGGATATGATATTAGTTCCATTGATCCTTCAACAGTAACTGCGGAATTTGTTGTTGGAGAAGGCAGTTTTGGAACTGAAAAACTCAAAGACACTAAATCCATTTGTGTTCCAAAAAATGGAGGCATTAAAGATGCAGTCGAAGTAACCACCTATTATTATGAACTCCCATTTAACAAACCTGCTTCAATTCTTATTGCAAAAGACGGTTCTGGCAACATCGTTTATGGTGAAAAAGTTTCTGATAATTCTGCAGGTTCAGCGAAGTTTGGGTTCGACAAGTGTGAGTATTGGATAGCTGAAAAAATGAAAAAAGAATGGGAGTCAAAGAGTTCTAGTTTTAAGAGTAGCACACTATCTAGTGAATCAGCAGATCTTCACCAAAAAGCAATAAATAGTGCAAAACAGAATGTGTATCCCGCATTCGTTGAAGAAGAATTCCAGGTTTTCACCGCAAAATCGAAAGACCACGACTATGCTAAACTGAACAAAGCTCAAGAGAGTGCGATCTCTGCATATGAAGCGATCTATCAAAATGGACCTGATGCAAGTTCATTTGAAAACCTAAAATCGTCTATTGAAGTTTGGAATAAAGCTCTTGAAGAGTTGGATCTAGAAGACAAAAAAGCTCGCATAAATAAGAACATCGCAAAAGGCATATATGAAAATCTTGCAAATGCATATATGTATACCTATCAAACACGTCAGGCTCTTAAAGCTGCAATGGCTGGCAAAAAATTATATGGAAATTTTTCAAATAACAGGTCAAATGCATTAGACGCTCGCATTCAGGTTATGGGAACTCGGGAAATAGCATCTGATAAAAATGCCGGAACCATCGCGGATGTTTCTAGATTAAATTCAATTGGAAGAGATGTAGGAAGTGGAAATGTGTCCGTTAAACAGTTGCCAAATTCTGACTATGACAGAGTGAACTCAGAATACAATTCATATAGGAGCAACGTTTTTTCAAATAAAATGGAAACCAGCAGTGAAATGGAAGAAGAAGCGATAGCATCCGGAGATGTTGGCCGATATGACAAATACGTTACACCTGGAGCGGGTGGAAAAATGATCATGATGTCTCCATTGACCATGGCTCCAAAGCTTGAAGAACTTCCGAAGGAAATTTGCGGAATAACAGACCTGAAACAATTGATCATTATTAGCAATGACATAGCTTCCGTACCAGCCGAAATAGGTCAGCTAAAAATGCTTACGAAACTGGTTCTAACCAAAAATAAAGTTGAGAGTTTACCTCCAGAAATAGGAGAACTAAATGAATTGAAGACATTAAACTTGTCAGACAATCCATTGACATCTCTTCCAAAAGAGATCGCGAATTGTACGGCTCTCAAGACCTTGAATTTAAAAGGAACGAAGATCAGTGGTGAAATGCAAAAGCAATTGAGCACATGGCTTCCAAATGCTAAGATCAAATACTGAACCTTATGAGGAAAGTACTTTTTCTTCTCATTTTTCCATTGATATCGATCTCTTGTGAAAAGGATGAGCCTCCAACATCTCTAGAGATGCTGGAAGGAAAGTGGGTGATCGATTCAATGGAAATATTGGCCCAGGTCGTCCCTGGCGATGGATCTTATTTAGAATTCAATGCATGCTCTTCCAATTGCACAGGAGAGGACTACAGGGAATCGGATATGAGCACCGGTAATTTTACGTATGATCTGTCTGCAGATGCCAGCACAATATCTATTATTGACACACTGGATGCCGGAGGAAATTATAATGCCACTTGGGATATCTTAGAATTAACAGAAGAAGACTTTAGGATCGTAGGCAATACCATATTAGGAAGTCTTAAGATCGAAATGTCAAAAACGAACTAGCTTTGAATGGGAATAATTCGAGCATCATTCATCATTTGTATCAAATGCAATTGTGCACGATACTTGAAAGAACTTTCGCGAAGCAGCTTACCTATCTTCGTGGAAAATAGAACCTGATCCATTATTCTCTTCAGTGTTTGACACTTATCTTTATAGTCAATTTACCATGAGATACGCACTGATCCATATCTTCTTGTTTTTTTCTTTAATGCTGCATAGCCAGATCCGATTCAATGAAGTTTCTGTTCACAAAGGAATTGAAGTCTCTGGACTTGAAACAGACTGGATAGAATTGATCAATATTGGATCTGACCCAACAGATCTTTCAGGCATCTATCTCTCAGATAATGAAAGTGATCTGGACAAGTGGCAATTTCCAAATTTCACTCTAGAACCTTCTGAGATCATTCTTGTTTGTGCTTCCGGAAAAAACATTACGCATGTGGCGGATCATTGGGAGTCCGCTGTAATTGCTCAAAATGAATGGAAATATTTTCCTGGTAATTCGGCACCACCTTTTAATTGGAAAGAGCCTAGTTTCAATGACAGTGCATGGAGCAGTGGTAATGGCGGCTTTGGATATGGTGACGGTGATGACGGAACAGTGATTTCGGCAGTAGCTTCAGTATTCTTGAGAAAAACATTTGAAATACCTGACCTGGAAGACGTCAGCAGTATAGTCCTACATGCAGATTATGATGATGCTTATGTTGCTTATTTGAACGGAGTAGAGATCAGTAGGTCCGATAATATTGAAGGGGACCCTCCAAATTACAATGCACTGGCCAATTCCATCAAAGAAGCAGGTCTTTATCAAGGTATCTTTCCAGAAAGTAGAGTTCTGTTGAATGATGAGGTATTGGCTTTGGCCAATGAAGGGACAAATGTTTTAGCCATTCAAGTGCACAATCAGTCTCTTTTTTCATCTGACTTATCCAGTAACTTTTTCCTTTCAGCTGGCATCACTTCGAACAACTCATATTTCCAATCGACACCTACTTGGTTTGAAGAAGACAGCCTAAAAGAATATTTCCATACCAACTTTAAACTGGATCTGAATGAAGAACTGGTATTGAGCGATGAGAATGGAACTGTGCTAGACTTCATTTCCATTCCTGACGATCTTAGGAGGAATGTTTCTTATGGCCGTTCTCCGGATGGTTCGGGCCAACTTTGTTACTTCGACCTACCGAGCCCCGGCCTGAGCAATAACGCTAGCTCGTGCTATGAAGGTGTTACCCTCCCACCCCTATTCTCGCTTCCCTCTGGATGGTATTCTGGCCCTCAGAGCACCAACATAAGTGCGGTGAACAGCACAATACATTTCACGATAAATGGAGATGCTCCTGATCAAAATGACCCGATATTCACCGCCCCAATTGACTTCAATACAAATAGGGTTATATCCGCAAGAGCTTATTCAAGTGATGATCTTCTGCCAAGTGAGATCGTAGACAGAACGTATTTCCTTGAGGAAGACAATCATGGATTACCTGTTTTTTCGGTCCATACAGATCCTGTGCATTTGTGGGATTGGAATGAGGGGATCTATGTATCCGGACCTAACGCTCAACCAAATTATCCCTTCTTTGATAGTAATTTTTGGCAACCCTGGTCCAAATTCAGCCGCATGGAATTCTTCAATGGAGCACAACAATTATTAGGAGAAGAACAATTAGAACTATCCATTCATGGGGGTTGGTCCCGAGCTGAACCACAGAAATCCTTTCGATTCAATATGGGATCGGACCTTACTGGAAGGCTCGAAGTTCCATTATTTACACAAAAACCTTGGATCGAGAATGTGAACAATATCAATATACGAAGCGGAGGACAGCATGTTGGCACTGATAAGATCCAGGACGGCATGGTCTCTAGATTGGTCAATGAAACTTATATAGACAACATGTCTTATGAACCTTGCATCCTTTACTTGAATGGGGAATATTGGGGGATCTATGGAATAAGAGAAAAACTGGACCAGCACTATATTGAATCAAATCATGGGGTTCCATCTGACCAGGTAGACCTCTTGAATTCATTTACGACCTTGAATGGAAGTAATGATCATTTTCTCGATGCATTTGCCTTGTTGTCTCTTACCGATCCGCAAAGTCCTTTTTTCTATCCTTTTTTTGAGGATCGCTTTGACGTAAAGAATTATATCGATTACTTCATCACAGAGACCTATATCCAAAATGTAGATTGGATGGGGATCGCATGGGGCGCGAATAATATAAAACTCTGGAGACCTCAAACAGTTGATGGAAAATGGCGATACATGCTATTTGATACGGACGGGGCATTAGGGGCTTTTGGCCAAGCGCCTTCACATAACTATTTGGAAGCGGCTCGTAATCCTGGATTTGTATCTGCCCATTCCATCATTTTCGATAGGGCACTTGAAAATCCACAATTCAAATGTGAATTCTCTCAACGATATGCCGATCTTATGAATACCATTTTCCAACCTGAAGTTTGGGAACTAACAGCAGATCAATTGGTGGAACAAATATCTCCAGCTATGCCAGACCATGTAGAAAGATGGAATGCTCCTCCTAGCGTTGGCTCATGGCTCAATTCGGTAAATAATATAGTCAATTATAATGCACAAAGACTTCCATTTGCCAGAGAACAAGTTAGCGAGGTATTGGGTCTCGGAGGTCAAGTTTTATTGGAATTTAATGTTGAACCTGCTTCGGCAGGAAATATCCAAGTAAGTACGATCGTACCTGAAAGTTATCCCTGGCAAGGATATTATTATATGAGCTGCCCTATTGAAATAAAAGCGATACCAAATGAAGGTTTTGAGTTTGATCATTGGTCTGGCGGCTCTCTCTTTGGGGGAACAAGCGATCAGCAGGATTTACTTCTTGACCTTGAAATAGATGACAACTTAACCGCTCACTTTTCAGGAGGGCCTGTCGGGATCTCTGAAAACGACAATTTCTCATTTGAGGTTTTTCCAAATCCATCAAGTGGCCAATTTGCCATCGATATCCCTTCAAATGTAACATTAGAGGTATTTCTTACTGTTCTTGATGTCAGAGGTAAATTATTGCATAGAACAATTCTCGATCCAGCAGTTCATAAAAAGACGCAATTAGACCTTTCTTTTTTGGCAAGTGGCTTATATCATTTGGAGCTGAGAACAAATGGATCTGTGTCCACCCAAAAAATATTGATCAGCAAATAAGAAAACAATAATCACCGCTGACCTCTACATTTATTTAGCAGAACAATTAATTTCAGAACTCTGACTGACATAGGTCATTTAGCACAGCCTCCAGATCTATTAATATTAACAGTATCAATTTGGGCATTATGAAACAAAGAATAAAAGAAAGTAGTCCTTCATCAGCGATATACGGCCTTGGATTTATTGGAGCAGTTGTATACTACATTTCCACAGCTTCTAGTTTTATGGCAGGAATAGCCGGAATATTCAAAGCGATCGTGTGGCCAGCTTTCTTAGTCTATGAATTACTGGAATTCCTTAATTCCCAACCCCTTTAGTTCATATGCCGAGACCCAAGACAAAAGAAGAGTTGCTTTCCCTTTCAAGATCCAATTTGGATAAATTGATGGAATTGATCGGTTCTTTCTCAGTTGAAGAACAAAACAAAGACTTCAAAAAAGGTACTTTAAATAGGAACATCAGGGATATATTAACGCATTTACATCATTGGCACCTAATGTTCCTAAAGTGGTATAAGATCGGCATGAAAGGAGACAAACCCGATATGCCAGCTGAAGGTTATACGTGGAAAACACTTCCTGTTCTGAACAAGGAGATCTGGAAAATGTATCAAGACACATCATTGGAAGAAGCTAAAAAACTGATCAAAACATCTTTTAAAAAAGTATTTAAGCTGATCGAAACGCACAGTAACGATGAATTGTTTGAAAAAAAGCGTTACCACTGGACCGGGAGCACTTCATTGGGCGCCTATTTGGTTTCATGTACATCTAGTCATTATGATTGGGGATATAAACTCATTAAGAAAATGAAGAAGCAGGTCTAACCCTCACTCACCAATCCAATATTTCATTTCTAAATTTCCATTTTCATCATCTGTCTTGTAAACCATTCCAAGGATATTCATTTGTGAAAATTATATATCTATCTGGAATACTGACACTTGAACTGATCCACTATCGCTTTACTCCAACTTTACTTTTATATGTTCTGCACTTTTCTGACCTTGAATATGGTA
>JABDKJ010000054.1 GCA_013002285.1 Flavobacteriales bacterium
CTTGTATATGTGCCAAATACCCAAGAGAGGCTACCAGTACTCTTATATAATCCATTTTTGAAAGACCATCTTCTTCATGCAACATCGATTTGCTTGCATCAAGTATGAACTTTACAGAAATATTCGTTTCGATCTCGGATTGCTTAATATAATATCTGCCAGATCGAGCCAACATTTTCCAATCCAACAATCTTAGGTCATCCCCTGATTGATAACTCCTGAACTGACTGAATTCCATACCAGGTCCTACACGTCGACTGTGGTTCAATCCAGAAAGAAAACCCTCAACGATCACACGAGAAATCAATGCCAGCCCGGATACTGTCTTTATGATTTCTGGTTTGAATAATTCGCGGTAGTCCTGTTTCACTTTGTTTAATTTCCTAGTTCGATGTTTTTAAGAAGATGAGCTGTAATCTTATCCGAATCTATACTGTTGGCCTCAGCCTTGAAATTCACTATAATCCTATGCCTCAAAACAGGTTTTGCTACATGTTTGAGGTCTTCAAGGGTAACAGATAGCCTTCCTTGAAGCAAAGCTCGAGCCTTTGCAGTCAGTATCATAGCTTGTCCAGCTCTTGGGCCTGCTCCCCAATCAACCCACTCCTTGACATATTCTATGACGGTCGTTTCAGGTCGAGTAGCTCGAACCAAATTACTTGTATAATGGATCAAGTCATCACTTATAGGTACTTCGCGAACCAGTTGCTGCAGCCTTAGAATGTCTTCACCACTAATTACTTTATTTAAAACTTCATTTTTGGTGCCTGTCGTGGCTTTCAAAATATGCGATTCGTTCTGTGCTTCAGGGTAACCGATCTTGATATAGAACAAGAAACGGTCTTGTTGGGCTTCAGGTAAAGGAAAAGTTCCCGATTGTTCTATCGGATTTTGTGTTGCCAGAATGAAGAAAGGTCGCTCAAGTTCATAGGTCTTGCCTGAATAGGTAACTTCAAATTCTTGCATGGCTTCAAGAAGTGCTGCCTGTGTTTTGGGAGGCGTCCTGTTGATTTCGTCTGCCAAAATGATGTTCGCAAAGATCGGACCTTTGCTGAATTTAAAGAATTTCTTACCCGTGCTATGGTCTTCCTCAAGGATTTCTGTTCCAATTATATCTGAAGGCATGAGGTCTGGGGTGAATTGAATCCTCTTGAATTTTAAATCGATGGCCTCAGCGAGAGTCCTGATCATCAATGTTTTTGCCAATCCAGGAACGCCTTCGAGTAATGCATGGCCACCTGCCAGAAAAGTAATGAGTAATTGCTCTACGGAGTCTTCTTGGCCAATGATTACTTTGCCGATTTCACTCTTTAGGTCCTTTAGTTTATTAGTTAGCGTATTTAATTCTTTCTCTACCTTGGCAATGTCTTTATTCATTTGTTTCTTGATTTATGATGTGAGAGCGTACATTACTATGTTTACCCCAAATCTTGTATTGTCAATTTTGTACCAACGCTTGTTCCTGAAATCGTAATCCCATTCGCATCCGTAGTCTTTATTGCTATATAAAACACCTATTCTTCCGTTTATTTCGATAGCTTTCAAATAATCATGTACAATATCATCTCCCCAACCGTTAAGTTCTTGAGAGGTTGTAGGTGGTCCGTCTTCAAACTGGAAGAAGATATTGTAAATTTCGTGATCATTAGGGATTTTTTTCAGTTTGCCATAACCAAAGGTTTCATCCATTTGGCGTTCGAACGATTTCGCGAATAATCCATCAATATCGTGGTTGCAGTCATCTACAAAAACAAATCCGCCATTGTCGACATATTTCTTGAAATTCTCTTTTTCTTTTTTTGTGAACTGAACGAGCTTATGACCTGACAAATAGCAAAAAGGGCATTCAAAAACATCATCGCTACTTAAACTCACGATGTTCTCTTGTGTATCAACTTTTAATGTAGTGTACTCAACAAGAGAATTCAAGAGGTTGGATGGCATGCGTTGATCGACATCCCAATCGCCCGATTCATATTGCAAACGTGTAAAGAAAAATTCATTGTTCACCTCTGTCTCTTGTCTTGGTCAAGGCCATCAAGAATATAAGTATCTTAGTTGACCTGTAAATAAAAACTGGCTGAAATGAGCAAGTCAAAACAACCAGTTATTAGAGTTCATAATTTGTTACACCGCATCAGATAAGCTAGTGAAGGTGAAATCTCGAACTTTCATGTAAGGGATTAAATTACCGTCTATCCTAACTTGTTTTCCGAGGGTTTCTAGATTATTGAGCATAATGATCGGACTCTCATTGAACCTGAAATTCTTCACAGGATGCTTAATTTCCCCGTTTTCTATGTAAAAGGTTCCATCACGTGTCAAGCCTGTGTACAGCAAGGTTTGTGGATCCACATTTCGAATGTACCATAATCGTGTAACAAGGATCCCTTTTTTTGTGCTTTTTATCAAGTCTTCAAGTGATGCGTCTCCTCCTGCCATGATTCCATTGGATGCAAAGGGAACAGGATCCACGCCTTTCTGTTCAGCCCAATAACGAGAGTAAGAAAGGTTCTTGACCACGCCGTTCTCGATCCAAGTGGTTTTCTTCAAGGGTTGCCCTGAACCATTCCAAGTTCCCGTCGGAACTTCTGGATTCAATGGGTCCGACCACACATTTATTCGTTCGTCTACGATTTTTTCTCCTAATTTGGTTCCACCGCCTTCCTTAGACATGAAACTCCTTCCTTCATCAGCTGTTCGTGCATTGAATGCTCCAAACATACGTTGTAAAAGTCCAATCGATGCTGCTGGCTCAAGTATTACCGTATACTTCCCTGGTTCAATGGCCTTCGCTTCACGAGACAGGACGGCTTTGTCGATTGCAACATTAGATGCTTCTTCAGCATTGAACTTGGAAACATCATTAAAGTCCCTAGTAACCCAGCCTGATCCAGTGCCATCGTTAGTACGCATGGTTACCGTAAAATCTGAGCTTGTTGACTTGTTGTAAGCGAAAAGCCCATTCGAATTCATCATTGCACTGAACCCAGCAGAATCGTTAAAAAAACCTGCTGCTGTCACATCTTTTGATGATGCAGGATTTATACTGCTTTCAGCAACTTTTGCCCTGTACTCAGGTGTGATGTTTGCAGTTGACTCGCTAAAGGTCACCGATTCGTCATACGTTTGTGGTCCTAAAGGCGGCATGAACTCAGGATTTTCAGGAGATAATTGCGCAAGTTCCTCTGCTCTCTTAACGACTTTTTCCAATGATGCATCATCAAATTCGTCTATGGTAGCGGTTCCGGATTTTTTGCCAAAACTTGCTTGAGCAACCAAAGTTTGATTGGATCTATGACCAGATGTCGAGACTGTATTACGGGCGTATCGAATGTTTCCGCTTTCGCTGCCGCTTAAATTTATTTCGCAAGTATCTGCACTCGAAAAGCTCAATGCTTTTTCCATGATTTTCCTTGCTTCTTCTTTTGAATATATTGCCATGATTATAATATTATTGTTAAAAGGAATTAGATGGTTCTACCAGTATTGATCACATTTATGTCATTGAATCTAGAAGTCGAACTTCCATGAGATACAGCGCTAATCTGTGACGGTTGGCCTTTGCCATCAAAGAACGACCCGAACATTCGATAATCATCCTTATCACAGATCTTAACACATGAATTCCAGAATTCTTGGGTATTCGATTGGTAGGCAACATCGTCTAACATCCCAGCTATTTTACCATCTTTTATTTCGTAGAATGCGGTTCCACCAAATTGGAAATTATATCGCTGTTGGTCTATTGAATAAGACCCTCTTCCAGCAATATATATTCCTTTTTCAACATCCTTGATCATATCATCAATAGAGTATTTCTCAGTTCCAGGCTCCAAAGAGACATTCGGCATACGCTGGAATTGTACGTCATTCCAACTTTGGGAATAACAGCATCCATGAGATTCGTTTTGATCGATCATATGAACTTGATCCCTTATTGCTTGGTAATTGGTCAAAATTCCATTTCGTACCAAATCCCATTTCTTGGTCTTAACTCCTTCATCATCATATCCAACTGCACCGAGAGAACCAACTTGAGTTTTATCTGCTACAAGATTAACTATGTCGCTTCCGTACTTGAAGTTTTTGGATCTCCATTTATCAAGAGTTGCAAAACTAGTTCCAGCATAATTTGCTTCATAACCAAGAACACGGTCTAATTCTAATGGATGTCCAACGGATTCGTGAATCGTCAAACCAAGGTGGTTTGGTTCTAATACCAGATCGTATTTACCGGCGTCTACAGATTTTGCTGTAAGTCGTTGTTTAGCTTGTTTTGCTGCCA
>JABDKJ010000029.1 GCA_013002285.1 Flavobacteriales bacterium
GAGGCGTACACTTCCATCATTTCCAATAATTTGAATCAGGGGGTCCAGCGACTGACCCTTATTACTATAATTTTGATGGTAACCACTCTAGTTGCTAGTTTCTATGGTATGAATGTGGACCTTCCTTTTCGCGATGTTCCCGGGGCATTTTACTACATTCTAATTTTCTCGATAGTTGTTTCCTTGCTGTTAGCCTGGTTCTTTAAAAGAAGACGATTATTCTAGAATGGGAGGCGACATATTAAGTGTAAAACTAATATGTCAAAAAATTATATTCTAGTGTTTTTATAGGCTATCCACACTTATCAACAAGCTGTTAATAAATCCCAATCTGACAGCTCAAATCTGTGATTATATTTGATGACCGCCACGGTGAATTGGACGTCAATCTGAATTATCTGGCATGCCATAGGAGAACGCAATCTCTCGAATCTGGGAGATGGATACACACCTAAACTATAGAACACTTAGGGAAAAACAAATGAAATCGGACAGTCAGAGAATAACCTGGTTGCTGGAGATTTTGTCGCTATAAAAAACAAAGACATTTGACTATGAACAACATTGAACCCATACTTAGAGAGAACCCGAATCGATTCGTTCTCTTTCCTATTGTACACGATGATATTTGGCAATTCTACAAAAAGAGTGAAGCTAGTTTTTGGACTGCAGAAGAAATAGACCTTAGTGCGGACTTGGTAGACTGGAAGGATAAGCTGAATGACAACGAACGGCATTTTGTAAAACACGTTCTTGCATTTTTTGCTGCTAGTGATGGGATTGTCAATGAAAACCTGGCCGAGAACTTTGTAAGTGAAGTTCAATATACCGAAGCCAAATTCTTCTATGGATTTCAAATCATGATGGAAAACATCCATAGCGAAACGTACTCACTCCTTATAGATACCTATATAAATGATCCTGCTGAAAAGGATCACTTGTTCAACGCTATTGACACGCTAGACTGTGTTAAGAAAAAGGCCAATTGGGCACTGCGATGGATTGATGAGGCTTCATTTGCTGAGCGACTTATCGCTTTTGCTGCAGTAGAAGGAATATTCTTTTCTGGTAGTTTTTGCTCTATCTTCTGGCTGAAGAAAAGAGGACTAATGCCAGGATTATCCTTTTCTAATGAATTGATCAGTAGAGATGAAGGGATGCACTGTGACTTTGCATGTCTTTTATACAATGATCATATTCAAAATAAGCTTTCTAAGGATACCATCCAGAAAATCATTACTGATGCCGTGGATATCGAAAAGGAATTCGTTACCGATGCACTACCCGTCAATTTGATTGGTATGAATGCCGAACTAATGTGTCAATACATTGAATTTGTAGCCGATCGATTACTCGTCGCTTTGGAAAACCCAAAAGTGTACAATGTTGAAAATCCATTCCCCTGGATGGATATGATCTCTCTACAAGGAAAAACCAACTTTTTTGAAAAGAGAGTTGGTGATTACCAGAAAGCTGGTGTCACTTCTGATCGATCAGACCAGAAGTTCACCCTCGATGCAGATTTCTGATGAAAGTCCCATGGCCCAAAATAATTCATGGCTGAATTAGCTTGGGC
The DNA here is from genome assembly GCA_013002285.1 of Flavobacteriales bacterium. The sequence goes on from JABDKJ010000029.1 coordinate 1,577, forward strand.
TGCTGATACTAAAACTGTCATCATCAATTAACTAACAAACTTTAGAACCCTCAAAACGCACAGCCATGCAAGTAGTAAAAAGAAGCGGTAAACGCGAAACCGTTAGCTTTGACAAAATTACCGCAAGAATTAAGAAACTATGTTACGGCCTTGAACAGAACTATATCGAACCGATTGAAATCGGAAAGAAAGTAATACAAGGATTATATGATGGCGTAACAACCACAGAGCTGGATAATCTGGCTGCTGAAACAGCAGCAACTATGGCCACTTCTCATCCGGATTATGCACTTCTTGCCGCAAGAATAGCGGTATCCAACCTCCACAAAAACACAAAAAAATCATTCTCTGAGACCGTCGAAGGACTATACAATTATGTAGATCCCAAGACAGGTAAGAACGCAGGTTTGATCTCACAGGAAACGAATGATATCGTTCAAAGAAATGAAGACATTCTGAACTCCGCTATCATCTATGATCGAGATTACAGTTTTGATTTCTTTGGATTTAAAACCCTGGAAAGATCTTACTTGCTACGTATGGATGG
>JABDKJ010000011.1 GCA_013002285.1 Flavobacteriales bacterium
TATGTAGGGGCATTCATAGAGGCCATTCCAATTCCTAAACCGCCAATGATCCGAAAGAAGACCAGGAGTGGAACAGATTGAGGAAGGAAAGAGGGGAGTCCGGAACCCCATGCGGAAACAGTGAAGAGGATCGCAGCAATGATCAGTGAATTCCTACGGCCGATCTTCTTACTTATAGGTCCAGCGAAAATGGCGCCAAAGAAACAACCTACAAGGGCGCTTCCTACGACCCAACCCTTCATGGCTGCGTCCAGATCAAAGAACTTAGAGAAATAGAATTGCGTTCCGTTTATGACCCCGGTATCGTATCCAAAAAGTAGTCCTCCCAAGGACGCGACTATGGTAATGAGCAATAGGTAAGATCTGTTCATGAGTGAGATTTAATGATGTTGCTTAGTGTTAAAGGAACACTAATCTACTAAAAAAGAATGAGAAGGGTAGTTACGCTGGATATACTTTTCTACCACTATAGATGATGTCGACCTTCAATGCACGAGATCTGTCTAGTAATTTATCGTGTATATATTTTTTAAAAAAAAATCAGTAGAGTAGGCGAATGCTAACAATGATCGTTGCCTTGTTGTTGGGAAGGGCAAGGCACATCTCCGTATGAGCAGAAAAAGCAGATATTTTCTTCTTTTTTTGGAATTAATACTGACATGCAGCTGTCACAGTCATAAAAGTAGAGACAGGAGTCGATCGGCATTGTTTCCTTTTTCTTATGTGAACATATGCGACATCTGATGGTTGATCCGAGAATGATCTCTTTTACTTCATTCATGTGACTTTCTTCTAGTGATAATTACCTATTCTCATAGGTGTATGATCGTTGCTAATAAAGCCCACTTTGATCAAAGTGAGGTTCTCAAACCAGCTTATTTACTGGTACTTCCAGTGAGGATATAAATTGCAGGAAGTCAACATGACCTGGCCAATTTGGAAGTAATACTCTATGGATCGTTCCATCGAACAATTGCTTTCCATTGCCACTACGGACATTTTTTTGAAGTTAGGTATTATAAAGTAGGATCTAATGAAAAAGCAAAAGAATTTCAACAGCCGTCCTCGCCTTGTTGAATAGGAGGGCACTTCACCGTGCCATAAGAACAGAATACACAGCAATCTCCTTCTTTTGGTTGCATAATAGAACCGCAATTTTCACAGCCATAAAAGTACTTGCAGGCATTGGCAGGCATCGTTTCTGTTTTTTGATGGGCACAGATCGGGCACGTGATGGTAGACTCAAATATGATCGCCTTGATTTTTTCCATGTTTCTATTCTTGTTTAAAAACTAATGCTTGTTCCCCACAGCACATTTTCCACAACAAATAAAAATGGATGCTTCTTATGCATTACATCATTCAGATCTTAAACTGCAGAATTGTAATCGATAAAAAAGCTTTAACACGTATTTTTAAAGTGAAAGCTGATATTTCCTTGGCATGCTTCCTTGCTTTCGTATGTCACTGGGACATTTCCTAAGATAAGAAATAAATTCCACTCATCGACCAAGGTTGGGAACTCTTTAGACGAAAGTGAATTTAAGAGCGCTTAAAAAGGCAAATTCTCCAGATCTACATTGCCACCACTTATGATAATGCCGATCTTCTTTCCTTGAAATTTTTCTTTTTGTTTCAAAAGTGCAGCAAAAGGCACGGCTGCGGATGGTTCTATGATGATCTTCATTCTTTGCCAAATGGTTTTCATGGCATCTATGATCTCTTGTTCTTCTACTTCAATGATGTCTTCTACCAATTCCTGAATGATGGGAAAGTTGTTTTCACCGAGCTGTGTCTTGAGTCCATCTGCAATGGTGTTGGTGCTTTCATTGCTTTCTATCTTTCCGCTTTTTAATGAGCGAGCAGCATCGTTCACTTCTCGCGGTTCTCCCGCAATTACTTTACAGTCCTTCCCATAATGATGGGCAGCTAATGCAGTGCCAGCCAAAAGACCACCACCACCCACGGGTGTCATTATGTATTCGAGATCGGGAACATCATCCAGCAATTCTATCGCTGCTGTTCCTTGGCCTAAGATCACTTCCATTTGGTCTGAAGGATGCAGGAACGTCCCTCCGGTTTTTTCAACGATCTCATCTGCTTTGTCTTCACGAGCTTGTGGGTTGGCATCACAGAAAAGGACTTTTCCTCCATAGCCTTTCACGGCTTTCACTTTTACACTGGGTGCGTCTTCCGGCATGACAATGGTCGTTTTTACGCCTAAAGTCTTCCCTGCCAAAGCTACAGCCTGAGCGAAATTTCCTGAAGAGTGGGTGACCACTCCTTTTTCCCTTTCATGCAAAGGCAATTGCAACATGGCATTTGTAGCTCCCCTCATTTTGAATGCGCCCATGCGCTGGAAATTCTCACATTTGAAATAGATCTCCGCTCCGCTTATGTCGTTAATGGAACGCGATGAAAGTACAGGCGTTCTGTGCACATAGGGTTCTATGCGATCAGCTGTTTTTCTTAGTTCTTTTTTTGTTGGGAGTGACACGCGACTAAAATAGGTCTTTATGCCGATAAGATCCTTCTGCAATAGTTTATTTGGCCTAAATGGTAATTGAGGTGGCCATGTAAATTGATCAAGAAAAAACCCGTTTTCATTTTTTTACCAAAGACCTCAAGCGGATAATCTGCTTGTAGATCTTCATCGCTTAATCTGTCCAGGGTATCAAGCACATCTTTCTTAGTCCTTGCGATCTCTGCCAGTAATTCATCCTTTCGCAGTCTTCCATTGAATTCGATCTCTCTTTCACGAACATATCCCGTTTGCCCAAGGACTGCTCCAAAGAAGTGTAACAGGTTCCCTGCTATGTGCATTACAAGGTTACCTGGAGTGTTTGTGATATTTCCAGAAAGATCCCAGAGTTCACTTTCATTTTCAAATGCATTGATCTCTTTTTCTACTTTTTCGAGATCTCTTGTATAAAGTTCTTTTAAGCTTTCCCTGATCAATGTCCTACCTTTAATAATTCTGGAAATGCTTTTTTGAATTTATTCAGCCTCGGAATGGATACCTGTCTCACATAAGGATGGTCTGGATTTAAGCGCTCAAAGTTTTGGTGGTACTCTTCTGCCGGATAGAATTTCTTAAGCATTGCGATCTCTGTAGCAATAGGCTTGGTATACATCTCACTACTCATGATCTCTTCCTTGAATGCTTCTGCGATCTTTCGTTCTTCTTCGTTCTGATAAAAAATGGCAGATCTATACTGCGTTCCAAAGTCCGGAGCCTGACCATTTACCGTAGTTGGGTCATGTGATCCGTAAAAGACTTTTACCAAAGTCCTATATGAAACGCGTTCTGGATCATAATAGACTTCCACTGCTTCGCAGTGGCCTGTTTGGCCCGTCCCAATACTTTCATAAGTCGGGTTTTTGGTGTTTCCGCCTGCATATCCGGAAATGGCTTCTTCAACTCCTTCAACACTTTCAAATACGGCTTCTACACACCAAAAGCATCCACTAGCGAAATAAGCTTTACTCAAGCCTTGGAGGTCTGCAGGCACTATGCTATCTTTTTTTATACTGTCAACATGATCTGAACTTTTGAAGGCACAGCTTGCCAAGAGCCCCAAAGCTAGAAGGATGATGGTTAAACTTTTCATTGTGTTGTTCATAAGAACTCTAAAGTTAATTCAGAAATATCACAAGAATACAACGCTTTCATAAAAGAATTGTTTTTTACCTTCCTGCATTTTAAAGTGCAGGAAGGCTGTGTAATGTCATTAAATTTCTGTGATCAGGTTTTCTCTGCTTTTTCTGACTTTTTTAAGACCTACCAGCCAGTCATTTTCAGCATCTCTATAACCTACAGGAAGCATAACACAACTTCTCAGTCCTTTCTCCCTTAAGCCTAGGATCTCATCGAGTGCTGCTGGATCAAAACCCTCTAAGGGAGTGCTGTCAAGTTCTTCAAATGCCGCAGCTGCTATTGCTTGAGAAAAAGCAATATAAGCCTGTTTCGCTGCATGGTTGAAATTTTCTTCCGGATCTTTTTGAGGATAACTCTTTAGCAACATTTGGCGATAATTCTCCCATCCTTCGTTCTTGAAGCCTCTGATCGTATTTGTCAGATCGAATTGCTTGTTAATTCTATCAGCAGTGTAAGTGTCCCAAGCAGCAAACACGAATAAATGTGAACAATCTGTTATCACCGACTGGTTCCAGGAGATCGGCTTAATCTTTTCTTTTGTTTCTTGATCCGTAATTATGATGACTTCAAAGGGCTGTAATCCGCTAGAAGTTGGTGCAAGAGATATTGCTTTAATAATATTTTCAATTTTTTCTTGTGGTACTTTTTGGCCGTTCATGGCCTTTGTAGCATAACGCCAATTCAATTTATTTAATAATTCCATGTTTGTTTTTATCGATTTATGTTTATGGTCTAACATCATGTCATATGATGAGGCATGCAAAAGAGCTGGTGCCCGATTTTATTATTCAACTTTCAGAATTTTTCAAAGGTCCTTAAAATTTCTCTGCTCATTATGCCCTAGCATTCACAACGTAGGACCTAAACACATTCAATAGAGATTTGTTTTTAGCATGTTCATGCTATTTCAATGACAGATCTCGATCCTCACATTTGCACTCATCGTGAAAATGGAACACAACAATATTTTTCCTCAAATTGAAATTGAGACCTTCATACCAGAATTGGATCTCAAAAAGAAGAAATGTTGTAAAAAATTCAAGAAAGGGAAGCGCTGCAAAAAGTGTCCCGCATACGAATTATGCGGAGGTGAGCGTGAAGTTTTCTGTTAGTCCTACTTATTGTTTTATCACTTGTATCGCATTACCGATCTCATTGGCATTCATTATACGAACATGATATAAACCTCTTGTGTATTCTGCGCCTAGTTCGATCATTCCTGCATTATTGTTCAAGCTTCTTTGCTCTACCAATTGTCCCAAGTTATTGAAGACTTCTAGTCGTGCATTTTCCATTTGGTTCAAAAGATCATATGCCAGTGTAAACCCTTCACTACTTGGATTTGGGTATGCATTCATCAATACATTTTCAGCGATCACTTCTATAGAGGAAGGCGTGCCTTCAAATACCTGGAAGTCGTCAACACCACCTTCAGCCAACTGAGCGAAATCATCACTTGTGGTTGCCAGGAAATGTATCTGCATGTTGGCAGTAGGTGTAATGTGTTCTTCAACATCTATTTCTGAGTATTGCCACTCAATAGGCGCTAAATCTGCATAAACGATCGAGTCAACAACCGCTGTGTCAACTCCGTTGCTCAATGCCACGAACATCGGAACATCAGTTGGTGATTGAGTAAATTGATTGAATCCTAAGTACCACAATTCATATGAGATAGATGCATAGTCATAAGAAGTAAGGTCAAATTCAGGTGAACTCAGCAATGTAGAGCCTCCAATAAGTATAGTGTTGTCTATGACCGTTCCATCTCCCGTAACATAGCATCCTGTTCCTGGATCATCGGAATCTATGCCAGGTGCAATGTCAAATGGAGCACCTCCTGATAAGCCATTTGGAGGATCAACTAAAACCCATGTTCCTTGAACGGGTGCTTCCGTAAAAGTCCATCCCAGGTCTAAGCTGAATATATCTGAATATCCTGGTTCTATCTCTATTGTAACACTCGCATTGCTCATGTCAAATGCGTTTTCCAAAACGGTTGTTGAGTAACCCCATTTTCCGCCAATGACATCATATTCTCCTTCAAAGAACGATGCTATGTTGAAATTTCCAGATGCATCTGCATCTAGTTCATATGTGAAATCTTCATTGAATATTTTCACTTTTGCATCTGCCACGGGAGTTCCTGTTCCCATTTCTATCACAGTTCCAGAAATGCCGAATGGGACAAGTGGTTGCAATGCAACATCAAGTATGGTGATCACCCCGTTTTCTAAAGTTGCTGTTACGGTAGCTGGTTCATACCCTCCTTTGGTCACCGTTACATCATAGTCTCCAGAAACGGCATATCCTGTGGCATAAGCGCCATCAAAACCAGACTCATCCACTACATTGGTGCCCAAGATCTGAATGTCAGCCCCATTGATGCCAATGCTATTGCTCGCATCTGTAATGTTTCCTTCTAGCCAACATGCATTCACATAATTGGGTTCAAGAACATAGAGTCCGGATTGCATATCTGAGATCAATATCAAACCTGATGGCAAGTATGGATAGGCACCCCAAGCTCCACCAAATCCGGAAACGTTTTGAAGAAATGTGTCAAAATTTCCTACTTCTACAAGGTTGCTCGGGTTAGATCCATCTACCAATATGCACCCATCAGTATAATAAGAAATGATCAACCAATCTTCCCAAACGTGAACATTGTGAGGAATAACACCAGTGCCCAAAGTTTCGTAAGGAAGGAAATCATCTAAGTGCTGAATGTCTGAAAGGTCTGTTATGTCATAGGCTCCAACAGGAGCATCTGAAACTTCATCTGTCGTATAGAGTATTGTTCCGTCATCAGATAACCATGTGTTATGTGTAAACTCTCCACTGGTTCCTTGACTACCTAAAAGTATTGTGTTGCTTTTGTCACTTACATCATAAACAGAGAAGACACCTTCATAGATCTCAGAGCTATACATTTTATTGTCTCTCGCATATACATCATGAGAATAGATGCTGGGGCCTGCCCCAACAAACTCTGGATTTCCAGGATCGGTAAAACAATCTACATAAAGAAGGCCACCATTATTCAGGTTTGAACCAGCCAGATATGCATAGCCGAATTCATCTATATAAATGTTGTGTACACTACTCAATGTACCTAACCCGGGAATATTCGGTGTCCAATCGTAAAAACTAACGACTGCAGGAAGCCCGGTAAGGTCAATAACCATTACACCATTAGAGGTTTCATTGGTGACATATGCATGCTGTCCCCATGTCTTTATATCTCGCCATGTAGAACAAGCTCCATCTATAAAGGCGACCTCCGTTGGGTCAGATGGATCGGAAAGGTCAACAATTGATACTCCACACTGAATTCCGACTATGGCATATTCGGTGCTGTCCGGTGCTACATAGCCCCAAACATCACTCGTTTCCTGAGCATAAGTTACCTGGCCTTGATAAGTGACATTCAGTTGGGAAAATGAAATAAAGGCGATGAATATGAAGGAAAGTAGAAATAGAAGTTTTTTCATGACAAATAGTTTGATGTATTAATTCATTATAAAATTAATGAAGTCTAAGTACTAGAATGTTAAAATGTGATAAACGGTTTTTTACTGATCCCGATCATAATTAAGATAGCCTTCTTGAAATAGATCAGGGATCATTTTAGTAGCTTGATCTTTCCAACCGCCTTTTATTTCCTCCCAATCTGAATATACCTTCATGTCCTCTAAAATGGGGAAACTGCCATTCTTTGGAAAAGGACCACAAAGTCCGAGGTATGAAGTATCGTTCCAATCAAACTTTAAGTCAAAGACATAGATCGTTCCTTTTTCGTGTTCGATCGTTCCATTCAAAGTTTGTTTGTCTGGATACTCATCCTGACTGTATAGATATTCGTTCATAAAGGTATTGGCCAATTCCTCTAGTGTAGAATACTTAGAAGGGATCTCACTGCTTTTCCCCGCTTTGTAATATGCGCTGATCATATCATAGCGAGAGTATTGGTCTTTGAACTTCTTTTTTAGCACGGACTTCGCAATTGGAAGATCATACATTATCCGAGTTGCATAACTCTTGGTCTGTATCCAGTCTCCATCAAGATCATTGAAGAGGGGAGTGTATTCACGTGCAAAACGTTCGTGTCTGACATTGTTTAGCAATTCCAAATAATTGCTCACTCCGCTGCTGTATGCATAACCGTTTTCGGCTTTTTCTTTTTTATATTGATCGAGATCTTTGATGGCTCTTTCCATAAAACCGTCATAGTGTTTTGTTATCACGTCATCCAAATTATCATTGGTGCTTGCAAGACGATTGATCAACTGCAAGATCTCTGTCTGGTAATAGCCCTTGGCATGAATGCCAATAATGTCTTCGAGATCTGCAGCTACAAGATCAATACTGTCTTGGAACACAGAGAAGAGATCCCAATTATCAGAACTTTCCTTTTTAGGTGGATCTGATATGAACAGATCGACAAAAACAGGAATATAGGTGCTATCTGAAAATGTGTTCAAGGTGCTCAGGATCTCCTCCTTGAGTACATCATTTAGCCCTGAGGCGTAAAATGCTTCAAGGGATCTAATTGCCTCAATATCATCGTAGTTGGCAAGTTCGGCTATCATCCTTGAACGCGCGCCAGTATTAGAAGTATCGCAGGGATACGATCCTTGCATTGCTTCAAGAAGAATGGCTCTTTCATTTTCATCCCATTCATAATAACTAAAGGAACCTAGGGCTCTATTGTAAAGGGTCGTGTCACCTGAATTCAAGCCATCTATGATCATCTGTGCTTTGCTTGAATAGATGTCCAAGTCACTTTCAGCGGAAAGACTTCTGTATGACTGAAAGATATCATCTCCTCTGTTTTCTTCAAAAAATTCACTTCCTACATAAAAGTATCCAGTGTTCAAATGATCACCATCTATCCAGAAAACATATTTTGTTCTCGTGCTATCATATTTGTTTATTGAAAAGATCCGCCTCGCTTTATTTCCATCTATCTCGAGATCTTCGCTTTTGTAAATACTATCATTCCAAAATGTGAGACCTTCCTCAAATGAATTGTAAAATGTATCCAAGTGTTGGATCTTGAATAATTCGTTCAACTTGGAGTGATCAAAGAAATATGCACCACCATTGTAAGGGTCTGTAGTTGAAAAAATGTCCGAATAAAGTGCAAAGTCGTCATGAGTATAGCTGGAGTCAGAACGTATATATGGTTCTTGAAATGCATCCATTGAGAACCCATGTTCTTCCATTTTGAATTCTTTAAGATCTGCGCGCTTTGGTTCAAGGAACCTTATTGAATTGAGGAATTCATCTTTCTCGGGTGCTTTGAGATCAGCTCCTGATGAAATAACTTTATACAATCTATTTCCCCGGTAAAAGAACATGAAGTTCATGGGAATAGTTCCTTGCATATTAATGCGAAATCTCAATCCTTCTACGCCATCTATAGTAATAGTGTCTTCTTCTTGATCGATGGTTCCTTGTTGCTGCATTTCAACCATCATTTCATTGTAGATGTCTACATCGTCATCTAAATAATAACCCGGAGGAAAATCGTTGTAGGTTACAATATTTATGCTTTGAGAAGAAGCACTGAAGTCGGTGAACATATGCACTTCATAGGGCTCTCCCAAATGATCCAATGGATTAGGAATAAGTTCTAACTTATATGTTGGTTTGTTTTTAAAACTAATTTCAAAAGCTCCCTTTTCATTCACGAATATTTCACTCTCCGTTTCTTTTTTATCTACCTGTTCATATTTGAAACTGGAGAAGAACTTCTCTTGCTCAGGACTAAATAGGTCCTCAAAATTACTGAAGGTGCCAAGACAATAAAGAATGTCATTTGCCATAAAGATCTGGAATCGGACATTAGACCCATCTGGTGCTTCCAGGGTAGTTTCCGATATCTCTAGACCATTTCTTTCGAGTTTTTTGGTTTTGGCCGTTTTGCCAGAGTTCTTCCTGAAATATTTTTGGATCCTTTTCTTTACATCTTCTTCTTTGCTTTGTTCCTTATTGTTCCTTAGATCTACAGAATAGAACATGAAAGAACTTCGCCCAGAAATATCGAAGAGCATGTGCATATCAAGTAAACTTAAAGTCAGATCTGTGGACTTTACGAAATTTCCTGGTGCTTGCAGACTGAAGCCTTTGTCCTGGTCTTGAAATGTTTTCCATTCCATTTTCATTGCGTCTATGGAATAGTTGTCTGCCACTCCTGTCCATGCAGAGGAAACCTTTCTGACCTGAAATCCTTTTTCTCTCAGTTTCTCCAAAACACTTTCTTTTCCAATTAAGTGAGCAGCGCCTATTGCACTGAACAAGGCACCTTTCTTTGAAAGCCTTTCGATGCTATTTGCCATTACATCATTTCTGGCCACCATCACTGGGTCGTAAATATCGTCAAGTACGAATTTATTGAGGTCATCAAGGTTTCCACCTCCGTAAGAGCTTACGAAATGATCAAAAATGGCTCCAGAGTCGATGTGGTCTTTTTCAATTAGATCAAGTAGTTCTTGTCTCTGAGCTTCTTCGCTTCTATTATAGAAATGACCCATTTGATCTTCAAATCGCTCAAGGCCATAGATCTGTTTTTTTAGGGTTTTGGCAATTCCTAATAAATAGGCATCGACAAAAGTGTTTTTCTTAGTGTTACCCTCAGGTTCCTTGCTTAGAAAATTCTTAAAGATCAATGGGTTTTCCGCGCCCATCTCTTCGATGTCCAGATTGTTCTCTTTTTCAAATTTTCCTATGAGTCTTTTATATTCTTCTTCATTCAGCAATTCTTTTGGCCCCTTTAATTCTGTTCTTTCTTCTATTTCCATGAAGCTGTTGAACACGCTGTCTGGATGAAGTTCGATGGCAAAATTGTCGCAGGCTTCGATGGCGAGCATAACACTATCTGTAAAATTGAATGCTCTGTTATCTCTTACGTGCATTGTGCCAAAAACATAAGAAGTATTCTGACCTTTCTTGTCGATCTGCCAAAGCAAATTGTAACCTTCATTTTCTTGGCAATTGGCAAAATTTGACGAACCGGAACTAAGAAATATCAGGAGAACAATAAAAATGTTTTTACACCAAACAAGATTAAAGGTATTGTTCATGTTTTATATCACATGGTTTGGGTACAATATACTTATTTCTAATATTTGTTGTGCTGTGATAACCAATACTACAAGGCGCTTTTGGGGCTTTTTTGCTCTTTTGTTCGTGTCTCTTTATAAAAACAAGAGGACAAGGAAACTGGTACTTTTCCCGATGGCAATTTTGGTTATAGGAACATTTGTGCCGCAAAATGCGATCATACCTGTAGAGGGTGCTACAACATCAGATTGGAATGAGAATTCTTTTTGGGCCTATCCTTGGGGCTCATCGATCACACACAAAGGAATAGATATTTTCAAAGAGAAAGGAACGAATATAATTTCAGCGACACATGGTTTGGTGATCTACACTTCGAGTGGAGGAAAAGGAGGAAATGCCGTCATGATCCTAGGGCCAAAATGGAGGTTCCATTATTATGCCCACTTAGATGAGGTGAAGACATTTGCCATGAAGCCTGTCAAAAGAGGGTCTGTGGTCGGTACAGTAGGGGATTCCGGCAATGCTATAGGAAAGCCTCCTCATTTACATTATGCAATAACTACACCTATACCTTATTTTTCACGCTATGATGGTGAAGCCGTACATGGCTGGAAAAAAATGTTCTATTTACGTCCTGATGATCATATCAGGCCCTAAGGTTTGTACTTGATGACAAGGAATCCAGCATAGTCTTTCAATTCATCAAGCTTAACAATGTAATAGTAAGTATCAGGCGGCAGGGTCTTACCGTTCTTTCCTGTTCCATACCAATCGTTCTGATAGTTCTTTGCCTTATACAAGGTCTGACCCCAGCGGTTGTATACAATGACCTCATTATCGAAATTTTCAATTCCTTCAATAACAAGCGCGTCATTGGTTCCGTCATTGTCTGGTGAGATCGCATTAGGTACAATGATCTCTTTGACTTGAATGATCATTGTATCGCTTTGCACAAGGCAAACTCCATTGTCAACATTCCAACTGAGAATATGGGTCCCAACTGGCAAGTTGGTAACTTGTGTATTATGAATAGTATCGTTTACGATATTACCAGAACCATTTAGAAGATCCCAATAGGAATTTGTATTAGGATATTCATTTCCTTCTAAATAAGTAGAATTCTTAAAGAAAAGTACCTGATCTGCACCAGCATTTGGAGCTTCGGGCATTGCCCACATTTCAACATAAGAAGTGTCTATCGTTATATTTCCGTAAGTATCAATGGCAGTCCAGACCACAGTGGTCTCCCCCTCTGGATAAAGGTCTGAAGATGCGTCATCTGTTCCAGTGAGATCATTAAATATGTTGATCTCTTCTCCACTATTGTCATATACATCTGGAATAGGTACATCTATCCAACCTTCGCATGCAATAACATTTTCGAGATCAATTACTGGAGCAATAGTGTCAAGGACAGTAACCACATAACTGCAAGTAAATTCATTGTTGGATACGTCAACTATGCTAAATGAGATCGTATCTGTTCCAATTGGGAATTGTGCGCCACTTGCCAACCCACTGGTCTGAGTGAATAAGAAGTCTGTGCAGTTGTCTCCATGTTCAGGATCACCGAACTCGAATTCTACATAACTCAACGTTGGTGATATATAAACTGTTGTATCATTCGGGCATGTGATAAATGGAATTTGATCGTCAACAACATTGATCTCTGTTGTGCATGTAGAAACGTTTCCAGCCGAGTTAGTTACTGTAAATGTCACTAAAGTACTTCCAACAGGATACGTACCTGATATGTCTGTTCCGTTGGTATTAAGATCGTTTGTGACAGTATAAGAGCAACTCTCAATTACTAAAAGGGGGTCAATTGTGAGGTCAACAGAACATATTCCAATTTCAGCTATTGTGTCGATATTTGAAGGACAAGTAAGCTCTGCGGCAATATCACCGACTAGGGTCACAGCAGCCAGGCATGAGTCAATATTTCCGGACGTATCGAAAGCATAGAGTGTCACGCTATTCACTCCGATATCAGAACAATCGAAAGTTTCTTTACTAACGCTTAGTGCAAACTCACAATTGTCAGTTGTTCCTGCATCGAGAGCAAGAGGGTCGAGTGTTGCATTTCCTAGGCTATCTAACACTAATGTTGCACCTTGGCAAATGATCTCAGGAGCCATGTCATCTATAATAGTCACTGTTGTGCTACATGTATTACTGTTTCCACTTTGGTCTAAAGCAGTCATTGTGATGAGGGTATCTCCAAGAGAAGTGCAATCGAATGTGGTATGATCCAAACTTAATGTAAGATCAATACCATCACAAACGTCTGATGTGTTGATGTCAAGATCAGCTGGAATAAGAGTAAGCATTCCATCGTTATCTAAAGGCATTGTAATATTGTTCTCACAGCTCATTGCCGGAGGTGTAATATCATTTATAGTAACTACTGTTAAACAACTATCAAGATTTCCTGAATTGTCTTCAATTACCAACCAAATGTCATTTGGACCAATATCAGAACAGTCAAATGTGTTATTGCTTATCGTTATTGACGCTATTCCATCATTGTCTGTAGATCCATTCTCAATATCAGAAATATTTATCGAGGCATCACCGGATGCGTCTAGGTCCAAATCAAAGTCTAGTTGACAATTTGCTACAGGAGGTTCATTGTCTTCTACAGTTACTGTGAACGAGCAAGAAGCAGTGTCTCCCGAAGCACTATATACAGTATATTCCTGTATGGTATTTCCCATAGGGAAATTAGAATTACTCGTAAGTCCTGTAAGATCAGTTTGAACAATTGAATCTATACAGTTCTCTATGACTACAGGTGGCGAGTAAATATAATTTGCTGTATTTGTTCCAGGATCTGTATCAATTGTCACATCACTCGGGCATGTTATTTCCGGAGCAATGCTATCGATAACGGTCACATTCGAAATACATGAATTTAAATTTCCTGAGCCATCTGCTACACTCACAGTTACTATGAGAGGAGCACCCAAGTTTGAACAGTCATATGAACCATTCAAGATCGTTGGAGTGGAAACTGAGCAGTTGTCTGAATAATTATCAGTAAGGTCTATTCCATTTAAAGTTGCGACTCCAAGATCGTTCAATGCAATAATGGTATCTAAACATGTAATGCTTGGAGCTATGGTATCTTGTACGAAAATGGTTGCATTACATGAACCAGTGTCCCCGTTGTTATCAGTAACTGTTAAAGTAACTGGAAAAAAGGAAGGGATATCGGCACATGTAAAAGCAGTGTCATTCGTGAAGTATGAGACTATTGTTCCCGATATATTGGAACCAGCATAAATGGTATCATGCTGAATGGAGGCTAAACCATCGTTGTCCACGTAAACGCTAATGTCTTGGCAAATTGCGACCGGTTCATTTTTGTCAATTATCGTTGTCGTATTGCTACATCCTAGTGAGACCGAAGCATTTGTTGCATTTGTTAATGAAACATTAAAAGTCTCATTGAGCTCGTCTACCAAGTCAGAGACAATTGGAATAGAAATGTTCTTTACCAGTTCACCAGGAGCGAATATTATCGTGCCACCTGAAGGGTCGTAATCCAACGCAGCTGTCGCAGTTAGTGGGTCTAATTGATAGTCAACGCTCACGGGCAAACCACTAGTAGCGCTCAATGAAATGTTCATTGATGCTGCCCCAGCATCTTCATCTACGGAAATAGACCCATCAATACATAATTCAGGCATAGCATCATCATCGTTTATGATCACGGTTCCTTCTTCCGTAAGTGTACAGAATACTCCACCTAGAATGTTGCTTAATACTAATTTGAAGTCTTCTGGATCTTCGTTCATAAGATCGTTATTAATTGAAATAACGATGTCTTCACTCAAGTTTCCGGCCGCTATTGTTCTGGTACCCGAATCAAATACAAAATCATCTCCAACCAAGGCGCTATTGGCAGCGGTGGTATAGTCAAATGTGACATCTGATCCACTTGGTGAAGTTAAGTAGACGGTAAAAGTCACTGAACCATCAGACTCCGAAACTGAAGTGGGATCAGTGATATACAAGCATGAGGTCTCATTGTCCAGGATCGTTCCAGTTCCCATTTCGAGCCCAGTACAAAGACTGGCTTGTGTTGGACTTGATAGCGTGATATGGAATGTCTCGGCCCCTTCACTTATGATGTCATCGATCAAAGTTGCAGGGATCGATTTGGCAGTTTCGCCAGGTAAGAAAGTCAAAGTTCCACTTGCTGAAGCAATGAGATCGGTACCATTCGTTGCTGTGTTATCTGAAACATCATAATTGACGGAAATTGTTTGTCCTGATGCAAAGTTCAAAGCTACTGTGAACGACATTCCTACATCTCCTTCATTGGCCGTTACATTATTTATGCTGATACATGGAATGGGGTCATTATCCAAGATCTCTCCAATTGCGCTTTCCGAACCGGGCATAATAATTCCATTTATTGGGTTACTTAAAGTTATTGCGAACGTCTCATCAATTTCATTCAATGCGTCATTTATGATCGGCACACTGAACGTTGTAGAAAGGTCTCCAGCTAAAACTGTTAACGTAACCGGTATTCCGGGATCTCCGTGATCAAGACCACTTGTTGAAGTAATATCTGATAGGACGTAGTCTGCAGAGACATCTAGTGAACTGACGGCATCAATAGACATCGTGAACGTCATGTTTGCAATAGACTCATCTTGAGATACGGGAGCAATACTTATCACAGGCGCGCTATCATTATCTAGGATCTGAATAGTTTGTTGATTGACGCCTAACGAAGCATTGATCGGACTATAAATATTGAACCAAAATTCTTCATCTATTTCATCCAATGCATCTTCAAGAATGGCAATTGTTATGATAGTAGACATGCTTCCTGCAACTATTGTTGCTGAATTAATATTACTCGTATAATCCAATGTGTTCAATGCAGAGTTATCCGTTTGGTTGTAGCTGAATGTTACATCTTGTCCACTTATAGAGCTCAATGAAACGACTACATCTATACTCCCTGCACTTTCATTGACAGAAGCATTTGGACTAACGCTTATTGTTGGAGGAATGTCATTGTCTTGTATGGTTCCGGTCCCAACGCCATTAGAAATATCTATTGTTGCACCGATAGGGTTAGATAGAACGATCTCAAAATTCTCATCTGTTTCATTGATCAGATCATCATTGATGCTAATGACTATCGTTTTTGAAATACTACCTGCTGGTATTAAATGATTGTCTAATGTTATACCTGTATAATCGACTCCTCCGTTCACTGCGGAAATATCATTGATCGTGTGATCGACATAAGTATCTTGACCCGAAACTGCAGAAAGTGCAATGGTGAATGACATTGTGCCATCTCCTTCGTTGGCTGTAACATCATCAATGCTAATAGTTGGCGAGGGATCATTGTCCGTGATCGTAGCTATGCCAGCAACACCGCAAATGTTCGCATTTATTGCAGTGTTCATGTTCATTGTGAACGTCTCATCTGCTTCCGATAGAACGTCTTCCAATATCGGAATATCCAGATCATAAGTAAGATCACCTTCAGGTATTGTTATCCAAGCAGTTCCTCCACTATAATCTGCTGCATTCTCTGCATTTCCATCTGCTGTATAGTATTCAATATCTATATCTTGCCCACTTGCTGCATCTAGAGTAAATGTAAAGGTTGCAATTCCGTCAGCTTCACTTGCTGTCAGGTTATTCACGCTGACACATGGTACCGGATCATCATCTATGATCGTTCCAATAGCAGAACTTGTACAAAATGCAGCGTTGACAGCATTAGAAAGGTCAATGCTAAATGTTTCAGCCATTTCGTCATAAAGATCGTCTATGACCATAACATTGAAATTGAATGATGTTGAACCTGCTGGGATCATGATCGAGGATGGTATTGTTCCTGGATTGAAATCGAGATCGGCAGATGAATGAGTGGAAATATCGGTGTAATTCACATCGAAGGTCACATCTTCTCCTGATGGTGCATCTAGGTTTATACTGAACAGCATCCATGAAACTGGGCTGGCTTCTGTAGTGCTCGATGGATCTATACTAATGCATGGCATCGCATCATCACTCACAATGGTGACCTCGGCATCCGTATCAAGCATATTAGCGCCAACTATATTTGTAATTTCAATGGTAAAGTTTTCGTCAAATTCGAAAAGTGCATCATCAGTTATATCAAAAATGACGTCATAATTATTTGTTCCTGCAAGGATGGTCGCAGAGCCTGATATGATGTCAAAGTCAATTCCACCTATAGCAGAGCCATCTATACTTGTCACATCGAATGTAATGTCAGAAGCACTCAATCCGGTTGATATGATCGTAAATATTACCGTCCCATCAGTTTCATCGTAACTGACGTCACTCATGCTCAAGTTCGGTACACTTTCATTGTCCAATATTGTTCCGGTCCCTACTTCATTTCCAGGACATAAACTTGCCGCGGTAGGAGGGTCCAATACAATGTCAAATGTTTCGTTTCCTTCTGCTAACACGTCATCATTAAGAGTTACGACAATGGTATTTGAAGTACTTCCTTCTGCAATAAGGACCGTTCCTGATGGAGTTGCGGTAAGATCTACACCTCCATTGGTTGCAGTGATATCAATAAGGTTATAGTCAACTGAAACGTCTTGACCACTTACATTATCCAGTGTCAATGTGAAAGTCATAGAACCTGCATTTTCAGCTATTGAAATATCATCTATAGAAAGACAAGGTGTGGCATCATTGTCTGTGATCGTTCCTGTTCCCGTACCCATTCCTGAACAAACCGTTCCATTCGCGATCGATCCTAATGTGATCGTATAGGTCTCGTCCATCTCATCCAACAAGTCTTCAATGATCGTAACCGGGAATGTGGCACTTATGCTTCCTTCCGGAATTATAACAGATGTACTTGGTAATGATGCATCTATCGTTGCATTTGTTCCGGTTGTTACATCTGCAATAGAATAGTTCACCGTTACATCTTGTCCACTTATAGCATCCAGTGTAACTGTGAATTCTGAAGGGGTCACCGATTCATCAACCGTAACATTATCAATACTTACACAAGGTGTAGCATCGTTGTCTATTATCACTCCTGTTGCAGTCTCGAAGCCTACACACAGATCCGCATTCACGTTACCTGTCAAGTTCACTGTAAAGGTCTCATCGATCTCATCCAAAAGATCGTCATTGATCGGAATGGATACAGTAGCCATTGTTGTTCCAGCTGGTATCGTTATGACAACCGGTGCATTGGTGTAGTCTGTCGCTAATGTATTTGTTGTTATATCCGTCAATGTATATGTGAAGTCTACAGGCGATCCACTTGCTGCGCTCAGATTCACAGTGAGATCCATAATGCCGACATTCTCAGATGCGGCCACGTCAAAAATGCTCAAACATGGTGTAGCATCGTTATCTGTGATCGTTCCTGTTCCTGTTTCACTGCCCACACAAAGAATTGCTGCTCCTGGATTTGAAAGAGCGATCTCGAAAGTCTCGTCTACTTCATTCAATGCATCGTCATTGACCGTAGCTACGATCGAAACAGAAGTTGTTCCTTCTGGAATGGTCATTGAACCATTCGTAGCAACATTGAAGTCAACCCCACCATTGGCGGCTGTAATATCTGTTGTTGTATAATCAAAGGTCACGTCCTGTCCACTCACTGCATCAAGTGCTATAGTGAATGTCATTGTTCCGAGCGATTCATCTTGTGTAACGTCATCTATACTAATGCACGGGGGAGCGTCATCATCTGTGATCGTTCCTGTCCCTATTTCACTACCAACACAAAGTGTCGCAGCTCCAGGATTTGAAAGGGCGATCTCAAAAGTCTCGTCTATCTCATTCAGAACATCATCATTGATCGGCACTACAACTGTTATTGAAGCTGTCCCTTCCGGGATCGTCAATGAAACTGTTGTAGGCGATGCTGTAAAGTCCGTTCCTCCATTTGATGCAGTAATTTCTGTTACATCATAATCAACCGTTACATCTTGTCCACTAACGGCATCCAAAGCAATTGTAAATGTCATCGCAGAAATTGATTCATCTTGTGTGATGTCGTCTATGCTCAAACAAGGAGTAACATCATCATCCAAGATCGTAACTACACCAGTACATCCCGCTCCGATAGTTGCGTTCACAGGACTTGACAAATTAAAGTCGAACGACTCATCGATCTCATCCAAAAGATCATCATTTATTGGAATATCAATATCTATTGAAGGGTTACCTGCCGTTATTGTGGCTGTACCAGCCGTAAGGTCATAATCTGTTGGGTCTAAAGCGACTCCATCTGAAGTAGAATAGTCGAATGTTACATCCAAACAACTCACAGCACTCAAGCTTACCGTTAACGTTGCTGTACCTGCTGTTTCATTGACAGAAACAGAGTTCACACAAAGTTCTGGTGTAGCGTCATTGTCAATTATTGTCATTGAACCAGTATCATCTCCCAGGCCTGCATTTACAGCATTAGTAAGATTGATCTCAAATGTTTCATTCAATTCATTGCAAAGGTCATCCACTATCGTAAATGGTATGTTATAAGTGGTCATGCCTGCGGGAATGGTATGGCCTGTGCTGGACAACAGATCATGATCATCAATTGAAGTTGTCGTAATGTTGTTGATGTTGTGATCGAATGTGACATTGGATGCACTTGGATTGGTCAATCCTATTACAATATTTACCAGTCCATCTGCCTCATTGAACATAATGTCATTTACAAAAAGATCAGGAGTCCCGTCATCATCTAATATCGTACCCAACGCAGTTCCTTGTGCCGGACATATCGTAGCCACTGTTGGCGAACTAATGGTGAAGTCGAATGTTTCATTTGATTCGTCTGCAACGTCATCTAGAATGGGAACAGAGATGACCGTGGACATGCTATTTGTGCTTATCGTTCCAGAACCGCTTGTTGAACTATAGTCTGAACCAGGAGTCGCGTCATTTGGTGATGTCGAGAAATTAAAGGTAATGTCTGCACTACTTTCGATATCAGTAGTAACTGTAAGGTCCATGTTAGTGTTCGCTTCCGTTACATTAACGTTCGAAACCGAAATGCAAGGTATAGCCTCATCGTTGAGAATTGTAGCAATTCCTTGACCATCTGTGAGCAATGCGTTCGTTTCATTGGCGAGAACTGCTTCAAAATTTTCATTTGGCTCAAAAATATTGTCATCATTAATAACAAAAGTGAGAGGTACAGAATTACTTCCAGCGGGAATAGTTACCAATGTAGTTAGGACCGAATTAAAATCGTTAGGTGAAATTGCGGTTATATCATTCGTGAGGTATTCGAACGAAATGTTTTGATAGCTCGGGTTGTTCAGTGAAACTATAAGGTCAATTGAACCAGTATTTTCTAACGTTGAATTGTCTGCAATGCTCAATTCAGGATAAGCTTCGTTGTCGGTGATCGTTCCTATTGCTTGAGCATCAAATCCAGATACGTTGGTAACACCGGAAATATTTAATTCAAATGTCTCGGACAGTTCATATATGTTGTCCTCATTTATAGTAATATCTATGGTAGCGATGAGGTCTCCTGCGGGTATGGTCTTTGTCATTCCAGGGATCACTCCTAAGTAATCACTACCTGCGGTTGTGGATACATCATTTGTACCATAAGTCACGACAATGTCTTGACAATAGGTGGAACTTAGCACCAAATTAAATGTCGCTGTCCCATCAGATTCGCTGACCACAGGATCATCTATACTTAAATTTGGTTGTACATCAGTGATGATCACATCAAATTGACATAAAGAGCTCGTATTTCCATTGTCATCATTTACAGAATAAGTAACGGTAGTTGTTCCAGGGAGAAATGTGGAACCAGGTAAATGAGATCTGGTCCAATTGGCGGAAAGATCTGCCGTGCAGTTATCCACCGCGGTTGGTTCAGTCCATGTTACGATGGCATCGCAAGTCGATGGGTCTGCATTTTGAATGATATTGGTTGGACAATTAAAAATTACTGGATCTTCATCATCGGTCACTGTAATATCTTGGGTGCAAATGGCTGTATTCCCTGAACCATCGGTCACAGTCCATGTCACAATGGTCGTTCCAAGAGGGTAAGTATCACTTGCATCTGCTGTTCCATTGAAGTCATTCACTACGGAAGCCACAGAACAATTGTCAGCTGTTCCCGGTGGTATTACTGTTACTGCTGCTGTACAGAGTCCAACATCAGCGCTTTGTGTTTGGTCGGCCGCGCATGTGATCGTAGGGTCTTCATCATCCGTTACTGTAATGTCTTGAGTGCAAATGGCCGTGTTGCCAGAGGCATCTGTTACGGTCCATGTCACTGTGGTCGTTCCAAGAGGGTAGGTATCGCTTGCATCGGCCGTTCCATTAAAGTCGTTC
>JABDKJ010000013.1 GCA_013002285.1 Flavobacteriales bacterium
GGTAAAACTTTTTGAACTTAAATGGAAATGAGAACCCGCTGACTATCCCATCAATGAGCCAGGCACCTAAAAGAAAAAAAGTACCAAAGCTCATAAAAAAATTTCCCATTGATAGGCCAAGGGCGATCAATGACAATCCAATAAAATAGAGGTAGGGTAAGTATTGTGGAATGTAGGTTCTCAAGAAGTTTTATTCTCCTCGAATATCAACATTTATTTTTTACCTGAAAGGATAGAATTGATTTCTCCACCATTCAATATCTCAAGAGCTTTAACCATAAACGGGTCCCCATCCAAAGAATGCTCTGCTCTTCCGCTTTGATAATAATACCTGGAAACGATCTCATTCTCCAATAGACGCTTGATCATGTCCTTGAAGATGTATATATCATCTTTCTGGTTAATGTCCAATTTCTTTTCAATAGCCAATAACTCCGTCTCGAGATCTTCAAAATATTTTTCCTTTTTTGCCACCTTCATCAGGTCCTTAAGGTTTTCTTCTGATGCTGTTGTATAATGAAGGTCGAACAGTCGAGCAAAAGCTACAAATTCATCATACTGTTCATCACTTAGAGCGAATTCAGAAGCTGGAGCGATCTCAGGATTCTTTGTTTGGAATTCATTTGCATACTTGAAGATAACGTGGTTGTCATAAAGAGCTTCAAGGATCTTTCCATACTCATCCAATTCTACTTTCACATCTGGATAGATACCTCTACCGTCATATACGTCTCTTCCATTTTTTGTTTTATATACGGCCACTAATGAATCCGGCACTTCCGAAACTTCACCATCTTCCTTATTGAAATAATCGAGCTTTTGTATGCATCTTCCACTGGGAGTATAATATTTTGCCACGGTAAGTTTTAACTTGGTTCCATATGGGATGTCCTTCGTTTGCTGTACCAGACCTTTTCCAAAAGAATTCATGCCTACCACAACTGCACGGTCCAGGTCTTGCAATGTTCCTGAAACGATCTCGCTTGCAGAAGCTGAGCCAGCATCAACCAGAACCACTACAGGTATATCATTACTCAATGGTTCATTCAGGCCTTTGTGGGTTTTTTCCCACTCTTCTAGCTTGCCTTTAGTACTAACTATATCTGTGCCCTTAGGCACAAAAAAGTTAACAATGTTCACTGCTTCTCTAAGCAGCCCGCCACCATTTCCGCGTAGATCAAAGATCAGCTGTTCCATCCCTTCTTTTTCAAGGCTTCGATAAGCCTTTTTTACTTCTGAACTCGCTGTTTGCGTGAAGCTTGAAAGTTTTAGATATCCAGTCTTTTCATCAACCATTCCCGAAAAAGGAACATCTGGTATTTTTATTTCTTCACGTTTAATGTTCACTTCAATTTTTTCAGAACTATTTCTTTCTACAACAACTTCCAGTTCTGTTCCGGCTTGTCCTTTAAGGAATTTACTCACCTCGTCTTGGTTCTTATCTGCGATGTCTGTGCCATCAATTGAAATGATCCTGTCACCTGCAACAAGTCCTGCTTTCTTCGCTGGTGAGTCTTCATAGGGCTCTGAAATATATACGCTGCCATCGATCTCTCTAATAAGAGCTCCAATGCCTCCGTATTGGCCTGTTGTTGTAAATCGATAATCTTCGATCTTCGATTCAGGATAATACTTCGTATAAGGATCCAACGACTTCAACATAGCGTCTATTCCCGTTTTCATCAATTTACCAGGTTGTGTGTCATCAACATAATAAACATTCAATGTTTTGTATATGTCAGAATAGATCTCGAGGTTCTTTGAAACTTCAAAAAAGTCTCCCTTGTAGCTTGCAGCCGCGATCATAGAAAAGGTCAAGAACCCTATTCCAACTTTTTTCAATGTCTTTTTCATGTTTGAACTGATTTTATCTCTTTGATTAAACGACTTAAAATTAGCTTTATTTTCTCCTGTACTTCTTCGAGTTTTGGGAGTTTTTCACTTAGTCCGACCAACATTAGTGCCAATTGTACATTTTCACCTTCTATCTCCTCAAGAAGCTTCGGTTTTTCAAATCTGAATGCTTCTCGCATAAGACGCTTCATGCGATTTCTATCTACAGCTCTTGGGAGTTTTTTCTTGCTTGCGCTAAAGGAGATCTTTATGGAATTCTTATCTCCTTTCTTAACATTATAATACAATATGAAAGATCCCTTTTTGATGGTTTGTCTGCCTTCAAAAAGCTCACCGATCGTTTTTTTGCTTTTTAAACGATCTTTCTTTTTTAGTGAGTAACTCATGGATCCTTGGTCAAAGATGTGATCACCCACTCTCGAACAAAGAGGATATTGATTATTTATTTGAGGCCTTCACGTACTGCTCTATCGCCATAGACATAGAGGGGTAGTTTGGAAGTGGGGCATGTACATCTATCTTTAATCCTGCATCCTCCACAGCTTTTGCTGTTGAAGTTCCAAATGCTGCGATCCTTGTAAGGTTCTGCTTAAATTTTGGAAAGTTCTCTTTTAACGAGCGTATTCCTGATGGGCTAAAAAATACAAGCATATCGTAATTGACATCAGATAGATCGGAAAGGTCGCTGGCAACAGTCCTATAAAATATACTTTGCGTGTACTTAATATCTGCTTCATCTAGCATTTGTGGAATAGAAGGTTTTGATATATCGCTACATGGTAAGAGGAATGTCTCTTGCTTGTGCTTTTTGATCAAGTCCATTAAGTCTGCGAACGTTTGCTTTCCGTGAAATATCTTTCTCTTTCTGTAAACAATATATTTCTGTAGGTAATACGCTATTGCTTCTGAAATGCAAAAATATTTCATGCTATCAGGGACAGATACTCTCGTCTCTTCGCATAATCGAAAATAATGGTCTACAGCATGCCGACTTGTAAAGATAACTGCAGTATGATCAAGGATCTGGATCCGTTGCTTACGGAACTCTCTTGCCTCTATTCCTTCTACATGAATAAAAGGTCTGAAATCTATCTTTAATTTGTACTTTTTGGCCAATTCAAAATAAGGAGACCTGTCCGAAGTAGGTTTAGGTTGTGAAATGAGTATGGATTTAACCTTAGATCCCATAAAAGTAGTTTAAAGCGGTATTCATTAAATAATCAGCGTTCTAAGCTCTTTCACGATCAATGCCAGTGGCAAAAATTCGAGCGCACAAAGGTACAAAAATAAATATAGATCCTTTGCATTATTGTCCTTTCCAATTCTAAGGCCTCTAATTGTTCTGAAGGTCAATAACAATGCTATGATCACAATGGCAACAACTAGAAATAACACAGAATATCGCAATGGGAACAAAGCAAGAGCCATATTAACAGGAATAAGAACAAGGCCCAGAGCTTTGTTAAATATGTAGACGTTGTAAAGGTATTCCCCGATTCCGTAGCTCTTGTCGAATAAGGAACCCATTACCAACCCTGAAATAAATTTAACTAGATAAATAGCCAATATCCCCAACATTAACATCCACATCAAATGAATTCCGAAGCTGTCATATAGTAGCTCTGAAAACCTCTTCAATAAAAAGAACATGAACAAAGACAGCATCAACCAGAAATTTACATCCAAGAGCACAGAAGCGCTATTGGCAAAAACTTGCTCTTCTCTCATAAGCTGCCTTACCATCCTTGGGTTTTGGAATGCGTCAAACAGTTTATTGAGTTTTTTTGAATGGCGAAACTTTACAAATGCAACTATAGCGAGGACCAAAGCAAATAAGCCTATCATCCAGTCTTCTCCAAGTGTATACTCTGCCCTTAATTGCACGTTTTCTTGCTTATCATTTTGATCAACAAAAGTACATAATAAATCTTCCGCCTAATTCCCTAGGTCGTGATGCTAAAAACTTAAATTTGGCACTTAATAAGAACGCTTTAAATGAGAACAGATCAATATCAGGGACACGATTACTATCTAATGGATGAATTGCTTAGTGATGAGCAGAAACTAGTAAGGGACGCAACGCGTTCATGGGTTAAAAAAGATGTTTCACCGATCATTGAGGATGCTTTTGAAAAAGGGGAATTTCCTCGTCACTTGCTGAAAGGTCTGGCGGAGATCGGAGGTTTCGGACCTTACATCCCTCAAGAATATGGAGGAGCCGGCTTGGATCAGATCTCCTATGGGCTGATCATGCAAGAATTGGAACGATGTGACAGTGGTTTACGCTCAACTTCATCTGTGCAGAGCTCTTTAGTAATGTATCCCATATGGAAGTATGGCACTGAAGAACAACGAAAAAAATATTTACCAAAACTAGCATCTGGTGAATTCATTGGTTGTTTTGGATTAACTGAACCAGACCACGGCTCCAACCCAAGCAGCATGATCAGTAATTTCAAAGAGGATGGGGATCACGTTATCTTAAATGGCGCTAAGATGTGGATCTCAAATGCTCCATTTGCCGACATTGCCGTAGTATGGGCAAAAAATGAAAAAGGAAGGATCCACGGTTTAGTGGTTGAAAAAAGCATGGAGGGTTTTACCACTCCTACTATGCATGGGAAGTGGAGTCTGAGAGCTTCGGATACCGGTGAACTTGTATTTGACAATGTAAGAGTGCCAAAAGAGAATATATTACCTGGCCGCACTGGATTAGGGGCTCCTTTATCTTGTTTAGATTCAGCTCGCTATGGCATCTCTTGGGGAGCGATCGGAGCTGCACTTGATTGTTACGATTCTGCGCTACGATATTCAAAAGAAAGAAAACAATTTGGCAAACCAATAGGTGGTTTTCAATTGCAACAAAAGAAATTAGCTGAGATGATCACGGAAATAACAAAAGCGCAAATGTTAACGTTGAGACTAGGCCAATTGCGTAATGAAGGACGAGCAACAAGCGCACAGATCTCTATGGCAAAAAGGAACAATGTGGATATGGCTTTGCAAATTGCCCGAGAGGCCAGACAGATACATGGTGCTATGGGTATAACCAATGAATACCCTATTATGAGGCACATGATGAACCTAGAAAGCGTGATCACATATGAAGGAACACATGATGTGCACTTACTGATCACCGGGCTAGATATTACAGGAGAAAATGCCTTTGTATAGAATTAACTGAGCTGGAAAATGGACAAACATCAAATTCTATTCGATAAAATTTCTGAGGCAGAAAAAGGTGGTGGAGAAGCACGCATTCAAAAGCAACACCAAAAAGGCAAGCTTACTGCGAGGGAAAGGATTGAGGTACTTCTGGATGAAGGGAGCTTTCAGGAAATGGGGCAGTTAGTGGCTCACCGCAGCACCAACTTTGGTTTGGACAAACAGAAGTTTTTAGGTGATGGTGTTGTTACAGGGCATGGCAAGATAAATGGGAGAAGAGTTTTCATCTTTTCTCAAGATTTTACGGTTTTAGGAGGTTCGTTAGCAGAAGCTCATGCTGAAAAGATCTGTAAAGTCATGGACCTGGCAATGAAAACAGGAGCCCCAATTATCGGGCTGAATGACTCTGGAGGAGCAAGAATTCAAGAGGGTGTGGTATCTCTTGGTGGCTATGCAGATATCTTTTATAGAAACGTCAGGGCCAGTGGCGTTATTCCTCAGATCTCTGCGGTTATGGGGCCTTGTGCTGGAGGAGCTGTTTATTCGCCAGCACTCACCGATTTCATTTTCATGGTCGAGAACAGTTCTTATATGTTCGTAACAGGGCCAAATGTTGTGAAGACTGTCACCCATGAAGATATTTCTTCTGAGGAGTTAGGTGGTGCTTCAGCCCATAGTACTAAGTCCGGAGTTGCTCATTTTTCATACGCCAATGAACTCCTTTGCTTGGAGGCGATCAAAAAATTAATGAACTACATTCCTTCAAATTGCGAGGAAGAGGCTGAGCACCTGGAAGTGAATGTTGGTGAGTCTATCACAGAACTGAATACGATCATACCTGACAACCCTAATCAACCCTATGACATAAAGGAGGTAATCGAAATGGTAATCGACAAGGGATCCTTCTTAGAAGTTCAAAAAAGTTACGCGGAAAACATTGTTGTCGGATTTAGCCATATTGGAGGAAGAAGTGTAGGTGTTGTTGCCAACCAACCTGCATATCTCGCTGGAGTATTGGACATAAAAGCAAGTCAAAAAGCTGCCAGATTTGTTCGTTTTTGCGATGCTTTCAATATTCCTTTATTGGTGTTTGAGGATGTTCCTGGATTTTTACCCGGTACGGATCAGGAATGGAACGGTATCATTTCAAACGGGGCAAAACTGCTTTATGCCTTTAGCGAGGCAACGGTTCCAAGAATGACAGTCATTACACGAAAAGCCTATGGGGGGGCCTATGACGTAATGAACTCCAAACACATCGGGGCAGATCTGAATTTTGCCTGGCCAAGCGCTGAGATCGCTGTTATGGGCGCCAAAGGTGCTGCTGAGATAATATTCAAAAAGGAGATTTCAGCAGCAGATAACCCTGAAAAAAAGTGGAAGGAAAAAGAGGCTGAGTATGCCAAACTATTTGCAAACCCATACAATGCAGCTGAACGTGGCTATATAGATGAAGTGATCATTCCTGAGAATACACGTGCAAAGATCATTGAAGGATTTAATATGCTAGAGAACAAAGTGGCAAGCCTTCCAAGAAAAAAACACGGTAACATCCCGCTCTAAAAAAGGTTTATTGAACAGATTTTTTCAAATATTGGGTCGTGCATGGCACTATAAGCGTCATGCTTTTCTCAATGTGATATGCAATATCATTTACCAGGTATTCAATGTCGTTAGCCTTTTGCTTTTCATCCCTTTTTTGCGCCTGCTTTTCCAAAACAAAACCATTGAGGTATCGAAGCCAGAGTTTGGTTTATCCAAAGATTATTTTCAAGACCTTTACAACTATAAAATGGCAGAATATGTCAATACAAATGACAAGCTTCAGCTTTTGATCTTCATTTGTATTACCGTTGCGATCGCCTTTCTAATAAAAAACCTCTTCCGTTATCTCGCTCTATATTTTTTAGCTCCTATCAGAAATGGCATCTCTCGTGACCTCAGAAAAGATATGTATCATAGAATATTGAGTCTACCTATTTCATATTTTAATGAAGAGAAAAAGGGCGACCTGCTAGCAAGGACCTCAAACGATGTAAAAGAAGTTGAACACTCTATAATGGGTTCTTTAGAAATGCTTTTCAGGGACCCATTCGCAATTATCATTTCTCTGGTCGTCTTATTAATGATCTCTCCTTCGCTTACTTTATTTTCTTTGCTTCTCCTACCAGTAGGAGCTTTGATAATCAGCCTTCTAAAGAAAACATTAAGAAATACTTCTAGGAAAGGGCAAGATAAATTGGGTGAGTTGTTAAGCCGATTGGAAGAAACTCTTGGCGGAATGCGGATCATTAAAGCCTTCAATGCCGAAAAGGAAATGGAGAAGCAGTATGCAAATATTAATGAAGATTACTTCAAGATCAGCAATAAGATCTATCGCAGCTCAGACCTTGCATCTCCTATGAGTGAATTTCTAGGGTCTTTGGTCATGATCATTCTTGTGTGGTATGGTGGTAGTCTAGTTTTGGGAAGCAATAGTGAACTGGACGGTGAAGAATTCATGGGGTTCATAATAGTGTTCAGTCAAATACTCAGACCTGTTCAAGCCATAGCGAACGCATGGTCTCACATAATGAAAGGAGCAGCATCGCTTGACAGGATTGAAGAGTTGATCGCTGAGAAACCAACGATTCTAGATGTAAAAGATGCTACGGAAATATCTGACCTCAAGAATTCTATCTCTTTTAATGAGGTTACATTCTCATATGACAAAGAGACCGTGTTGAAGGGTATAAATTTTGAATTACAAAAAGGTAAGGCCATAGCATTGGTCGGAGGGTCTGGAGGTGGAAAATCCACCATTGCCGATCTTGTTCCTCGTTTCTATGATGTAGGGACAGGTTCCATAACAATAGATGGAAAAGACATTCGGTCTATAAAAGTGTCTTCTCTTCGGTCTGTTTTTGGTATCGTTACACAGGAGTCTATTTTATTCAATGATACTGTATTCAACAACATAGCGTTTGGAGTAAAAGCCAGCCAAAAAGAAGTTGAGGCCGCAGCAAAAACTGCCAATGCCCATGATTTCATTGTTAAACTTCCGAATGGATACCACACTGAAATTGGTGAACGAGGGAGTAAGCTATCTGGAGGACAGAGACAACGATTGAGCATTGCCAGGGCGATCCTCAAGAACCCACCGATCTTGATACTTGACGAAGCCACATCTGCATTGGACACAGAGTCGGAAAAACTAGTGCAAGAAGCCTTAAATAATCTTATGGAGAATAGGACTTCTCTGATCATCGCGCATAGGTTAAGCACCATTCAACATGCAGATGAAATACTCGTGCTAAAGGAGGGAGAGATCGTTGAACGGGGCGATCATAACACTCTTTTCAATGCCAACGGGATATATCGTAAATTGTGCGATATGCAAAATTTCAACTGATCGCTTTGAAAACTATAAAAAGTAAACTACCCAATGTAGGCACTACCATTTTTACGGTTATGTCTCAAATGGCCAATGACAATGATGCCATTAATCTATCTCAAGGCTTCCCGGACTTCGATTGTGATAAGCACCTCAAAAGTTTAGTTAACTACTACATAAAGAACGGATACAATCAATATGCTCCAATGGCTGGCATACCCGAATTAAGATCTGTTCTAAGTAAAAAGATCAAAAAGCTTTATGGTCGCAATTATGACCCAGAAACCGAGATCACGATTACGGCTGGCGCCACGCAGGCTATCTATACAGCAATAAGTGCGATCGTATCAATTGGAGATGAGGTTATAATTTTCACTCCTGCATACGACTGTTATGAGTCCGCGATCAAATTGAATGGAGGTCTTACAAAGCATGTGCGATTGTCATATCCAGACTATACGATCAATTTTGAAAAATTAAAAAAGGCAATTACAAAAAAGACCAAAGCCATTATTATCAACTCTCCTCACAATCCTAGTGGAAGTATTCTAAATAGAAAACAGATGTTGGAATTGCAAAGGACTTTGAAGGGTACAGACATTATTCTGATCAGCGATGAGGTTTACGAGCACATCATTTTTGACGGTGAGGAACATCAAAGTGTCGCTCGTTATCCCGACCTTTTTAAGAGGTCTATCATCGTTTCATCCTTTGGGAAAACATATCACAATACTGGTTGGAAAATGGGGTATTGTTATGCGCCACAGGGCTTAATGAAAGAGTTCAGAAAAGTCCATCAATTCAATGTGTTCTGCGTTAACAGGCCTCTACAGCATGCATTTTCGGATTATATTAACGATGACAAAAGCCATTTATCCCTTTCCAAATTCTACCAAAAAAAGAGAAATTACTTTTTGAAAAAGATAGCTTCTTCTCGTTTTAAGCCTCTCCCCTGTTCAGGTACTTATTTCCAATTATTAGATTATTCCTCAATTTCAAAAGATAAAGATGTTGACTTTGCTAAGCAATTGGTAGAAGAAGCTGGCGTAGCCGCAATTCCTGTGTCTGTTTTCTACAAACGGCCACCAAGTTCAAAGGTGCTAAGATTCTGTTTTGCTAAGAATAAAAAGACCTTAGACCAAGGTGCAGAGATATTGTGTAGCTTATGACCATTGATCTAAATATCACACTTGTACAGAAAGACCTTGTATGGGAAAATCCTGAAGCGAACAGGTCTCAAATTGACCGGTTAATAGACGCTGTTGATAATACAGATCTGGTCATTTTGCCCGAAATGTTTACAACTGGATTTACGATGAATTCAGAAAAATTGTCTGAGACAATGGAAGGCCCGACTGTAACATGGATGAAAAATAAAGCATTGGAAACCGGGGCTGCGATCTGCGGCTCTTTGATCATTAATGACGATGCCTATTATAACAGAATGGTCTTTGCAAAACCCGATGGAACACTTGAACATTACGACAAAAGGCACCTGTTCAGAATGGCTGGAGAAACAGAATATTTTTCGGCAGGTAAGAAAAGAAAGATCCTTCGATATAAAGGTTGGAATATTGCTCTTCAAGTATGTTACGACTTGAGATTTCCCGTATTCAGCAGAAATGCTTTCCACAAAGGCAATTGGGAGTACGATCTATTGATCTATGTTGCAAATTGGCCAAGTCCAAGGGCAAGCGCATGGCAGACTTTAACGAAAGCTCGAGCACACGAAAACCAATGCTATGTGGCTGCGGTTAATCGAGTCGGAAAGGACGGCTCTGGGCTTACTTATGATGGTAATTCTTCTGTGGTCTCTGCAAAGGGCGAACATCTCTTAACCTTTAATAAAGGAGAAGAAAATATTAAAAGCGTATCGGTGTCATTTACAGACCTTCTGGCATTCAGAAAGAAGTTTCCAATTGGGGAGGATACGGATGATTTTATCATTCAAATTTAAGATCCCATTTCTGTTCCAATAACCAATTTGGCCTAAGTTGAATAGGGGTATCAAACAACATTAGTTGTTCGGGTTGTCGTTTTTCAAAATAGTTTCCCGTGTCCCACACCCCATTTCCATTTTCATCATTATATATCCTGAGTTGATATTCGCCTGACACGATCCAATCCCAAACAAAAAGTGTACTATCAGAAAAACTCTCTCGTCTTTCCACGCGCGCTCCTTCGAACAATTCTATTATGTAGTTGGCTGGTTCACCACATGAAACAGTTAAAGTAAGTTCGCTATGGTCTTCTTTTCCCAAAACCTTGACCCTGAATACCGTAGTGTCATTTTTTTGCGAATAAATGTCTTGAATAGCCCCAGGATATATGACCAGATTAACATTTCTTCCTTGTTCCCAATCAGTCGACAGACCAAAACTAAGTGCAGAAACTTTCTCCGTTGCGAAAGAGCTCGAAATAGTATCAAACCTCAATAGCATGTTGGACGTGTCTATTCTTGAAATTGGGGAGTTGATGCTCAGCTCGAGGTCCTTTTTAGGGCTTTGCTCTAAAATAAACTTATTGGAAAAAGCCAATTCAGGCACTTCCATTTTTTCTCCCTCATCAAATGATCCGAGTGACAAAGTATCTGACCATTCACCATCGGTCAAGATCAACTCTGGGTCTTCGAGGTCTCTCAAATTTTGGAACCAACAATTCACCGAATCTGTGCTATTTCCACCTAAAACGATCAATGAATCATATACAAAGCCCAGGCCTGTTATCGAAAGATCAAGAGGTGCTTTGTTCAGCACAAACTCCACCTTTCCATGACTCTGGCTTTCATACCTTTTTACAAATTGCTTGCTCGGAACGTGTTCAAATGAAGAGAGCTGATAAAAGGTGGTGTCCTCTGCTGAAACAATGACATCTTTTTCAAAAAATGCCATAGATTCAACTTCAGACCACTTGTAGTTCTTATCAATGTCTTTTAAAGCATAAAGCCTATATATTCCCTCTCTTAGGTTTTTAAGTTCAAAGTTTCCACGCTCGTCCGTCCGACTATAATACTGAGGCCTGTCATTAACAATTGCAGAATCTTCAAGAGACCGGTGAAGGAGCACTCCACAATCCATTGGTGCTCGAGAATAGGCATTGAAGACACTGCCTCGAATGAAAAGGGAGTCTAAAAAAGGACCTGTCGAAAAAACAACAGTATTACTATCCAATGGGTTTCCTTCATTTACATCCACTATTCCCTCTCCAAGGTTGAATGTATATGTCGTAGTCTCTTCCAAAACCTCATCCAATTGAATTATTACTGACTTTCCCTTAACGCTTATCTCTGGTCTCTTCAACAAAGGTGGAGAAACAAGCAATTGTTCTTGAATGTCTTTTAAGGTTACATACTCATCAAATTCAAGGAGAATTTTATTGCCCGAGAAATTGGTTGAATAGTTAGGCGGAACCATCATTTTAATGACTGGCGGCAATAAGTCTTTATCGCCCCCTTGTGGGGATCTGATCTGTGCGCAAGAAGCCAGAACCATCAGCAATATACATCCTAATACTCTCAGGTCAAAGATGATATGAGTTCACACAACTTCTCTAAGTATTTCTTGTCAAGCTCATCAAAATGAGCCTCTTTATCGCTGTCTACATCTAGGACCATGATCACCTCATTATCCTTCAGCACAGGTATAACGATCTCTGAAAGGCTTTCTGGGCTACACGCAATATGCCCGGGAAAATCATGGACATTTTCTACTAAGACCGTCTCCTTCATTTTCCAAGATGTTCCACAGACACCTTTTCCATAAGCTATCCTTGTGCAAGCAACCGGTCCTTGGAATGGGCCCAACACCAATTCATCTCCATCAACAAAATAAAACCCAACCCACCACCAATTGAATGTGGTCTTTAGGACGGAGCAGATATTAGCCAAGTTTGCGGTCTGGTTTTTCTCAGCCTCTATTAGGCTATGTATCTGCTTAAGGCTTACAGAATATTTTTCTTCTTTATTCACTAGGCGTATGCGACAGAAGCCACGTAGATCTCGGCTCCCTCGACTTTGTTCAGTGCATTAACACATGCTTCAATAGTTGCTCCTGTTGTAATAACATCATCTACCAGTAAAATATTTCGTCCGTTAAGGTGGCCATCGCCATAAGCTTCGAAAATGTTCTCGGTATTCTTAAACCTTCCATATTTGCTTTTTCCTGTTTGAGAGATATTGTAAACATTTCTTCTAATGTGCCTTACTGACCATTCGATCTCCATAGCTTCTGCGACTCCTTTTGCAATAAAGTCGCATTGGTTATATCCTCTCTTTCTTTTTTTGATCTTGTGCAAAGGAACCGGTAGAACAAGATCAACATCTTTAAATCGAGCACTGTTCTTCAATTCATATCCCAATTCTTTTCCAAGTTCTTCACCAACTAAAGTGTTCTGCTTGTATTTCAATTCATAAATGGCTTTTTGGAGCAGTCCATCTTTAATGAATTGTGCATGAGCGCTGGCAGCTTTAACCTTGATCTTTCCCCAAAATCTCTTTTCAACCTCATTATTCTTATCGTCATGGAATTTCGGCCTTTTGTAATTGTATTTACAGGATAGGCAGATCGCCTTTTCAGAAGAATTCAAGCTGTTTGCGCAAGAGGCACAGATCCTTGGATAGAACAGATGGAACAGGTCTAATGAATATGTTTTGAGTATCTCTAACATCACAGGGTGTCAAATATATGAAAAGGCAAGTAGGAAAATGGTCGTGGTTAATGGCAAAAAAAAGTCCCGTCCACTATTGGCGAACAGGACCTTATAGGTTATATAAGTTGAGGTTCGGAGCGGATTCGAACCGCTGTACAAGGTTTTGCAGACCTCTGCCTAGCCACTCGGCCACCGAACCTTTTTCTTAAAGGGAAGCAAAAATAACAATTTCATACCTCTACGCAACTTTTACTCAAGCGGTTACAGTAATGCTCACTTCTTCCACCTCTCCTCCAATTGGTGGTTGGGGTTTGCGAACAGTTACACTCAAGCTTTCAATGCTTGTCCAATTATCTTTTATTTTCTGAGCGATGCGATTGCCTACGCTTTCGATCAACTTAGACCGTACAGCCATTTCACTTTTGACAATGTCATAAATATCAGAATAATCGATCGTTTCAGAAAGACTGTCATTTTCAGATGCCTTTGATAAGTCTGTGTTTACCAATACGTCAACTATGTAATCCTGCCCGATCTTGGCTTCTTCTTCTAAACAGCCATGGTAGGCATAGAGTCTTATATTCTTTAGTTCAATAACTCCCATTTATGAAAGTTTCGAAATGCCCTTTTCCGTCCTTGCCAAGCATTCTTCTTTACCCAGTATTTCCATTATGTGATAAAGAGAAGGTCCTGAACCAATACCCGTTAATACAAGCCTTAGGTTTGGCATCAATGCTCCCATGCCTAGCTCGTTCTTCTCCAGGAATGCCTTAAAGTCTATCTCTATTTGCTCAGCATTAAATTTCTCGGCTGACCTAACAGAATTTGAATAATCCTTAAGGATCTGAGCAGTGTTTTCTTTCCATTTTTTACGATGGGTCTTTTCATCGAATTTTTCTGGCCTGTGAAATAACAAATCCACCTCAGACATATCTCTAACAAAGTTCGCGCGCTCTTTCATAAGCTCAACTATCTTTAAGCTTAAGTTTTTGTCTGCTTCGAAGCCCTTTTCATTCAAAAAAGGTAATAATAGGTCAGCAAGCTCGTCATTGTTTTTTTGCCTTAAATACTCTTGGTTGAACCACTTGGATTTTTCAGGGTCGAAACGTGCGCCAGATCTATTAATGCGTTCCAAGGAAAAATGCTTTGTAAGCTCTTCTAGGGAAAAGATCTCTTGTTCTGTTCCTGGGTTCCATCCTAATAGTGCAAGCATGTTTACAACCGCCTCAGGAAAATAACCGCTCTCTTTGTACCCAATGATCTCTTCACCACTCATTGGGTCATTCCAATTCAATGGGAATACTGGAAAACCTCCCTTCTCACCGTCTCTTTTACTTAGCTTGCCCTTGCCTTCCGGTTTAAGGATCAATGGCAGATGCACCCAATTTGGGGCCTCCCAACCAAAGCTTTCATAAAGCAATACATGAAGTGCTGCAGATGACAACCACTCCTCTCCTCTAATAACATGAGTTATTTTCATGTGGTGGTCATCAATGACGTTTGCCAAATGATAGGTCGGCAAACCATCCTGCTTCATCAATACTTTATCATCAATTTCCTTTGAATTGAATACAACCTTTCCTCTGATCACATCATCCACCACAACTTCTCTTTCCGTGGGTATTTTAATTCGCACAACATAAGGCTCTCTTTTTTCGAGCAGAGCTTTTGTCTCTTCTTCAGGCAAAGAGACGGAATTCCTCATGCCTTTTCTCTGAGAAGCATTATAGGTCCAGTTTGGGTCTTTCTCCCTTTGAGCGTTCAATTCTTCTGGTGTGTCAAAAGCGTAATATGCGTGCCCAGAAGCAAGAAGCTTTTCAATGTGTTCTAGATAAAGCGCAGATCTTTCACTTTGCTTGTAAGGACCATAGTCTCCACCTATTCCCGGCCCTTCGTCTGGCCATAAACCCAACCACTCTAATGACTTGACAATATATTCTTCTGCTCCATCAACATATCTTTTTTGGTCAGTGTCCTCTATTCGCAACAGAAACTGTCCTCCCATTTTTTTTGCGAATAAGTAATTGTACAGTGCTGTCCTCACTCCACCAATATGCAATGGGCCCGTAGGACTAGGTGCAAATCTTACTCTTACCGGATCGTTTGGCATTCAAAAAAATTTTGGCAAATGTAGTCATATACAAGGCATATATTTGAGCCGAGTGAAAAGAAGCCCAAAAAACTGGATAGAGTATGAATTGATCGATCATGGCAAAAAAAGGAAGCTAGAACGGTTTGGAGAATATATTCTCATTAGACCCGAACCAAGTGCTCTAGGGGCCCCTTTTCTAAATGAGGGCAAGTGGAACGAACTTGCACATGTAGAGTTCTTCCAGGAAACTCCAAATTCCGGCTATTGGAAAAAACTGAAGGAAATGCCAGGTGAGTGGCAATTGTCATATTCTTTGAGCGAACATAAAGTCATGCTGAATTTACGTCTAACAAAATTCAAACATATAGGCGTGTTTCCTGAACAAGCTGTGAACTGGGAGAAGATCTATACGTCCATAAACAAAGGTCAGCGATTTCTTAATCTCTTTGCATACACAGGTGCAGCATCTCTCGCAGCTAAATGCAAGGGCGCGGATACTTATCATGTAGAAAGTGTAAAACAAGTTATTTCATGGGCAAAGGAAAATATGGGGAGTTCCCAGCTTTCTGACATAAGATGGGTACTTGAAGACGCTTTGAAATTTACGGAAAGAGAAGTAAAGCGCAAAAATCAATACAACCTCATAATACTTGATCCACCTGCATTTGGAAGGGGCCCGAAAGGAGAAGTTTGGAAATTGGAAACAGGCTTGGACAAGATCATTTCGAACTGTGCTCATTTGTTGAGTAAAAAAGGTACGCTGATCCTAAATGTATATTCGCCTTCTATTTCAGAAGAACAGGTAATGGATATTTGCCAAAGGCATTTCTTAAATAAACGCTTTGAATTCGGCCATTTAATACTAAAGAACGGCTACGACAAAGAACTGTTTATGGGAATCTATGTTTGGGTCAATTAACCTATGATATGTTCTTTGTTCACCACTTTTAGTGGCTCTATTGCATAAACCCTTATTATTGGTGAACTTTAGGGTATAATTTTTGTACCATTTAATATCAAATTTTCGTTTCACGTAATATGACCATTGATAATAACTACAATAAGCTAATTGAGCGTTTAGACGCTTTTATTCGCAAGTATTACAAAAACCAGATCATTCGTGGCTTGCTATATACCTTAGCCTTGGTTCTTGGTTTTTATTTGATCGTTACTATCCTGGTCCATTTCAACCAATTAGGGACTGTGGTCAGAACTGTTCTATTCTATAGCCTTCTAGCTGGAAGTGCCTATGTCTTGACACGATTCGTTTTTATTCCTCTTGCAAAACTATTTAAACTTGGGAATACCATTTCATATGAGCAGGCTTCTAAGATAATCGGAGACCATTTTGGAAATGTAGAAGACCGATTGATAAATACTCTACAATTAAAAAAACTTGGCTCTAAAACCAGTGGTGATCTTTCATTGATAAACGCAAGTATCGACCAAAAAATAGGTGAATTGAAGCCTGTGCCATTCGCGAATGCCATAGACCTAGGTGAAAATAGAAAATATGTAAAATACGCTTTACCCCCTGTTCTCCTATTTATTATTCTCCTTTTTGCAGCTCCAAGTATTTTAAAAGATGGGACAAAGAAGCTCGTGAAACATGGTCAGCATTTTGAAAAAGAAGCTCCATTCAAGTTCATTATCCAAAATGACGAATTAAAGGTGCCGGAACGAGAAGATTTTCAATTAAAGCTGGTTTTAAAAGGAGATGTGTTTCCTGAAAATGTCTATGTGAACTACAACAACACTCGTTCGAAATTAACGAAAGAGAATAATGTAACCTTCAATTACAACTTTAAGAATGTTCAAGACGACATTCCTTTCTTTTTGTCAGGGGATGAATTCAATTCCGAGACATACAATTTGGATGCACTCCCGAAACCGAGCCTACTAAATTTCATGATAGCGCTCGATTATCCAGCTTATACCGGGAAAAAGGACGAAACACTAAAGAACATAGGGAATCTGGTCGTTCCTTTTGGGACAAAAGCTAATTGGGAGTTTAATACACAAAATACTGAGGAGCTATTGGTGTTTTACAAAGACTCTATTTATGAGCCCCAGCAAAGCCACGACCAGAAATATTTATTTTCTGATAGGCTTTACCGCAGTGAGGCTTACGCTATTTCTACCAGCAATTCATTCATTGAAGACAGCGACTCACTCGTCTATCAAATTAATGTAATTCCCGATCTGTATCCGGGCATCGAGTTAGAAGAGAAGCGAGATTCTACTTCAAACAAAAAGATCTATTTCTCAGGCTCAGTTGATGATGACTATGGGTTCTCAAAACTGGTTTTTAATTATAGGGTTGTTTCACCTGATCAGGAAGTGTCTGGTGGAGGAAACACGATATCACAGAACATCTCAATAAATAAACGTGCAAACAAAGATCAATTCTTTCATTTTTGGGACCTTGCAGAAGTCGCAGTAAGTCCAGGAGACAAAATAGAGTACTATTTCGAGATCTGGGACAACGATGGGGTCTCTGGTCCTAAATCGAGTCGTTCAAAGACCGAAACATATAATGCTCCCTCTTTAGAAGAGATCGAAGACGAACAGGAAAAGACAAATGACAAGATCAAAGAGGAACTAGAAAAGGGTGTTGAAGAAGCCAAGGAACTGCAAAAAGAGCTTGAAGAGTTGCGCAAGGAGCTATTAGAAAAGAAAGAGCTGAGCTGGCAGGAAAAAAAGAAGATCGAGAACTTGTTGGAGAAGCAAAAGGACCTTGAGAAGAAAATGGACAATGCCAAGCAGCTTAATGAAAAGAACAACAAGCAAAAACAAGAAAACGAGCAGTCTAGCGAGAACCTATTAGAAAAACAACAGCAACTCCAAGAATTGTTTGATCAAGTCATGACGCCAGAAATGAAAGAGCTTTACCGCCAGATGGAAGAGCTTATGGAAAAGATGGATAAGGACGAGATCATGGAGCAGATCGAAAAAATGGAACTTTCCAATGAAGACATCGAAGCTGAAATGGACAGAACCCTTGAGCTCTTTAAACAAATGGAGCTTGAACAAAAAGTTGAGGACATTACTGAAAAGCTTGAAGAGCTTGCTGAAAAACAAGAAGAACTCTCGAAGAAGACCAATGATAAAGAAGCAGATGCAGAAGAACTGAAAAAGGAACAAGAAGAACTTAATGAAGAATTTGAAAAGCTAAAGGAGGAGCTTGACGAAATGAACGAAATGAACGAGGAGCTAGAAGAACCTGAGGACCTTGGTGACACTGAAAAAATGGAGGAACTGATAGAAGAGGACATGGAGAATAGCTCTGAACA
Organism: Flavobacteriales bacterium; assembly: GCA_013002285.1. Next base: position 18,425 of record JABDKJ010000013.1, read on the forward strand.
ACTAGATAAGGGTCAGAAGAAAAAAGCATCCGACTCCCAAAAGGGCGCATCTGAGAAAATGCAAGAAATGGCAGAGCAATTGGCTGGCGCCATGGCCGCAGGTGCCGAGGAAGGGCAACAAGAAGATATGGAAGCGCTGCGAGCTTTGTTAGAGAATATTATAGAGTTGTCCTTCGATCAGGAAGGAGTAATGAATGGTGTTGGCGGTGTGAAATCAACTGACCCAAAATATAACGAGTTCGCCCAGCGCCAACGAAAATTAAAAGATGATGCTCAGGTGGTAAAGGATTCGCTTAGAGCACTGGCTAAGAGAGTAGTGCAACTCGAGTCTGTAGTGAACAAAGAGATCAACTCTGTTAATTCCAACATGGAAAAAGCCATCAGCAATTTGTCAGACAGACTCACTCCGAAAGCAAATGAGCGCCAACAATATGTTATGACCTCTTTGAATAACCTTGCACTTATTCTGGACGATGTTCTGCAGCAAATGCAACAGCAGCAAGCTAGTGGTATGCCAGGCCAAGGTAACTGCCAAAAACCGGGTGGCTCTGGAAGTGGCAAAAGCTCCATGAAGAAAATGAGGCAGATGCAACAAGCGCTTTCTAAAAGGCTAGAGGAAATGAAAAAGAATGGTCAAAAACCAGGTAAAACCGGCAGTGGGCGCAACCGAATGAGTGAAGAGATAGCCAAAATGGCGGCCGAACAAGGGGCCATCAGAAGAGAATTAGAAAAAATGGGTGACGAGCTGAACAAAGATGGGTCAGGAAATGGCAATGAGATCAAAAAGATCGCAAAAGAAATGGAGGAGCAAGAAAAAGATCTGGTTAATTTCGAATTCGATCAAGAGCTCATAAAACGTCAACAGGACATTTTAATAAAGATGTTGGAAAGTGAAAAGGCGGAAAAAGAGCGTGACCAAGAAAACAAAAGAAGGTCTACCGAAGCACGTGATTGGGAGCTTAGCAACCCAAGTGAATACTTCGAATATCAGAAGAAAAAAGAGAGTGAATTAGAACTTTTGAAGACTGTACCGTTGAATTTAAAACCTTATTACAAAAATAAGGTCAATGAATATTTTATTAATTTTGAGCAATAAGCGGAAAAGTCCTGATGGTAGAATCAAAAACGATCGAGATCCGGTCCAAGATCGAGAATATTACTTTAGTAGAAAAGCTGGTTGACGACATTTGTGAGGCCTATGGTGTTGGTGAAGATTATTATGGAAACATATTGATCGCCATGACCGAAGCTGTGAACAATGCCATCACTCATGGAAATAAAAAGGACCCCGATAAAATGGTTCGCATTAAATTTGTCGAAGACGATGATGTGTTGAAATTCGTTATTGAAGATGAAGGTCCCGGGTTCGATTACGAGAACCTCCCCGACCCTACTTCTCCGGAAAACTTAGAAAAACCTAATGGTCGAGGTGTTTTCCTTATGTCTAAGTTAGCTGATGAAATAGAATTCGATGAGACCGGAGCACATGTAGAGCTCTCATTCAATTACAAGGTTCCCGTTGAATAATTACAACCTGAGGTCAAAAAAACCGATCTCATTCTTCATAGAGAACATAAATTACCGACTCACCAATAAACACAAGCTAAAAGCTTGGATATCAAAATCTTGCGAGGCCGAAGGCGCTTCTATTGATAGCATCATCTATGTCTTTTCAGATGATGAATTTATACACAACATCAACAAAGAGTACCTAAGGCATAATACTTACACAGACATTATAACTTTCGACCTTTCGGAGGAAGATACGATAGATGGTGAGATATATATAAGTCTAGAGCGAGTAAAAGAAAATGCCCAAAATTTTGATGTTAAATATGTCGATGAGATCCATAGAGTAATGATCCATGGCGTGCTTCACCTATTAGGGTACAACGATAAGACCCCTTCGCAAAAGCGAAAGATGAAGGCTAAAGAGGATTTTTATCTATCTTTACGAGACTTTTAGACCCTACGTTTCACGTGGAACAAATTTCAAATGCTTTCTGAATATGATATCATAATTGTTGGAGCCGGCCATGCCGGAAATGAGGCCGCGCACGTAGCTGCTAAAATGGGTTCGAACGTACTTCTCGTAACAATGAACATGAATACTATTGGACAAATGTCCTGCAATCCTGCAATGGGAGGAATTGCAAAAGGACAGATCGTACGAGAAATAGACGCTCTTGGAGGAATGTCAGGTATCATATCTGATAGATCCGCGATCCAGTTCAGAATGTTAAACCGCTCAAAAGGGCCTGCAATGTGGAGTCCGAGAAGTCAGAATGACAGAATGCTTTTTGCTCAAGAATGGAGGCTAACATTAGAGCAAAACCCGAATGTCGATTTTTGGCAAGACATGGTTTCCGGGATACTTATAGAAAATGGCGTTGTTAGTGGGGTTAAAACTTCTATGGGCCTTGAGATCAAGTCCAAAAAAGTAATTCTCACAAGCGGCACATTTTTAAATGGCCTCATACACCTTGGCGAAAAGCAATTTGGTGGCGGTCGCGCTGGAGAAAAAGCATCATTTGGTATTACAGAGCAACTAATAGACATAGGTTTTGAATCAGGCAGGATGAAAACTGGAACGCCTCCAAGAGTAGATGGTCGATCTCTTGATTATAGCCTCATGGAGGAACAAGGTGGCGACCCATTCCCTAGTAAATTCTCTTTCGGAAACGAGACAAAAAAGCTTGAACGACAATTGCCCTGTCATATTACTTACACGAACAATATAACTCATGAGGTCCTCAAAACTGGTTTTGATAGGTCCCCTATGTACAACGGGGCCATAAAAAGCACAGGGCCTCGATACTGCCCATCTATCGAAGATAAGATCAGCCGTTTTGCTGAAAGAGAAAGACATCAAATTTTTGTAGAGCCAGAAGGCTGGCATACTATAGAGATATATGTAAATGGGTTTTCCACTTCTCTTCCCGAAGACGTGCAACTGCGAGCGATCAAAACAATACCCGGGTTTGAACGTTCTAAAATTTTCCGGCCAGGATATGCAATTGAATACGACTACTTCCCTCCTACTCAATTACAAAAAACGTTGGAAACCAACCTGGTGGAGGGCCTATTTTTTGCAGGACAAATAAACGGTACCACGGGCTATGAAGAAGCGGCTTGTCAAGGCTTAATGGCGGGAATTAATGCGCACTTAAGTATTACCGATCAAGAGTCTTTTGTTCTTGATCGTGACCAAGCATATATAGGAGTTCTAATAGATGACCTGATAACTAAGGGCACTGAAGAGCCATATCGAATGTTTACCTCACGAGCTGAGTTCCGCACTCTATTAAGACAGGATAATGCAGACCTTAGATTAACAGAATTAGGGCACAAAATTGGATCTGTGGACAATCTATCGTACCAACTGTTCGTGAATAAAAGAACGAATATCAAGAGGCTCGTAAATTCCATTTCCAAAATAAGTGTAGACCCAAAAGACATTAACCCAGTTCTAGACTTTAAAGAAAGTTCCAAGCTTACGCAAAAAGTAAAACTTGAAAAAGTCCTTTCACGGCCAAAAATATCTTTGGATGATCTAATGGTTTGTGGCGAACTTAAAACAGAGATAGAGACACAAGATTACACTATTGAGGAGATAGAGCAGGCTGAAATACAAGTTAAATACAGCGGCTATATCCAAAAAGAACGAGATCATGCTAATAGAGTAGAAGGCTTAGAGAGAATAAAGCTTCATTCTGATACCGAATATGGAAACATAAAGTCGCTTTCGGCAGAATCCGTAGAAAAGTTATCTCGGATAAAACCAAAAACTCTTGGTGAAGCTTCAAGGATATCCGGAGTTTCTCCCGCGGATATTTCCATCTTAATGGTCCATTTAGGGCGTTAGTGTTCCACGTGAAACATCAAAAAATAAATAACTGTCCTTCATGTGACTCATCAGAATTACTATTACATGTTCAAACCAAAGACCACTACTTCAGTAACGAAGCTTTTGATATTATTCGCTGTTCAAATTGTCAATTAGGAATAACCAACCCACAACCAGATAAAGATCATATTGGTGAATATTACGATTCCGAAAACTACATTTCTCACGGAACTAAAAAACAAGGACTTTTTGAGCGGTTATATAAGTTTGCGCAAACACTAAATTTTCGTGACAAACTTTCTCTCATTAGATCGCTGAGTTCTTCTCCCAAACTTTTAGACTATGGTGCAGGAAATGGATCATTTGTTAATTCACTAATTAAAAAAGGAGTTGTAGCAGAAGGTGTTGAACCTAATGCGCAAGCCAGAGAAAACGCATTAGTCCAATTTGGCCTTAAATTACATTCTGATATCCCAGAAAAGAAATTCGATATCATAACCATGTGGCACGTCTTGGAACACATCCATGACCTAAAAAACACCCTTAAGAACATTCTCGACCACCTAAACCCAAATGGTCATTTGCTTATTGCCGTGCCAAACTATGAGTCCAAAGATGCAAAACATTATGGGTCATATTGGGCGGCTTACGATGTTCCTCGACATTTGTGGCACTTCAATGAAACCAGCATTTCCCTATTAATGGGTGAGCTAGGCGCAGAGTATATATCCAAAAGACCCATGAAGCTTGACGCGTTCTATGTATCGATCTTATCTGAACGCTTCAAGAAAAAGAATGCCTTTTTTGCTCTTCTCCGGGGATTGTGCTCTAATCTTATGGCGGGAAAGAACACTCCTTACTCTAGTCAGACTTATGTTTTTAAAAAACATGCCTAAGTATTTGTTTTTCAACTACTTAATAACTTTGTTTCGGCCTTTTGGAAGTGAGTAAAGAGTTCTTAATTTTGCAAGCTCAAAATAAGCTATGAGTAAAAAAATAGATATAAAGGCAGTACTTTCTACCCTCGGCATAGAGTCAGAAAATAAAGGAGTAGCTATAGGTGACGTGTTCTTTGGAGATGGAGAAAAGATCATCTCTTCTTCTCCTGTAGATGGAAAAACAATTGCTTCAGTCAGCACATGTACAAAAGAAGACTACGACCGTGTAATAGAGGCTTGTTCTCTGGCTTTTCAAGAATGGCGAAAAACCCCTGCCCCAAAAAGGGGTGAAATGGTAAGGCAGTTCGGCCAAAAACTTCGTGAGAAAAAAGAGGCCTTGGGTTCTTTGGTTTCTTATGAAATGGGGAAGTCACTTCAAGAAGGGTACGGTGAGGTTCAGGAGATGATAGACATTTGTGATTTTGCGGTTGGTCTATCTCGCCAGCTGCACGGAAGCACTATGCATTCCGAAAGACCAGAGCATAGAATGTACGAGCAATATCATCCTTTAGGGATAGTGGGCATTATTAGCGCGTTCAACTTTCCTGTGGCTGTTTGGGCTTGGAACACGGCATTAGCATGGGTGTGTGGAGACGTGTGTGTTTGGAAGCCTAGCGAAAAAGCTCCTCTTTGCGGGATTGCATGTCAAAATATTATTGCTGAGGTATTAAAAGAAAACGACCTTCCAGGAGCTCTGTCTTGTCTAGTAAATGGAGACTACAGGGTAGGGGAGTATATGAGCAAGGACAAACGGGTTCCATTGGTCTCTGCAACAGGCTCGACAAGAATGGGAAGGATAGTTGGCGCAACCGTTGCTGAAAGACTAGGGAGGTCATTACTCGAATTGGGTGGAAACAACGCAATTATTGTGACGCCAGAGGCAGATCTAGACATGACGATCATTGGCACAGTATTCGGAGCTGTTGGAACAGCAGGACAAAGGTGTACTAGTACCAGAAGGCTCATCGTACACAGATCCAAAATGGATGAGTTACAAGAACGTCTGAAAAAAGCCTATCACCAATTAAACATAGGAGATCCTTTAGATCAAGATAATCATGTCGGCCCACTGATCGACAAGGATGCCGTTAATTCTTATCTAAAGGCTATTGAAAGAGTTAAAGAAGAGGGCGGCAAAGAAGTTGTTGCCGGTGGTGTTTTGGAGGGAGAAGGATACGAGTCAGGTTGCTATGTAAAACCAGCTGTTTTTGAAGCCAAAAATAGTTACAGTATTGTACAGCATGAAACTTTCGCTCCCATCTTATACCTTATTCCATACGAGACCTTAGCAGAAGCTATCGAGATCCAAAACGGTGTGCCACAAGGATTGTCTTCTAGTATTATGACTACAAATATGAGAGAAGCTGAAGCGTTCTTGTCTAGCTTTGGATCCGATTGTGGTATAGCAAATGTTAACATTGGAACCTCTGGAGCAGAAATAGGTGGAGCTTTCGGGGGTGAAAAAGATACTGGTGGTGGAAGAGAATCTGGTTCAGATGCCTGGAAAGTATATATGCGAAGACAGACCAACACGATAAACTATAGTCACGAACTCCCGCTAGCACAAGGAATCAAATTTGACATCTAAATAGATTTCCCACATAGTTGGATATTTCTGATATTTCACCTATGCGGAAGACCATTCAGTATTCCATAGTTGCTGCTCTTCTTGGCTTTTATTCCTGCAGCACTCAACAAAGCATGTCAACGGACTCCCTTTTAATGGGAAGTTGGCGTGGTGCTTTGGATATAGGGAGCGGGGAGGAGATCCCTTTTTTGTTCGACCTTACCAGAGAAGATGGTCAGATCATATGGAGCATTTCCAATGGTCAAGAAAAGATCACAGCAAATGAAATAACACTAAAGGGAGATTCATTGATCGTGAACATGCCAGTTTTCAATTCTACATTTTTCTTGTCGAAAAATGGGAGCACAAAGCTTAAAGGATATTGGCAAAACTTTAACAAAACCACTGAGTACAAAATACCTTTCTCCGCAACACACGGAGTTACTGAACGGTTTAAGGTCCCTGAAAACCCATTAATGGATGAGCTTGGAGGGAATACGTGGGAGGTTCTTTTCAGCCCAAAAAGTGAAAAGCCGTCTCCTGCAATAGGAATGTTCAATACTAAAGAAGCTGGTTACGTTGAGGGGTCTTTTGCCACTGAAAAAGGAGACTATCGTTTTCTGGAGGGCTTGTATTGCGATTCCTTGTTAAGGCTGTCGTGTTTTGATGGGGCTCACGCATTTCTCTTTAAGGCCAAAAAACAAAATGATGGAACACTTGACGGTCGGTTTTGGTCTGGACACAAGTACCAAGAAGATTGGTCTGCTCAGCTTAACGATCATGCCTCGCTTAAACACCCCGACTCACTGACACACATAATTTCAAGCGAAAAGAATGTCGATTTTGTATTTCCCGACCTGGATGGAAATTTGGTGAGCTTTAAGGATGAGCGCTTTAAGAACAAGGCCTTGATCTTGCAAATAATGGGAACTTGGTGCCCCAATTGTGCTGACGAATCCGTTGTTTACAAAGATCTTTATACTAAGTACAAAGACAAAGGGCTAGAGATCGTTGCGCTATGTTTCGAGTCAACTCGTGACCATAAAACTGCAGCAAGGCGTATAGCGAAATACAAAAACGACATTGGTTTTGAATATGAGACTTTAGTTGCTGGATACGCGAGTAAAAAAGAAGCTACACAAACACTCGAATTTTTGGACGAAGTTTCTTCTTTTCCGACTTCGGTATTCATAGATAAGCGCGGAAATGTAAAGCGGATACACACTGGTTTCTATGGCCCTGGTACAGGAGAATATTTTACCAACTACCTTTCAGAGCTAGAGGCGTTCATTCCAACGCTCCTCGAAGATTAATCCACTTTCAGCCTCTCTTCCCTGTTTGCGATTTCCCAGGCCGTATGAAAGATCAGTTTTCCGACATTGGCTAATTTGTCATACATGATCTTGTCTGGTGTGTCCCCTGGCTGGTGATAATCCTCATGCACCCCTGAAAAATAGAATATCACTGGGATCCCGTTCTTCGCAAAGTTGTAGTGGTCTGACCGGTAGTAGAATTTATTGGGGTCATTCTCATCATTGAAAGTGTAGTCCAGCTTCATTTGAGAATACTTCCTGTTTGTTGATTCACTGAGCTCGTGAAGGTCTTTGGATAATCTATCGGCACCAATAAGATAAATGTAATTCGAATCATCAGCATGGGCCTCATCCACTCTTCCTATCATATCAATGTTCAGGTCAACAACCGTATTTTCTAAAGGAAAGATCGGGTTGTCTGTATAGTACTTAGACCCTAAAAGGCCTTTTTCCTCTCCTGAAACAGCCATTATCAGCACACTTCTTCTAGGTCCATTTCCCTCATCTCTTGCCATTGCAAATGCTTGTGCTATCTCCAGTGCCGTAACCGTTCCTGAACCATCATCATCAGCACCATTATTGATCTGCCCATCTTTTGAAACTCCTATATGATCATAGTGAGCCGTTATCACGACCAGTTCATCTTTTTTGTCTGTTCCTTCTATATAACCCAAAACATTTGAAGATGTCACTTTCTCACTATTCCTTTTAAAGCTCAATTCAACTTGACCAATATTTGCAGTAATTGGTCCCTTCTTAAAAGCTTTCTTTTTGAATTTCTTGAGCTTCTTATCGTCTCCGATCAATTCATATCCCATATCGTACGAACAATAAAATACAGGTGTTGTATTTTCACTCGGAACATCTGCGCTTTCATCAAGGCTCATCACCTTGTTTCCAAAAAACTTTTTGATCCTGTTAACGTTCTTGTTGAACTCTTTGTTAGCATATATTATCCCTGCAGCACCCAGAGAAGTCAGGTTATCTACCTTTTTCTGTGTTTTCGTTGTCCACTCGCTTTGCTCTTTTGTGCCCGTTATCCTTGAAACGCCCGCTCTGTTATTGGGTTCTTCGTCAAAGATCAAAACAACCTTTCCTTTAACATCAACCTCTGATATCTCTTGGTAATCTCCCTCTGATATCCCAAAACCACCAAAGAAAAGGTCGTATGTATTGGTTCCATCGACACTTCCAGGATAATAATAGAAATCTTTTAAGAAGTCAAACGTTGTTGCGTTCTTGCTTACAAACACTTTCTTTGGATCCTTTACCGTCAATTGGAATTCTTGCGTATACTTTCCATTATGAGCAGTAATTCCAATGTCTTTGAAATGGTCTATGATATATTTCTCTGCTTTCTTTTGACCAGGCATTCCTGTTTCTCTTCCTTCGAACTCGTCTGAGGCAAAGATCATGAGGTGGTCCTTAAGTTCTTCTGCAGTTATTGTATTGGCGTACTTCACAGACACATCTTCCTGCGCAATTAATGTTATACCTGCGAACAGGAATATGAATAAAAGTGATCTTTTCATCTTAACAAATTACAATTTTATCTATTCTTCTTTGATGTCTTCCACCCTCAAATTCCGCGCCTAAATATGAATCCAATATCTTTTTTGCCTTTTTCTTTGAAATGAATCGAGCAGGAAGACACAATACATTGGCATTATTATGCTCTCTAGCTAACTTGGCGATCTCTGGCTCCCAAGCAATAGCTGCACGGATCATTTCATGCTTGTTGGCAGTCATACAAACACCGTTGGCACTACCACAGATAAGTATTCCCAAGGAATCTTCGTCTTCTGCAACTGATTCAGCCACCTTGTGGGCATATTCTGGATAATCTGTACTTTCATCAGACTTTGTTCCTAGGTCCTTTACTTTGAACCCCTCATCCTTTAAATAGTCATAGACTTCTTCTTTTAACTCAAAACCAGCATGGTCGCTTCCTAAATACAGCTTCATTTTTCAATATTTGATATCATTCTTATTAACGATCAATATTCCAATATCCTACAAAGGTCTGAAATTCAAATTTTTAACACATTGTTTTATCCATGATCTTTCAGTTGATCAAAAAAAAAATTGATCAAAAAAAACGAACATTTTTCTTGTGTAACTGATCAATGGGATCGTCTATACTTATTCCTTTCTAAAACTAATTATTCAAAAGCTATTTTCTCACCCGATATTCAACGATCCAATAAACAAAAATAACCAAGTTTATCAATAGATCTTTTAAACTAAGCATGATGATGCTCACATTTTGATAAATCCTAAGTATATTGGAATCTTTGGGTTTTCTAACATAAAATATGTTAGTTTCTTGTTTAAAACGTTTTATAAGTATCAAAAACAAAAAAACGTTCATAAACTTTTACCCAATACTAACACGCTAATTACAATAACAATTTATTTTAAAAATTAATTAATTGATATAGTAATATTGAAACAGTGCTTAAATATATTCGGTGTTATTCTTTTGTCTCTTGTGTGTAGCTTTGCCTTGTCTCAGGAGATCGATCCCAATGGATATAACAAATTTTATTACGAGAATGGTGTGATATCTAGCGAAGGTAACATGAAGGATGGAAAACCAGTAGGTTATTGGAAAACGTATCATGAGAACGGCCTGCTAAAAAGCGAAGGGGGACGGAAGGATCTTCTTTTAGATAGTATTTGGAATTTTTACAACACAGAAGGCAAGCTAACGGATAAGATAAATTATTTGAAAGGGAAGAAGAATGGAATACATGAAATATATCGAGAAGGAAAGAAGATAAGTGCAGAAAATTTCGCTAACAACGTTAGGTCAGGCGAGTCGTCATATTTCTATTTAACTGGTGAATTGCATAAAGTAATTCCTTTTGAAAACGGTGCTGAAGAGGGGACAGGAGTGGAATATGCCAAAGATGGAAGAATGATCGCCTTACTAACATATAAACAAGGGTTTCTGAGAAAATCCGTGAAGTTGAATAGGAAGGATAAATTGGGTCGAAAACAGGGTTTATGGCAAGAATATCATGCAAATGGTAAATTAAAAATGGAAGGCAATTTCATAGATGATCTTCGTAACGGCCTGTTTAAATATTATGATGAAAAAGGCAATTTAACGGGAATCGAGAAATATGACCAGGATAAGGTAGATGAAGAAGCTGAAGAAAGCGTAGTTCTAGATATAAAAAACGAGTATTCTAAAGATGGAAAAGTTATCTCTTCTGGCGGATATAAGGATGGAAAAAAGCATGGAACTCACAGGAATTATGATGAGGACGGTAGAATTGTATCGGGAACTTTGTTTGATTTTGGAACAAAAAAGGCGGAGGGTCTAGTAGATAAGAACGGCACGTATCAAGGTGAATGGAAATTATTTTATCCTACTGGGGAATTAAGGGCGGAAGGAGACTACAAAGATGGCAAGAAGGTTAAAGACTGGAAATATTATCATAAAGATGGGACACTTGAACAAAAAGGAAAATACACAAAAGGAAGACCTTCTGGTGAATGGAAATGGTATTACAAGAATGGAATTCTTCATCGAGAAGAATATTACAGAAAAGGAAGAGAAGACGGCCTTTCAATTGAATATAATGAAGAGGGTGAGATCATTACAAAAGGTGAATATATAGATGGTTTAAAAGAAGGAGAGTGGTTTTATCATGTGGGTGACCATACAGAGAAAGGAAGCTATAGTGATGGTGAAAAGAACAGCAATTGGATACATACTTACGATAATGGTAAGACAAATTTCAGAGGCGAATATATAAATGGGTTAGCTGTAGGAAAACACAAGTACTATTTCCCGACAGGAAAGATCAAAGAAGAAGGTAAATACAATAGTGGACTGAAAGATGGAGACTGGAAAAGATATGATGAAGATGGAAACATCCTTTGGATACTGAATTTTGACAACGGGATCGAAAGAAAAGTGGATGGTGTTAAGATCAAACCTAAATACGAAGAACTAGAAGATCTTTGATATATGAAAAGAGACATCGAAGATATAATCAAAGACCTGGACAGCCCGGCAATTATAACAGATCCGGATATCAGCAAAGTTATCTCTGTAAACCCATCTGGCGTAAAACTGATGGGAAAGAACAAAAAAGATGTAATGAAGTTCCTGGATTTCCAAGGAAAAGCCAAACAAGAGGTTGCAGAGCAAGTCCAATTGTATGGATTCCATACTCAGAAAGTAAAGGGATATCAAGTAGAATACAACAAGGTAAATACGAAGAAAGACAAGGGTTCAGTATTGATACGTATCAACAAAAACGGAAATACCGATGATCGTGTCATCAATGAAAAAGTAAGAGCTGTATTAGCTGAGGAGATCAACAGAGTTTTAAAACACGAGATCAATCAACATAAGATCACCCAAGAAAAATTGTACGAAGCTCAGCAATTCTCGAGAAGCATTATTGAAAGCTCTCTTGATATGATAATTGCCGTAGATAAAGATGATAAGATAAGGGAAATCAACAAGGCAGGTTTGCGATTATTCGGATATGAAGCAGATGAGATCTTAGGAAAACCATCAAAAACCCTTTTTGCATTTGATATTGAGTATGAGATCGTAAAAAACGCGATCATTAAACACGGAAACTATAGTGGAGAAATACAAAACATTGACAAGCAAGGCAACACCTTTTCTTCTCTGTTATCGGCTTCGCGATTGATCAATAATAATGGCGAAATAGTGGGTTCAATGGGTGTTTCTAGGGATGTAACAGAAAGTAAAAAGCAGGAACAAAAAATACAAGAACAAAGCGCAAAGATCAATGCTATCTTTGATAGTAGTTCTCATATTATTTGGTCTGTTGACAAAAATTTCAATGTTACTTCTTACAATAAGAACTTTGAAAAGTTCTTAAAGAGGCAGTTCAAGCATAAGATGACGGAGAAAACAAATATTGCTACCGACATCAAAGGATTGAAGGGACTCATGGAGCATCGCCTCAAAGGCGAATACAAAAAAGCCTTTAAAGAGAAAAAGCAGGTTTTTGAAATGGTTCTTCCAGAAGTCAAGGGAGAGTCCGAATGGATAGAGATCTATTTATCACCTATATACAGCGAGAACGGCAGGGTCGTTGAGGTTTCTGGGATTGGACACTACATAACAGACAAGAAAGAGTCTGAGCGCCAGATAATGGAGTCTCTGAAGGAAAAAGAAGTGCTCTTGCAAGAAGTTCACCACAGAGTAAAGAACAACTTACAGGTGATCTCTAGCATTCTGAACCTTCAGTCTTCTTATGTCAAAGACAAAAACTCCCTTAATATTCTGAGAGAAAGTCAGAACAGGATCAAATCGATGAGCTTTATTCATGAAAGTCTTTATCAAACAAAAGACTTCAACAGGGTAGATTTTGAAGATTATATTACAGGTCTAACGAAAAACCTGCTGTATTCGTACAGCATGTTGTCAGACCACATAGCTTTAGACGCTCAGGTAGACAGGTTGTATCTGTCACTTGATCAGGCTATTCCTTGTGGTCTTATAGTCAATGAACTCGTATCAAACGCATTGAAATATGCCTTTCCAGATGATAGAAAAGGAGTAATTTCAGTTAGGATTTTTGAGAAAAAGAATGTTATTCATATGGAAATAGGTGACGATGGTGTGGGATTTCCAAAAGGCTTTGACATTAAAAAAAGCGATTCATTAGGCCTTCAACTAGTATATACACTTACTGAACAATTAGATGGTGATATTAAAGTCTCGTCTAAAAAGGGAACGAAATATTTAATTAAATTTGAGAAATTAAAATCCTAGCTTATGTCTAAGACAAACGTACTAGTTGTAGAGGACGAATCAATTGTTTCCAAAGATATACAACACAGTTTAGAAAAATTGGGTTACAACGTGATCGGATCGGCCGACACAGGGGAAAAAGCCATTGATCTAGCAATAGAACTTGAGCCAGACGTGGTTTTAATGGACATTATGCTAAAAGGAGACATAAATGGCATTGAAGCAGCCGAAAGCATAAGGGATAAGATCTCAATTCCGGTCATTTATCTCACTGCGTATGCAGATGAAGGAACGCTTTCAAGGGCAAAAGTTTCCGAACCATATGGATACATCATTAAACCATTCAAGGAGATCGACATCCATACTTCAATTGAAATGGCGATCTACAAGCATAACAAAGAAAGAGAGATCAGGAACGAAAGGGACCTGCTTTACAATATTGTTGAAGGAAGAGAAGACAACGGGATCATATTCGTGAAGTCGAATTCCAGACTGGTCAAAGTTAAAACAGAAGACATTTACTTTGTGGAAGCGTTAAAGGATTATGTTGTTATCAACACATTCAATACGCGCTATACAATACACTCTACGATGAAAGACATCGAGCGAAAGTTGCCTTCCGAGCAATTCTTAAGGGTACACAGGTCTTTTATTGTTCGTCTGGACAAGATCGCAGCTATTGAGCAGCCAAACATCATTTTGGAGAACGACAAGAAGGTTATCCCAATAGGGGGTTCTTATAAAGATGTGCTTTCCAGCAGGATCAATTTGGTGTAATTCTAAGAGCGCTTACCTTAACTCAAACTCTGTTTTACCAATCATGGCGTCCTCGTCATAGAATTCTACAACGTACAATCCAGTCATGATCTCGGATGTAATGTCGTAGAAAACACAAACACCCTCTATAGTTTGGTTTTGATAGTCTATGACTCTTTTTGCGCTGTATTTACCTGATACACCATTAAAATTGAATGTAGCATTCGGGCTCTTGGCGTCTTCCAAAACAGCACCATCTGGACTAATTATTCTAACATAGATGTTTTTTTGCCCAGACTTCGCAATACGGTTTTCGTATAGTGTGCAGCATGTCTTTATCTTTTCAGCACGACTGGCCTTGCTTGTTTCAACCTGGTTCCCATTGTTGCGCAAGCGTATAGGCACAGAATTAAGGTTTAATGCCTGAAGCACAGAGCCCTGCTTGATCACATTGTCTTTGGCCGCGGCTTCTTTGGCCAGCCTTTCTTTTTCAGTAGAAACATTGGCTAACTGCCCAGAGATCTCTGTGTTTGCTTCGGTAAGCAGGATGTTTGATTGTTGTAAAGAATCTATTTGCACTAAATAGCCACGCATGATGTTCCTGAGCGTTCCGTTTTCTTTCTTGAGTTTGTCTATCTCCCACCTTAGGTTCTTGTCTGTAGACTTCAGCATGTCAACGTTTGCCAACAACTCTTCTATACGTTCCTTCTCTTTAAGGATATCAGCGTTCAAGGAATCATTTTCAATAGCTATGGAGTTATATTGGTCTAACATGTCTTGAAGATCTGCTCGCAGCGTTTCTTTTTCAGTGCTTAAGTCAACGATCTCTGTTTGCTGATCATTGATCTGTTGCTTATTGCTGAATGCTTTCCAGCCAAAGAATATCAAGAGAAGCAATAAAACGCCAATTATGATCTGATAGTTCCGTGTAGACATGTTTGAAAATGTTTAGTGTGCATCAAAATTAAAAATAGAATCCACAAATTGTCTTTTGTTACGAACGTCTATTTAACAGAGGCTGTTTTATAAAGGACATTAAGAAATGTTAAATAAAAAAACCCCGCCATTGGCAGGGTTTCTTGTGGGCCCACATGGGCTCGAACCATGGACCCCCTGATTATGAGTCAGGTGCTCTAACCAGCTGAGCTATGGGCCCCAAAAAGGGATTGCAAATGTATATTTTGCAGAAGATCTTACAAAAAATATCCTCTATTTGATCAACTCTTTATATCCTGACAGAGTTCAATGAGCACCCTACCTGTGTCTTTTGGGTGAAGAAAGGCAATGAGTTTATTGTCCGCCCCTTTTTTAGGTTCTTTGTTCAGCAAACGAAACCCTTTAGCCTCGAAATGCGCTATTCTTTCTTCAATGTCGTCTACTTCAAATGCGATGTGATGAATGCCCTCTCCCTTTTTATCTATGAACTTAGCTATAGGGCCCTCAGGATCCGTAGAGACTAAAAGCTCTATCTTACTTTCACCTGCAGTAAAAAAAGACGTTACAACATTTTCTCCAGCCACTAACTCTTGTTTGTAGGGCCCTTCTCCCATGATCTCGGCATATAGGACATTTGCCTCCTCAAGATTTTTTACAGCTATCCCAATATGGTCGAGCTTCATCATACAATACCTGTTTTAAGGAGTAAAAGTACGCTTATAAATTGAAAATTACTTTTTGAAAGACTCTCCGAAACTAGAGTCATAGTTGATGTAGTAAACACCCTTATGAAGATTTGCCAGATCCACCTCTTCAGCAAAGCCTTTCTTAACAAGGTTTCCATATTCATTGAATATTTCAAAATGTGTTTTACCTGTGAATATTAGGGCCTTTTTAGACCTTTCGTAGTTAAACGAAATTCCAGATACACTTGTGGGTCTAAACGTCTTTTCTTTGGTATATCTTGGCTTGCCAGAATAGTCTAGCTGCTTTATTCTTACCTTATTCTCTCCACTGTGTGGAATGATCTTGAATGAATATTCATTCTGTACTTTAGAGCCTTTTCCCTGAACCTCTCCTAATTTTACCCATTTATTCCACTTATATTGCTCTACAATGTATGGTATCTCGCCAGATTCGTTCTTTGTGCTCCAGGACAACACGCCATCAGTAGAGATATTTGATGAAACTAATTCGTACGTGCTATGAGGCTTTAAAACCTCTGGGTTTATCACTTTTGGGCTGCAGCCATCTTTGTACTTGATCTTTACGACTACAGGGTCTCCTAGCTCTAATTTCCATGCTGCAAGGTCTACTGCAAATGCACTTGAGTTCACCTCATCGGAAGTGATCTCTCCATTTACCATTACCTCGAAAACACAAAAACCTACTCCAGAGTCCAAGAATGGATTCTGAACATATAAGTCTTTTCCTTGATAATTCCCTTCGGCTATCAAAACCCCAGCTCGTGCTTCTGCCATGAAAAGCAGGACGATCGACAATATGAATGCTATTTTCCTCATGATAGTTTTTATGGCGTATAATCGATATACGTACTTATTATGAAAAGGTTTTACAATTAAAGAGTTCCGTTTATTTGAATAGTCTTGACACAATCGATCATCCTGTCGAGATAATGCTTGGACACTTTTTCTTGATCATCATTTTGTACCAAATACATGGCTCCATCAACATTTAACCAAGCACAAAAATGGTCAAATGAACCAGAGCCGTCAGGCAGCTCAGATGTATAAACTATGAGGTTTTCTTCGTCTGTTTTAATGGTGTTCTTAAACAAAAGGTCGTCCTTTAGGTCAGAAACCATTAGAGCTTTGTCTATTTCAGTTTCACTAACCTTTAACTTGAATTTGTTTCCGGAACTGATCTCAATGATACCTGAAGTTTCATTTAGAACAGCCTTAGGCTCAGAATTGGTAAAAGACTTATTTGGCACTTTTATCTTTGCAGCAAGGCCAAATTCAGATAGATCCATTAGGTCATACTTAGAGTCCTCAATAGAAACAGTCTTTTCAACAGGCGCTTCCGCATCACTCTCTGTTTTATTGTTATTCCCACAACTCACCAACACCATTCCTATAACAATAGGAAAAACATACTTGATCATAAATACACGTTTTTCTACGACCTATTACGAAATGGTATCGATAAAGTTACAAGAGGTGGATTTCTAACCCTCGGTAATGTTGATGATCCTTTCACCAGTATCGCTGTATGGACCAACGACAGAATTTCCACCTTCACTTTGAGCGTTTTTAACGGGATCGCCATTTAGATCCAGGAGCTCTAGCCTAAATGTGTGCTCACCAGCAGACAAGCCTTCAACAAAATAAGGGCACCATTTAGGTAGAATGAATTCGTTGCCATCTATTGTTGCCCTGACTTTATATCCATTGTCAGCTAGATCGACATTTCGCAAATAGAAATCGAGCAACAATTTTTTCCCATCAGCTCCAGCATATGTCCCTTTTGGTCTGCTATAGAAAAGCAAAGGTTCGCTTAGACTCTGTCCACCAGCGCCATATTTAACCAAAACATGGGCGTCATTTGTTTTTATGCTTTCATGATAGGATCTGGATAAAAAAGCTAGTAACACATTGGTCCCTTCAGGAACCTCCTCTTCAAATGTTGATTCATACTTGGCTTTATATGACCCATTATTCATAATGAAATGAATATGCTGTCCTTTTGCCGAATTCGCGCAATTTCGAGTTGCTGCATCGGCAGTTTGTCCCCCCAGGTCGTAATTGCTTACTTCAAATTCAAAAGAGTTTAGGCCAGTATTTGGCGCCATTGGCCCGGTCAATGAGATCTTGGCATCTGGAAAGGTCTCTTCAACAATAGCCTCATATACTCGGACCCCATTATTCTCCATAAATATGCCTTTAACGGATTCTTCAATAGGCGCTGAATTCTCGGCCTCCTCTTGAGTTTTTTCTGCAGGGTCAGGTCCACCACAAGACAGCAATAAACAGAACGTTAACAAGGGGAATAAATTTTTCATAATAGATTATTTAGGGTCTTCAAATGTAACGAGAATTTGATCTTTCTCAACAGTATCTCCTGGGCTCACAGCAATTTCTGCAATTTGCCCCTCCACCGGAGACTTTAGTACGTTTTCCATTTTCATGGCTTCTAAAACGATAACGCCCTGCGTCTTGTTTATGGGGTCATTGTTGTTTACTAAAACCTTCAATATCTTTCCAGGCATCGGGGCTTTGAGTTCCTTCACGTGGTCAGTCGCTAAACTCGTCACACCAATTTTTGCCATCAAGTCTTTCAGTCTGGACAATTCTTGTACAGATATTCGCTTACCGTTGATCTGAACCTGATAAGTATTATCGCTTTGTTCAACAATAATGCGATAAGAGGTATCATTATAAATGAAATGAAAAGACCCTTCACCTGTTTCATTAACTAAGACCTCTAATGGAATTCCATCAAATGAGATACCGTTCTCGGAATCAAGGATTTCGTGCTCTTTTTCGTTTATAATTACTTTCAAAAAGAATTATTTTCGGTTAAAATCTGCGGGAATATCGCCCCAGGCTTTGGTTTCCCACTTCAATATTTTATTATCCCACGAGTTGTTCTGAAGCCATTTTTCAGCTCTCTTAAGCAATGATAGTGTTTTAGGGTCAGTTGTTTTTGAATTGGACTTCTTTTTTCTTATCCACGCCATAGCATACTTACTATCGCTGTAAATTGGGAGGTCGCTGCGATTTTTCTTAAGCCAGGACAAGGCATGCACAAGGGCTAGGAATTCTCCCACATTGTTCGTTCCGTTCTTGAAGGGTCCAGCATGAAATACTTCCGTTGACGAATCAGTAATGACGCCCCTATACTCAAAGTCTCCTGTTTTACCATTACACGCGGCATCAACGCATAAACTCATCAAAATGGGGTCGCCAATTTTTTTACGCTCTTCTTCTGAGAGATCCCTTGATTTTTTGAATGATCGGCCTTCGTAGTTTTCTGGCCCCTCTTTGAAGGCTTTTTCTGCTAGCAACTTGCTGCCAAAAGACTTGTATTTAGGCTTAATAGCTCCGCTTATCTGGTCTCTAGCTTCGGCCCAGCTCGTATAGATCCCTGGTTCCTTGCCAGACCATATTACATAGTAAAGTGTCTTTTTATCTCCGGAAGGCTTCACAGAGGCAGGGTTCTTAAATGCTTCTTGTGCGTCTGCTAAGCTCCCAAAAGATTTGTAACTTGCATTTTTGAAACCATCGACCTGTCTTTGGCACTCTGTCCATGACCTGTAGACCCCAGGTTTATGACCCTCCCAAACGACATAGTATTTTTTCTTTTTTGCCAAGGTCAATCAAAGAGGTTCCCTGCGTTTTGAGAAAATAATTTCACAGCAATAGCTAACAATATTATTCCAAATACCTTTTTGATGACAATAAGACCGCCTGGCCCCAACACCCGCTCTATTCGTCTTGTCAATTTCAAAACAACGAATACAATGGCAACGTTTATCACGATAGCGACTACAATATTCATTTGCTGAAACTCTCCACGTAGAGCCAATATTGAAGTTAAAGACCCAGCGCCAGCAAGGATCGGAAAGGCAATAGGAACAATAGAAGATATTTTAGCATTGACAGTTTCTGCTTTGAACAACTCAACCCCTAATATCATTTCAAGAGCTAAAAAGAACAGAACGAACGAACCAGCAACTGAAAAGGAGTAAACATCAATACCGAGAAGATTTATTATAAATTCTCCTACAAAAAGGAATCCGATCATGATGCCAAGAGATACAAGACTTACTCTTAGTTCATTTATTCCTCCACTCTTGGCTTTGATATCTAGGATCACAGGAATTGAACCTATGACATCGATAACTGCAAACAGAACAAGAGCAGCACTTAATATTTCAGTCAAGTCAAAAGTCATTTTTCAATAATTTTTCAATTGTAGTAGCATAGGTCTTGTGTTCTAAAGAAAGGACCTTTTTTGCGATATCCTCCGGGCTGTCTTTTGAAACTATGTCACATTTATTCTGAGCAATTATGGCTCCTTCATCATAATTCTCATTTACCCAATGAACCGTACAACCAGACTGACCCTCCCCAGCTGTGTGTACCGCTTTGTGCACGTTCATTCCATACATTCCTTTTCCTCCAAACTTTGGCAATAATGATGGGTGGATATTGACGATCTTACCTCTAAATGTATTGATCATTTCTTGAGGGATCTTTAATAGAAAACCTGCTAAAACAATAAGGTTGGGGTCCATACCAACGATCTCACTCAAAAACTCAGGGCTTGAAAGGTCTGACCTTTTGATCACCCTTGTTTTAACCTCTCTTTCTTTAGCAATGTCCAACACTCCAGCAGTAGTTTTATTGCTTACAACAAGAGACACTTCGACTTTTTTTGACTGGTCGCTAAAATGGTCTATAATGCATCGTGCATTAGAACCAGACCCTGAAGCAAATATGACTATATTTTTATTTTTCAAGATCTGCAAATTTAAGTTTATCATTTCAATGCCTTCGTAGAATAGTTTTGTTTATTTTGATCTTTTGTAAACTACTATGAGACCCTGGAAAAGAAAGAAAGTGATCGGCAGAACAGATTGTGCAGATTTCCCATTATTAAAACTCAAAGAAGTTTCAATAAAAATAGACACGGGCGCATACACTTCTTCAATACACTGCGACTCTATAGAAGAGATCAAAAAGAAAAATAAGAAAGTCATTCGCTTTGTTCTGCTAGATCCCTATCATTCTCAATACAAAAAGAAACCTATTGAAACGACAGAGTTTGAGGTTAAGACCGTGAGAAATTCGTTTGGCCAAGACGAGGAGCGCTACGTCATCTCTACGGAGATAATATTGTTCAACCAGATCTTTGATATAGACCTTTCTCTTTCAGACCGATCCGACATGAAATACCCTATACTTATCGGCAGAAAATTGTTGGCCGACAGATTTGTTGTTGATGTAACCAAAACGAATTTATCTTTAAAGTTCAAGGGTAAATAATGAAACTGATCATTCTTTCTCAAAGGCCTTCTTTGTACTCTACTTTTCGCCTGGCTCAAGAAGCCAAAAAGAAAAAGATCAAAACACAAACAGTCAATCACCTAAAATGCAAACTGACCATAGAGAAAGACAGACCTCAGGTTCTAATAGATATGGAGGAGCTTGTAGGCGTAAATGCCATAATACCTCGAATAGGCGCGTCTTCCACATTTTATGGTGCAGCAGTGGTGAGGCAATTTGAAATGCAGAACGTGTACAGCTGCGTAAGCTCAGATGGCCTCTTAAGGGCGAGAGATAAATTAAGGTGCTTGCAGGTGCTCTCTAAGTCGGGATTGAACTTACCTAAAACGGCATTCACAAATTATTCCGAGGACACAAAAAACCTGATAAGAGCAATTGGAGGCCCCCCATTGATCATAAAGCTTTTAGAAGGGACCCAAGGTCTTGGTGTAGTGCTTGTAGAAACGCGAAAAGCCGCAGAATCTGTGATCGAAGCGTTCAATAAAGTACGAGCGCGAATAATTGTTCAGGAATTCATAAAGGAGTCGGCTGGGAGAGATATCAGGGTGATCGTAATAGGGGGAAAAGTAGTGGCGGCAATGACAAGAACAGCACCCGAAGGAGAATTTAGGTCGAATATCCATAGAGGGTCAGTTGGTGAAAAGATCATTCTTAATTCGGATCAGGAGGAAGCAGCAATAAAAGCAGCGGCAGTTATGGGACTAGATACAGCAGGCGTGGACATGCTGTTTTCTGAGCGTGGCCCCCTGATCATGGAAGTTAATGCTTCACCAGGCTTAGAGGGGATAGAAAAAGCAACAGGAATAAATGTTGCAGAACAATTCGTGAAACACATCTTAAAGTCAGCAAGGTGATATGGGAGAAACGATAGAAATATGTGGTCACAGCATACTTCCAGGGCAAAATAAAAGAATACATCTTGATATTGCAGACCTTGCCTCAGGAACCAAGATAGACCTGCCTATCTACATTTTTAATGGTAAGGAAAAGGGTAAAAGAGTAATGTTTACAGGAGGACTTCACGGTGATGAGATAAATGGGATAGAAATAGTCAGACGCCTAATAAATAAGAAGGATCTGAAGAGCATTAAAAAGGGAGCAGTGGTCGCAATTCCAATACTGAATGTATATGGTTTCATAAATTTCTCTAGAGATGTGGTGGAAGGGAAAGACATGAACAGGAGTTTTCCTGGGTCGCAGAGGGGTTCTCTCGCCTCCAGAGTGGCGCACGTGATCACCAATAAAGTATTACCGATCATCGACTTTGGAATAGACTTTCACACGGGAGGCGGGTCAAGACACAACTATCCGCAGACAAGGTATACTAAAGACCATAAGGCATCAGAGGATATCAGTGATATCTTTTCCGCGCCACTTAGTATTAGCACCAAAACGATCCCTAAGTCCTTTAGGGAAACCGCGATCAAAAAAAATAAACCAATAGTGGTTTATGAAGGGGGTGAAGCCCTGAGATTGAATGGCCCAGTGATCAATGAAGGGATCAAAGGTTGTGAAAGGGTGTTGAGCGCATTTGGGTGTATTGATAAAAATATTGGCCCAGGTAAAACAAAGAGATTTGATAAAATGACTTGGTTAAGAGCTGATAGATCAGGGCTTTTTATTGCACTAAAAAAGAGTGGAGAGAATTGTCAGAAGGGAGAATTACTTGGAAAGATCAATCAAATTGATCCGGATAGGAAGTTAAAAAATGTAATTGCCGACAGAGACGGAACCATTGTAGGACACAACAATAGCCCCGTTGTTAGCCAAGGTGAAGCGCTGTTTCATATTGCATATAGCTAGTTTGGCACTACCTTTGTAAAGGCCAAGATCGGAAATGGCCTGTAATTAGGGACTTTGCCAAATAATTATTTTTTTGCGGTTACATCTAATATTTTTTTATTTGCAGCCCAATTCAAACTTAAATTTTAAATAGTATGTCAGACGTTCGAACAAAAGTTACCTCAATTATCGTTGATAAATTAGGGGTAGAAGAATCAGAGGTAACAAGCGAAGCTAATTTTACCAATGATCTAGGAGCTGACTCTTTGGACACTGTTGAGTTGATCATGGAATTTGAAAAGGAATTCAATATTGCTATTCCTGATGATCAAGCAGAGAAAATAGCAACAGTTGGTCAAGCAGTAGAATACATCGAGAGTAACGCCAGCTAAGGCCTTATAATATGGAACTCAAAAGGGTAGTTGTCACAGGTTTAGGTGCGCTCACCCCTATTGGAAACACAGTAACAGAGTATTGGGAGAACCTTGCAAAAGGTAAAAGTGGAGCAGCTCCAATAACCCGATTTGACGCTTCTAAATTCAAGACACAATTTGCATGTGAAGTCAAAGGCTTTGATGTAAATGAGTATTTGCATAGAAAGGAAGCGCGAAAAATGGATGCATTTTCACATTACGCTATGTTCGTAAGTGACCAAGCCATTCTTGACTCTGGTATTATGGACAGTGGGCCCGATCTCGATAGGATAGGGGTTATCTGGGGATCTGGAATAGGCGGCCTTACATCACTTCAGAATGAATTGATCGATTTTGCTAATGGCGATGGGACCCCTAGGTTCAACCCATTCTTCATACCTAAAATGATCCTGGATATTGCTCCTGGGCATATTTCTATGAAGCACAATTTGAGAGGGCCAAACTATGCTACGGTTTCAGCATGTGCGTCTTCTAATAATGCATTGATCGATGCCTATAATTACATTAGGCTTGGAAAGTGTGATGCTATAGTATCAGGCGGTTCCGAAGCATGTGTAAATGAAGCATCTGTGGGGGGGTTCAGTGCATTGCAAGCACTTTCAAAAAGAAATGATGATCCTGAAACAGCATCCAGACCTTTCGATAAAGACCGAGAAGGATTTGTATTAGGCGAAGGTGCAGGTGGACTTATATTGGAAGAATATGAACACGCCAAGAAAAGAGGGGCCAAGATATATGCA
This sequence comes from Flavobacteriales bacterium, assembly GCA_013002285.1. The sequence continues at coordinate 42,522 of JABDKJ010000013.1, forward strand.
GAGATGGTAGGTAGTGGACTATCAGCAGACGCACATCACATTACAGCCCCTCATCCAGAAGGTGCAGGTGCAAAAAGTGCAATGCAAGGTGCGCTGTCTGAGGCCGAGCTAAATGCTTCGGATATCGACTATATTAATGTTCATGGAACTTCTACACCTCTTGGAGACATTGCAGAGACCAAAGCCATTTTACAGGTTTTTAAAGACTCAGCTTATGACCTTAATATTAGTTCTACAAAATCTATGACTGGGCATTTGTTGGGAGCAGCAGGCGCTATCGAAGCTATCGCAAGCATAATGGCTGTGAGCACAGACGTTGTTCCTCCGACTATAAACCACTTTACGGATGATGAAGCGATAGACCCTAAACTGAATTTGACGTTCAATAATTCTCAGGAAAGAAAGGTGAACTATGCACTGAGTAACACTTTCGGGTTCGGAGGCCACAACACATCTGTGATATTCAAAAAATTCGAATAGGAATTTGGGACTTTGGCCATTCCAGCGAAAAAAAGATGTCTTAGGTGATCGCATAAAAAAAGCAATTAGGGCGTCATTCGGATTCACCCCAAAGAAGATCGATCTCTATAAATTGGCGCTCTGCCATAAATCGCACTCGAAAAAAGGAGCTGTTAAGAACAATGAAAGGTTAGAGTTTCTTGGAGATGCTGTTCTCGACCTAGTACTAGCAGACTTTCTATACGAAAGATACCCGAGCAAAAAAGAAGGAGAGCTAACCAAAATGAGAGCGAGAATAGTGAGTAGGGAATGCCTTATATCTATCGCTGAAAAACTAAGCGTTGGAAAAGAGATACCCGTAAGAAAGCAATTTGATCTGCCTCGTGAGACGATAATCGGTAATACATTAGAGGCGATCATTGGCGCAATTTATTATGATATAGGGTACAAAAGGTGCATGCAGATCACTTTACAAGCTATTCGGAACAATATTGATATGGACAAGGTGTTAGAGGTAAATTCTGATTATAAGAGCATGCTCCAAGAATGGACCCAAAAGAAGAAAAAGAGAGTAGAGTATAGATGTGAAGAAGTAACTATTGGCGAAGACGAAAAGAAATTCGAGGCAACGGTCTTTATAGACGAAGAGCCTTTTGGAAATGGGCGTGCCGGATCAAAAAAGAATGCAGAGAAAAGGGCAGCAAAACAGGCCTGGTCTAAACTCTCCATGTAGCTTTTCAGAGCCTCACATAACAACGTTTAAAATTTCGCTTTTTCATTGTCTTAATGACAGTCATATTTCGTTACTTAACCGATCGATCTAGAAATGGCGAAGAGAAAACTACACATAGAAGTAGACTTTGATTTTAAGTGTTATGGGATAAGTTGCCACCAAAAAGAATATCGATTGGCTTGGCATTTGAACAATAGCCTTGATACAAAATTGGTTAAAACGGACGCAATTGTTATTAAAGACCCTTTGTTCCAAGAGGAAATGATGTTTCCTCGTTTTGTCGATCACGATGAAAACTCTGGTATCACTTATACTCTAGTTGGAAATAGAAATAAGTGGGGTTTTCTCATACCGGAAGAATCCAACATAGATTATTTTTTATTGATCGCGGCAGAGCGCTATAGCGAAGAGTGCTTGCTACAGGACCTAAAGTCTATTGGGATCATACTTTCCGTAGCGAACATTGATATTGAGAAACTAAAAAGTAAAGACAGATTGCTTTATTGATCAAAGATGAACACAAAACAAACAAAAATACTTGCCACCATTGGCCCTAGCTCTAAGAACAAGGAAACATTGAAAGAGATGATGCTTGCTGGAATGGACGTAGTTAGGCTAAATTTTTCTCATGGTGACCATTCTGGGATGCAAGAAATTATTGATGCTGTTAGAGAGTTGAATGAAGAGATGGGTGCAAGCATCGCTTTGCTTGCAGATCTTCAGGGGCCAAAGATCAGAATTGGAAAAATGAAAGAAGGTGTTGTCCTTTTGGAGGGAGAAACATTTGAACTAAGCACACAGAAAAGAGAAGGTGGACAAGACGGGGCATATATCAGCTATCAGAGCTTTGCGAAGGATGTGAAACGAGGAGAAAAGATCCTCCTGGATGATGGCAAATTGGAACTGATTGTTAAAGAAACCGATAAAGATGACAAAGTAACAACAACTGTGTCTCACGGGGGGCCACTCACTTCCAATAAGGGTGTGAATTTACCAAATACGCATGTATCTCTGCCCTCTTTAACAGAAAAGGACAGAAAAGACCTTCAATTTGCGCTTGAGCAAAACGTAGACTGGGTGGCTCTTTCATTTGTCAGAAAAGCAGCAGATGTAGTTGAGCTTAGGGACCTGATACAAAAGTCAAACAGCAGAGCTAGGATAATATCTAAGATCGAAAAACCTGAAGCTATTGATAACATAGATTCTATCATCGAAGAAACAGATGCCATAATGGTAGCTCGCGGGGATCTTGGTGTAGAAATTCCAATGGAGAATGTTCCCTTGATACAAAAGATGTTGGTCAAAAAGTGCATACGAAAGGCTAAGCCGGTCATCGTGGCAACTCAAATGATGGAATCAATGATCGAGAACATAACCCCGACCAGAGCAGAGGTGAATGATGTTGCAAATGCGGTGTTAGATGGTGCAGATGCCGTGATGTTAAGTGGGGAGACCTCTGTTGGAAAACATCCTGTTGAAGTGATCCAGAAAATGACCCGTATTATTGGGCAGATCGAAGAGCATGACAACATTTTCTATCATGAGTTTGCTCCTAGCGACCAGAAAGGAGATAGGTTCATATCAGACTTGATCTGTTATTCTTCTTGCAGGCTGGCACAACGTTCAAATGCAAAAGCAATTATTACTATGACATTCTCTGGGTATAATGCAATTAAAATATCTAGCCATAGACCGAAAGCCAAGATAGTTGTATTCACAGGAAATCGAGAGCTCCTAGCCAAGATGAGTTTGGTGTGGGGGGTAAGAGCGTTTTATTACGATTCCATGATCAGCACGGACAAGACAATTGACGATATAAAATCCTTTCTAATGGATAAAGGGGTTGTACAAATTGGGGATATGGTGGTTAATGTAGCTTCTATTCCAATTTCAGAAAAAGGCATGACCAATATGTTGAAATTAAGCACGGTATAAAATGACAAAAGCGGAAATAAACTTATTGAAGAAAATATGCGAAGTGCCTGGTGCGCCTGGTTTTGAGCAGAAAGTGAGAGAGGTTGTTCTTAGGGAGGTTAAAGGTCATGTAGATGAGGTGAGCATAGACAATATGGGCAATGTCTCTGCCATTATTCGAGGTTCAGAGAAAACAAAAAAGGGCGAAAGAAGAAAACGGGCTATGATCGGAGCTCATATGGATGAGATAGGATTTATTGTCTCGCACATAGGAGAGGATGGGTTTCTAAGGTTTCACACCTTAGGTGGTTTCGACCCGAAGACCCTTACGGCCCAAAGAGTGATCGTGCACGGTAAAAAAGACATGATAGGGGTAATGGGAGCAAAACCCATTCACGTGATGACCAGTGATGAGAGGAACAAGGCCCCAAAGATCACTGATTATTGGATAGACATGGGTATGCCTAAGAAGGAAGTAGAAAAATATATTTCTGTTGGTGATCCCATTACAAGAGACAGGGCATTAATAGAAATGGGTAATTGTGTTAATTGTAAATCAATTGACAATAGAGTTTCTGTATACATTCTAATCCAAACCCTTAAAGCCATTAAAAAACCTAAATATGATATATATGGTGTTTTTACAGTGCAGGAGGAAATTGGGCTCAGAGGAGCCGAGGTTGCAGCGCTTGAGGTCCAGCCAGATTTCGGGTTCGGACTCGATACCACAATAGCTTATGATGTGCCTGGGGCTTCGCCTCATGAAAAGATAACGGAAGTAGGGAAAGGAACAGCTATCAAGATCATGGATGCGCGAACCGTTTGTGACTACAGAATGGTAGAGTTTATGAAAAAAACTGCTAAGAAACACAAGATCAAGTGGCAACCAGAACTACTGCCAGCGGGTGGAACAGACACGGCACCAATTCAAAGGAACGTTTCGGGAGGATCTATAGCCGGAGCGGTATCAATACCAACAAGACATATTCATACGGTTATCGAAATGGCAAGCAAGTCCGACATTGATGCAAGTACCAAGTTACTTACGAGGTGCTTGGAGGAACTGCATACCTACAATTGGGATTTTAAATAGAAGACTTGAATTGTTCTAGAAAACGCACGTCATTTTCAAAGAAGTGACGTATATCGCTGATCTGGTATCGTAACATAGCTATTCGCTCTATCCCCATTCCAAAAGCAAAACCTGAAAACTCATTTGGGTCTATTTTACAATTTTCCAATACGTTTGGATCAACCATTCCACATCCCATGATCTCCAACCACCCTGTTCCCTTGGTTATTTTGTGATCGGTTTCCGTTTCGAGACCCCAATACACATCCACCTCCGCGCTAGGCTCTGTAAATGGGAAGTATGATGGGCGAAGCCTTATTTTAGAATCAGCTCCGAAAAACTCGCGCGCGAAATAGAGCAAAGTTTGTTTCATATCGGCAAATGAAACACCCTTGTCTATATATAAACCTTCTATTTGATGAAATATGCAATGAGATCGGGCAGAGATAGCCTCATTTCGGAAAACCCTTCCTGGAGATATGGTGCGAATAGGAGGTTTCGTGCTTTCCATAACCCTGACCTGCACTGAAGATGTATGCGTTCTCAATGCGATGTCTTCCTCTATGAAGAATGTGTCCTGCATGTCACGTGCAGGATGCTCTTTCGGAAAATTCAAAGCCGTAAAATTATGCCAGTCGTCTTCGATTTCCGGTCCTTCGGAAATCGAAAAACCAATACGCTTGAAAATGTCAACGATCTCGTTTCTTACGATAGAGATAGGATGCCTACTTCCTTCAAAATACTTGGATACTGGCCTACTCCAATCATAGCTTTCTCCTATTTCCTCAGGTGCATTATTGTCTGATGGCGCAGTCTTCTCAGTAGCCTTTGCCTTTAAACTATTCAATAGTTGACCGATCTCCTTCTTTTGGTCGTTCGGTACATTCTTAAAATCAGCATAAAGGTCCTTGACCAAACCTTTTCTGCCCAAAAATTTGATGCGGAATGCTTCTATTTCTTCAGGCACATTCGAGGAGAAAGCCTCTACCTCAGACAATATTTCTTCTATCTTTTCCTTCAATGATCACTTAATAACGCTCACAGACATTTTTACATCCTCAACCGGGCGGTCACCAGGAGCAGTTTTAACTGCGGCTATTTTATCTATAACATCCAAGCCTTCAACGACTTCTCCAAAAACTGTATATGCTCCATCAAGATGTGGAGTTCCACCTATTTCTGCGTATAACTTGTCTTTCTCTGTGGGTTCTGGTGGAACATAGCCTTCCAAAGCCTTTCCTCTGATCTCTTCTGTAAGTTCTTGTATCTTTTGCTGGGCTTCTTGCAGCTTAGCGGGGTCACTTGCCATTTGCTGATAACCCTTTAGCCTTTCCATGTACTCCGCATTTTCGGGTTTTCTAATATACTCTTGCATCATTTGATTCTCTTTTTGCACATTTGAACCACCCATAGGAACAGGTCTTCCTTGAACTACATAGAATTGACTGCCACTAGACCTTCTTTCAGGATTTGCACCATCTCCTGTTCTTGCAGCAGACAGAGCACCTTTTTTATGGTAGAATTGAGGTAAGATCTCGGCTTCTATTGTATATCCAGGCCCACCGCTGCCTAGTCTTTGTTCTGGAGCAGCGCCCTTAGAGTCCGGATCACCACCTTGTATCATAAACCCTGAGATCACACGATGGAATAACAAGTCGTTATAGAATCCTTCTTCAGCAAGCTTAATGAAATTGTCTCTATGTTGAGGCGTTTCATTGTATAATTCTGCGATCATATCGCCAAAGGGGGTCGAAATTTTTACTCTCATTCTTTTATCATTCTGCGTTTCACTTACTGTCGTTGCAGCAACGTCTTTTGGCTCTTCAGTATCTTGAGATGCGGTTTCACCGCACTTACCTGAAAAAAAGATTAGTACTGCTAAAGGTAAGATCCGTACGATATTTTTCATCAATTGTCATTTTTAAGTTTACTAATTCCAGTAGAATTTTAAAGGTGTGAAAATCAGCGCATAAAGCTGTATTTTTATACATTTGTTGTTCTTCCCGGTTAAAGACTGGGCGAAATTAACAAAATCAGCACATAGAATGAAAAGGATGTACTTAAAGTCGATCTTATGTCTGGCGATCATTGCTAGCTTGACTTCTTGTGAGAAGGTAGAGGACACTGTTGCGAAAATTGCTGTTGTTGACATCAATGGCCAAGGCATTGCAGATGTTTCAGTAAGACTATTTGGCGATGGCTCGGGAACCACGGTCAATGTCGGAGATATTCGAGTAGATGAAACCGCTGTTACAAATGCTGCAGGAGATGCCGTTTTCGATTTTACAGAGTATTACGAAGCAGGGCAAGCAGGTCTTTTTGTTTTGAATATAGAAGTAGAAAAGGACAGCCTCAGTGCTGAAAGCATTATTAAGGTAGAACCCGAGATCGTAAACGAAGAAACCGTTATACTTCAGTAAAATATTTCCATGGCAAAGGCCCAAGCCATTTTGTTTTCTTTTTTTATCATTTTCTGTTTTTCCTGTGAAAAAACAGAAGACACTATCGTGAAGATCACGGTTCAGGGAAGCGCATTCCAACCGATCGTTGGCGCAAATGTGACCTTGTTTAGTCAGCCTGGAGACAGTATTATTGAGGAGGAAGAAGAAACGAATGCAGCTGGTGAAGCCATTTTTGATATGTCATCTTACTTTGAGGATGGCCAATTCGGTTTGTTTGTTTTGAATGTGGAAGTAGATGCGGATTCGCTGAGCACAAATAGCATAATTCAAGTACAGCCAGAGGAGGTGAATGAACTCACGCTCATTCTTCAATAAAATATTCCATCACAGCATCTTTCATAAGTCGCTCCTGATCTTTTTCATTTAGGGCGGGTAACTCTTTTAGGAATTCAAATACCGGCCATCCTTTTTCGTCTCTTTCTTTGAAAGCATAATATCCATAAGATTCGAGCAGGGTGCAAACTGCTATGTGCACTATGTTCAGTTTATCATCTTTGGAATACTTCCTAAATCCAAACCCCAATTCTTGTATTCCAATGAGGAAGAGAATGGACTGAAGGTCTAGCTCATCACCAAACTCTTCTGATCGTTCCTTTAAAAAATTGAACCACCTACGATCAAACTCAAGATCTATCATAACAATTGAACAAAGAAAACTATTTAATGCAAAGCAAAATTATTAGATAATATAAAATAGTTTTGATCCATGATCGCAATAGACATTGCCATTCTTATCATTGCCCTATGGCTCGCGTACAAGGGTTTTTCTAGGGGATTTGTTACAGAGCTCGCATCGTTGATAGCTCTTGTTCTTGGCATTTATGGAGCTGTTCATTTTTCATCTTTATTGAATGAAACGGTTGCCGGTATTGGTGTATCCGAAAAATATGTTCCGATTCTCAGCTTCGCCTTGATGTTCATACTTATACTTTTAGTGGTCCATTTGATCGCCAAGATCATTACCAAGCTGATAGACGCACTTTCGCTTTCATTCTTGAATAAACTTGGAGGAGGAGTTTTTGGCGCCTTAAAGGGCTTATTGATATGTACGGTTATCGTTGTATTTGTCAATAAGTTAGATCAAAGGATCTCATTCTTTTCAGACGAAATGAAACAAACGTCTAATTTTTATCTGCCCATGGTAGATTTTGGCGAAAATGTTTTCCCAAGGATCATGTCTGAATATTTTCCCAAGAAAGAGATCTAATCCTGAAGAGCTGCGATCCCCGGTAACACTTTCCCCTCCATATACTCCAACATTGCACCTCCCCCTGTAGAAACATAGCTAACCTTATCATCCAAGCCAAATTGTTTTAAGGCGGCAACAGAGTCGCCACCACCCACTAAAGAATAGGCTCCGTTTTCGGTAGCAAGCACAATAGACTTAGCTACGGATATGGTACCCTTAGAATAAGGTTCCATTTCAAAAACACCCATAGGACCGTTCCATAAGATGGTTTTACTTTCACGAATAACTCCATCCAAGTTTTCCATTGTTTTAGGACCTATATCCAAACCCATCCAATTGACAGGAATCTCAGCTGTCGGCACAATCTTTTTGTTGGCATCTGCAGAAAACGCATCAGTTATCAAGGTGTCTACTGGCAGATGAACCGTGACACTTTTATCTTTAGCAAGAGCAAGTATTTCTAGCGCTTCATCGACCTTGTCTATTTCAAATAAGGAATTCCCGATAGTTCCACCTTGAGCTTTTATGAAAGTGTATGCCATTCCTCCCCCAATGATCAAATGGTCGATCTTGTCGAGTAGGTTATAGATCACGTCTATTTTACTGGAAACTTTAGCCCCTCCAATAATCGCAGTTACAGGCGATTCCGGATGTTCCATCACTTTGTTCAGATTTTCTATCTCTTTTTCCATCAACAATCCAAAAGCGCATTGCTTTGCGTATTCAGCAATAATGGCAGTTGAAGCATGTGCTCTATGAGCTGTGCCAAAAGCATCATTTACATATACGTCTGCCAGGCTAGAAAGGAACTTTGCAAAGTCTTGATCTCCTTTTTTTTCTCGGAGGTCGTACCTCAGGTTTTCTAATAGTAATACATCACCTGCTGCGAGATCTTTACAAGCTTTCTGCGTCTGACCTTCATCGGTCATTTCTTCAAAGGATATTTTTTTCCCTAATAGAGCCTCTATTTCCGGAATTATATTCCTTAACGAGAATTTAGGTTCTCGCTCTTTTGGCCTTCCCAAATGGGACATAAGAATGAGGGCTCCTCCTTCACTTAAAACGTGCTTCATTGTGGGCAATGCGGCTTTGATCCTTGTGTTATCCGTAACAATAAGATCATCATTCAACGGCACATTCAGGTCTACCCTTACCAGCACAGTTTTGCCTTTGATATCAATAGTTCGAATTGTTTGCATATGTCTCAATTGATCGGTAAAATTAGTCTTTCAATCAAAACGGGGAAAAATATTGTTTGATAAGGTATTAATACAGCCAGATCTCAGAGAGAAATTAACCCTTGCCATTAGAAACAAAAAAATGCCACATGCCATTTTTTTGAAGGGAGAACAGGGGGGTGGAAATTTACCCATTGCCTTTTCGATAGCCAGAGAAGTGTTGAATATGGACAAAAATAAAGGCTTGTTCGGAGAAGCTCCATCAGATGACAGGGCTGACAGATTAGCGCATCCAGACCTTCATATCGTATTCCCGATCCAACAATTGATAAGCAAAAAGCAAACAACCTGTGAACAATTTGTCAATGAATTCAGAGAACACTATTTGAACCACCCTTATACAGATCTCAATTCTTGGCTTGAGCAAGTCGGCCATGCGGACAAAGACCCTATAATTTCCGTTTCGGAAGCCGAAGCCATTATTAAAAAACTATCTCTTCGTTCATACGAGGGTGGTTTTCAGGTAATGATCATTTGGATGCCAGAACGTATGAATATGGAATGCTCCAACAAACTACTTAAGATCCTTGAAGAGCCTGAGCCAAAGAAATTGATAATAATGGTCGGGGAAGAATGGGAAAACATGTTGCCTACAATAAGGTCTAGAATGCAACTTTTGACAGTAAAGCCATTTTCTAAAATGGAAGTCGCGAGTTGGCTAACAGAGAACAGGGAAATTAGCTATAGCGCTGCTGAAAAGATCGCAGAAAAAGCGGAGGGAAATCCACGAACGGCATCTGAATTGGCATCTGGGATTGTTGTCGATGAAAACGACAATTTGGTGAATGAGTGGTTAAAAGCCTGTCAAAATTATGACCATGTAAAAGTTATACTTCTTTCAGATGAGTTTAGTGGATTGACAAGAGCAGAAAGATCTACCTTCATAAGGTCCTTACTAGCAAGGGTTCGCAAAGCATTGGCTCAAGATCAATTGAGTATTAAACAAGCCTCCAAAATGCAAGAGATCATGGAGGCCTCCCTTTATCATTTATCGAGATATGCACACGCTAAAACACTCTTTTTGGATATGAGCCTTAAGACGTGTAAAATATTGAAAGGCACCTGATGGCCTTAGATTTAATGTGCTAAATTAGCCACCCTAAAATGGGATGTTCAAATTGTTCAAATAGAGGAAGTGGATTACCCGCAGGGTGCAAAAATAATGGTGCCTGTGGCGTGGGAGGATGTGATAAACTCCCATCCTTCAATTGGTTGGCAAATATGTCCGAACCAAAAGGTGCAAAGACTTACCCCTATGTACAGGTTAGATTCAAGAATGGCCGCAAAGCATTCTTTAAAAATGACAAAGGGCTAGATCTTCACCCAGGAAGATCTGTTGTTGTAGATGCGCAGTCCGGTTACGATGTGGGTGTAGTTGCACTTACTGGGGAATTGGCCCGCCTTCAAAGAGGTAAGTCCAAGTCACGTTCAAAAGAGGAGACCAGGCGTGTTTCTAGACTGCCTTCGGATATGGATATTGAAAAATGGGTTGAGGCCAGGAAAAAGGAAAAAGAGACCATGGTGCGGGCTCGCCAAATAGCCATTGCCTTGAATTTGGACATGAAGATAGCTGATGTAGAGTATCAAGGAGATGGGTCAAAGGCCATTTTCTATTATACTGCAGAGGAAAGGGTCGATTTCAGGCAGTTGATCGTAAAGCTTGCCGAAGCATTCAGGATAAGAGTTGAAATGAGGCAAATAGGAGCCAGACAAGAGGCCGGAATGGTAGGCGGAATAGGCTCATGCGGTAGAGAACTATGTTGTTCGTCTTGGCTTACAGATTTTAGAACGGTTCAAACCAGCTCAGCGAGATATCAGCAACTTGCCATAAATCCACAAAAATTGGCCGGGCAATGCGGGAAGTTGAAGTGTTGTTTGAATTATGAACTGGATTCATACATGGAAGCAGTTAAAGAATTTCCGTCATCAGACACAAAACTGTTGACACAAAAAGGGCGAGCCTTTTTGTTTAAAATGGATCTCTTCAAAAAAGTGATGCACTTCATGTACGAAGGAGACCAAAGTGCTTCACCCGTAGAACTCCCACTGAAAAGGGTGAAGGAAATAATAGCAATGAATAAAAAAGGTAAGAAACCAGAAAGTCTGAGAGACCTGTCATTCATTGTGAAAAAGGAAGATCACGGCATTAAGCAAGTTGAACAAGATAGTCTCACTCGTTTCGATTCAAAATATAAAAAGGGTAGAAAGAAGAAACGAAGAAAACCTAAAGGTAAAAGGGTTGCAAAGAAGCAAAAATAGCGTCAGGTTAGCTGGGCTTGTTGCGGCATTCATTTGTTTGGTTCTTCAAGCTTGTTCCTATTCATCAGTATTCGATGACTTTGCCGTGATCCCAGAGGGAAATTGGCATTATCAAGACACGGTAAAGTTTGAAATGCAATTAGAAGACACCATGGAATTGTGCGATTTCTTTGTTGTACTGAGGCACGATAATGATTATCACTACAACAATTTCATTACGTTCATTAGATTGGAATTTCCGAATGGCAGAGCGCGACTTGATACTGTGGAAATGTTATTGGCAAGCCCATCTGGAAAATGGCTAGGTTCTGGTTTTGGTGATATCTATACTACAGAACAACAATTTTTTGCCAGAACCAGATTTCCAATGAAAGGGACTTACAAATTTCAGATCTTGCATGCCATGAGAGATGAACTATTATTAGGTGTTAACGACATTGGTATTGCAGTAAGAAAAGCTAAGAAATAGGAAAAACACTTTAACAGATCTTCTCAAATAGAATTATATTTAGATCGTTATATCCAAAAATTTAAATGGGGAAACCACAGGAAAAGAACAAAGCAAAAAGACTCTTTTGGGTATTAGGACTTGCTCCCTTTATAATTTTGGGACTTTTACTGATCGCAGCTGCTTTTAGTGACCTTCCAGAATTCAAAGAGCTTGAAAACCCAAAGAGCGACTTGGCTTCTGAGATCATTACCTCTGACGGAAATGTAATAGGTAAATTTTGGAATAAGAACAGGACCAACATAGAGTTTGAAGATATACCTGATCATATGGTCCAGGCGCTTATTGCAACAGAAGACGAGCGTTATCATAGCCACTCCGGAATAGACCCAAAAGGAGCAGCTAGAGCTATAGTTTTCATGGGTAGCCGCGGGGGTGGAAGCACCATTACACAGCAATTGGCCAAATTATTGTTTCATGAAAGGCCAAAGACTAAATTCAGAAGGATCTTCCAAAAAGCTCAGGAATGGATAATTGCCGGACGACTGGAGAAATCATATACCAAAAATGAGATCATTACGATGTATTTCAACCAGTACGACTTTCTTTATAATGCGGTAGGATTGAAATCAGCCGCCAACATCTACTTTGGAAAAGACCCGATTGACCTAGTTGTTGAAGAAGCGGCCGTTTTAGTAGGGATGCTCAAGAACCCCATCATGTACAATCCTAAGAAAGAAAAGTTTGAGGAGAGCGCTATGAATAGAAGGAATACAGTTCTCTATCAAATGGTTAGAAATGAATTCCTTTCGCAAGCAGAATTTGACTCATTGAAGCTTCAGCAAATAGAACTCAAATTCACGCCACAAAGCCATGAAGAAGGTCTAGCACCCTACTTTAGAGAGACTATGAGAAGTGATGTGAAGAAGATCCTGGAAAGCAAAGATGAAGAAGGCAACTTCAAACATGTTGATGCAAATGGCGAGCCCTATGACATTTATAATGACGGTCTAAGGATCTATACCCCTATCGATTCCAGACTGCAAGAACATGCAGAATTTGCCGTGAAAGAGCACCTTTCAAAAGAATTACAAAAGGACTTTGACCGACTTAACAGAAAGAATAAGGACCGACCATTTTCAGACGATGTAGATAAGACCCAGATCAATAAGATCTTGGAGAACGCCATGCGTAGAACAGATCGCTACAAAGTCCTTACTGGAAAAAGATGTGGATTTTGTGAGCGGATAAAATATGTAGATAAGATCAAGAGTGAAGGGAAAGAGGTCTATTCATGCTCTTATCCGGATCACAAATACAAATACAAAGTTCCAATAAGGTCCGACAAAGAGATAAAAGAAATATTCAAGATCCCGGTTCAAACGAAAGTTTTTACTTGGGAAGGATATAAGGATACACTTATGTCACCCATGGACTCCATAAGGCATCACAAAAAATTTTTGCATGCGGGATTGATCTCAATAGACCCGAGAAATGGTTTTGTCCGAGCATGGGTAGGGGGCATAGATTATAAATATTTCAAGTATGACCATGTAAGGCAAGGTAAGAGGCAAGTGGGGTCAACTTTTAAACCCATCATATATACCAATGCTATTAGAGATGGATATTCTCCCTGTTATGAATTACCAAATCAAAAAGTCTGTTTTGACCTAGCGGATGGTTCTCAATGGTGCCCAAAGAATTCCGGAGACAATTATGGGGGAGTAATATCTCTAAAAGCCGGACTCGCAAATTCAGTGAATACGGTCACGGCTTGGGTTATGAAGAATTGCGGAGGACCAAAGGCGACCATTAAGCTTGCTAGAGACCTTGGGATCAAGAGTCATTTGGACGAGGTTCCTTCTTTGTGTCTTGGAGTGGCAGATCTTTCAGTTATGGAAGTGACAGCTGCAAATGCAACTTTCGCAAACAAAGGTGTATATATTGAACCCATCACTATCCTCAGAATAGATGATAAGAATGGGAACACAATTTATGAAGCTGAACCGAACACCAATGAGGCCATAGATGAGGATAATGCCTATACCATGTTGGATATGATGATGGGAACATCCGAAGGCGTATTCAATAAATCAACTGGCAGAATTAGCGGTACGGCTATGCGATTGAGGGGAGACGACAAGCGAAGAAAGTATGACAACATAGGTAAAATGCAAATTGCATGTAAAACGGGAACTACACAAAACAATTCTGATGGTTGGTTCATAGGACTAACACCAGAATTGGCAACAGGTGTTTGGGTGGGAGCAGATGACAGAAGTGTCCATTTCGAAAGCACAGGATATGGCCAGGGAGCTAATACTGCATTACCTATTTGGGGTTATTATATGAACAAAGCCTACAAGGACAAACGGTTGAACATTTCCCAAAAGGATTTTGAAAAGCCACCATATTTTTATAGTGAAGATTGCGATGAAACGCAGGAAAATGGATTTAATTTTGAAGGGGCAGACGAGGGAATTGATAGTTTGTTCGAAGATGATAATGACATTTAACAAAAACACATGAACAAAGTTGTTGAGAATGCGAATGATGCCATAAAAGGCATAGAAAGTGGCATGACACTTATGCTAGGGGGTTTTGGACTTTGTGGCATTCCAGAGAACTGTATTTCTGCATTGGTTGAGTCTGACGTTTGTGACCTCACATGCATTTCGAATAATGCTGGAGTGGATGATTTTGGCCTTGGCCTACTTCTACAAAAAAAGCAGATCAGGAAAATGATCTCTTCTTATGTAGGTGAAAATGATGAGTTTGAAAGACAAATGCTCAGCGGAGAATTGGAAGTAGACCTTATACCTCAGGGCTCGCTGGCTGAAAGATGCCGTGCTGCTGGCGCAGGAATACCTGCTTTTTTTACCCCTGCAGGATACGGTACAGAAGTAGCGGAAGGAAAAGAGGTTAGAGATTTTAATGGTAAACCACACATATTGGAGCACGCATTCCATGCACAATTCGCGATAATAAAAGCCTGGAAAGGAGATACAAATGGAAATCTGATCTTCAAGGGAACTGCGAGAAATTTCAACCCATTAATGGCAATGGCTGGTAAAACAACTATTGCTGAAGTAGAACATTTGGTTGAACCGGGAGACCTCGATCCAAATTTGATCCACACTGCAGGCATTTTTGTTCAGAGGATCTTTGAAGGAAAGAATTACGAAAAGCGAATAGAACAAAGAACTGTTCGAGAAAAAGTGTAGCCTCCCCATTTGAAAATGAAAAAAGCGATATCTTATTTTTCTAAGCTTGTAATTGTACTGACGATCCTTTCAGTCTTTGGTTGGGCCGTCAAACACATTACTTTGGGTGACAAGAAATTCGGTTTTCTGGAGAACCCCATCAAGCAGCTGAGCGATTTCCCAGACCTTTTTAAACAAAGCGCAAAAGAGGTTGCCGAGCCACCAAAAACGTTTGTGAAGACACCAGAAGACTTTAATTCTATAAATAGGTTATCCAAGGATGTATTGGCTTTGGTTTCATATTCAAATGAAAATAATGGACGAACAGTTGACCTTCTAAATTTTAGAAATGACAGTGTGTTGTATTCGTGGGTTTTGAACATAAAAAAGGAATTCAATCCTCACGACAGGATATGGCATTCACTAATGCTTCCTGACAAGTCTTTG
Organism: Flavobacteriales bacterium; assembly: GCA_013002285.1. The sequence continues at coordinate 57,946 of JABDKJ010000013.1, forward strand.
GTCTATTCAAATAATGGTGGAACAGGCTTATTCAGAGCCGACTCTCTTGGAAATATAATTTGGTATCAGGATAGCATAATTCATCATCACTCAATGAACTTGGACAATGATGGAAATTTATGGGCTTGCTCCTACATAAGAGACCCCGATCCAGCAATACATATTGGGTACCGCGGACTTTATCATATTGATGATGAAGAAAAGAGATTTATAGATAATAGTATTTTGAAGTTGGATGTAACTAACGGGAATAAACTATTTGAAAAGTCCATAATTGAAATATTGCTAGAGAATGATCTGGAGTATTTGATCCTTCAGTCAGGAAATAGTGAGGACCCTCTGCATTTGAATGATGTTCAACCAGCATTGATCACAACCGGACACTACAATAAAGGAGATGTTTTTTTAAGCTTTAGGAATTCTTCATTTATACTCCATTACCGGCCGGAAACGAATTCACTAATAGAGGTGATAAACGGACCATTTTCGAGTCAGCATGATATAGACTTCTACGATGAGAATACGCTGGCCATATTTAATAATAATACCCATTACGACTTTGCAAGCCATAAAAGTAAAATGAGAAACTCCGAAGCGCCCGTGGATATTGGTAACTGGTTTTCGCAGATCCTGTTCTATGACCTGGGAACAAAAGAATATCGAGCCTACCAGGATTCAACAATGAAAGCAAATAAAATATTTACTTTTACTGAAGGTCTTCAGGAATTCATAGATCCAAATACGGTATTTATTGAAGAGCAAAATACAGGTGTTTTGTGGGTACTAGAGAATGATGAGGTTTTATATAAAAACGTGCTTCCTTCACAACATAAGGGATATCATCATCTGCCAAATTGGACAAGATTATTAACAGAGAATAAATGAGCCAAATACTTCAATACATAGGTCCTGGAATGGGCATTGGAACTATCATTCTTGTTCTGATCATTGGCGGTATCGTTCTTTTTTCTTTTGGCTACATTATTTGGCTAAAGATCAAGGCTTTTCTTAAGAAAAAGAAATAGTGCATTTCATTGTATTATTCCTATCCTTCTATTTTGGATTCCTGCTTATAAGGTATAAGAGAAAAGTGTTTTACCAGTTGGCGGAAAACAGCGTAGGATTATTGAACCAACTTTTAAGCAAAGAGGAAGATGAAATAAAACTAGAGCTTGTCCAAAAGGCTACTTCAAAAGCTCTAAAAGCGCTCACCCTCTTCATTATATTAATTGCCTTTGCAATTGGTATTTTCTTAGCTCCTCTTATTGCTTTAAAGGAGATTTTTGGGATTACAGAAAATGTCTTCCAGGGTCCTTTTTTAGTCGATCTTGTTATTATCTCTGTTGCCAGTGTACTCGCCTTTGTTTTTCCTAAGCTGAAGAATAATGAAAGCTCTTACTCTGAATTGTCACAGTTGTTGCACAGATTGGCTCTAAATAACTACGTTTTGCAGATCAAACTATTCCAAAGAGAAAAAAGAAAATTTGGCCAGACGCCAGAGCGCAATGAATTCTTGATCATTTCTGGTTTAGCAAGAGCTGGAACAACAAGCATGTTGAATGATCTTATGGAGAGCAATGCGTTTGCTTCTTTGAACTATTCCAACATGCCATTTCTACTGTGTCCAAACACATGGAAAAAACTTTATAACCCTCAAAAAGGAGAGAACAAAGAAAGGAGCCATAAAGATGGAATATATATCGGCTTGGGATCGAATGAAGCTCTTGAGGAGTATTTCTTTAAGGCCCATTTAAAAGACAATTATATTAGGAACGAAGGCCTATTTGAGCACGAGATCTCAGAAGAGGTGCACGATGAATATTTGGAGTATCAAAGTGTTGTAAGAAACAGTTCTGATAAGATCTATTTAGCTAAGAACAATAACTTTATATTGAGGTATCGCTCCATACGAAAGCTCAACAAAGAATTCAAAATGGTCATTATGTTACGGGAGCCGCTTTTGCATGCATCTTCACTTCTCGAGAAACATGTGCAATATGCGAAGATGCAGGAAGAAGACCCATTTGTTTTGGAGTATATGGATTGGCTTGGGCATCATGAATTTGGGAAAGGCGTTAAGCCTTTTGTGTTGGGATCAAACAAGGATATTAGTGCGAATGGTTCTCTTAACTCGATCGATCATTGGTTGAAAGTCTGGGTCAACTACTACAGTTTTGTAAATTCTCTGGATGAAAATGGTATGGTCTTGATCGATTATGAAAAATACTGTGAAGACCCTAATTCTACCTTGAAAAAGGTACTTGGTCTTGTACAATTAGAGGATTCATTACATGAAAAAAAACGTTTCATAAACCAAAGGAAGAACATAGAGGGCTATTCAAATGAATTGTATGGAAAAGCGAGAAGCATATATGATACTCTCTTATCCAAAGCGAGTTGAAGAATGAACCAAATGCTATATTTGAAATGATTTCAAACAAACAGAAAAACACATGGCATTAGACAAGGTCGGAATAGCAAAACGCATTGCACAGGAATTGAAAGATGGTTGGTATGTAAATTTAGGCATTGGTATACCAACTCTTGTTGCCAACTATATTCCTGAGGGAATAGACGTAGAGTTCCAAAGTGAGAACGGGATCTTAGGGATGGGACCATTTCCTTTCGATGGAGAAGAAGATGCAGATATGATAAACGCTGGAAAGCAAACCGTAACATTAAAACCTGGTGCCGTTTTGTTCGATTCTGCAACGAGTTTTGCTATGATCAGAGGCCAACACGTTCAGCTCACAGTTTTAGGGGCTATGGAAGTTGCAGAGAATGGAGACATAGCAAATTGGAAGATCCCTGGCAGAATGGTTAAGGGAATGGGCGGTGCAATGGATCTTGTTGCTTCTGCGGAAAACATCATTGTGGCAATGATGCACACAAATAAGAGAGGCGAATCTAAATTGTTAGAAAAATGTACTCTTCCTCTGACTGGAGTGAATTGTGTTAAGCGAGTAGTCACGAATTTAGCTGTGCTTGATATTGAGAATGGCGCTTTTATTTTAAGAGAAAGGGCTCCGGGAGTGAGTGTAGAAGAAATAAAAGAAGCAACTTCAGGGAAACTAATTATTGAAGGAGATATTCCTGAAATGAAGGTCTAACCTTATTTATAAGATCATTTCGCATAGCAAGAATATAGAAATGCGAGATCAGAAAAAGGGTCATGAAAGTAAATAGGGTTTCAATATTGATGCCAGCATACAATGAGGAAAACACGCTTTCGTTGATCTTGGAAAAGCTACTGAATTTAGAGCTGATAGGCGGGATTGGAAAGGAGTTGGTTGTCATTAACGATGCTTCAACAGACAGGACCGAAGAGGTGCTTTTTGAATTCAGAAAGGAACATCCCGGACTAGACATTCAATACTATAAGCAAGAAAAAAATCAAGGAAAGGGTGCAGCTATACACAAGGGCATAGAACTGGCAAAGGGAGATTACTTAGTGGTGCAAGATGCGGACCTGGAATATGACCCAGAGGAAATAAACCTATTGCTTAAGCCTGTTTTGGATGGCTTTGCAGACGTTGTGTATGGATCAAGATTTATGGGTGGAAAACCACACCGAGTACTTTTCTTTTGGCACTCTATAGGTAATAAGATCCTTACTACCATGTCTAATATGTTCACTAATCTGAACCTAACTGATATGGAAACCTGTTATAAGCTAATAAGAACAGACCACGCTCGATCTTTGAAATTGAAAGAAAAACGATTTGGCTTTGAGCCGGAAGTTACAGCAAAGCTTTCAAGAATTGCAAAGATCCGATTTTATGAAATTGGGATCTCCTACTACGGGAGGACATATGAAGAAGGAAAAAAGATAAACTGGAAAGATGGTTTTAGAGCTATCTATTGTATTCTGAAGTATAATCTTTTTTCAAGATCCTGATCAACAACTCTTCACTACCGCCATTATTTTCTTCCTCAACCCAACCATCTTTTTCTAGTTCCAATAAAACAGAATTTTCCTTGTCGGAATCCCAATAGTTGTTCTGGACAAGTATGATGCTGTCGAATTCATCATGAGCCTTTAACATGTTTTTTGAAGTATAAAGACCATAAATGTTTTGTGATTTGAGGATGGTCTCATAATCACTGGGTTGACTGAATGCATCACGGTCAAGGTAGTATCCTAAGTCATTTATTCGCCAGTATGGCACAATGTAAACTAAGCTTTTTTCAGTCTTTCTTTCTTTTACCCATTCACTTGCTAGATCCCACTGAAAAATCGGTCGCTTTTGCGGAATAAATCCTTGTTGGAATTTCACAACAAAATAGATCAGCGCAGCCAGCTTTAATAAGTTAGGTATCCTGATATAGGCAATTGCATAGCCCAAAGCCAAGAGTGGTCCTATTCCCGCGAAAAGCATATAGCGGAGTCTAAAAACGGGAGAGTATTGAGCGATAAAATAATTGAGGAAAACAGGAATAAAATAGACTGATACAAAGAGCAAGAGATACTTGTAGTTAAACCCTGTTTTGAAAACAGGATAAAACCTATTTACAACGATCAAGACTACAAAAAGGATCAAGCAGCAATAAATAAGGTTATGCGTAGGGTCGTGTCCAGTGAGTTTAATAAGGACGAATTCAAGATCAATTTGAGATGGCTTACTCAACCAAAAATTGTCATCAGGAATGTTGTTCTTAAGGCTTAATAATTGAGGAATGAATAACAAAGCTGAAAGGACAAAACTAAGCCCCACCTTCAGAAATATGTTTGAATTTGGAAACACAAAAAGAAGAATTAAGAACTGCGTAACAGGCAGAAGTACAGAGGTGTAGTGGCAATAGGGTAGAGCAGCATTTACAAGAGCCAGGACAATAAGTGACCTGAGATCTGGCTTTTCGAGAACTTTGGTAAAAAGGTATATAGAAATAGACGCAAGAAAGAACACAAGGGAGAATGCCCTGACTTCATGGGAGAAGTCAAAATGAACATTGCTCAACAAGAATAGCGAAGATGGAAGTATAGCGGCAATAAGGTTCCCAGTTCTTTTGCCAATGAGATATATAAAAAATGCCGCACCAACACTAAAAAGAGCAGAAAGACTCTTTACCGCTACCGACCCAATTCCAAAAAGCTTGATCCAAAAATGGAGCAATGTAAAATACAAGGGTGGGTTTGCTTCTTTGTTAAGTTGGGTAAATAGCTCAGGAAGGGGCTTTTGAGAATGAAAGATAGAAAAGGCTTGGTCTCCATGTATGTGCATTTGATCTAGAAAGCAGAACTTGTAAAAGAAATTCAAGGCCATAACGATCACAAAGAAGGCAAGCATTACCCACTTAGAACGGAACAAGGTCTCTAATAGCTCATTGATCGACTGCCAGTATTTCTTCACTTTTTCCAATTGCTATTAGCTTACCATTTTCCATGTGCATTACGCGGTCGCTAAAGTAACGAACCACATCCATATCGTGTGAGATGAATAGATAAGTGAGGTTAAACTCATCTTTTAAGTCGTTTAAGAGATTAAGTACTTGCGCTTGAACAGATACATCTAAAGCAGACACGGACTCATCGCAAACAATAACTTCTGGCTCTAGGATCAAAGAACGGGCAATGCCTATTCGCTGTCTTTGTCCACCGGAAAACTCATGTGGATAGCGGTCAATGTGCTTAGCCAACAGACCAACTTTGTTGAGCATGGTCTTGCATTTTTCACGTGCTTCATTTTTTGAAGAGACCATATCGTGCGCAAACAAGGGTTCGCATATTGCTCTGCCGATCGTCATTTTTGGATTTAGTGAAGAGAATGGGTCTTGAAATATGATCTGCACTTTCTTACGGAATTGCATTATCTCAGATCGTGAAAATGAAGACCTGTCTTTTCCCTCGAAGATGACCCTTCCACTTGAAATATCTTGCAACCCAACAATAGCCCTACCTAGGGTTGTTTTTCCACTTCCTGACCCACCAACTAGTCCTAAAGTTTCCCCTTTCAATAGATCGAACGAAATGCCATCAACTGCTTTAACATATTCTCTGATCTTGCCCAATATCCCTTTTTTTATGGGATACCATACTTTCAATTCATCAACATTGATGACCACTGAAGAAGAAGCGTTCTTTTTTGGTTGACTTCCTAAAGTTTCGGGGCTATAAGTTCCAGCCATTATTTGGTCTACTGTTGGCAACCTGTATGGCTTACCTTTTTTTGGTGGTCTACAGGCGAGTAAGGCCTTGGTGTATTTTTCTTTTGGATGGTTTAGTATGACTTCGTTTGTTCCAACCTCTATTACTTTCCCTTTATACATTACAGCGATCTCATCTGCAAAGCCCCTCAACATTTCAAGGTCATGAGTAATAAAGATCACACCCATGCCAGTCTCTTTTTGTATTCTCTGAATGAGCTTTAAAATAGATGCGCTTACTGCGGGGTCAAGTGCGGTTGTCGGTTCATCTGCAATGAGCACCTGGGGTTCACAAGCCATTGCTATAGCTATCATCACCCTTTGTTTTTGCCCTCCCGATATCTCAAAAGGATATTTGTCATAGATCAATTCTGGTTCGGGAAGCTCTACCTTATCGAATAAACCAAGTACTTTTTCCTTAGCCTCTTTCTTGTTCATTCCAAAATGAAAGCGCAATACCTCAGCTACTTGTTTGCCGCATTTCTCTATCGGGTTCAAAGAGGTCATCGGCTCTTGAAAGATCATAGCTATCTTCTTACTTCTGTATGAACGTATCTTATCTTCCGATAATTTTGAAAGGTCTATTTCTCCTTCATACAAGATCTGTCCTTCACTGATGCGCCCAACCCCTTTTGGTAACAATTGGGTAATGGAAAGAGAACTAACCGACTTGCCCGAACCGGACTCCCCCACAATAGCAAGCACCTTTCCTTTATCTAGTTTAAGGCTTACTTGGTCAATGGCTTTTTGCCACCTCCCATCAGATAAAAATTCTGTGGAGAGCTTTTTTATTTCGAGCAGATGGCTCATTCTGCGTAGAAGCTCTTGTCGTGATCTTCAAAAAAGTTCACTGATACCATGGCTATGTCATGGTCGATAGACTCATCAAATAATTCTATCTCTATGACTTTGTTGTTTACTGAAGGGCTTTGCCATGCCGCATATCCATTGTCGACCTTGCTTGGCCCGTAGATCTCCTCTAGTTTTTCTTTACACTTAAGAAAATAGCTTGTCACCATTGAGTCGTGCTGAAGGTAGACATCCACAGTTAATTCAAAGACCATTCCTTCATCAAAATTGACATTCACCTTTCGGTATTTGATCTTTTCTCCATCCAGTATTTTTGATAAAACAAGCTCACTTTCTTTGTGTTCTATGGAGTCCTTGGCAAGAGTGATAACGGTTTCTTTTTGGTCGCCAATTCGAAATCCATTGAAATGCTTGGCATTAAAAAGAGCAAGTTCATTGTCGTATTCATATGCTTTTTCAGAACCACAATTGTTCAACCCAAAAAACATTAAGAGCACAAAAATATAGGGGAGTCTTTTCACACTTTGAAGATAATTTATTTGGAATAAAAAAAGCCCCAGAATTCTCCAGGGCCTTGAATAACTTATTGACCGGAAGTATCAATTCGCATTTCCAATGATGCTGTAGAGCTCGTCAAGCTTAGGAGTAAGGATTATCTCAATCCTTCTATTTTTTGCCTTATCGTCAACATCTACGGGAATGAACTCTCCTCTTCCGGCAGCAGTTAGTATCTCAGGAGATATGTCGCTATTGTCAGTCAAGATACGTACTACAGAAGTTGCCCTCATAACACTTAAGTCCCAATTGTCTTTATAGGGCATGCCGCTTCCGACCTTGTCTTTGTCTGTATGTCCTTCAACTAATATGGATAAGTCTTCTTGAGACTCAATAGCGTCTGCCAATTGCATAAGTGCCTTTTTCCCTTCTGCCTCAACTTTGTCGCTTCCTGAATCAAAAAGGAGTTTTGCCTCCAAATTTACATATACTCGTCCATTGCGCTGCTCTACAGATAGTCCCTTGTCCTTAAATGCTAATAGGGCATCCGCAACTTTGTTTTTTAGCTCCCGAGCAGAGTCCTCATTCGCTGCTATCATTTGCTCCAACTCATTCACCCTGGCCTCTCTATCATTTAACATAGCCGATTTTTCGTTTAGCACCTTAGCTAATTGTTCCAGTTCGGCTTCCTGTTGTCTTAGTGCTTGTTCAGTTGCATTAAGTTCAGTAAGCAGACCTTCTTTTTCTTTTGCATTGCTGGACATAAGCGTAGCTTGTTTGTCCATCATTTGCTCATTGAGTTCGTTTATTTTATCGTATTGTACACGCAGTTTTCTTATGCTATTTCCATAGAGCGTTGTGTCATCTTCTAAAGCATACATACGTTTGTTCATGTCTTCTATCGCTCCGAGCATTTCAAACATTTCTGTTTCCTGTTCTGCGTTGATCTTCTTTAATCGGTCATTTTCCTTTTGCAGATCCTCTGCTTTTAATTCCATTTCTTGAAATTGTTTACCAGGAACACAACTACTCAATCCTATCGCAAGGATCGCCAAAAGGCATAAATTTCTCATTGATCTTGATTTTTATCAAAATTCGCACAGTTCAGCGTATTATTTGTCCTGAACTCACGTTTTTATGCACACTTGGGTCTTAATGAGCGAGGCGATAAAATTGAATTGGTGATCTGCTATTTATTTCCGTATTTGCCCTTGACCAAATACATGCATATGGCGTTTTCAGAAGATATATTATCAAGATTAGAAGATTTGGAGAAGAAATATGAAGCAATGGGGCAAGACATGGTTTCTTATTTAGATGGCTTGCTTTATTCGGATTATTTGACCTATTGGGAATATGTTAAATCAGATGCCTTGCTCAGTCTGCAACATCCTCTGACAAGCTTCCCTGACGAAAAAATATTTATCGTCTATCATCAAATAACAGAACTCTATTTTTCTTTGATAACACATGAGTTCGACCAACTGGCATCTAACAATGATCTTAGAGCACCAGAATTTCTTGAAAGGATGAAACGGGCTAACAGATATTTCTCAAATCTGATCTATTCATTCGACATAATGATAGAAGGAATGGAAAGAGAGCAATTCCTTAAGTTCAGAATGGCATTGTTACCAGCTAGTGGATTCCAGTCCGGACAATTCAGGATCATTGAGATCTATTCAACAGACTTTGTGAATTTGCTTGAACCATACAAAAGAGATGAATATAAAAAGGTGGTTAGCCAAGACATCAAGGTTATGTATGAACACCTCTATTGGAAAAAAGGAGCTACCGAATTAGCTACTGGAAAAAAGACTCTTACGCTAAAACAATTCGAACAGAAATACAGTGAAAGATTAGTGCGTTTGGGAAAGAAGAAAATGAAAACCAACCTTTGGAAATTGTATGAAAACCTTGACTTAGGAGAATTGAAAGAAGACATTGAAAATGAAATGAGAGACTATGATTCCAATGTGAACATCAATTGGGCTCTAGCTCATTACAAGTCTGCCGTAAAGTATTTGAATATGGAGCCTCATAACATTGAGGCCACAGGTGGAACCAATTGGCAGAAATACCTTCCTCCAAGGTATCAAAGGATCATGTTTTTCCCTGAACTTTGGTCAGAAGACGACAAAGAGAATTGGGGTAGATCTTGGGTAAAGTCTGCAATTGCTGGGATCGAGTGAGTTTTGCGCGTAACGAGGTGAATAAAATCTCGTTCTCTTTAAAGTAGCCGCTCCATTTATTCATTCTTTAGTACCATCAATAAAAAATATGCGCAACACATTTTTTGGATCACTTTTTCTTTTGTTGATCATGGCCTGCTCAGGGAGTCAAGAACCCGAAGTCGTTGATGTAGGGCCCCAGGAACCGGACATGATATACCATTTTCCGAAAGACAGCTTTTTGGTTTATCAAGATGAGATCAGAAAGAATGAAGTGCTTTCAACCATTCTTTATCGACATCATGTAGACTGGCCAGAGATAGACAAGATCGTAAAAGCATGTAAAGGAACATTCAATGTACATGGTATACGACTAGGAAACACATATACCGTTCTGTGTGCACCTGATTCAACGGAGAAATGTGAGTATTTTATTTATGAGAATTCTCCCGCTGAGTATGTTGTGATCGACATTGAAGAGCCGCGAACATACATTGCTCAAAAGGAAACCCGTTTGGAAACCGAAGTGGCACATGGTATTATAGAATCAAGTCTTTTTCTTACTATGACCGAGAACGAACTTAGTCCGGCTTTGGCAATGGAAATGGCAGATATTTATGCTTGGACCATAGATTTCTATCGATTGGCCAAAGGCGATCGTTTCAAGGTTTTTTATGAAAAGAAATATGTAGAGGACAAGTTCATTGGAATTGGAAATATTCTAGCCTGCGAATTTGAACATAAAGGTGACCTTTTAAAGGCATATAGATATGAAGACGATGGTAAAGTCAGCTTTTATGACGAAGAGGGTAATAGTTTGAGAAAAGCCTTTTTGAAGTCTCCATTGAAATTTGGCAGGATATCATCAAAGTACTCTAAGAACAGATTTCATCCGGTCCAAAAAAGGTGGAAGGCACACAAAGGAACAGACTATGCAGCTCCAACAGGCACACCTATCCTGGCAACTGGAGATGGCACTGTAATAGCAGCAACATATAAAAAGCACAACGGAAAGTATGTGAAGATCCGCCATAACAATAAGTACACCACTCAGTATTTACATATGAGCAAAATACTTGTCAAAAACGGGCAAAACGTTAAACAAGGTCAGACCATTGGGCATGTTGGATCGACAGGACTGGCTACAGGCCCTCATGTATGTTATCGTTTTTGGAAAAATGGCAAACAAGTGGATCATTTGAGAGAAAAATTTCCTTCAGCAAAACCCCTAAACAAGAAAAAAATAGCTGATTTTCGTCTTTATGCGGATAGTCTTGAACGGATCCTTGACCATTCAAATAGGGTTATCGTAGAGAAAATACTTAAAGGGGACACTCGCTTCTGATCAATACTTGTCGAAGTCGATCTCTGGTAACAGATCTTCTTTGTGCGGGACATTGCCCCATTGTCTGTACATATACTTTATGTACATCAAAAATTCATATTGAGAAGAGGATTGGAGAAAGCTTTCAGAAACACTGCAATAATCAATAAACTCATCAAACTCATTGTCTTCTAGATCAATTATTTCGTAGTCGATGTATTTGCGGAAAAGCTCTTTTAACAACCTTCTCTTTCTTTCTTCATTTACTAATTCTGCAACAAGTCTTTTGCTTCTTTCGCGCCTGCTAAAGACCTGATATAAAAACGTGATCGGACTCTGCAGGGCATCAACACCAGAAAGCATATAGTCTTCTTTGGTATAGCCCAATTCCTGAATATCTTCAACAATATCTTCCAATTCCCTCTCGGCAATGATCGTTACAGGTTTTAGGAAGTATAAGGGTTTAGACAATAATGGCTTTATAGAATAGGCAGTTCTGGGGATCGAATCTTTCAATGAAAAAGTAAAAGAAGAATAACCGAAAGCCGATATTACGATAGAATCATTCTTTCCAACTAGAATGTTGTAGTCTCCATATTTATCCCCAAAGGTTCCATTCCCATTGGTTTTGTTTACCACTAAAATATTAATAAGCTTATTCCCGGTTTCCTTGTCAAAAGCGGAGCCAACAATGCGCACTTGACTATCTTGTGAACTCAAGCAAAATGCAAATAGTATGGCCAATGGAATGGTCGCAATATGTTTTAAAAGCTTTTCGGTCAAAAGTTGCGTTAAAGGTATATTCTTAAACCATCAAATATCGAACCTTTTGCACAATTTCTGTTAAATCCTTTTTACGGCCAGAGGTCCTTTCAAGTAGTTGTGAAATGGCTAGAATATTATCTTTGACAGCCTTATTAGAAGATATGATAAAATTTGAACAGATCGTTTTTGCGATCGCCCTACTTGCTTTTTCGTGTTCACAGCCTGAAGTAAGAGTATATGGGCTGGAAGAAATGAAGAGAGATTTGGAATACCTTGCCTCGGATGAACTAGAAGGGAGAGAAACAGGAACTCAGGGAGAAGCGCTAGCAGCCCAGTACATTTCTGAAGCCTTTAAAGAGCTTAGATTAATGCCAATGGGATCTGAAGGAAGTTATTTTCAGGAATTTGAATTTAAAGATAAAGCCACGGTATCAGAGGATAATTATCTGATGATCGATGAGGTTGAGCTGTTTTCTGAAGACGATTACTATCCTACTAGTTATAGCGGGAATGCAAAAGTTGAAGGCAGTATCATTGATATTGGATACGGTATTCACGCACCTGACTTGGACTACGATGATCTAGAAGGAAAAGATGACCTGGAGGACAAGATCGTTCTCTTTAATATTTCTTCTCCTGATGGGATCCACCCTCACTCAAAATATATTGATCATCACGACATTTCACGTAGGTTGGACATGCTCAACAAAATAAAGGTAAAGGCCGTTTTAATGTACAATGAAGATGAAAATGCGGATGAGCCGAGGAAGAGGATATCTGCTAAGATAAAACCTTACGACTTTCCAGTTCTGTTTTTGACTGAGAAGCCTAAAGGTAAGCATGTTAAGAGTTCCATAGAGATCAGCAGGCCGTCTAAAACAGGAAAGAATGTTGTGGCTTTTTTGAACAAAGAAGCCGAGAATACAGTGGTCATTGGCGCGCATTATGACCATCTGGGATATGGTGATGAGGGCTCCTTATTTCGTGGGGAAGGCAGACAAGTCCATAATGGTGCCGATGACAATGCAAGTGGGGTGGTTTGTCTTTTTGAATTGGCAGAAGAATTGAGCAAAGTGCCTTCTGCGAACAACTATATATTCGTTGCATTTTCCGGTGAAGAAAAAGGATTGCTAGGGTCTAATTATTTCGTCAAGGACATGCCTTTGGCAAAAGAGAAAGTGAATTATATGTTAAATATGGATATGGTTGGCAGGCTAGAAGAAGGAGCAAACAAGATAAGCATCAATGGTGTTGGCACATCACCTTCATTAGCAATTGTCGATTCATTGACAGTCGAAGGACTTTCTGCCCAAACAACAGATTCTGGAATTGGTGCCTCTGACCACACTTCTTTTTATTTAGAAGGTATACCAGCGATCCACTTCTTTAGTGGAAGCCACGAAGACTACCATAAACCTAGTGATGATATTGAAAAGATCAATTACAAAGGGATGGAAAGGATCGTTTCCTATATGCTACAATTAATAGAAGAGCTGGATGATGATGGAAAACTTGAATTCACTAAAACGAAGGATGACAATAATCGAGATGCACCTAATTTCAAGGTTACTCTTGGAGTGATACCCGATTATCTTTTTGATGGTGAAGGTATGCGCATAGATGGAATAACAGAAGGTAGGCCAGCGCATGGAGGAAACTTGATAAAAGGAGACATAGTCATTAAAATGGGTCCATATGAAATAAGGGATATGATGAGCTATATGAAGGCTCTTTCAAAATTTCAAGAAGGACAAAAAACAGAGGTAACCGTTTTGAGGGGAGAAGATGAATTCACTACTGAGATCACATTCGATTAGATGAGCAAAGAATACAAGATCGGAGTAATAGGCGGTGGGAGTTGGGCAACAGCCCTGATCAAGATCTTTTCAGAAAACCTTGATGATCTTTGGTGGTGGAATAGAAATGCCGAGAGCATTAGCCATATTGAAAAATATAATCACAACCCGAAATACCTGTCAAGCGCAGAACTAGATGTCGAGAAGCTTAATATGAGCACAGACCTCAACTACATTGCAGAGAACTCTGATATTCTTATTATGGCCATTCCTTCAGCATTCATTTTTAATGAATTAAAAGACAGAGATATAGATATCTTTAAGGATAAAATATTGATCTCTGCGATAAAAGGGATCATTCCGGAAGAGAACAAATTACCAGCTATTTATTTCAATGAGAACCTGAATGTCCCATTTGATAGAATAGGGATAATAAGCGGCCCTTGTCACGCTGAGGAAGTCGCAATGGAAAGACTTTCTTATTTGACGGTTGCCGTCCCAGATCAGGAAATAGCCGAGTTCATAGTTAAGAGTTTGGATTGCCGCTATATAAAAGCCATGGTTTCAGATGATGTTGCAGGAACAGAGATCTCTGCTGTGTTAAAGAATGTCTTTGCTGTGGCAAGTGGAATATGTGCAGGCCTCGGCTATGGGGACAATTTCCAAGCAGTCTTGGTTTCAAATGCTCTAAGGGAGATCAAAGCCTTTGTGGATAGGGTGAAGCCCCAGCATAGAGATGTCAACTCTTCGGCATATTTAGGTGACTTACTCGTTACGGCTTACTCATCTTTTAGTAGGAATAGGAATTTTGGCAGCATGATAGGGAAGGGTTATTCTGTAAAGGCAGCACATATGGAAATGAATATGGTGGCCGAGGGATATTATGCAGTAAAAGGGATCACCGAAATGAACAAGAAATACGGTGTGGAAATGCCGATAACAGAAGCAGTATACAATATCTGTTACGAGAAGATCTCTCCAGTCATTGAGATGCATATACTCAGTGAAAAACTCACTTAGAATTGATGGAAGAAATTGAAAATGGTCCGAGCTTTTTTGGCACCTACAACTTTGCTTAATTGTTCTTCATTGGCCTCTTTTATATTTTTAACCGAACGAAATTTTTGCAAGAGCAACTGAGCTGTCTTAGTCCCAATGCCCTCTATTTCAGTGAGTTCAGTTTTTAATGTAAACTTTCTTCTTCTTGATCTATGATGCGTTATCCCAAAGCGGTGTGCTTCGTTCCTTAGTTGTTGAATGACCTTCAGCGATTCGGAACGTTTGTCTATATATATGGGAATTGAGTCATTGGGGAAATAGATCTCCTCCAATCTTTTTGCTATACCTATGATGGCAATTTTATTTTCTAGGCCAAGCCGTTCTAAACTCTTGTAAGCTGAAGAAAGTTGCCCTTTGCCCCCGTCAATGACGATCAATTGCGGAAGAGGCAGGTCCTCTTTTAAAAGTCTTGAGTAGCGCCTTTGCACAACCTCTTCCATAGAGGCAAAATCATCAGGACCTACGACTGTCTTTATATTAAAGTGACGGTAGTCTTTTTTACTTGGTTTACCGTCTTTGAACACTACACAAGCAGCAACGGGCTCGGCCCCCTGAAAATTCGAATTGTCGAAACACTCGATATGTGTGGGTAGCTCATTTAGCCTCAGATCCTCTTTGATCTGCCCGAGTATTCTGTTCTTCCTGCTTTCGGGATCTACGATCTTTTCTTGTTTTCGTTGATTTAGAACATGGTATTTCAAGTTACGCTCTGCCAATTCCAAAAGACTTTTCTTGTCCCCTTTTTGAGGAATTGTTTGGGTGACACGGGGTATCTCGATATTCAATTCAAAGGGAAGAATAATATCTTTACAATCGGAATGAAATGACTTCCGGATGTCTATGACAGCCATTGTTAGCAGGTCTTCATCAGTCTCCTCTAATTTCTTTTTTAATTCAAGATTATAAGATTGGATCACTGCCCCATCAATGATCTTCAAATAATTGATATAAGCGACCCTAAGATCAGTATGAATGTTGAACACGTCAGCGTCTTTTATAGTGGGACTTACCACAACGGACTTACTTTGATAGCGCTCGAGCATGTCTATCTTCTCTTTGGTTTGTTGCGCTCGTTCAAAATCCATTTCCTCACTTGCAAGCTTCATTTGCTCTTTTAGGTGGCCCTTTACTTCGTTGATGTTTCCTTTGATGATCTTCTTGATCTCTTTGATACCTATGTCATAGTCATTTTCAGATTGCAACCCTTCACAGGGTCCCAGACAGTTTTTCAAATGATATTCCAGACAAACTTTGAATTTGCCTGAATCAATATTGTCTTTGGTCAAAGAGTAATTACAATTTCTAAGAGGATATAACTTTGAAGCGAGCTCAAGCAGTGTTTTCATCAATTTCACAGATGCGTAAGGCCCAAAGTATTCAGATCCATCTTTGATCTTATTACGTGTAGAGAATATCCTGGGAAAAGGTTCATTTTTAATGCAGATCCAAGGGAAGGTCTTGTCGTCCTTCAATTGCACGTTGTATTTGGGTTGAAATTGCTTGATCAAATTATTTTCAAGTAACAAAGCGTCAAGCTCGCTTACCGTTTCAACGAATTCCAGAGCAAATATCCGTTTTACGAGCAATCGCGTTTTTCCGTTCAGTTGTGCTCCTTTATTGAAATAAGATGAAACTCTGTTCTTTAATTTCTTGGCTTTGCCGACATAAATGATCTTGCCTTCTTCATCGAAGAATTGGTAAACTCCGGGCCTATTAGGTAGAGCACTTATTTTAGACTTCAGGTCTATAGGCATATCCAAAATTAGTAAAGCCGTGCAACAATTGATCACTTGTTGTCGTTTAAAAAATAATTCATATATTTGTTTAAGAAAATGACAAAAATGTTAAACAATAGTGGAAGGTTCTCGATCAAAGACCTTGAAAGACTTTCAGGTATCAAGGCGCATACATTGCGTATTTGGGAAAAGCGCTATGGTCTTGTTGAACCTAAACGTTCTGCCTCAAACATACGCTCTTATACAAATGATGATCTTAAGAAGGTCCTGAATGTTGCAATGTTGAACCGATCAGGCTTGAAGATCTCTAATATTGCCAATTTAAGCGATGATGAGTTACTTACCCGGATCCAAGAGTATTCTATAACAAATGAAGGACATAGACACTTCATTGACCAGCTGGTTTTTGCTATGATAGATATGGATGAGGAGCTGATGGAGGAGCTTATAGATAAGGCCATACTTGAACATGGATTTGAAAAAACGATGTTGGATATCATACATCCATTTTTCAAGAATGTTGGGCTAATGTGGTTGACAGGGTCGGTACACCCTGGTCAGGAGCATTTTATTTCCAATCTTATAAGACGAAAATTGATCATTGCTATTGACAGGAAAAAGCAATATTCTATTAGCGGAAACAATGTTGTGTTCTTTTTACCAGAGCAAGAATGGCATGAGTTGGGCCTCTTGTTCCACAGCTTTATAGCCCTTGATCAAAAGGTAAATACGTATTATTTGGGACAATCGGTTCCTATTTCAACTATAGAAAAGGTAATTGAAAGTAAAAAGCCAAGTCATTTGGTGTTTTCTCACCTTTCGGTCAAAAGTTATGAAGCTTTAGTAAAATATTCCAAGGAACTCAAAAGTATTGCTGGAGAGATAAAAATTGTTTTTTTAGACAATAGTTTAAGTCAAAAACAAAAGGAGAAGCTTGCCCTTATCGTTCCTGAAAGTATAGACCATTTTAAAGAAATTATAAGTTAAAAGTGTTTAGATCATTTATACATACATTAAACAAAAGAAAATGAATGCATTGAATTTTAATAGAGAACTGATAGAATTTGAAAGGTCATTAAAGGGTTTTGCCTATAAATTCACTCGTAATGATGAAGATGCCAACGACCTGGTCCAAGAGACATTTTTGAAAGCGTTGAGATATAAAGACAAGTTTGCTGAACAGACAAATTTGAAGGCTTGGTTGTACACGATCATGAGAAATACTTTCATTAACAATTACAGAAAAGCTTCCAAGGCAAATGTCCTTTTAGATGACTCTGATGAAAATTATTTCATAGACCTTTCTAAGCAGTCTAAAAGTGAGACTCCTGATCAGGCCATGGCCTACAAAGAGATCATTTCAGAGATCAATGCCTTGAGTGATGAATATCGTGTGCCTTTTCAAATGCACTATAACGGATTCAAATACAAGGAGATAGCAGAAAAGCTCTCGTTGCCCATAGGTACGATCAAAAGTCGGATCTTTTTAGCTCGCCAAAAGCTGAGCGAACAGTTGGCTGATTTCAGGCCATAGTTATGGTTAAAAAAGTCATCGTAATTGGAGCGGGCTTTTCAGGACTTTCTGTTTCTACACATCTAGCAAAAGCTGGATATGAGGTTACTGTATTGGAAAAACACGCAATTCCGGGAGGGCGTGCGAGAAAATTTTCTGAAAAGGGATTTACTTTTGACATGGGCCCTTCATGGTATTGGATGCCCGATGTGTTTGAGCGTTATTTTTCTTTATTCGGAAAGAAGGTTTCAGATCACTATACACTTAAAAGGCTATCACCATCCTATCGCGTATTTTATCCAGAAAATGAGCAATTAGATGTTCCTTCAGACCTCAATGATCTATATGCCTTGTTCGAAAAGATAGAGAAAGGCAGTGCTGGAAAACTCAAGCATTTCCTTTCAGATGCAGAATACAAATACAAAGTTGGGATAGAGCAACTGGTATATAAACCAGGCCGCAGTCTTCTTGAATTTCTGGATCTGAAGTTGCTTAAGGGAATATTAAAACTAGATGTCTTGAAACCAATCTCTCGACCAATCAGGAGTATGTTCAAGGATAAGCGCTTGATAGACCTATTGGAATTTCCTGTCTTATTCTTAGGTGCGAAGCCCTCCAAAACTCCTGCCTTGTATAGCCTTATGAACTATGCAGACCTTGCTCTGGGAACTTGGTATCCAAAAGGGGGTATGCACAAGATCGTTGAGGGAATGCATGCTTTGGCAGTTGAAAATGGAGTGAAATTCGAGTTTGAACAAAACGTCAACGAAGTTGTATCTGAGAGTGGAAAAGTCACTTCGGTCAAAACGGATTCTGGAGAATTTGAATGTGATGTGTTCGTATCAAGTGCCGACTATCATTTTACAGAGACGAAATTACTGAAGCCGGAACAAAGGAACTATTCTGAAAAATATTGGGACTCTCGAACTCTGGCTCCATCCAGTTTGATATATTATTTGGGTGTGAATAAAAAACTCCAAGGCCTTCTTCATCACAATTTGTTTTTCGATCAGGATTTCGAGAAGCATTCTACAGAGATCTACGATGACCCTAAGTGGCCTAGCGCTCCGCAATTCTATGTGTGTTGTAATTCCGTTTCCGATCCCACTGCTGCACCAGATGGTATGGAAAATGTGTTCATTCTTATACCAGTTGCCCCTGACCTTAAGGATACAACGGAAACCAGAGAAAAGTATTACGAACAGACCATTTCAAGGCTGGAAGAAAAACTTGGAACGAACATTCGGGACCATGTCATCTACAGGAGAGACTATGCGCACAATGATTTTATAAGCGATTATAACTCTTTTAAGGGGAACGCGTATGGATTGGCCAATACTCTGAAACAAACAGCTATATTCAAGCCAAGTGTTAAGAATAAAAAATTGAAGAACATGTACTATACAGGCCAACTGACCGTGCCCGGACCAGGTGTTCCTCCTTCTTTGATCTCAGGAGAAGTTGTTGCTAAAGAGGTGATAAAGGAGCAACTTTGATCATCTGAGTAAACAATTTACTATATTAAATGTTTCAATATTTTAATAGCATTTAATTCCCAATGACGAACAAACCATTATATGACCAAGTGAGCCTTAAGTGCAGCAGATATATTACCAATACATATAGCACTTCTTTCTCTTTAGGAATAAAATTGCTTTCAAAGGACCTTCGGTCTCACATCTATAACATTTATGGCTTTGTTAGGATCGCTGATGAGATCGTTGATACATTTTATGACTATCCCAACAGAGAGCTTTTTGATAGGTTTAAAGAAGACACTTATTGGTCATTGGAAAATGGAATAAGTACAAATCCAGTCCTTAATTGCTTTCAAGATACAGTAACCAAATATGGAATTGATAGGTCCCTTATCGACCAGTTCTTAAGGAGCATGGAAATGGATCTGAACAAAAACGACTATAATAGAGAGCAGTTCAATGAGTATGTATTAGGGAGCGCAGAAGTTGTTGGACTCATGTGCTTAAAGGTGTTCGTTTATGGCGATGATGACAAATACGAAGAGTTGAAACCATATGCCATGAAGCTCGGTGCTGCTTTCCAAAAAATTAATTTCCTTAGAGATATCAAGCAAGACATGATGGACCTTGGAAGAAACTACTTTCCAGAACTTGAAATAGGAAGTTTGAATGAAGTCTCAAAAAAACATATCGAAGCAGAAATAGAGGAAGATTTTAGGCAAGGAATGATCGGGATAAAGGGCCTTCCTAAAGGCTCGAGGTTTGGCGTATATCTGGCATACAAATACTATCTGAGACTATTTAAGAAAATATCCAATTTGGATGCAGCAGACATAATGAAAGACCGTATTCGCATTCCCGACCAACAAAAAGCAAGTATCTTATTAAGATCTTATTTAAGACACAGTTTTAATTTATTGTAGCTTATGGAGAAGGTGATCCTGGTTGATGAGAATGACAATGAATTAGGAACAATGGAAAAAATGGAGGCCCATGAAAAAGCACTGCTCCATAGGGCATTTTCTGTTTTTTTGTTCAATGAAAATGGCGAAATGCTTTTACAAAAAAGGGCTTCATCGAAATATCATTCTGGGGGTTTATGGACCAATGCCTGTTGTAGTCACCCTAGGGCCGGAGAACGCACGATCGATGCGGCAACTAGAAGGCTCAGTGAAGAAATGGGTATCAACGCAAACATAGAAGAGATCTTCAGTTTTGTTTACAAAGCAGAATTGGATAAAGGCTTGGTAGAGCACGAATTCGACCATGTCTTTTTTGGCCAATACGAAGGTGAAGTTGACCTGAATTTAGACGAGGCAGATGACTTTAAATACATTTCAATGGATGTTCTTATGAATGATGTGAATGAGAATCCAGGGTCATACACTGAGTGGTTTAAAATAGCCTTGCCTAAAGTTAAAGAACATTGGCTAAAAGTGAGCAATTGAATGATATAGCCATTTTTTGGCACAGAAGAGACCTGAGATCGGAAGACAATTGTGGTCTATACCATTCCCTCAATTCCGGTAAGAACGTAAGGCCAATTTTCATCTTCGACAGGAATATCCTAGAGCGGCTTCAACAAAAAAAAGATGCTCGAGTGCAATTCATTCATATTGAATTGTCTAGACTCAAGAAGCAATATCAGAAATACGGTGGAGACCTAAAGGTATATCATGGAGACCCTATTGAAGTTTGGAAAGAGATATGTGCAAATAATAGAATAGCCAAAGTATATTTCAATCATGATCATGAACCCTATGCAAAGGAAAGAGACAAGACCGTTTCGCAGATCCTTAAGAAAAGAGGAATAGGTGTCCATTCATACAAAGACCAAGTGATCTTTGAAAAAGCTGAAATTGTAAAGGATGACGGGTTGCCTTATACTGTATTTACACCTTATTCCAAGAAATGGAAGGCAGCAATAGAAAAGTCTACGTTCAAGGCTTTCCCTTCAAAAGGTCTTTTGAATAACTTAGAGCAAACAGATCCTACTGACTTGATAAACCTCAGTCAATTAGGATTTGAGAAGTGCGAAATTGACGTTCCGAAAAGGGAGATCGAGCTGGAAATCATTGAAAACTATCATCTTCAAAGAGACTTGCCTTCAGTAAGGGGTACATCTCGGCTCAGTGTGCATTTGCGATTTGGAACGATAAGCATCAGAAAACTTGCCAAGATAGGTTTCGAGATGAATGAAAAATGGCTAAATGAGCTTATCTGGCGGGACTTTTATATGATGATATTGTATCATTTTCCGCATGTTCAAGGATCTTCTTTCCGTCCCAAATATGACCGGATGGAATGGAGGAACAATGAAAAGGAATTTGAAGCATGGTGTAAAGGAAAGACTGGGTATCCTATAGTAGATGCAGGTATGCGAGAACTGAATGCAACAGGCTTCATGCATAATAGGGTGCGAATGATCGTTGCTAGCTTTCTCACAAAACACTTGCTTATAGATTGGCGATGGGGCGAAGCTTATTTCGCGGAAAAACTATTGGACTTTGAACTATCGTCAAATAATGGTGGTTGGCAATGGGCTGCCGGTTGTGGATGCGATGCAGCTCCATATTTTAGGGTGTTTAATCCTTACCTACAAACGAAAAAGTTTGATCCTGAACTTAAATATGTCAGCAAATGGGTCCCAGAGCATCAGGATCCTTTTCACTATCCCCAACCTATTGTGGAACACAAATTTGCCCGAGAAAGAGCAATTGAGGTGTATAAAAAGCATCTGAATTCTTGATCAAATGAACAATTTCAAAAAGATCGTGTTATTTTAAACGTTAATAAATTCAAGTGTTAGACGCGTATACGAATAAGGGCAATTCTCTGATGGAACTTTCAAAGCAACGGAAAGTCATGCTCGTTTTTCTGCGACATTTCGGATGCAACTTCTGCAAGGAAACTCTGAGCTTATTAGAAAAGAACAAAGAGCAATTGCTCAACTCACCGAGTAAGGTTGTGATCGTTCATCAATCATCAAGAGAGCATGCCAATAAGGTTTTAGATATTTATTCTTTAAGTCAATTTGAACATGTATCGGACCCTTCTTGCATAGTTTATAAAGCATTCGGGATAGAACAGCATAGTTATTTAGAATTACTGAAGCCGAGCGTGATCTGGGGGACATTAAAGGGAATTTTAATGGGACATTTGCCAGGTAAGATCAACGGTGACCCTCTTCAGAAGCCTGGAATTATGGTAGTAAAGGATGCCTCTATAGTTGAGTCCTTCAATTATTCCAACATAGCCTCTAAGCCTCCCTTGTTGAGAATGGCTTCTTAATCTGAAGGTTTTCTTAATTTCGCGAGGCAATAGCGCCTTGCTTGAGAAAGTCTAAGAGAAATACAGTCCTTACCTGGAGCATAGTTTTATTATCATTCCAGTTTTTGTTGGCTATTTTTGGCCTATCAAAAAGCAAAGAAGGCATCTTTGTTTTATTGACCGTTCCCAGTCTATTAACCACGGCCATCGCTTTATTCGTAAATCATATTGGAGAAAGGAACAAGGTGATCTTGCATCTAGTATGTTTCACATTGGCTTTCTTCCTAATTGAATTATTGATAATGCAGTTTGGTTTGTTCAATAAGACGTATGCAAAGGAACTTTTAGGTTATAAATTTATGGGTGTTCCTTTGGTCATAGGTTTGAGTGGTTGGATCAGTGTTTACATGGGGGTTCATCTTGTAAAAAAATTAAAGATGAACAGGGTGAAAAAAGCTCTGATCGGAGCTACTCTATTAATGATACTCACAGCTCTTGCAGAACCAGTAGGTGTGAAGTTGAAACTTTGGAGTTATCAGGGAGAATTGGGCCCTTTAAACCTTTTTGGTTATTTCCTTGTTTATACTCTAATGATCTATTTTTCTAGACTTATAAGATTTAAGAAGAAGAATCCAATTGTTGGTCCGGTCTTTATTATTTTTGTGTTATTCTTTATTTCATTGAACTTAATACTTTCATGAGCATTCTACTGAATATTGGCTTATTGATCGGCACATTTCTCTTTATGGAGTTTGTAGCATGGTTCACGCACAAATACATTATGCACGGTGTTCTTTGGGTCTTGCATAAAGATCATCATGTGCATGAGCCTGGTTTCTTTGAAAAGAACGATGCCTTTTTTTTGATATTCGCTATTCCGGGTTCCTTGCTAACGATATTTGGGACTTTTAATCCCAACGACATTATGCTTATGATCGGTTTGGGAATAACCTTATATGGGCTTTGCTATTTTTTGGTTCACGATATTTTTATTCATCAGAGATTTAAGATATTCAGAAGGACCAAGAATAATTATTTAAGGGCCATTCGAAAGGCCCATAAGGTTCACCATAAGCATTTGACCAAAGAACAAGGAGAGTGCTTTGGAATGCTCTATGTTCCGAGAAAATATTATAATGAAGCCAAAAAACTGAACAAGTCTTTGTTTGGATAGACATGGCAAATTATTTTTATCTCTTTCTTGATATTATTTCTATTTCTTTCCCACTGTTGGCCACATTCGACAAAAGAATTTCTTACTATAAAGATCTGAAGTATCTCTTTCCAGCAATGCTTATAACTGGTGGCGTCTTTATCACGTGGGATGTCTTATTTACTCAATGGGGTGTATGGGGTTTCAACTCCAAATATCTTATCGGAATAGACATTTTCAATTTACCAATGGAAGAATGGTTGTTTTTCCTTTGTATTCCTTATGCTTCCATCTTCATTTATGCTTCATTAAAATACTTCAAAAAAGGCTTTATAAACTCTTTTAATAGTAAGTGGGTGTCTTATATCCTGAGCGCTATATTGATAATTCTAGCTATCACTTTCCTGGATAGAGCTTATACAGCAACGACATTTTTTGCACTAGCCGCATTTATCCTCACACTTGAGTTACTTATTAAGCCTAAATGGCTGAGCCATTTTTATGTTTCATACATATGGGTTCTCATCCCTTTTTTCGTGATCAATGGATTTCTCACAGGTTCATTTATAGAAGAACAGGTTGTGTGGTATAATAACGCTGAGCAGATCGGAATAAGAATGGGCACCATTCCTATTGAGGACACATTTTACGGAATGTTGCTTATACTGATGAATGTTAGTTTATTTGAGTACTTCAAATCAAAAAGAAATGGAAAGGATAAATTCTGATAAAGCACCTGAGCCAGTTGGTATGTACCCTCATGCAAGAAGAGTAGGGGATCTTCTTTTTTTATCGGGAGTAGGGCCTAGAGAGAGAGGGACCAAAGTAATACCTGGTGTTGAATTGGATGACGAAAGGAATATTGTATCCTATGACATTGAAGCTCAATGTCATTCCGTGTTCAAGAATGTGCGAACAATATTGGAAGATTCGGGCTCTTCTTGGGAACAGCTTGTAGATGTTACCGTATTTCTTACCAACATGAAAGACGATTTCGAGATCTATAACAAAGTATATGCAGAATATTTCAAGGATAATTTACCCTGCAGAACTACAGTTGAGATAAACTGTTTGCCTACACCTATCGCCATAGAATTGAAATGTATTGCCCATATACAATAAAGACCCTTTCGCCATGAAGACGAAAGGGCCTCTGTTAACCTTAACCAAATACAACTAACCTTTCACCAAAAAATGGTTAATCAAACAATGTCTTAAAAGTCATTTCTCTTTCTCGGCCTCCAGCCTTTTTTCACTTTCTCCCATTTGTTTTTGAACTTGTTATTCTGGGAATTCTCGTAATAATTATCCCATAAAGGAGTATGGTCGAAATAGTTAAGAAAGTCTGAGGTGTGTAAAGAGTTTTCCATAATTCTTATTTTTTATTGATCATGAAATGACCTGTTTTTATCATTTTATATTCTAATCCTACGGTAGTACAAACAATGTCGAGCGCTGTTTCAACATTAGAAAGAGAGACATCTGCATTCACCAATTCCCTTGAAATGTCTTTCGATCCAATTTTTACATTGAATTGACGTTCCAATTCAGAGAACACATCTTCAAGGTTCATATTCTCAAAGTGGTAAAGGTCTTGGTCGAACCAATCATCGATACTAGCGACATCACATTCTATTGGATTCGAAAGTCCGTTTTGCAACAACTCTGTTTTTTGTCCTTTTGTGAGAAATTGAACAGAAACACCTTGTTCAACTTTTACTTTTCCCGAAGCACAGGAAACGCGATAAAAGTCATTTCGATCGCATACATTAAATGAAGTTCCCAGCACCGTTACGGTTCCTTGTTTTGTTTTTACTGAGAACGTAGAACCTTTTTCTACTTCAAAAAAGGCTTCCCCTTTTAGCTCTATGCGCCTCTCGTTTTTAAAATCATCTTTGCTGAATGAAAGAGAAGATCCTGAATTTAAGGTGGCGATAGAACCATCGGGAAGGGCAACCACCTCTTTTTGGCCATATTTGGCCTCAATGGTATACGTAGTGTCATTGTTAATGAAAAAGAGCATTCCAACCAAAAGCGCAAAAGATGCCGCTAATGATACCCAAACATGCCTTTGAGTGAATATTGGGATCACTTTGGTTTCTTTCCCTTCAATTCGTGCATTAAGCTTCTGCCAAGCCTCTTCTTTGCTTAGCAATGCTGGAATTTTCCAATTTCTAATATTTTTCTCGAAATTATCCTTCATCTCGGTTCTTAAATAGTACGTATTTCATGTTCAATACAAGAAATAGCAGCTTCACCCTACCAGAACGGCACTTTTTTTTATGAATTAAGCGTATGGCACTATATCTCGTGGGAATTGTACTTTTGCAGCCGAATTTTGGTTAAGATCTCAGACATAGAACTTGGAGAGTTTCCGTTACTTCTTGCTCCAATGGAGGATGTGAGCGACCCTCCATTTAGAGCATTGTGTAAAAAACATGGGGCGGACCTTATGTATACAGAGTTCATTTCCTCTGAGGGATTGATCAGAGATGCCGTCAAAAGCGTTCAAAAGCTTGATATCTATGAATACGAAAGGCCAGTTGGGATACAGATCTTTGGAAATGACATAGAGCACATGAAAATGGCCACAGAGATCACAGAAAAGACCGATCCAGATATAATTGACATTAATTATGGATGCCCGGTGAAAAAAGTGGCTGGTAGAGGGGCAGGAGCCGGAATTCTGCAGGATATCCCGAAAATGGTGGAAATGACCTCAGAGATCGTGAAAAGCACAGATCTCCCTGTTACTGTGAAGACAAGACTTGGCTGGGATGAGAACTCAAAATATATTGTAGATGTCGCTGAACGACTTCAGGATGTTGGGATAAAAGCCATTTCCATCCATGGGCGCACACGTAAGCAGATGTACAAAGGTGAGGCAGATTGGACATTGATCGCGAAGACAAAAAACAATCCCAGACTTAATATTCCGGTATTTGGAAATGGAGATATTGCTACACCAGAAAAAGCAAAAGAGTACAAAAATAAGTACGGTATAGATGGTATAATGATAGGCCGGGGAAGCATAGGCTATCCCTGGATCTTCAGGGAAATAAAGCACTATTTGGCAACAGGAGAGAACATGACTAAACCCTCTCTGAAAGAGCGCATCCAGGCTTGTCGAGAACATTTAGAAATGTCATTGAAATGGAAGGGCGAGAGACTTGGCATCGTTGAAATGAGAAGGCATTATTCAAACTATTTCAAGGGCATTCCGGGATTTAAGGCATATAGAATGACCTTGGTTACTAGTCTCGACAAAAATGAACTATTCGATACGCTGGATAAGATCTCAGAAGCATTCGAACATCATGTTTTTTCTTGAACTTGTTTTTGCTCAGAGAAAACATGCACTTTGGATAGATACCTTACGGGAAACCAAGTGAACAAGAATCCCATTCCTAAGACGATCATAGCAGTTAGCATTACATCTTTTGCATTCAACGCTACTGGGTAATGCGAAACTATTCCTCCGTCTAAGGGAATTATCCCGAATTTTTGTTGGACAATACACAAAAGAAGTCCAAGGACCAAACCAATGATCAAGCCGCTGATAGCAATAAGCATTCCTTGCCAGAAAAAGACGTTCAGTATTGTTTTTTCATTAGCACCCATACTGTTCATTATCTCTATGTCTTTCCGCTTATCTATGATAATGATAGTAAGTGAGGCCAACATGTTAAATGCACCTATGACAACAATGAAACTAAGGATGAGGATCGTAGCTAATCTTTCGGAGTTCGAAGCCTGGTACACAAGTTTATTTTTTTCTTCTCTTGTCACGAATTTTTGGCTATCGCTTAACAATGAACTGAACTTATTCTTGAATTCAGCAGATGATACGCCTTCCTTTAGATCTATTTCCAATACCGAGATCTCATCTACATACCCAAACATGTCTCGCGCAAAGGATAAGGGGACTAATAAGTACTTAGAATCGAATTCTGCATTTACTGAGTATACTCCCCCCACCATGATCTCTGCCTGATTAAAACTTCCTTCTCTGTGTTTACGAACATTCTTGCCTTTTTCAGGAGCAAAGATCGTTAGGGGTTCAAAAGATTCTGAATATAGGCTAGCACCTATTTCAGTTCTCACCCCATAACCTAAAATGGCATACTGAGCCTCGTCTTCTTCTACCCAGGGTGAGCCGATCACTATACGATCTTCGAGCCCTGAATTCTTTATAAAGCCATTGTTCACTCCCTTCAAAGTCGCTATACGTTGTTTGTCGTAAAATGCGATTAGCACATTACCTTGTATCACTTCTTCAAAACTGTTCACAAATTCATGGCTCTCTATATCGGAGAATTTGATGCTGTCCGTTGAAAAAGTCTTTCCTTTTAATGGAACTATGGCAATATCAGAATCAAAAGAGCTATATACATCATCCACTAATTCTTCAATTCCGTTAAAAGCAGATAGAACAATGATCATAGCTGCTGTAACGAAAGCAATGACAAGCACAGAGATACCAGTAATAAGATTTATGATGTTTGAAAATGACCTGCCAAATAAATATCTGCGCGCTATGTAAAAAGAAGTGTTCAATTATTCTAAAGAACGAGAAAAAGATCTAAAGATCTGGACTTGGCCCTTTGAGAAGACTATCGATCTCTTGTGCATATTCTGCAGAATCATCCAAATAGAAATTTAGCTGTGGGATCCTTCTCATGGACTTTCCAACAGAACCCGAAAGATGCTTTTTGATTACCCCTTTTTGAATCTTGACAAGGTCTAATAATTTGTCTTTGTCTTTCACTGCTAAAAAACTCAAATATACTTTGGCCAATCCTAGATCTGGGCTCATTCTTACAACAGTGATTGTAATGAATGCACCTCCAAATAAGTCGCGTGACCTTTGTTGGAAGATCACGCCAATCTCCTTCTTCAGCAGACTAGCTACTTTTTGTTGTCTAATACTTTCCACAGGCCTCAAAAATAGTGATACTTAGTGGTTATAGTACCAAAGACCAACGTCTCTTTTACTATAATTTTTCAATTTGCTAGGATATTAGGGTCAATGAACTATTTTTGTATAAAACCTAAACACATGAGTGAAAAGACGATCTTAGTCCCTTCAGATTTTTCAAAAGTTGCCGATACGGCAATGAATCATGCAGCTGTAATATCCAAGTCTATAGGCTCTTCGGTCACTGTTTTACATGTTGTGTCAAATGAGAGTAAGATCGATGTAGGGAACCAAAAATTGGAGATGTATATTGAAAGACATCAAAAAGAAAATCCGGGGGTAGAATTCAAAAGTATAATTCAGGTTGGAAATATATTTGAGGATATCGGTGATGTCTCAAAAAATATAGGGGCATCATTGATCGTAATGGGTACCCATGGCATGAGAGGCATGCAATTTCTAGTCGGGAGTAATGCTTTGCGAGTAGTTTCCAATTCTGCAACACCAATAATTATTGTTCAGGAAAGGCTTATTAGAGAAGGTGGATATGACAATATTTTAGTTCCGCTGGACCTTCATAAAGAGACGAAACAAAAACTGAATGTTGTTGCTGATCTCGGCAAGTATTTTGAAAGCAAGGTTCATTTGCTATCACCTAATGAAACAGACGAACATCTACAGAATCAATTGACCCGAAATGTGGCATTTGCCTCTCAATATCTTTCAGAAAGAGGTATTGAGTCAGATGCTCGGGTTTCTGATGAAGATAGTTCAGATTTTGATGACGGGGTCGTGCGAAATGCTTCTGCTTTGGATGCAGATCTGATCGCAATTATGAATTTAGGAAACAATAGTTTGATGGGTATTTTTGGAGGGAAATTCTCTCAGAATGTAATCACGAATGCTAGCCAAATTCCAGTATTGATACTGAACCCAAAGGAAACATCTGGGATCTCAGATTTCTTTGGGGCCTACGGTTAAAAACGTACTCCGATAACTAGAATGTCATCAATCTGTTCGTGTATGCCACCTTGCCACTGAAGCATGGCCTTGTCTAGTTCTTCTCTTTGCTCATCCATACTCATGGGATAGATATATTTAAGCAATGGTCTGAATCGGCTGTGCTTGAATTTTGTACCGTGTTCGGTCTCACCACCAAATTGATCTACATATCCATCTGAGAATTGATATACCATATCCCCTTTGCTAAGTTTGATCTTTTTGGTCTCGAATTTAATGCCCAGATAGTCCGAATTACCTATTGCATATCTGTCACCTTTTATATTCCCAAGATCTCCATCTTTGAAATAGTAAATGGGTCTACCTGCACCGGCAAAGGCTAGTTCGTTTGTTTTTTCATCCCAAACACAGAGAGACATATCCATTCCATCTTTTATACCTAAGTCTTCCATTTGTCTGTTTAGTCCAGAAATGGATACATCATTTAGTCTAGACAGGATCTCTCCCGGATCACTTGAAGGATATTCTTTAATGATCTGATTGATACTCGTGTATGCAATGAGGCTCATAAAAGCACCTGGAACACCGTGTCCCGTGCAATCTACTGCGGCAAAGTACTTTTTACCGTCTTGTTGCAAGAACCAATAGAAGTCACCGGATACAATGTCTTTTGGCTTGTAAAGCACAAAGCATTCATCAAACATTTCATTGATCAACGCATTTGAAGGCAGAATAGAATCCTGTATCCTTTTTGCATACCGTATACTAGCTGTTACATCTTCATATAACTCCTCTATTTCTACATTTTTTTCTTGGAGTTCGTCTGATTTCTTTTGGAGTTGAATAGTTCTTTGCTCTACTTTTGCTTCCAGTTCCCTTTCATTTTCAGCAAGGCCATCACGCATTCGGAGCAAAGCCATACCCATTTCGTCCTTAGGCCCGAGCAATTCATAATCAACTTCGAAATTTCCTGTTCCAGTAGCCGAGGCGAAATCCCTCGTTCTTTTTAGACTTCCCATAAGCGTATTCAAAGCTTCGGTCATGTCTCCGATCTCATCGTTACTATGTTCAATTTCTTCTTTAGGTATGACTCCCGTACCGAGTGACTGGATGACACCTTTTAGACGATGCACTGGTGATGTGATAGATCTTGTAGTAAACCAGGCAATGAACATACCGCAAAGGATCAGCCCTATACCTAAATAGGTCAAATTGGTCTTAAGGTTCTCAAAAGATGAGATCATCTCATTTGAGTTGGTCTTACTTTCTTCCCGTTGATTTGCAATAAGTTGGTTCAGGTCAACAAGAAGCTCATCATAAAGTTCATCGATCGCGCCATCTTCTTCAACCATTTCCATAGCGATCATACGGTCAAATGCATAACCTTCATCATAATGATCCCAACCGGGAAGATAACTTTGGACTTCTCTATAGAGCTTGAACAATTTATTCATTTTAGAATAGACTGCCTTTTTTAGCTCTCTGTCTTTATCGCTTTCCCAGCTATTTTCTAATGAATTGATCTTTCCTTTGATCAAAGGAAGATCTTCAGTCATAATGCTCTTTAATCTTCTTTTTTCAGCTCTATCGTTTTCAGACTGAACATTACCCCAGAATATGATAAGGGTTTTGGATTGTTCTAAGTAAGATTTAAGATCCTCTAAACGCTTTACAGACGGACTTGAGACGTTTGTTATCTCATCATTCAGTTCTTTTCCTTCCTTTACTGTCTTCGTAGTAAATAATAGGAAAACCATGATTGCTAACATGAAAATGCCGAATCCAAGACCTATTTTTCGACCAATGTTAAAGCGCATGTTTAATCGCGTTATTAAGGTTACTATTTCCTCAATTGAGGATACTCGAGCTCGTCATCCGAGTTGAAATCTAGTCTTTGGAATATATCCTCCTCCGATTTGCCAAAGGTTGAATGTTCAACTCCTTCAATATCTTTTTTCAGGCCTTTAACGCATTTCTTATGCACGTCTTCAGCATTCTTGTCGAATTCAATTTGCCATTTTGCGAATGCTGGGCCATCCAAAGATTTCCCATGTTTAATGGATTTTAAACTCTCATCAAAGAAGTCTCTTTTCTTTTCCAATAGTAAGCTGTAATAGATAGCTCTGAGAGCTTTATTTATTTCAACTCTTTCTGGTTTTAATTTAAAAGCTGTAAGTGCATATGGAAGCGCTTCTTTGAAAAGCATAACACAATTTGTTTGTATCCTGTTCAGGTCCTCTAAAGTGCTATTCTCATCTAATTTTTCTATTAAATACGCAGCTTCATTATATAGATTGATGGATAAATTGTAATTAGTTCCATAATCCGTGCTGTCGATCCTTATTGCCGCTCGGTAGTTTTCCCTTACTTTGTTGAATTCATATTCGTATGAAGCTGGGTCTTTCCACTCCATTCTATCTTTTTCAATAAATTTTCGATAAGAAGTAGCGTAAGCTTTTAGGAAATTCAAGTCTCTATTTCTCAGATCGAAGCTTGGCTCTAGTTTTTTCTGAATAGCCCTGTATTTTTCGTATTGAGGTTTTATCTCGTCAATATTTTTCCTTTCTCTGGCCTTCATCATATTCACCACATCATTATAATAAGAAGGGATGTAGAATGTTTTGATGATGTTATAGTTCATCTGGAAGAACTTCTTTTCTGTGTCTAATTCAATAGCTTTGAAAAAAGCCTCTACTGATCGTTCTCTATTAACAGAAGTTCTAGACCTGTTGTCGACAACCTTATAAAGTTCTTTGTAAATATGACCTCTAACGTGCCATGTATAAGGATCCTTTGCACCTGCATCAATAAGTATTGCAGCGTCAATCTTTTCCTTAGCATTTTGTAATTCTTTTTGTTCGTAGAGCTTTGCAGCCTCTATAGTGATGGTAGGGGTTTGACTCCATCCAGACAATGCAAGAAAGGTCGTAAAAATAACCGATATGTAAATTTTCTTAAGCATGATCATCTTTTTATAGGAGTTCCCAGTGTTTTTAGTGTGACACCGATTTTTAGCCCTTGATTAATGGCGTTTTGTTCATCATATTCGTACTTTATCTGGCTTTGATTTTTGTAGAAATTTATACTTGAACCGGACAAGGTCCCGTTTTCAAATTCTGTGACTATTAAAATGTTCTTTTCTATTAGGCCCTGAATGAATTCTGGATTAGCGTCAGATACTGCTTTGGGGATATAAACAATATGAATGTTTTCCGAACCAAGAACTTCTTCAACACTTGGAGAAGTTATTAGCAAAGGTTGATCACCTACTTTTTTACCAGAATATTTTTTTGTTAACTGAAGAGATAATTTTGGAGAATTGACCACGGATATAGTAAAATCCCCCACTTTTTTATGATCAGGCCAAGCTACCAGCTTTGCGAAATTGTATAGCAAAGTTGCCCTGATTATGTTAGGAGTATCTCTCTCATCCAAACCACCCTGGGCTTTGCCCATTTGATGGATAGAGATGATCAGACATATTAGTAAGGCAATTTTTTTCATTTATATTTTGGATCCTCTAAAAGTTCAATATAGATCCTATTAATTCGCAGCTCAATTAAAATTTAGCATCTTTTACACTAACGAATTTTGAAAAAGAAAGGTTTCAGAAAGAGCTCAGTTTGTTTCTTGAGATGGGTCGACCTTCATGCTTTCCAGGTCACGGTCAAAAAGATATAAGCTGCCAGAATCGGTACCTATGAGGTTGAGTTTGTCAATAATGGAACGAGCCAGAGCTTCTTCTTCTATTTGCTCAGAAACATACCATTGCATGAAATTGTGGGTTGTATAGTCTTTTTCTTTTAAAGTAATATCTACCACTTTGTTGATCTCATTGGTAACTTTTTGTTCATGTTCAAGGACTTCCTCGAATACGGCTCGCACAGATTCGTAGGCCTTTGGTGGTTTATCGAATTTAGGAATGATCGCATGTCCACCCCTTTCATTGACAAAACGAATGAGTTTAAGCATATGTTCTCGCTCTTCGTCTGCATGACCATAAAGAAATTGGGCCATTCCATTCATACCAACTGTTTCTGCCCAAGAGGCCATAGCTAGGTATATTTGAGATGAGTATCCTTCAACTTCTATTTGCTTTATTAAAGCTTGCTCTACTTTTTTGGAAAACATAAGATCAATTTAGTTATACAAGATTAACGCTTATAGCGGAAAATAGTTTGAATTTCTTAAAAATTAAAATTGGTCCAATATATCAGGAAGCGGTTCGTTCTCTTTGGGGTCATTTTTTAATAACCTATAGCTGTAAACGAAAAAAGAAATTCCTAAAGAAGCTGAAGTCACTCCGACAATGCCAAAGACGGTTTCTTCATCCATTAGACCTAGGCCAGAAACCATCGCAATAGCAAAAACCCCAAGCACAACTCCGGTAATAATGAGATAAATATAAATATAGGTCCTATTACCTTGAGATAATTTATCGCTTCGCACAGCAAAAACTATTGCTGCAATAATCTGCCAAAGTCCAAAAGGGATGGCTAAGAATAAAGAGAGAAGAGGCTCGACTGTCAATGTGATCAACGCAATGAAAAGAATTATTATCTGGGCCCACAGATTAACACCGATCCAAGCCTTCATTTTTTCAAGAATTTAAGTAAAGTATTTGTGAACCAGTTTTGATCCATGTTCTCTACTTTTGTCAATACTTTCTCGGTTTTAGTGGCAATATTTGAAATGTCATTGACCAAGTCTCTGAAATGTTCTTCGTCCTTGTTCCCTTTCTTCGTTTTATGCTCCTTTAGGGCATTGATCTTATGAATAAGTGGAGTCAATTCTCTTTTGCGTCTTTGCATCGTAATTCTCTTGGTTACTTCCCACATATCGTCTTCAGCAACAAAGAACTCTTTTCTCTCGCCACTTTTTATTACTTTGTGTACCAGGCCCCAATCAATAAGTGTGCGGGTATTCATATTGGCATTTCCCCGACTTATTTTCAGCTCTCCCATAATGTCTTCAGTAGTCTTTGCCTCGGTAGATGACAATAGCAAAGCATGGATCTGGGCCATTGTGCGATTTATCCCCCATTGAGAGCCCAATGCTCCCCATATTTCTATGAATTTGTCTTTTCGTTGTTGAAGATCCATTCATCAATAATAGCGAGTTTTTAATAATTTCAAAAAAATTTGATAGTTCCCTTGAAATTGGAAGCTACATTTGCATGAAATGACAAAAAGAAAACTAAAACCAGCTACTTTAAAGAAGCTTAAGAAAAAGATCAGACATCAAGTGTTGCAGGTCTTGATAGATGCAGGAGGAAAAGCTATGAACTATAAGCAGATCGCAGCCCGGATGGAAGAAAGGGATAATAAGGTGAAGCTGCTAATTGTAGAATGCCTAAAGGAATTGACCCAGGAGGAAAAACTAGTAGAAAAGGATAAAGGAAAATACGCTTACGATGGTAAACCGATGAACATATTAGAAGGAACCATAGATATTAGTAAATGGGGTAGAGGATATTTGATCAGCGATGAGAGAGAAGAAGATGTTTTGATTCCTAAAAAATATGTTGGTCGAGCTTTGAATGGAGATAGAGTTCTTGTAGAGCTTTACAAGAAAAAGAATGATTGGAATGGAAAGGTCGTTAGCATTTTGGAACGGAAAACAGACACTTTTGTTGGTATAGTAAACCGTTCAAATGGAATGGTGTTCCTTGACCTTCCTAATAACTCACACATTTCACTCTTTATTCCCAAAGGCAAAGATCTGGGAGCTGAAGACGGAATTAAGGCAGTAGGACGTATGACCGATTGGCCAGAGTCTACAAACAACCCATTTGGAGAGATCATTGAGGTATTGGGAAGTGAAGGTGAAGCTAGAACTGAGCTAGACGCGATTATGTGGGAGTTTAATTTGCCAAGGGAATTTAACCAAGAGACCCTTGCCCAGGCGGATAAATTAAAAGTGGATGTTTCTGAAGGCGCTTTAAAGGGAAGAAAAGACCTTAGACAAATAACCACATTTACCATTGACCCAGATGATGCTAAAGATTTTGACGATGCTTTGTCCTACACGAAATTAGGAGATGACATTGAGCTTGGGATCCACATTGCTGATGTTTCACATTTTGTAAGAGAGGGCGACCCTATCGACAAAGAAGCATTGAATAGAGGCACATCTGTTTATTTGGTGGACCAAGTGGTACCCATGTTGCCAGAGATATTGAGTAATAATTTGTGCTCGTTACGGCCAAATGAAGACAAATATTGTTTCTCAGTAATAGTGAAGATGGACCAGAGCGCAAAGGTAAAGGAACACTGGATAGGCAGGGCGATCATTAACTCCGACAGACGATTTACATATCAAGAAGCTCAGGAAATAATAGATGGCTCCTCGGGAGATCATGAAGGTGAGCTAAGGCACTTGCATGACTTAAGTCAAAAAATGAGACGCAAGAGATTGAAAGACGGAGCTCTTGCTTTCAGCGGAACGGAATTTAAATTCAAACTAGACGAAGATCATCAACCAGTTGAGATCATTGAGAAGAAAATGGGAACCGCCAATCAACTTGTAGAAGAGTTCATGCTTTTGGCAAACAGACTTGTAGCCGAGGAGATATCAAATAATAAAAAGAATAAGAGGCCTTTTGTCTATAGAATTCATGATAAGCCAGATCCAGCAAAATTGACCGAGTTGCAACGATTTGTTGGTCAACTGGGATATGAACTAAAGACAGATGTTGAACATGCAAGTCATGACCTAAATGCTCTTATAGATTCTGCAAAAGGAAAACCAGAAGAAAAAGTGATAAGTCAAATGGCCATAAGAACTATGGCAAAAGCCGAATATTCAGTTGACAACATAGGTCATTACGGTTTAGCATTTGAGAACTATTCCCATTTTACTTCACCGATCCGAAGGTATCCAGACCTTCTTGCACACAGGCTTGTAGAGGTCTATTTGGTTGGCAAAACAATTCTCAGCGAAGCCGAGATCGAAAAGCGAAATAAGCATTGTTCAATAATGGAGAAGCGAGCTTCTGATGCCGAGCGAGCTTCAGTAAAATATATGCAGGCTCTTTATATGAGCAAGTTCATTGGTCACGAGTTTGAGGGAATCGTATCCGGCCTCACCAAATGGGGCATATATGTTGAACTAAGTAACAAATGTGAAGGAATGATACCCTTGATCTCAATGAGAGATGACAAGTATTACTTTGAAGAAGACAGTTTTATGGTAATTGGGAAACGGTATAAGGAAGTCTTTAAAATGGGACAAAACTTGAAGGTAAGAGTAGCAGATTGCGATGTCCTAAAAAGACAAGTAGACCTGGAATTAGTGGAAGATTAGAAATTCTCGTTCTTCCTAATTTCGAACTCAGTTCTTCTGTTCTCCGCATGTTGCTCATTTGTGCATTCAACTCCATTCGAACAATGATTCACTAGATCTCTTTCTCCCATTCCTTTGGCGTCTAACCTTCGGACATCGATCCCTCGTGAGATCAAATATGCAGCCACACTTTCAGCTCTTTTTTGAGATAGTTTTAAATTGTATTTATCAGTTGCTCTTGAATCCGTATGAGAGCGAATAACGATTGAAACATGGGGGTTATTATATAAAAGAACCGTTAGTCTATCAAGAACTACTTCAGATTCTGAGTTAAGTTCGGCACTATTTAACTCGTAGTAAACATTTGAGAAAACAAAAGCCTCGTTCTCCTTTATATAGATCTCCTCATCTTCTGAATTGATCATAGAGATATAATCATCGTCAGCTTTTAGTCTTTCAAAATAATACCTCATGTTCTTGTCTGCAATGATTATCTGAACAGGTTCGCCATCTTCATCAAAGATCGCGATCTTCAAAGCTTCATCGTTACTGCTTAGTTTAAAGATGTATTGGTCATCCGGTTTCATGTTCTCAAACAAGAATGTTCCTGTTGAGTCAGTAATGGTCTTTCCTACGATAATTCCATATCTATTTACAATACTCACTTCTTCTTCTTTATTGAAGTCGCCATATTCTTCTCTGAACAATTGCCCCCCTATATTTATAGAAAGCAGGTTATTGTCAGTTTGCTCCATCATAACTAAGTTGTCGTAATCATCCAAAGCAAGGATCTCGAAACTGAAATTACCGTTTTCATCCGCCTCAACGATCTCTGTCACATTTCCATTTGAATCGGTCAATAACATATCTAGATCGTGATAGTCTTCTAAGTCTTCGTCTAATCGAATTGAGTAATTTGTAATATCCTTTTCTTTCAAGAAAAAGAACTCACCTTGCGCGTTTGTATAAGCTTCTTGTAAGACAGTTCCGTTCTCATCAACTAAGACAACCTTCTTGTTTTTTAAGCCAACCTGTTCTTTTTCGAAAAGGCCGGTTATGTATTGTGTTTCAACAGCAGGGGCTACCTCTATCGAACCAAATTTATAAACATCATCTTTTCCAGATCCGCCTGGCCGATTTGAAGAAAAGAAGCCACTATTCTCATTTTTAAAACAAACGCCAAAATCGTCATAAGGGGAATTTAAAGGAGACTTCAAGTTCTCGACAAATTCCCAATAGTCAGTCTCTTCTACTCTATAAAGGTCGAGTTTCCCATATCCAGGATGACCGTTGGAAGCAAAGTATAAGTACCCATCTGATTGACTCGGAAATACTTCGTTTTTTGAAGTATTCACGTTCTCGCCAAGATTTATTGGTTCAGACCAGCCATTTTCTGTTCTATAGCAATAGTAAAGATCCATTTGGCCAAAGCCACCTGGTTTATCAGAACTGAAATAGAGGGTTTTTCCATCCTCTGAAAGCGCTGGATGAGCAACATTATAGTCTTCATTATTATAAGCGAAAGGTTTTGGACGACCCCATTTACCTTCTTCGTTTTTACTGATCGAGAAAATGTCGTTATAATTAACACCCGCCCTTAATTGAGAAGCACTGGTATAGAAAATCTCTTTTTTATCTGTGCTAATTGAAATTGGGCCAATGTGTTTTCCATGTATCAGTCCTGGAAGAAATTCGTGTGGGTTCTTTGATTCGAACTGACCCAATTTCTTTTTATAAAGCTTGGAAAAATCTTTTTCTCTAGGGTCTAACTCTTCCATATTAATGAGGTCAGCCTTGTCTAGAGTACAAAAGATGATGTCATCTCCGTATAAAAAAGGGCTATAATCCCCAGCACTTGTGTTTATCTCGTCAAAATTGGAAACTTCCAATTTACTTACTATCCTTTCCCACTTAGATTGCGATACAATGCTATTGCTAAGAAGAACAAAATCCGGATGTTGCTTGCTTGCTGGAGAAATTGTGTTCCAAGCATCTCTAGCTTGATCAAATTCTTTTTTGGCAAGTAAAGTTTTGATAAGAACATACTTGTAATCATCATTTTCCGGATTTTTATCGATTAATCTTAAAGTTGTCTCCTCAGCCTGGTCAAACTTGCCAGCGTAGAAACTACTCAAGCCATATAGCTTAAAGACTTCATCGTTTTGCTTTCCAGATTCGATCTCTTTATCCAGAATAACTATGGCATCATGGAATCTTTGGTCCTCAAATGCAGCTTTAGCTTTTTTGCTTTGACCAAACGCAAAATTGGTCAAAGAACATAGTAAGATGGTATACAAACAAGTTCTGATCATAAGTCATAAAACCGTGGAGACACTAGTTCTCCTGATTCTTTTCCTGTATTTATTCCCATGAATAATTCATGAGTATTAAGGTTCGGGGCGATCAAATTTATTACACCCATTTCATAAGAATATCCAATTCTCAGGTTATTTCTTACGAAGAAATGCAATAGAAGGTTCACATTTTTATCATTTCTATAACCTCCGCCTACCGTCAAAATATTATTAAAGGTAAAATTGGAACTAAAGCTATATGAGATTTGTTTTGAGCCTACAGCATTTATTATGGCAAATGGTTTCAAAACCACTTTCTTTGAAAGTCTCTTGGCGGACCCTAGTATAAGGTCGAAATGTACATATTCACGTGCTTCTGCGCCTTCAACAATATCCAGTTCGCTCGAAATGAGATCAAATGCTCTTAAGCCACCTATGAAGTAGTTACTTTGATAGAGAACGGAGAATCCAAAACCAGGATCTGTCGTTCTTATTCTATCACCGCTGTCATATTTTTGATCCGTTTCGAATAGCTCCAGTTCTGAAAAAGAATAGGAGTTCTGCATAATACTAGCATCTAGTGCAAAGGATAAACTTCCCTTGCTGGTTTTGATATGGTAGGCATATGCACCTTCTGCTTTAAATGACTTCTGTATGCCAATACTCTCATTACGGATATTCAAGCCTAGCCCCATTTTGGCATCTTTTAATGAAGTATGGAACGTGATATATTGTGATGTTGGCGCACCTTCAATACTTGACCATTGGTTACGGTAACTTAATCCTAGCGAACTTGTATTCTTGCTTCCTGCATAAGCAGAGTTAATATTGTAATAGTTGAAAAGGGATTGATTCCAAATTCCGTATTGCTGACCTTGAGATGCAATCGATAATAAGAGGAATATGATAAATATTGCCTTTTTCATCTCATGATCTGGATGTATCCGCTATATTCTTCGGAATTGATCTTTGCGACATAGAAATATGTACCATCTGGAAGGTCATTTTCTTTGCTATCTTTTCCTGCAAATGAGACACTTTCATTGTCATAGTTTTGTCCTTCCCAAACTACACTTCCCCATCTATTATAAATGGCAATGCTATTTTTCTCGAAAGGCGGAATAGTGATATTCTCGATCAGCCAAACATCGTTTGTTCCATCGTTATTTGGTGTAAACCCATTATAGAATTTGAGACTGCAAACGTCAGAGCTTTCGTTCAATATTATTTCTTTTTCTGTGGAACAAGTAGCGTTGTACACTACGATGAGGTATGTTCCAGCGGACAACCCTTGAAGATTTAGGTCGCTTTGAACAATACCATTAATGGAAACATTGTAAGGCTCAGAGCACCCTTGAATATCAATTATAGTAAGAGATCCGTCTCTTCCTCCTGTACAGCTGACATCTTCTTTGATCACGGTAAAAGTTATTCGCCCATTGGGCTGCTGGAAGCCTTGAGTGTAGCTCTTGTTGTTTATTGATCCCCTATGGATCACGGGCTCACCAATAGAAAACGAGTATTCATAACTACTCGAACTCACGAACTTGCTTCCTTGAGTTGAAATGAGTCTTTGATCCGTCTGGATAGCTTGAGAGTAACCTAAGGTACCTAAAAAAAGAGCTATGAAGAAAACTAGACACCTCATAAGCCATGAACAAAATACCAGCCTTCTGCGCCAAAAGAGATGACGGAATAGACTTGCTTGGTGTCCGTTGGAGTGATCGAAAAGGTTAGGTTTCCATTTATAGTGGAATCATCAACCGTTGCAAAACCGATGGAACTATTTGTGACATTCTTAAAAACAAAAACATACTCTCGTCCTTCATTGTCAAATGAACTTGGTAAAGTTATGTTGACAGCACTGTTATTGTTTACTAATAAATA
The DNA here is from genome assembly GCA_013002285.1 of Flavobacteriales bacterium. The sequence goes on from JABDKJ010000013.1 coordinate 99,003, forward strand.
GTGATGGTCATCTTGTACGGCAAAATTGTTTACGTTGATGAAAGTTGCGTTGTATGAAACGGACCCGTTCACGTCAAAAGTTGAATTTGGGCTAGTATTATTTGGTCCGACCCCGACTTTATCTGTAATAGTTTGATAAATTGCTCCACCATTCTCGGTCCAATGCTCTACAGGTAGCATGAGTTCTAAGTCTACAGTATGTGGAGTGCCATTTTCAGTTATGGTCAATTCCGTTCCATTTAATTCAGTGGTGCTTATCAATTCATTACTTGGATCTCCATCATCATCCACCAAACTGGAGAGGTCTACGTTGAGAGCTCCAGCCAAATCTATAATCTCTAATTGAGAAGTTCCTTCATCAAAATTTAAGCTAAGATTTGTTTCATTATTTGGGTCGGCATCAGCATCTTCTGGGTTACTCACAGTATTTGCATGAAGCGCATAGGGAACAGAAAGAAATTGCATTGAACCGATCTCCTGCAGTCCATCTCCATCATCTATAAGAGTAGCAAGAAAGTATACATTGCTTCCCCAGTTTATGCTTGTAAAATCACCAGAGATAGCCGTGCCTTGGCCTATTATTAAATTGAATAATCCAAGGTCGTCTGTTGCAGTGTTGTGTTGTTCGGTGTAAATAGAAGAACCATTTGCAGCGCCCACACGAACTTGAAATTCAATAAGAATGTCTTCATCGGCCAAGGAATTTCCTGTGTTCAGATCTCTTGCAACCGCCTGATAATTCAGTCCAAATGGTGTTTGGGCAAAAACACAGATAGATGAAAAAAGGAATAGAAGCAGAAAGGCAATATTTCTAGAAAGTCCCAATGTTTTGATAACCTCTGAATTTAACTACTAAAACTAACGAGTAACAGAGGACGTTGCGCTTACCACAGGGTGCCTTGTAAACAGAAATTTGTTAATTAAAGCGTTGGATATCCACTTCTGGGTCAAGTGTTTTTCCTTTGTAGATATAATTGAATAATTCTCCTGAAAAATAGGGCGCCAGCATGATCCCGCGCGTGCCCATTCCATTGAATATATAGAGGTTGTTTATTTCGTGGTGCCTTCCGATAAGTGGGCGCCTATCCTTAACCGCAGGTCGTACTCCAGCTATTTGCTCTAGTACTTCTGCTTCATCTGACATAAAGGCTTTTGTTTTGTCTAAAAGCTGGGTCCGTGCTTTTTCGGATATGTTCTCGTTGAGGTCATCCCATTGAAATGTGGCTCCTATCTTATATAGGTCATTCCCAATAGGGGAGATAAAAAAAGCAGTTTTTAGTATTTCTTCTAGGTTCAACTGTGGGTCTTTTACTACCAAGATCTCTCCTTTTACAGGACTTAAAGGAAGTGAATTGAAATAAGGGTTTTGAAGTACTTTGTATCCTTCACAAAGGATGGCTTTTCTGGCCTTTACATCATTTATTGAAACACGATCATCTACAAAGTGAAGATCGGAATGGTCGATCTCACATTTCATGTAGCGATCCTTGGAAGTCAAATGTTCTCTTGTCTTCTCAAGGAAAGTGGGAATATCTAACCATCCGGTGTGTTTTACTTTACCCGTTGAAAAGGTTTTGTCAAATAGGGTCAATTGAGAATTCTCCACGAGATCAGCCCAGGCGGCCAGACCAGATTTCTCCGACCAGTGTTTTTCTTCTTCTTCATTGGCAAAGACCCTATGAATTGGCCTATCGTATATAATTTTGGCATTTAAAGTCTTTTCGACCCTCTTGAAATATGCCTTGGAATGCTCGATCAGTTCAAGCGCCTTCCACGATTTTCGTAACCTTTTGATAATTAATGGGTTATATATGCCAATTGCGGCCAATGAAGCACAAGAAATATGTCCATTGTCCAGAACTACAACACTCTTACCTCTTTCCAAAAACTCCAATGCAAGAACTGAACCAGCCAAGCCTTGTCCAATGATCATTACGTCAAAGATCTGTTCTTTCATTACTTTTACAATAGAATTTCCGAAAAATGGAATGGAATTTGTCAATGATACATTGAATTGAATTTATTACAATGAGATCAACAACAAAAATATTTAGCTCAGTGCTTTTCGTTTTAGCGTTAAGCGTTGGAGTGAAGGGTCAAATGTCTAAACCGAAGTTAGTGAGTTTAGACACGCTTCCTTCAGTTGAATTGCCTACTGTTAACAATATTTCTTTTAAAGCTGGCGAAGAATTGAGATACCGTTTGCACTATGGATTTGTTGATGCTGGAGAAGCAACGATCACTGTAAGCAATGCCAAGAAAAAAGCAAATGGTCGTGACCTTTTACATATTGTTGGTGAAGGACGGACATTAGGAGCTTTCAATTGGTTCTATAAAGTGCATGACAGGTATGAGTCTTTTGTGGATAAGGAAGGCTTATTTCCGTGGGAATTTGTGAGGCGAGTGAATGAGGGGGGTTACAAGATCAATCAAGATTATAAATTCCATCAAGACAAAACGGCTGTTGACAATGGAGAAGGCAAGACATTTCAAACGCCACTTGGTGTGCAGGATATGATCTCAACGTTCTATTATGCACGAACAATGGATTTTTCAAGTCTTAATGAGGGAGATGTGATCTCGATCGATACGTTTATGGATGATGAACTTTTCACCTTGAACGTTAAGTATTTGGGAAAGGACAAGATCAAGATCCGCGCAGGGAAATTCAATTGCTTGAAATTCGTTCCTGTAGTTCAGGAAGGAAGGGTTTTTAAAAGTAGTGAAGACCTTCAAGTATGGATCACCGATGATGCAAACAGGATACCTATTCTTGTAAAAGCAAAGATCTTAGTGGGCTCTATAAAAATGGAAGTTGTAGAATTTGAAGGACTAGCAAATCCTATTGCGAAGATCGATTAAAATAGACTTTCCTTAGGTCAAATAAGTTAAGAGGGTCGATCACAAAATTCTGAAGATCCTTATTCAACCCATACTCAGTTTCATCATAGTATAGCGGTATAACGGCAGCATCTGACATCAACATTTTTTCTGCCTTTTGAAAATATTCTATTTGGAATTCTTTGGTTTTGGCATGCCTTGCACTATCAAGCAGATTATCGAAAAAAGGATTCTTGTATCGATATAGGTTGAATCCGGAATACTCTTCATCGCCTTTTGGAAGGTACTTGCCATAAAAGAGATTATAAAGAAAATTGTCCGGGCTTGGATAATCTCCTGTATAACCGTCAATGAACAAAGTAGCTTTTCCAGACTCTATCAATTCATAATACTCACTTGGGTGAAAGTATTTTACTGATATGGATAGGTCTAAATTATCTTTGAACATTTTTCTTATGGCGTTTGCAACGTTCACGTCTTCCTCTGAGTTGGTACTATATATTTCAAGGTTATTCAAACTCTCCATTTCCAATCCAGATAATTCCAATGAATGCTTAGCAGAAATGGGGTCGAGTTTATAACCGATGTTATCAAGGCTTACGTAATCAGAAAAGATCGGGGGGATCATTCCGGTCTTAGCGGGGATACCTTTTTTATTTAAGACGGAATCAACCAATAGGTCTTTGTCGATCGCGTATTGTAAAGCTTTTCTTACTTGCTTGTTAGCCACTACTTCATTTGGCATATAGAGGCCTAAGAATTTCGTGCGCATGATAGGATTTTTTTTGCGTGTGAACGAATCTTCGCTGGCGTTTTTTAAGGACGAGTGTGCAGTATTTAGGTTTGGAATAAAATTGATCATTTGCCCTTTAAATGCATCAGCTACAACTTTCTTATCTTTTTCGAAAGTCATTTTAATGGCAGACAAATAAGGTAAGGGAGTACCTTCATCGTTAAGCGCCCAATAGCGTTGATTTTTCTCCAATAACAAGAGTTTCTCTTTGTCAAAACTGCTTATTTTAAATGGCCCAGTCCCAATAGTTCCATGATCCAGATCGCCCTGCCAATTCTTCAAATATTCTTCTGGATAGATACCAAGGCAAGCATTGCTTAACAGTGCTAATAGATCTGAGAAAGGATCTTTAAGTGTCAATTTCAAAGTTTGGTCATCTATCAATTCTATGCCGCTTACAATGTCTGCTTGCCCATCAAAATATTTAGAAGCCCCTTTTAATACACCTCTGAAATAATGAGATACCGTGTTGCCTGGAAAATCTTCACAAGCTTTTTGAAAACAGAAGGCAACATCAGATGCAACTAAAGCTCTCCCTTCTCCATTAGAAAAGATATCGCTATCATGAAAGTAGACCCCATTTCTTATCTTGAAAGTATATTCTGTGCCATCTTCATTTACACTCCAGCTCTCTGCAATGCATGGGACAATCGACATGTCCGGAGCCATTTTTACCAATGGCTCGGTTATGAAGCTGATCACCTGGATCTCGCTTTGAAAATATCCTCTTGCTGGGAATAGTGTATTGATCGTTCCGCTCTCGTTATAGGCAAATATTCCTCCATATTTATCCGAGCCAGAAGTGATCATTACTTTCTCTTTTTCACTGGAACATGAACTGATAAATAGAAGGATAAGAATGATCCAGGAAGTGTATATTGATAGAGGGCGCATAACTATCTCGAAAATATTTTAAATAGATCCAAAGCTTAGTTATGCTTTTAAAAGTTGCTAACGATTAACTATTTAGAAATCTCGAGCAAAGCAGGACAGTGATCGGAGTGCACAGCTTCACTCAAAATGTCGGCTCTTTTCAGGTCTGATTCCAGTTCTTTTGTAGCCATACAATAGTCTATTCGCCAGCCCAAGTTCTTTTTTCTTGCCCCTGACCTATAACTCCACCACGTATATTTATGAGGCTCTTCATTAAAATAGCGAAAGGTATCGATGAATCCGGACTTGGTGAATTTGTCCATCCAGGCGCGCTCCTCTGGTAAGAAACCACTTGAATTTTTATTGGAGACGGGATTGTGGATATCAATGGCTTTGTGGCAAATGTTGTAATCGCCACATATGATCAATTTTTTTCTACTTTCTCTCAGTTTGTTGGCGTACTTATAAAAATCTTTAAGCCATTTCATCTTAAATGCTTGTCTTTCATCTCCGCTGCTTCCACTTGGCATATATACACTCATTATTGAAAGCTCTCCAAAGTCTGCTCTTATCACACGACCTTCATCATCATACTTTTTGATCCCCATTCCAAATTCTACATGATCAGGTTCTGTTTTGGAAAAAATGGCAACACCGGAATAACCCTTTTTCTGTGCCGAATAGAAGTACGTATTGTACCCGAGTTTCCTGATCTCGTCTACATTCACCTGATCTTCCTGGGCTTTTGTTTCTTGAATACATAGAACATCAGCTTTTGTCGCTTTCAGCCATTTGACCCAGTCTTTCTTCATTGCGGCCCTAATGCCATTAACATTGTAAGTGATGATCTTCATGAATACCTTATTTCGACAATAATGCGTTATATAATTTAGCGCTTCAAAAATATAACTATTACTTTATCAGCTAAATTCCCTTCGTGTTTGAAAATGCCCATAGTTCAGGCAAAAAGAAGAACCACAAAAGGTCATTGATCTTCATCTTTTTCCTGGTCTTTTTTTGTGCGAATGCCTTCACTCAGGTAAGGTCTACTTTGCGTAGCAAAAAAGTATGGGTAGGTAAAGAGATCACTAAAGTCGATAGCCTGTCAATTTTACCTGGTTCTTTCTCGGTATATCGTGGGAATGATCCTATCGAACCGATCAACTACCAAGTATTTTATTTAGAGGGCGAATTACATTGGAAGACTGTGATCCCAAATGATTCGTTACAACTGAATTATCGTGTATACACGTTAGATCTGGGTCAGGAATTCTATCATAAGAGCGATTCGATCGTTCAGTCGAACACTAATTTAAAAGACCCATTTAAATACACCATTAACAATAAAGAGGAAGATATTTTTTCCTTTGGAACACTGGATAGGTCTGGAAGTATTTCAAGGGGTTTGAATTTTGGGAACAACCAAGACCTATCGGTTAATTCTAATTTGAATTTGCAATTGGCTGGAAAACTGACGGATGACATCAATGTACTGGCTTCGATCACAGATGATAACATCCCTATTCAACCTGATGGAAACACACAACAGCTACAAGATTTTGACAAGGTTTTTATTCAATTATATAATAGCAATTCAAAGCTAGTTGCAGGAGATTTTCAGTTGAGAGACCTTGATCCTTATTTCATGAAGTATTTCAAACGTGCCAGAGGTGGAACTTTGCAAACAAGGACAAAAGTTAGAAGGGATACTCTAGACATGGAATATTCAGCGGCTTTGTCAAAAGGGAGATTTTCTAGAAATGTTTTTTTTGGTACAGAAGGTGTTCAGGGGCCATACAAATTGAGAGGTGCAGATAATGAAAGCTTTGTAATAGTCTTAGCAGGAACAGAGAAAGTATTTATAGATGGAAGGCAATTGAAGAGGGGAGAACAAAACGACTATGTTGTGAATTACAATTCTGCAGAGATCACTTTTACTCCAAAACAATTGATCACGAAGGATAAACGAATTGTTGTGGAATTTCAATATAGCGATAAAAATTATGCACGGGCATTGTTACAACACAAAAGCACACTTGAGGCCGGAAAGTGGAAATTTCAATTGAATGTTCTTTCAGAGAATGATAGCAAGAACCAATCTCTTCAGCAGACATTAACGCCTCAAGACAGATCACTTCTCTCAAACATCGGAGACAACCTATTCAGTGCTGTTATTCCTAGTGTAGATAGCACCGCATACAACCCAGATCAGGTTCAGTATGCCTTGATAGACTCTTTGGGATATGATACTGTTTTCGTCTTTTCTACCGACCCTGGTTCAGCCCATTACTCACTTTCATTTTCAGATCTTGGGCAAGGAAACGGAAATTATATATCCGATGATTTTTCGGCCAACGGAAGAACGTTCAAATGGGTCGCCCCAGATACAGTCGCAGGGAATATTATTCAAAATGGAAGATTTGAACCGGTGATCTTATTGGTGACACCTAAGAAAAGACAGATGCTCAGTTTTGAGACCAATTACAAGATCTCAAAGAAGGGAGGTCTTAATTCTGCTATTGCTATTTCGAATAATGACCTCAATTCATTTTCAGATCTGGACGCATCAGACAATGTTGGCCTAGCAGCCATGCTTCAATGGGATCAGGCACATTCGATCTCAAAGAATGATACAGCCATGTGGTCAATGAAAAGTATAGTTCAGACAGAATTTATAGACAAACATTTTCGAGAGATAGAGCGTTTTAGACCAGTAGAATTCGAGAGAAACTGGAACCTGTCGAACACGCCAATTCTTGATGATCAGTTTAGGAATTCTGTTGGATTGGTACTTGAGCATAAAGAAAACGGAAATCTAGGCATAGAAGCACAAAGTTTCACAATAGGGAATGACTATGATGGTCTGAAAGGCAGTTTGAAAAGTAAGTTCAAAACAGAAAATTGGCAGATCGACTTCATTGGAAGTGCTCTTAGCACAAATGGTTTAAGCAATTCCACATTCGTCAGACACAAAGCAGACATATCGAGGAAAATTGGACCATTCAAATTGGGATTCAAAGATGATCAGGAAGACAATCAGCAATATTTGAATGAAGATAAAGACACATTGCTGGTTTCCAGTTATGCGTTTTTTGATTGGCAAACTTACATAGCGAATGCGGATAGCAACAAAGTAAGCTACAAAGTATTCTATCGAGAGAGAACAGATGATCGCATTGATGATAATGTCTTTAGCAGAGCAGCCTTAGCCAAAGAGATCGGAGCCGAATTAAGGTTGAGGATCGACAATAACCAATTGTTGCAAGTGCTTGTAAAAGAGAGAGACTTGGAGATAAAGGACCCTGAACTTATTAATGAAGAACCTGAGAATACATTAGTTGGAAGGGTGAGATATAATGCAAGATTAGCTAATGGCGGGATCTCATTGGGAACATTCTATGAAGTGGGGTCTGGTCTGGAGCCAAGAAGAGAGTTCATTTATATTGAGGTTCCTGCGGGACAAGGAAATTATATTTGGAACGATTACAATTCTGATGGAATACGCGACCTCAACGAATTTGAGATCGCTCAATTTGCTTATGAAGCAAATTTCATCCGTGCTTTCACTCCCACAGATGAGTATTCCAAGACATTCACCAATCAATTCACACAAACCTTATCAATAAAACCAAACTCTTTTTTGAAGACAGACAAAGGACTAGGCAAATTCTTGGCTCGTTTCTCGAACCAGGTCTCGTTTAAAATAGATCGCAAAACAACAAGAGAAGATAGCAATAATGCATTAAACCCATTTTTAGGTGAAATAGCTGACACTACATTACTCGCATTCAATTCATTGGTGAGAAACACGCTTTCGTTTAACAGAGCGAATGCTCTTTGGGGGATCGATCTGATCTACAACGATAACCAGAACAAACAACTTCTTTCTAACGGATTTGATTCTAGAGCTAACACATTTATAGAAAGTAAGCTAAGATGGAATTTTGTCCAGAGCTGGGGTCTCACGATCAAGGCACAAGCCGGTGAAAAGAGAAGTCTTTCAGATTTTTTAAATAATAGGAATTACGATTACGAAACATATTCTATTACACCAGCCATTTCGTACCAACCAGACAACAAATGGAGAGTTAAGTTGAACTTTGACTATTCAGAAAAAAGCAATAAAACAGCATTAGGTGGAGAAAAAGCCCAAGCCTTGGATTCAGGCTTGGAATTCAGGTACAACTGGCCATCAAAAGGAAGTATTCAAGCAAATTTGAACATTGTAGACATCGCTTATAACGGACTCGACAACTCCGCCTTGGGTTTTGAAATGTTAAATGGATTGAGAACGGGAACAAATCTTACCTGGTCATTGTTTTTACAGAGGAACTTGTCTCAGAATTTGCAAATGAACGTGAATTACAACGCAAGAAAAAGTGATGCCACTGCCACCATTCATAATGGAGGCTTGCAAGTCAGAGCCTTTTTCTGATGTTATTTATAATGAGATTAAATAGTGTGTTTTTTTAACATTTTAAGGACTAATTCAAGAGATGGTTTAAATTTGACGACCATTAATCAAAAAGAAACAACCACATGGCAAAAGCCGGTTTAATAAGCTCGTCCATAGCCAGAAAAGTTGCAATGGCACTTTCTGCTTTGTTCCTGATCATATTTCTCACGCAACATTTCTTTATAAACTTTACCTCTGTTTTCAGTGAAGAGGTTTTCAATTCGTTGTCTCATTTCATGGGCTACAACCCCTTCGTGCAATATGTTGCACAGCCCATTTTATTATTCGGGGTCATTTTCCATTTTGTGATGGGATTCATTTTGGAGTTCCAGAACAGAAAGGCAAGAGACACGAAATATGCTAAATATGCAGGGAAAGAAAATGCCTCGTGGATGTCCAGGAACATGATCTGGTCGGGACTAGTGATACTTGCTTTTTTAGCGCTCCACCTATATGATTTTTGGATTCATGAGATGAATGTTAAATATATAAATGTTCAGCCTGAAGACCCGAATAGGTATTATCATGAGTTGGTGGATAAATTCGAGAATATATGGAGAGTAGCACTTTATGTGATATCATTTGTGTTTCTCTATATGCACTTGAAGCATGGTTTTCAATCAGCTTTTCAATCTTTGGGGGCAAGAGGAAAACTCACCCCTTTTATTGAAAAATTCGGTAACGCGTATTCTGTATTGATCTCTATAGGATTCATCGCTATCGCATTGATTCATTATTTTAACCATTAAAAAATTATTCCTAAAGAATGGCTTTAGATTCGAAAATACCTTCAGGACCATTAAAGGATAAATGGACTAACCACAAGAACAACATAAACCTTGTTAACCCGGCCAACAAAAGATCTATAGATGTCATTGTAGTAGGAACGGGATTGGCAGGTGCCTCTGCAGCTGCCTCTTTGGCGGAATTGGGCTATAATGTAAAAGCTTTTTGTTTTCAGGACTCCCCGAGACGGGCACATTCCATCGCTGCCCAGGGAGGGATCAATGCAGCAAAGAATTATCAGGGAGATGGAGATTCTATTTATAGGCTTTTCTATGATACGGTTAAAGGAGGCGATTACAGATCTCGCGAAGCCAATGTTTATCGTTTAGCGGAAGTTTCAGCTGATATTATTGATCAATGTGTAGCTCAAGGAGTTCCTTTTGCAAGAGATTATGGCGGACTTTTGGATAATCGGTCTTTCGGTGGTGTTCTGGTCTCTAGGACATTCTATGCCAAAGGTCAAACAGGACAGCAATTACTCCTCGGAGCATATTCTGCTCTTTCTAGACAGATAGCTAAGGGTAAAGTAAAGATGTACAATAGGCATGAGATGTTGGAGCTGGTGAAGGTCGATGGAAAAGCAAGGGGGATCATCACTAGAAATTTGATCACAGGTGAGATAGACAGACACTCTGCACATGCTGTAGTAGTGGCTTCAGGAGGGTATGGAAATGTATTTTTTCTTTCTACCAACGCAATGGGGTCGAATGTGACGGCAGCCTGGAAGATCCATAAGAAAGGCGCTCATTTTGCAAATCCTTGTTTTACTCAGATACACCCTACATGTATTCCTGTATCAGGTGGATTCCAATCAAAGCTTACATTGATGTCGGAGTCACTTAGGAATGATGGTCGAATATGGGTTCCAAAGAATATTGAGGACGCCAAAGCAATTCAGGCAGGCACTAAGAAAGGAGTTGACATCCCAGAAGAGGATAGGGACTATTATTTAGAAAGAAGATACCCTGCATTTGGGAATTTGGTTCCGCGAGATGTTGCGTCTAGAGCTGCAAAAGAACGATGTGATGCTGGTTATGGCGTAAATGCACTTGGGCAGGCGGTATACTTGGATTTCAAGGACGCCATTCAACGTTACGGAAAAGAGGCAGCTTATGTTGAAGGTGAGAAAGACCCAAGTGACGCAAGAATAAAAGAACTTGGTAAAAAGGCTGTTGCAGCTAAATATGGAAATCTTTTCCAGATGTATGAAAAGATCACAGATGAGAATCCATACGAGGTACCAATGAAAATATACCCTGCAGTGCACTATACGATGGGAGGTATTTGGGTCGATTATAACCTTATGACAAGTATACCTGGATGTTATGCTGCAGGAGAAGCGAATTTCTCAGATCATGGAGCCAACAGATTGGGTGCTTCCGCACTTATGCAAGGATTGGCAGATGGTTATTTTGTATTGCCTTATACAATGGGTGATTATTTAGCCAATGACATTCGAACAGGACCTATTCCAAATGATTCTGCCGAATTCATGGAAGCCGAGAAAGAAGTCAGAGAAAGGATCGACAAGTTCATTAACAATAAGGGAACAAGATCTACAGATGAATTCCATATGCAACTCGGAAAGATCATGTGGAACAAATGCGGAATGGCAAGGAATGAGAAAGACCTGAAGGAAGCGATTCAAGAGATAAGGGAGTTAAGAGAAGAGTTTTGGAAAGAAGTGAATGTTCCTGGAAAAGCAGAGGGTGTGAACCAAGAATTGGAGAAAGCAGGAAGAGTAGCAGACCTTTTAGAATTGGGTGAGCTTATGTGCATGGACGCTTTGAACAGATCTGAGTCCTGTGGAGGGCACTTTAGAGAAGAGTCCGTTGAAACTGAAGGAGAACAGAAAGGTGAAGCCAAGAGAGATGATGAGAATTTCACCTTTGTTTCTGCATGGGAATGGACGGGAGAGCAAGGCGATCAAAAGCACGTGAAAGAAGACTTGATCTTTGAGGATATTGAGGTAAAACAAAGAAGTTATAAATAGCGATCATTCGCCTAGGTTAAAATAAAATTATGAAGCTATTATTAAAAGTGTGGAGACAGGAAGGCCCGGAAAGCGAAGGGAAAATGGTTGACTATCAAATGGATGATGTTTCACCAGATATGTCTTTTCTTGAAATGATGGATGTGTTGAATATGATGTTAGTTGAGCGTGGTCAAGAACCGATCGTGTTCGACCACGATTGCAGAGAGGGAATTTGCGGTGCATGCAGTATGTTCATCAATGGAGAAGCACATGGGCCAGGTAGGAACATCACGACATGTCAATTGCATATGCGTTCTTTCAATGATGGAGATACGGTATACATTGAGCCCTTCAGAGCAAAGTCATTTCCTGTCATAAAAGACCTAATGGTAGACAGAACCTCACTTGACAGGATCATTCAAGCAGGGGGATATATTTCTGTGAATACTTCTGGAAATACTCAGGATGCAAATGCCATTCCTATTCCTAAACACGATGCAGATGAAGCCATGGATGCTGCGACTTGCATTGGATGTGGTGCATGTGTTGCCACATGCAAGAATTCAAGTGCCATGCTATTTACTTCGGCAAAGGTATCTCAGATGGCTTTATTGCCACAAGGCCAAGTTGAGGCGTCCGAAAGGGTTATAAATATGGTAAACCAAATGGACGAAGAAGGCTTTGGGAATTGCACCAATACAGGCGCATGTGAAGTGGAATGTCCAAAAGGTATTTCTTTGGACAATATTGCCAGAATGAATAGGGAATACCTCAAAGCCACATTGACCTAAGTACTTTTTATAACCTTTGCTTATTACTGGATTTGGATCTTCTAATGAACGTTTCGAATTTTCCAAGATAGCCTCATCGTTTTGATCTTGATCGCATTAGACCGATCTCTCCTTTATCAACAATGATCAAAAAGACCTGTTTTCATCTTTCTGAATCACTCCAGATCAAGAGAGGCCTCTAAAGGTCAACCCTAAATGATCATCTAAGTCAGCTCTGCATGAAGATCAAAAGAGTTGAGAGGTCATTCTCCTCTTTTAATCGAATTCAAATAGACTTCGAAGAACTTTTATTCTAAATACAACGTAAATACGTCAAGGAAGTGGAGTGATCCTAATGCTCATTCTTTGAAGGCGATATTCTTATGGGGTCAGTGGAGCGAGGTAACAAAAACCCAAAATTTAGCAAACATGCATCAAATACCGATCCCTAGTAATGAAAGTCAAAGGATACAAAGGCTTCTTGATCTAAATATATTGGACACTAAAAGTGAAGTTGAATTTGACGACCTCACAAAACTTGTAGCAGAAATTTGTGATGTTCCTATATGTCTGATCAGCCTTATAGATCAAAATAGGCAATGGTTTAAATCAAAAGTGGGATTAGATGTTCCTGAGACTTCTAGAGATATTTCTTTTTGTCAGTATGCAATAATGGACTCAGGGATCATGGAAGTTCAAGATTCCTTGAAAGATGAGAGGTTCAGAACAAATCCTCTTGTAACTGGAGACCCCAATATCAGGTCTTATGCCGGGGCACCATTAGTCGATAAAAGAGGATTCGTGATGGGCACACTATGTGTAATTGATCGTTCCCCAAAAAAACTTAACGAGTATCAGAGAAATGTCTTGAAGACCGTGGCCAACACGATCATTCAAACGCTGGAATTGAAGAAGAGGAGTCAAGTGAATCAAGTATTTTACCGATTCTTTCATAAGTCTCTTAACCTGCAATGTATTGCCGGAATGGATGGATATTTCAAATATTTGAATCCTGCATTTTCTGAAGTTCTTGGTTGGTCAGACGAGGAACTGAAAAATGAGCCATTTATTCATTACGTGCATCCAGAGGATGTTGAACTTACACTGGCTGAAATCGAACGATTGTCCTCAGGACAAAAGACAATTGGTTTTGAAAATAGATATCGAAAAAAAGATGGGGATTATCTCTGGATGAGTTGGAATTGTAGGCCTGACCCTTTAACCAGGGAGTTATTTGCTACAGCAAGAGATATTACCAATTTAAAAGTTGTATTAAATGAATTTGAGGAAGCCAAAAAAAGTGCCGAGGACCATAAAATACGATTAGAGAATGTGATCAATGGTACAAATCTTGGCACGTGGGAATGGAATGTTCAAACCGGAGAGACCATCTTTAATGAGAGATGGGCAGAGATAATTGGGTATACGCTTGAGGAACTTGAACCAATTTCAATTGATACTTGGATGAAATTCGCTCATCCGGAAGACCTTGAAAATAGTGGAGAAGCACTTCAAAAACATTTTACTGGAGAAACTGATTACTATGATTTTTCTTCTCGTATGAAACATCGTGACGGTCATTGGATATGGGTATGGGACCGAGGGGTGGTTATGTCAAGAACACCGGAAGGTGAGCCACTTTGGATGTATGGTACACATCAAGAAATTTCACATCAGAAAGAACTGGAAGATTCGTTGAAAAATGCAAAAGACATGGCCGAGCAATCTTCTAAAGCGAAAGAGGCATTCATAGCCAACATAAGTCACGAGATCAGAACGCCATTGAATGCAATTATTGGTTTTTCAGATCTGCTGGTACAAACAGACCTAAATGATATTCAATCCAATTATACAGACACTATAGGAATAGCATCGAGAAATCTATTAGGATTGATCAATGATGTATTGGATCTTTCGAAAATTGACAACGGTGGAATTGAATTGGAGCAGAAGCCTGTTGATTTGCATAAACTAATGCAAAATGTACTTAAGCTCAATGGTCAAGCAGCTAAAGAAAAAGATCTTAAGCTGACTTACAGCGTTGATTTTGACATACCAGAATTGATCTTGGGAGACTCTGTAAGGATAAATCAGATCCTGGTAAATTTGATCGGAAATGCTATCAAGTTCACACCAAAAGGATATGTTGACTTAAAGGCAATTACTACTAGAAAGACCAAGAATGAAGTTGAGATATTATTTTCTGTGAGAGATACTGGAATTGGTATTGCAAAAGAAAAACTAGATCTGATCTTCGATCGTTTTGCACAGGCAGAGAATTCAACAACTCGTGAGTTTGGAGGAACGGGGCTAGGACTGAGTATAGTTAAAATGCTCTTAGAACTTCATGGATCTGACTTAAAGGTAGACAGTGAAATAGGCAAAGGAACTGAATTTAAGTTCAATCTTGTTTTCCCCATTCCTGAAATAAGTAGAACTAAACTATTCACAGAAGCTCATGTAAATTCAAACGATGTACTTTCAGGATTGAAAATCTTAGTGGCCGAAGACAATGAGCATAATCAGGTTCTTGCGACTACTTATTTAAAAATTAATGGTGCTATTGTAGACTTAGCGGAAAATGGTCTCGAAGCAATAGAAATGACGAGGATGAACAAATATGACGTCATTCTTATGGACCTTCAAATGCCGAAAATGGATGGTTTTGAAGCTACTGGGATCATTAGGAACGAACTCAAACTAGAAATTCCCATAGTCGCCTGTACTGCCCATTCTTTGGCCGGTGAGAGGAATCGGAGTATTCAAATAGGAATGGACGATTACATTACCAAACCATACGCAGTAGAAGAACTCTTATCCGTGATTATAAGACTAACGAACTCGAACAAATATCCATCTGCCAGATCTAATGATCCGAATTTCCGTGAACCGAGCAAGGAGGAACTTACAAAGATCGTAAAACACGTAGAGGCTCGTGAAGAAGAAGAGCTCACTCGTGCCATGATAGAAATTTTCAGGGAAAGAACGCCCGAGGACATAAAGGAGATGGAAAAGGCATTAAAAAACAACCAGCTTGAGATAGTTTCCAAGAAAGCTCATCTCGTAGCTGGTTCTCTCGGACAGCTGAATGTTATTTTTCAAGGATCAGAGATGGTAGAACGCTCGCTAAAAGATCTAGATCTTCAAAGAGGATTTAAGATCGCTAAAGAAACCGAAAAAATGGCGAGAAAGGGAGTGGTGGCGAATACTCAACCAAAAGCGAAAGACCTGATCTCTTATCTCAAAAAAACATTGGGTAGAATTGACAATACCTAATGGCACTAATGGATCTTTCTTAATGCCATACGGTGGCTGGGCCTTTGGCATAGATTGATATTCAGTTTTAATAAGGATCAATAGAATAATTCATTGAGTTGTGTTAACTTAATGCCATGAAATTCTTTCTTACCGGACTATTTGCAATAGCTATATTCTTGTTTCCAAAGGAAGAAACACCTGTATACCCACCTGTTCAATTTTGTCACCCTACAACAGAATTTGCTTCTTTTGCTGATGACAGTCAATTCATTGAAGCACACTATGAACAAGCAACAGTAGACTTCATGGTTGAAAAAGGAAATGACATCAAGTTTGCTGTCGAAGATGGTGAAAAAGCCAATGCTTTTTTGATCCAACCAGACGAGCCCTCTGACAAATGGATCTTCGTGATACACGAATGGTGGGGATTGAACGATCATATTAAAAAGGAAGCAGAAAAGTATTTCAATGAGCTGGAAAACTATAATGTTATGGCTCTCGATCTTTATGATGGAAAAGTAGCAGGAGATAGAGAAACGGCTGCTAAATACATGCAAGGTGTAAAAGTGCCAAGGCTAGAGTTGATCATCAGAGGCGCTTACGAATTTGCCGGTGAAAATGCAAAAGTGGGAACCGTGGGTTGGTGTTTCGGAGGAGGTTGGTCATTGCAGTCCGGGATCCTTGGTGGTGAACAAGCGAAAGCTTCTGTCATTTTCTATGGTATGCCTGAAAAGGACCCTGCAAAACTGAAGAATTTGAGCGCAGATGTCCTTGGGATCTTCGCTTCACAAGAGCAATGGATCACACCAGAGGTCGTTCAACAATTCGAAAAGAACATGAAGCTCTTGAACAAGCCTTTAACAGTTAAAAATTACGATGCCCAACATGCATTTGCCAATCCAAGCCGACCTGCATACGTGAAAGAATATGCAGACGAGGCATTTGATCTGACTATAAACTTCTTTAAGGAAAGGATCTAATACAAGAAGGTATTATAAGGAAAACGGATAGCGTGTATCTTCTTTACTTTCTCATATAGGAGTTCCTTTAGTTCAGTAATATTTTCTTTTTCAGTCGCAGAAATAAAAACTACATCATCGTCTTCTGCCATTTTGGACATCCAACTATTCTTAAGGTCATCGAGCGAAAAATCAGGCTCTTCCATCCAAGGCAGGTCAGACTTTTTAGCATGTTTCTTTTTCAATGCATCTATTTTATTGAAGATCAATATAGTGGGCTTATCAAGCGAATCAATATCGCGTAAAGTTTCATTCACTACAGCATACTGGTCCTCGAAATTTTCGTGAGAAATGTCTACGACATGCAACAGAATGTCAGCCTCTCTCACCTCGTCTAACGTAGATTTAAAAGATTCGACCAATTGATGAGGAAGCTTACGAATGAACCCAACAGTATCTGAAAGAAGCAAAGGCACATTATGTAAAGTGATCTTTCGAACGGTTGTGTCCAGGGTAGCAAACAGTTTATCTTCAGCGAGCACTTCAGATTTGCTCATCATGTTCATTATGGTTGATTTTCCGGCATTTGTGTACCCCACCAAAGCTACTCTGACCATCGCCCCCCTATTTCCCCGCTGAGAAGCTTTTTGCTTGTCGATCTTTACCAATTTCTCTTTCAGTAAGGCGATCTTTTGTTGAATGATCCTCCTATCTGTTTCAATCTGTGTCTCTCCAGGGCCTCGCATACCTATCCCTCCTTTTTGTCTTTCAAGGTGGGTCCACATTCGTGTAAGCCGAGGCAATAGATATTGATACTGCGCCAATTCCACCTGTGTTTTGGCGTGCGCTGTCTGCGCTCTTCCCGCAAAAATGTCTAGGATCAGGTTACTTCGGTCCAAAACCTTCACATTGAATTCCTTTTCAATATTTCGCAATTGCGTAGGTGAAAGTTCATCATCAAAGATAACCATGTCGGTTTCATTCTCTACAATGTAGGCCCTTATCTCTTCCAATTTTCCAGTTCCCACGAATGTCGCAGGATGAGGTTTTTCTCTTTTTTGTGTGAACCTCTTTTGTTCGTGAGCACCAGCTGTCAATGCCAGGAACGAAAGCTCATCCAGATGTTCTTTGGCGATCTCTTCATCTATGTCTTGAGTGATCAGTGAAATAAGAACAGCACTTTCTTCTTCGGCTTTCGTTTCATGCATTTTTTTCATGGTGCTATTTCGTATATCTTTTTTTTGTGATCGGCAGTTCTAGTAGGTCGCCTAAATGGCCCTCACGTTTGTCAAAAACATCGATCCCGAACACGATCTCATTGGCAGGCATATATGCGTACGTTCCAAATAGTCTGTCCCAGATCCCAAAGATGTTCCCATAGTTCCTGTCAGTATAAGGTCGTTCAAAATGATGGTGGATGCGATGCATTCCGGGAGTAATAATGACATAGCTCAAAAGTCTATCAATTTTTGCGTTGATCTTTACGTTGGAATGATTGAACTGAGAAAGCAAAGCGCTCATGCTTTGATAGAGCATCAACAACCAAATAGGGGCGCCCGTCAATATAACGGCCAACACGGTGAAAACAGCTCTGAACACACTTTCCCCTGGGTGGTGGCGTAAAGCCGTAGTAGTGTCAACCTTGGTATCGCTATGGTGGATCACATGAAATTTCCACATCCAGTTTATCTGATGTTCTATCCAGTGAATGAAGTAAGCACCGATCAGGTCCATGAACATAAGCCCCACGACCAAAGCTAACCAGGTTGGCATCTCTATCCATTGTAAAAGACCAAATTCATTGGCAACTACCCAGTCAGAGCTTTTAACGATCACAAAAGCAAAACCGAGATTTATAAGCGCTGTGGTAAGAGTGAAGAAAAGATTTGGACCTGCATGTTTCCATTTGTTGTATTTGAATTTCACGATAGGCACAACACCTTCGATCATCCAGAAAAGCATTATCCCTCCAACCAGGAAAATGGTCCTGTGTAGAGAAGGGATATTCTCAAAATATGTGATCAGTTCATTCACGCAATCCGATGACAAAGTTACTCAGAAGTTCTATGTCTTGGGAAGAAAGGACATCTTTAAAAGGCGTCATGACCTTTCCTGGCTCGTCATTCTTCCCATTTCTAATAATAGCCACGACCTCCTTGCGTGACATTGTGGACTTAGATAGGTCAGAGGAATTTGCTAAGCCTAGTTTCCCGTCTTCACCATGACAAAGCGAGCAGTTCTTTCTAAAAAGATACTTGGCTTGTTCAACACTATCCGCGTAAGGAGTATCGCATGAAGCCAAGCCCCATGCTATGATCAGAACCAGCCATAGGCTGCAAAGCCTTCTTTGAATGGCCATGGAATAGTCAATAAAATAATGATCAGAGCTATGGTATAGAACACTTTTATGCTCTTGTTCTTTCCAGCTTCATCACTGGCTTTTTTCACTTTAGAATAACCCACCGTGATCAAGATGATCGCAACCAACATTCCAAACAAATGCTCGATCATCCAGAAGCGTTGGAAGCTATTAGACATGGCTCCTTCCATCTGAAAGAACTTGTAAATACCTTTCATGAAATACAAAGAGAAGCCCAAGAGCAATTGGACATGAGCTGCGATCATGGTGAAAAGAGCAAGCTTTTTATCTCCCGCAGAATAGTTCTTAGACGTAAAAGCTTTAATGATCGTGATCACTAGGAGAAGAAGTAATATCCATCTCAATAGTGAATGTAAATGACTGAATCCTGTTGTCATGTTTCTTTTTTAATGGTTTAATATCCTAGCGCATTTCGCACCCTTGAAAGAACTTCTTTTGCAACAACACGTGCTTTTACAGCTCCTTGTTCTAGCAATTGGTCCAGCTCTTTTTTGTTTGACATATAGTGATCATAGCTTTCGCGCTCTTTTTCGAATCTTGATAGAATAGCTTCATGAAGAGCAAGCTTTGCATGCCCCCATCCATAGCCGCCTGCTTTTAGTTGGGTTTTCATTTCATCGGCTTTTTTTGGAGAAGCGATCAATTTGTAGAGTTCGTATACCGTTTTTCCTTCTGCTTCTTTTGAGTCTTCCAAAGGCGTGTCGTCCGTGACTATCTTTTTATTGAGTTCCTTTTTCAAGGCCTTTGCATCCATAAATATATCAATGGTGTTTCCTCTGGATTTGCTCATTTTATTCCCATCTGTGCCTAGGACATACATGGTCTCCTGCTTCAGTTTTGCTTCTGGGGGCACCAAAATATCTCCCATTTTGTGATTTATTCGGCTTGCAACATCTCGGGACATCTCTAGATGCTGCAATTGATCTTTTCCCACCGGGACCAGATCAGCATCATAAAGAAGGATATCCGCAGCCATGAGCATGGGGTATGAAAACAAACCGGCATTCACATCTTCCAAGCGGTCCGCTTTGTCTTTAAAAGAATGGGCAAGCGTTAACCTTTGGTAAGGGAAAAAGCAAGATAAATACCATGCGAGCTCTGCTGTTTCTGGAACATCGCTTTGCCTGTAAAAGGTGCTTTTATTTGTGTCCAAACCACAAGCGAGCCAAGTAGCGGCAACGGAATAGGTGCTTTCGCGCAAATAGTCAGCATCTTTTATTTGGGTAAGGGAATGCATATCTGCAATGAACAAAAATGCATTGTTGGCCTCTTGCTCAGCCATTTCTATGGCAGGCAAAATAGCTCCCAATATATTGCCCAAATGTGGCGTTCCTGTGCTTTGTATTCCTGTTAGTATTCTTGGCATATCGGCTTTTACCTGAGTGGCGAATTTAATTGAAATTACAAGAAATCATCTTGCTGTGGGGTTCAAATAATTGGACACTGCAGCTTCTTATTTCAAAGGACTCATTATCTTGCCCCAACAGCCTTTATACAAAGCTATTGCACGAAAGCAAATTCATTACATATCTACTAGCACCTTTCCGATTTTTGTACAAGATCTATTTTGCATTGGTCTTCATGTCCACCATGCTCATACTATATCCATTGCTCTATTTCTATGCATCCAAAAAGGAAAGGCACCCAAAGCTTTTCAAAGTGAAATTGGTCTGGGGAGCTGTTCTTTGTTTATTCAGCGGTATTCCATTTGCAGTGAAAGGGAGGAAAAAATTTCCGGAGCCACCTTTCATTGTAGTTGCAAACCATCAGAGTTATATGGACATCGTATTTATGTACCGAGTAGTGAAAAAGCATTACAAATTCATGGCAAAAGCAGAGTTAATGAATTGGCCATTATTTGGGATATTCTTCAAAAAGAAAACGGACATTGCGGTACATAGAAGCCATAAGAAACTTGCATCACAAGCATTGATCGAGGCTGATGAAACGATCAAAGAGGGGATCTCAGTAGCTTTCTTTGCAGAAGGGACAATTCCTAGGAACACTCCGCAATTGGGTGCTTTTAAAAATGGGGCTTTCAAGGTGGCCATTGAAAATCAAGTTCCCATTGTACCGATCACTTTTGTATCGAATTGGCGAAGAATGGGAGAGCCACTTGAATTCACGTCCAAAGGCAGTCCTGGCCTATGCCGCGCAGTGATCCACGACACGATTGAGACCAAGGGTCTCATGCTGGACGATATGATAGAATTAAGGGAAAAGACCAGAACCATTATCCACCAACCCCTAATAGACAGAGGATATTCAAGCCCATTGTTCAATAAAGATGAATATGATGCCTGGGTTAAACACCGCTCAAAGAAGAAACGAAGAAGGTTTTATTAACAGTACTCGTTAAAAGCCATCTTCAAGTTGTCTGCGATCATTTCCGCAGTTCTTCCTTCAATATGATGACGTTCGATCATATGCACCAATTTTCCATTTTTGAACAAACCTATTGAAGGAGAAGAAGGAGGGTATGGCAACATATATTTTCTTACTTGGTTCACAGCTTCTTTATCAAATCCTGCGAACGAAGTAGTTAATTTATTTGGGAGCTTATCATTCTGAACGGCAAGCTTCACCGCAGGTCTCATAGAACCAGCAGCACAACCACACACAGAATTCAACACAACAAGAACGGTTTCTTCTGCCCCTGAATTCAACACAGCGTCAACCTCATCAGGCGTTTTCATATCTTCAAATCCAACACTTGTCAATTCGCCTTTCATAGGCATTACCATTTCTTCTGGATACATAATCTTTAAATTTGATGCAAAATTACGAATAATTATAGGGATAACAGGCCTTGAACAAAATTGTTGCAGATATAGAAAAGAAAGCCAATGATTGGCAAAAGCCCATATGCTACTCCATTCGTGAATGCATTTTGGATTTCATTCCCCAAGTTGAAGAGTCCATTAAATGGCTGTTGCCTTTCTACCACATTGGAAAAGGTAACATCTGTTTCATCAACATTCGAAAAGAAGACATTAAAGTTGGCTTCTATTGGGGTGCTAAATTCAGTGCACAGGAACTCCTGGAAGGTGATGGTGTGCAAGTAAGACATCTGGTCTACCGAAAAGGCGATGTGTTTGATGCGGCAATTTTGAAAGTACTGTTGGAAGAGGCTTTGGAGTGGACTATCTCTTCCCTTTAAAAAAGGCCTTCAAAATATCAGAGCATTCATTTTCCATGATCCCTCCTTTTACTTCTGTTTTGGGATGAAGGAGGTGCCAACCTTCATTTGAAAATCCACGCTTTTCATCATAAGCTCCAAAAAACACCTTGCCTACCCTTGTCCAATAAGAAGCTCCAGCACACATAACACAAGGCTCTAAAGTCACGTACAATTCACATTTATTTAAGAATTTCCCTCCTAGGAATTCGGCTGCCGAAGTGAAAGCTTGCATTTCTGCATGGGCTGTGACATCGTTCAAAGTTTCTGTGAGATTGTGAGCGCGAGCTATGATCATTCCCTTGCAAACCACCACGGCACCTACCGGAACCTCATCTCTTTCTTTTGCTTTTTCAGCTTCTTTCAAAGCCTCCTTCATGAATCGCTCTGTGGAATTATCTATCAGCATTGCTGTGCTAAAATTACTAATTTCGCAGCCATAAAAAATTGTAAAGATGCATAGATCGCATACATGTGGTGAATTAAGAATGGACCATCAAGGAAAGGATGTCATACTTAGTGGTTGGGTACAGAAGTCAAGAGACCTCGGGGGAATGACATTCGTAGACCTTAGGGATCGGTATGGCATCACACAATTGGTGTTTAACATGGATACAGATGCAGATCTATGTGAAAAGGCAAGAAAATTGGGAAGGGAATTCGTGATCAAAGCCAAAGGAAACGTTGCAGAACGTTCAAGCAAGAATGCCAATATCCCAACCGGTGATATTGAAATAGAGGTAAGTTCATTGGAAGTGTTGAATGAAAGCAAAACACCGCCATTTACGATAGAAACCGAAACAGATGGTGGTGATGATATACGAATGGAGTATCGGTATTTGGACTTGAGGAGAAAGCCACTCATGGACAACTTGGCTTTAAGAAATCGGCTTTCGATCGAGACCAGAAAATACTTGGACTCAGAACGATTTTTTGAAATAGAGACTCCATACCTCATTAAGTCCACACCAGAGGGAGCACGTGATTTTGTAGTCCCAAGCAGGATGAATGAGGGGCAGTTTTATGCACTCCCACAGTCACCGCAAACTTTTAAACAACTCTTGATGGTTTCCGGCTACGACCGTTACTATCAGATCGTAAGGTGTTTTAGAGATGAGGACCTTCGAGCAGACCGTCAGCCTGAATTCACACAAATAGATTGTGAAATGGCTTTCGTAGAAAGGGACGATGTGCTGGATACATTTGAAGGATTGACACGTCATTTGTTCAAAGTCGTGAAAAATGTCGACCTGCCTGAATTGCCAAAGATGTTCTATGATGATGCTATGCGCGATTATGGAAACGACAAACCAGATACGCGTTTCGAAATGAAGCTCCAATATGTGGAAGATGTTACCAAGGGTAAAGGATTTCAAGTCTTTGACAATAGCGAAACGGTTATCGCAATAGTTGCAAAAGGCTGTGCAGACTATACTCGAAAACAATTGGATGCCTTGGTTGACTGGGTGAAAAGACCACAAATAGGAGCAAAAGGACTGATCTACTGTAAAGTGAATGAAGATGGAACATTCAAATCATCCATAGATAAATTCTTTGATCAAGATGGTCAAAAAGCCTGGGCAGACGAAACGGGTGCCGAAAAAGGTGATCTGATCTTAATGCTTTCAGGAGATCTCAATACGTGCAGAAAACAAATGAGCGAACTGCGATTGCATATGGGTTCTCAATTAGGATTAAAAGACCCAGATGTATATAAACCTTTGTGGATCGTAGATTTTCCTTTGGTGGAATATGATGAGGAAAGCGACAGATGGCATGCAATGCACCATCCATTTACGTCTCCAAGACCAGAAGATCTAGAAAAAATGGAAACGGATCCAGGCAATGTTTATGCGAATGCTTATGATCTCGTCATAAATGGTGTTGAAATAGGCGGAGGATCGATCCGTATACATGATAGAGCCATTCAATCTCGAATGTTCGATCTACTCGGCTTCACTAAAGAAGAAGCTCAAGCACAATTCGGATTCTTGTTGAATGCTTTCGAATATGGTGCTCCTCCACATGGCGGAATTGCTTTTGGGTTTGACAGACTCTGCTCCTTGTTTGGAGGCTCAGATTCCATTAGAGATTTCATCGCATTTCCAAAGAATAATTCTGGTCGGGATGTCATGATAGATGCCCCTGCTCCATTAGATCAGGAACAGTTGGTAGAACTGGGTCTTGCCATAAAGGAAAAGGCGTGAAAGGACTTTGGCCTCTTATACTGCTTGTGGTCTTAATGGGCTGCACAGAGAATAATGAGCCAACGATCAAAGACTTTGAACAAGCCATTTTAGAAAGTCCGATCCCATTAAGCGGGAATTTTATTCCTGAGAATGGTGACCACGGATATCGTTTTTTTGAAAATGGGAATAGCATTGGTTTCCATGGACCTTTGAGCGCAAAATTCTCATTTGATCAATTCATTTCGATGGATATCCTTTGTGATGGAGAATTGGAGATCATAGAACAGCAAGCATATCCGGGAAGATTGGTCCAAAGGTCAAAAAAGTGTCATTTTGAACTAGAACAAACACTGTTTTTTTCTGACGGCATTACTAGTATTACGCGAACAGAGATCCGGAATAGTTCGGCCTTATCGCAAGACCTGGACTTGAGATGGGAAGTTAAGATGACTGGAGACATGCTCTTTGAGCAAGAGCGAAAATATGGTATTCGATTCACTATGGGCAATTCTGAAATATGGCCGCATACATCAGGAGTAGAGCAATTTGAATTCAATGAAGATAGTACTGCAATGATCAAGACAACTTCATTTGGAAGCCTTTACCCAGATCAAGATTTACTCGTTTATACGGTTACAGCATATATTGTTGAGCAAGACTCCGTTAAACCCATTTTGAGGTGTCGACCTTGGCTGATCTTTCCGGAAGAAGAGTATTGGGAGAACTGCACTGAGTTCGGAAAAGACCTTCTTAAATAGCTCATCATTCAGATCTAAATAATTCATCTATTCTCCTACCTTTATTGTTCTTTTCTAAAGCTGAAATTTGACTATGCCTGAAAAAAAGTCCCTCTACTTGCTCGATGCTTTTGCACTTATCTATAGAGCATATTTCGCATTTATAAGGAACCCTATTACCAATTCCAAAGGAATGAATGTTTCAGCGATCTATGGTTTCACGAATACCCTGCATGACCTATTAAAGAACAAGAACCCAACTCATTTTGCTGTTGTTTTCGATTCCTCGGACGAGACCACTCAGCGTGCCCAGGAATATGATTTTTATAAGGCCAATAGAGAGAAAACTCCGGAAGATATTTCCATTTCTATTCCCATAATAAAAGAGATCGTCAAAGCATTTAATATACCTTGTATAGAATCTCCGGGATATGAGGCAGATGATATAATTGGAACCTTGGCGAAGGAAAAAGAGAAGGAGGGATATCAAGTTTATATGGTCACTCCTGATAAGGATTATGCACAACTGGTTTCAGAGAATATTTTCATGTACAAACCGGGTAGGCAGGGCAAGCCAGATGAAATATTGGGTGTTCCGGAGATCAAGGAAAAGTGGGAAGTAGAAGATCCGGAACAAGTGATAGATATTTTGGGAATGTGGGGAGATAGTGTAGACAATATTCCAGGTATTCCAGGAATAGGAGAGAAAACGGCCAAGAAATTGATCAAGCAATACGGCAGTCTGGAAGGGCTTTTGGAAAATACGGACCAATTAAAAGGAAAGCAAAAAGAGAACGTCATCAATTTTGCGGAACAAGGTCGAATTTCAAAAATGTTGGCCACCATTATTTTAGATGTGCCTCATGACATTACTGACAAGGACTTGATCATTGATAAACCGAACAAAGAAGAACTCACGAGAATATTCCAAGATCTTGAATTCAGGACTTTGGGAAAAAGAATACTTGGAGATGACTATACTTTCAATGCTCCGAATAAACCCGGAGAACAAATGGACATGTTTGGTTCTAATGGCGAGGATAAAGAAACATTGGTTCACGGAAAGAACATTGAAAATACGGAACATAATTACAAAATGGTTAGTTCCGATACGGATATAAAAGGCCTGATAAAACTGCTTAGTTCTTCAGGTTCTTTTTGTTTTGATACTGAAACAACAGGGATTGATCCTTTGCTTGCGGAATTGGTTGGGATCGCTTTTGCCGTAAAAGCAAGTGAAGCTTTTTATGTTCCCGTACCAGAAGACAAGAAAGAGGCGCAAGTGATCGTAGATCAATTCAAGGGTGTTCTCGAAGACCCCAAGATCCAAAAGATCGGACAGAATTTGAAGTATGATATCAAAGTCTTGAAGAAATATGGAGTTGAGGTCAGAGATAATTTGTTCGATACCATGCTCGCTCACTATTTGATAGAACCCGAGCGTAGGCACAACATGAATTACTTAGCTGAAAATTACCTCGGTTATACTCCGGTATCCATTGAAACCTTGATCGGTAAAAAGGGAAAGAACCAAAAAAGCATGCGAGATGTGGACCCCACAGAAGTGACCGAGTATGCTTCGGAAGACGCGGACATCACATTGCAGCTGAAAGATAAGCTAGAACCAAAGGTTAAGAAGATCGGAGTAGATGGTTTATTGAAAGACCTGGAAACACCTTTGATCAATGTACTTGCAGATATGGAGTATGAAGGAGTAGCATTGGATAAGGACTTTCTCGATAATTATTCCAAAGAGCTGGGAGCAGACATCTTGGAGTTGAAAGAAGCCGTATTTGAGCTGTCAGGTGCCGAGTTCAATTTGGATTCACCAAAACAATTGGGGGCCATTTTGTTCGAACAAATGGGTCTGACATATAAAGGCGCAAAGACCAAGACTGGTCAATACTCTACTAATGAAGAGACCCTTACCAAGCTCAAAGATGATCACGAAATATTTGCTCACATCTTGGAATATCGAGGATTGACCAAGTTGAAAAGCACCTATGTTGATGCTTTACCATTGCTGATCAACCCAAATACACAAAGGGTGCATTCAACTTTCAATCAAACAGTAGCTGCAACTGGAAGGTTGAGTTCTCAAAACCCCAATTTGCAGAACATTCCTATTCGAACAGAAAAAGGACGAATGGTGCGGAAAGCGTTTATTCCAAGAAATGATGAGTACATATTACTGGCGGCAGATTATTCTCAGGTAGAATTAAGATTGGTGGCGGAGATCAGTAAGGACAAGAATCTTACAACGTCCTTTCTAGCAGGCTTGGATATTCACTCGGCTACAGCAGCCAAGGTTTTTGGAGTAAGCATCGATCAAGTTACACGTGAAATGAGGTCAAAGGCTAAAATGGTGAACTTCGGGATCATTTATGCTATCTCTGCATTCGGATTAAGCCAAAGACTGAAAATACCAAGGACAGAGGCCAAAGAGCTTATCGAAAATTACTTCCTACAATATCCCAATGTTAAAAAGTATATGGATGACACTATTGAGTTTGCCAAAAGCAATGGCTACACGCAAACCTTAATGGGAAGAAAACGATTTTTCAAGGATATTGATTCACGTAACCACACATTAAGGAGTGCTGCGGAGCGAGAAGCGATAAATTCACCTATTCAAGGAAGCGCTGCTGATCTTATTAAAAAGGCCATGATAGACATCCACAATGAATTCAATAAAAGGGAATTCAAGTCCAGAATGACCCTTCAAGTGCATGATGAATTGGTGTTTGACGTCTATAAGCCAGAGTTAGAGGAAGTAAAGTCGGTAGTAAAGGAATTAATGGAAAATGCCATTCCAGGCCTTACGGTTCCTATGAAAGTGGATGCTGGCATCGGTGAAAACTGGTTACAAGCACACTAAAGTCAAAATATTATTCCAAAAAAGGTAACTAGATCGCTATTACTGCGTAGAAAAAAGCGACTAATACCATTTTTGGGATGATGAATAAGAGAACCTTTACTTTAAGAAATGTGAAATTTATGGCGATGGCGATAGCTGTCGGTATAATAATGACGGGATGCGAATCTGATGACTCTAATGGTGTCGGATTCGGGGAAGATAATACTAAAGATGTAGCCGTTACCAAAGACAATGTAGAAAAGGTCAAGAAGATCTTTTACTCTATACCTTCTACCATAGAGATGGCCTCTATGATCAAGAGATCTGGAGCTGCATACAACAACGAATTATTAAATGACATTAACAATGTTTCTAACTATACTTCCTCGAAGTCTAAGGCGATAAACCTTGGAATTTATGGGGCAGACCTTAGTTATACGAGCATTTTTAACAGGAACCAGGAATCGGTATTCTACCTTTCTTGTTCAAAGCAATTGGCAGAGCAATTGGATATTTCCAATGCGCTTAGCGATGACCTATTAGATCGTATCCAGGAACAAGTTGAAGATAGAGAGGCCCTAACGGACATCGTTACGGAGACTTACTGGTCACTGGATTCATACTTGAAAGACAATGACAGAGAGGAACTATCTACAATGATGGTTGCTGGTGGTTGGTTAGAAGGACTTTATCTCAGCACACAGATCTATTTGGGTGGTAGCGCAGACGATGAACTACAACAAAGGATCGTAGATCAGGGGTTTGCTCTTGACCACCTGATCCAATTAGTAGAAAGTCATGAAGGAATGGGCTCTATGGTAGATCTTAAAACGGATCTAATGAGCATCCATGATCTTTACAAGCAGTCTCAAGCAGAATATCAAGAAACTACAGGGGAAACAGATGGTGTAACAGTTATTGGCGGACCAAAATATACAATGACCGCTCCTCAATTAGATGACCTTGCAGGTCTTGTAAAAGAAATAAGAACAAAATACGTGAGCTAGACATGAGAACGAGAATTATTTTACTCAACCTATTTTTAATGTTGGGCCTATTTGCTGGGGCGCAACAATGCAGATCTTTTGTAAAAAAGAAATGCTTGCCCGAGATGGCACCATATACTCCGAATGAACAGTTCAATAGTGCTGTTTTAATTCCAGGAGATCAAGCAGAATTGAACATGACATTTTACGGAGATCAAGACTACAGACTATATGTTTGTAACGATGAGATCTTAGGAAATGCTGATTTCAAAGTGTTCGATAGCGAAAGAAAGGAGATCTACAATTCAATTGAATCGCCAGATGCCTTTTTCGACTTTGCTATGCAAAACACGCAACAACTAATTGTAGAGGTTTCTGTTCCAATGGAAAAGAACCCGAACAAACTCATCCATCAAGGATGTGTGGCAATAATGGTTGGATATAAGAACGTAGAGAACTAATTATTAGTTCGTCATGATCTTCTGAGCGATAACTCCTTTATTTGTGAGCATTTCAAAGATGTAGATCCCATTTGTCCAGGCGGTGGTATTTACTTGAAATTTATTCTTTCCCATTTCTGGGTTTGAATAGATCCCTTCTGAAACAGTCCTTCCAGATAAGTCTTTTACTCGCCAAGAAATATCTTCGATGTTTTCTAATTCGAAAACAACATTCAATAGATCCCTTGTCGGATTGGGAAATACTTTGAATTTATACTCTTCATCAGCCATTGTCACAAGGCCTACATATGTGTCTGAAATATTGATGTCATCAATGAAGACGTTGTTTCCTCCATCACTTTCAAAACGGAATTTCAAGAGAAGATTTCCGACATAGTAATTTTCTAATATATTGGTGATCGAAACTTCAGACCAATCATCGTCTGATGGGAACCAATTTGCTCCGCTTAAACCTCCATTGGTTGAAAATGAATTGCCTTGTAAGCTTTTTCTCAAAGACCATAACCTCCCACAATCCTTAGATACATACATTCTTAGCTTTTCATTATTAGCAGTATTCCTTTCTGAATAGGCGTATTTAAATGATACTTCAACTTCTTCGAAGTCAGAAATGTCTATGGGTTCACTAATGATCTCATCGATCTGTCCGGCTTCATTGTATCGATTGTTTATCCAAATAGAGGATCCACCGCTTGCAGATGCTTGATCGGTATATTCCCAGCCCTCATCATTATCAAAATTCACCACTTCCCAATTCTCATTAAAATCATTCAAGCCATTTTCGAAGCCTTCTATAAATGGAAGTTCAGTACCGTTAGATTCAAGGATCGTTATATAGTTCGTGAACGTTTCGCTTAAAGAACTTGACCCATCAGAAACGGAAAGTGTTACATTATAGGATCCTGGAGCACTGTAAACTACTTTGGGGTTTTCTTCAGTTGATGTTGAAGGGGTTCCTCCTGGAAAATCCCACAATCTACTTTGTACATTATGGTAAGAAACATCAAAGAATTGAACGGTATCGCCAAAACAAACCGTTGTGTAATTAGCTTCCATTTGTGCTTGGCAAAGGACATCTCCATTCACCACACCAGTAGCGATCAAATTGTTATTGCTTGAAAGCTGATTTCGTTGCGCAACAGAAGACATGGCTGCTGTTCTCATTCTTGTTTTCTGTCCTTCGGTAAACATTTTACAGCAGTAGCTATAATCCATATAGTTCTCAACATTGTCAAGAGTCCCACACGTTTCTCCATTGATATTACATGAGGTCCACCCTTCAGTTATAGGCGTATCGTTAACACCGTCATTTCCACAATCTATACCAGCATTGTTGTTATTGCCCCAAACGTGATTGAGATTTAACCAATGTCCAACTTCATGTGTTAATGCTACTGAACGTGTAGGGTTTGATGTGCCTATGGCACCTACATAGTCATGACGAATAACGATACCGTCTGCCTGTGGGAAATTTTGAACTGCATTTGGTTTTATTGTGTAACCTGCAGCTCCATTGGCATCAGCACAAACCCAAATATTGCAATACATATTTCTAGGCCATTGGATCAGTTCTTTCATGTCTTGATCTCCATCATATGTTTGTGTCGAAGCCAGCCTATTGATCCCTGTCGTGCAATTCCCATTCGGGTCTTTTCGTGCTAGTACAAATTCTATTTCAGTATCAGCAGCTAGGTCGATGAATTCATCGTGGATCAAAGAAGCGTTCGCATTTTGTAATCTTAACTGTTGGTTCATTACTTCCACACAGTTCTCGATCTGCTCGTCAGAAATATTCTCAATACCATAATTGTGGATCACGTGAAAAACGATCGGGATCTGGATAATACTCCCAGAACGCAAATGAGAAGGCAAATTCATCTCTTCTTCGATCAACTGTTGTTCAAGGGCTTTAAACTCCTCTGCAAGCTCTGGATGAGCCGCCATATGAGCATCTTGGATCTTTACTGTATTGCAGGGGTGAATACTTTCGTAGTCTATCTGAGCATATAGAGAAAGAGTAAGAACCGACAATAAAAATACAAGCGCATTCTTCATTTATAAGAAATTTGAGTTAAATCGACTGCAAAAGTACAACTCATTGTCTTTTCTAGCAATTCAAGATAGTTGTAATACAGGATTCTAAAGGAAACCAGAAGACCTAGCCCATCGCTCTTTTTAAATCTTCAATGAGGTCGTCAATGTCCTCAATGCCAATGCTTAAGCGTAGAAGTGAATCGAAAACACCTGTTTTTACTCGCTCTTCTTTCGGAATGGCTGCATGAGTCATTGTTGCTGGGTGTCCGATCAAAGACTCAACTCCTCCCAGTGATTCTGCTAATAGGAAATAGTGTGTTGACTGAGCTATTCTGGTAGCTTCTTCAAGATCGTCTCCCTTGAGATAGAAAGAGACCATGCCTCCAAACCCTCTCATTTGTTCCTTGGCGAGGTAATGGTATGCATTATCAACTAGGCCAGGGTAATTCACCTTTGCCACTTTTGGATGGTTATAGAGGTACTCAGCGATCTTCTGAGCATTTTCGCAATGCCTTTCCATTCTTAAGTGCAAGGTTTTTATCCCCCTTAATACAAGAAAGCAATCATTAGGTGAAGGCACAGCACCACACGTGTTTTGAATGAAGTAAAGTTTTTCGGCTAGCTCATCATTTTTTGTGATTAATGCGCCCATGATCACATCACTATGTCCACCTAGAAATTTTGTTACCGAATGCATGACAATATCGGCTCCTATATCTAAGGGGTTTTGCAAGTATGGACTCGCAAACGTATTGTCCACACAGAATATAATTTCCTTTCCAGAAATGGCATCCTTGATGGCGTTCAAATTCAAAACCTTTATCGTTGGGTTTGTTGGCGTTTCTACCCAAACCATTTTGGTTTTATCTGAGATCAGGCTTTTCAATTCGTCCATGTCATTCATGTCATTGAAAATGAATTTGATCCCAAGAGGTTCGAATATTTTAGTGAACATTCTATAGGAACCACCATAGAGGTCGCTGCAAGAGATCACTTCATCACCAGGCTTCAAAAGTTTTATGACGGCATCCGTAGCAGACATTCCGCTAGCAAAAGCTAAACCATGCGTGCCATTCTCAAGAGCAGCAAGATTCTTCTCAAGTGCTATTCTTGTCGGGTTTCCCGTTCTTGAATACTCATATCCCTTGTGTTTTCCAATTCCGTCTTGAACGTAGGTAGACGTTTGGAAAATCGGTGTCATTATTGCACCAGTGCCAGGGTCGGCTTCAACTCCTGCATGAATCGTTTTTGTTCCGAATTTCATTCCTTCAAATTAATGTGCGCCAAAAGTAAAAAAATGTATTTAAGATATACTTGGCTTTGAAACGCGTCTTAGCCATCTAGGCAATACTATGACACCAAGAAAAAGGTAAAGGAAATAAGTTAGGATCCTCCAGAGAATTGATAAAGGCCCCGATAAATGAACAGGTAAGATCTCTTCGCCAAAGAATTTTGTGAATACCAGTTCAGCCAAACCACTACTTCCTGGTGTTGGGCTTATGAGCATGATGATCCACATACAAAGTTGTTTTGCATAGATCAAAAAATGATCGCTGACTAAAACCAATGCAGCAATTAGGCAGTTTACTACTAAGTAGCGCGCAGTCCAAGACATAAAAGTAGCTCCAAAGGCACTTGCCCAAAATGTTCTGCTCTTTCCTTTTAACTCTTTTGAAGTGGTTATAAGGTCATCCCCCCACTTTATAATGTTGTATTTCCAGCGCCTTAACCATTTAATGCTGAACACTTTAATAAGAAAATACTTGAGTGCCCTGGGAGAAATAAAGATCCCAAAAGTAATGATGGCAACTAAGACTAGAATAAATAAATATCCAAACCAAAATACTCCCGAGGCATCCAGCGTCAGCCCAAATATCTGAGTAGCCCATTCCTTTGGAAAGATCATTTCTGCGGTGACAAAAAGAAATACAATAGGCACCATTAGCACGTAGAACAGCTCATCTAGCAAGGCCGTGATCATTACTATTCCTGTAGACTTCCCAGCGCTGAATCCCTCTTTATAAATAAAGAAAATGGCAAAACCAGCTCCGCCCACAACAGATGGCGTTAACGCAGAAGCAAATTCCCAAATTATAATAACGTCTAAGCACTTTCTCCAGGATAGTGTTTTGTCCGTTAGAATTCTTAGCCGTAAGACATAGCCAAAAATTCTAACGGCCACACAAACACAAGCCAGAAATAGCCAAAAAGCTGTAAGATACGTCCAATCAATATTGTTAAGCGTATCTCTATAGGTTACTTGTTCAAATTCTCCTTCCCCCTCTTCCACTAATTCAAAGTTAGCGGGGTCTTTGTGGTCAACTTCTTCGAAAGTCAATCCCTCTTTTAATTGGAAGCTTCCAGAGATCGAATATTCAAAATGAACTTCTGTAATGCTATTGTAAAGGACATAAGATGCTGCTAAAAGACCTATGACCATTGGAATGATCACTTTCCTCATGCTTAGTTTTTTCTTTATGTCATCGGTATTCTCCAGGGCATTTGATTTGAGCGTTGAAATTAGAATAAAAGTGATTAATTCGTGTAAATGTTTTGTGAATGAAAAAAGTGTATTATCTCTCTACTTGCTCCACATGTAAAAGGATATTGAAAGAATTGGACCTCCCCTCAGAATTTGAAATGCAAGACATAAAGACTGAAAAACTTTGTGAGAACAAATTGAATGAAATGATCTCTATGAGTGGAGATGTAGCTTCACTGTTCAGTAAGCGCTCCATGAAATATAGAGCAATGGCTTTGCATGAAAGAGAGCTAGATGACTTTGAAATGAGATCCCTTATCCTTAATGAGTATACTTTTCTTAAAAGGCCCGTTTTTGTGATCGATGATGAGATATTCATCGGCAATTCAAAAAAGAATATTGAAGCGGTAAAGGCGAAATTGAATTCTTGAAAAGGCAATACCTCGCTTATATTGCTTTGCTTATTGT
>JABDKJ010000014.1 GCA_013002285.1 Flavobacteriales bacterium
CATCATTCCTATACATGGAAACATAGGCATGCGAGCCATCATTATTAAAGGAAATGGTTCTGTTATTATCTGGAGTATTTATTGGAAAGCCAAGGTTTAATACTTTTCCCCATTTGTTCAATTCCGGATCCCAAACTGTTACGTTGAGATCAGAGCCTCCCATTCCTGGGTGTCCATTAGAAGAGAAAAAGAGTTTATCGTCTTGGGCTAAAAACGGAAAGTCCTCATCTCCATCAGTGTTTACATCTGGTCCTAGGTTTTGACTTTTACCCCATGTTCCATCAGGAAGTTTTCTGGACATATAAAGGTCAAGGCCACCGTAACCTCCTTCTCTTCTGGATGCAAAAAATAAAGTATTTCTATCATTTGAAAAAGAAGCAGATGTTTCTAATTCTTCGCTGTTCACATTTACTCCTAGTTTTTGGATAGGGGCATATTTTGAAGATGATTTATGACTGAGGTAGATGTCTCCATATTCCTCGACATGGTCTATGTAAACCATCATTTCAATTCCATCTCTAGATAGCCCTACCACTTGTTCATCAAAATTTGTATTTACTGAAGTTCCTAGATTCTTTACTCTAGGGTATTCTGCATCAAAGTTCATTACTTGGTAGATATCTGAATTGTAATAACCGTCAAATTCCTTGACAGCTCCAGATTTTTTTCTTCGTGATGTAAAGATCAAAGCATTTTCATTTGCCGTTACATATGGATAGTAATCTGCATATTCTGAATTGATCTTCGGCCCAAGATTCTCAAAAGACACGTTTACTGGGTTTTGCATTAGTATTTTTGCCGAAGAATTATTCTTTAGCATTCTGTTTGCCTCTTCTTTCAAATCTTCCGGAATGATGCTTTGATGTTTTTGAAGTATCATAGATGACATGTCGAAGTTGTATTCGAAAGTGTAGGCTTTAGCTAGTAAGAACTGAGATTCACCAGTTGCTTTTCCATGCTTGTCTAACCTCTTAAGGATAGGTATAACTTTAGTCTTGTCAGAATTAGTGTTCAGGAGGCACTTTGCGGCATTGACTGCATATTCCGTATTCAATGAATCGGTTTGCAATAGTCGTTCGTAAACAGGAAATGCTGCCTGAAAGTTTTGGTTCTTGAAATGCTCTGCAGCTACTTTTTGGGGTTTTTGACCGTAAGAAGGTGCAACAAGATAGAAACACGCAAAAAGCGTTATTACATTAAAATACCTGGTAAACATTTAGTTCTTTTCTTCTTTATACTCCGAAAATCACTTTCCGGTTATCTTTAAGAACTGGTATTTTGTATATTTTTCAATATTCTTATAATCACCCGAATAGATTGGGCCTTGAACTGAAGAGTCTATTGTCTTGATATTCAACTTGTTGATGTCTACACCTTTTGCTTGAATGGCAGTGAGCAAATTTTCTTTGCCCTTGTCTACACGGGCTCTTGCAAGCTTTTCGTTCGTCCCCCATGTCTTTGTAGGTACCCTGGAGGCGCTTCCTTCAAGAGTTATATCAATGTTTCCCTTTTGCTCAATGAGTTCAACCACATCTTCTACAAAGATCTCGAATCGTTCTTTATCCAAGTCTGTTCCAGTCTGATTGTACCCATAATAAACGTCAAAGAAAACAGTTCCAACTTCGCTTGTAGAAACTACAGTTACATCATCTTTTGATGTAGAGATCACGGTCACGTCATCATCGCTAGTCTTTGTTTGTACAACAGTTCCATCATCACTAGTTGTAGTTGATCCGACTTGCTTGTCAACATCGTCCGTTTTCCCCGTTTTTGGGTCAACATCAACAAGTATATCTACGAATTTGCTATTAGCAAGATTCACTGGGTCCAAAAGGATCTCTCTGTTAATTTCTCTATAGGAACTTCCGCAATCAACAGAAATTGTCTCTTGCTTTATTGAAATACCATTTATGGTATAATCAATATCGTAATCATTGCAGGGCTCTAGTATAGCCACGAAAACTCCGTCCCTAGCTCTAGGCTTATAGCTTTTTGTTACGTCAGTAGATGTATTTGTAACATAGATAGCTATGTCATCAGGGAGTTCTTCAGGCGATTCTATTGCACCTTTGAGTACTGCAAGATTTATCTCATCCGGAGGAGTTGGAAGATCTATTCTATAGACGTCTTTTTTTCCAAATCCGCCTACTCGATCAGATGAAAAATAGGCACGTTTTCTATCAGGTGACATTACATAGAAGACATCGTCTTCTACAGTATTGATAGGGTATCCAATGTTTTCAGGTATACTCCATTGTCCATCATCATTGAGATCTGTTTTGAAAATGTCAAAGCCCCCCATGCTTTTATGCCCTTCAGATGCAAAGTACAAGGTTCTACCGTCAGGATGAATGTATGGTGCATCTTCATTGTATTTGGTATTTACCTCTTTTGGTAAACAAAGCGCCTTACTCCATTTACCATTGGGCAATTTTACAACCCTATAAATGTCTCTTTCACCATGTCCTCCGGGTCTATCACTGACAAAATACATGGTATTTCCGTCCGGTGTCAGGGTAATATGGGTTTCCCAATGCTTGGAATTGATGTCTGTTCCTAATTTCACGGGCTCTGACCACAATTCCCCTATCATTTTGCTCTCTTTTAAAGTTCCATCTCCAATACTTCCATCATAAACATACAACTGCTGACCATCTGGAGATACATTTACAGTAGCTAAGTGCTTATCCGCTTCATTTATGTTTAGTAACTCTGGTGTGCCCCATTCACCCTGGACGTCTTTGTATGAAATGTAAATATCTTCATAGAACTTCCCGTCTTCAGCGATCGTTTTAACATTGGAACTATCACTACGAGCTCTTCTGCTAGTAAAATAAAGGGCTCTCTCATCCAGTGATAGAACAGGCGAGAAGTCATCATATTTTCCGTTGATCTTTTCTCCCAAGTTGACGATCTTAGGATTTGGAATTGGATTGTTGGTAAAGAAGATCGCGTTCTTGGTAGTCTCGATGTATCTTAAACAATCATCTTTCAAATGATGTTTATTTCCCAATAATTCATTGGCTTTATTAAAATTATTCAGTGCTTCCTCGAAATCTCCATTTAGCAAATAACTTTTAGCGAGATAATAAGGTGTTTCGATAGGAGCGTTGACCTCTTGAGGGTCAAAAGGGTCATAGTCGTTTATATTCCAATTTGAAAATTTATCGCCTCTCAACTGCTCCGCAATCTTCAAATATTGAAGAGAACTCTTTCGATCTTTGCTAGAATTTAAAAGAGCATAACCTGTTTTATAGTTAAGATTTGCGTTTTCTGTGTGGTTGTTGACTTTTTCCATCCAGATATCCGATGCTTCATCAAAATTCTCTTCTTGCATAAGAAGATTTGCTTCTCGAAATCGCTCACGGAATTCAAAGTCCATATAGTCTTCTTGTCCTGCAATGCTGAACGAGATGGCCAAGAATGCAACGATCAATAAGTTCTTGATCATTTAAGAATTGTTTTTAGTGTTTTCAATCTTTTTAAAGATCAGTTAAGGTTAATGGGTAAAAATAAGACATTATTTATAATTCCCTATTCGGGTCAAAAGCTTCTAAATAATCGGCAACCGTTCTCACAAAACTTCCACCTAAAGCTCCATCAATTACCCTATGATCATAGGCGTGCGAAAGGAACATCATGTGTCTAATTCCAATGTAATCTCCTTGTTCTGTTTCAATTACGGCTGGTTTCTTTCGTATAGCACCCAAAGCCAGAATTGCACATTGTGGTTGATTTATAATAGGTGTACCCATAACATTTCCGAAGGTTCCTACATTGGTAACGGTATACGTTCCACCGTGTATATCATCTGGAGATAGCTTATTGGTTCTTGCTTTCAAGGCGAGTTCATTCACTTCTTTTGCTAATCCGGTTAAATTGAAGCGATCAGCATTTTTTATCACTGGAACGATCAAATTTCCGGATGGAAGAGCAGTGGCCATCCCTATGTTGATGTTCTTTTTCTTGATGATGTTGTGCCCATCTACCGAGATATTCACCAAAGGATGATCCTTTATCGCTTTAACAACGGCTTCAATGAATAAAGGAGTGAATGTGATCTTCTCACCTTCTCTGTCTTGAAATTCTTTTTTCACCTTGTTCCTCCAATTCACCAAATTGGTGACATCAGCCTCAACGTATGATGTCACGTGAGGAGAAACAGATTTGGACATCACCATGTGATCCGCGATCAGTTTTCGCATTCTATCCATCTCAATGATCTCATCACCACCGCTTACGGAAATAGTGGGAGCAGAAGTTGTAGTGCTGGACTTGGCAGCTATTTTTGCTGAAGGAGCAGGTTCAGCTATTTCTGCTTGTGGTCTTGGTGCGGCAGTTCTATTTGGAATGTATGCAAGAATGTCTTTTTTGGTCACTCGACCGTTTTTCCCTGTTCCGGGAATACTATCCAGTTCTGCAACCCCAATTCCTTCAGCTGTTGCGATGTTTCTTACCAAAGGGGAATAAAATCTTCCACTACCGCCAATTCTGGCGATCTCTGTATGGTTTCCATTGCTTGCAATTTGTTCAGCAACATTACTGTCCACAGAACCGTTTCCAGTTGGAGCCGCAACAGCCGCAGGCTTAGCTGCTGCCATAGGTGCAGGAGCAACAGGCTCTGGGGCTTTAACTGGTGCCGGGGGAGCGGGTGAAACTCCAACTATTTCACTCGCATCAGTGGTCATTATCGCAATGACTTCGCCTACTTTTACAACATCTCCTTCTTGAAATAAGATCTTTTGCAATACTCCTGATTCAGGTGCGGGTACTTCACTATCTACCTTGTCTGTAGCGATCTCCAAAACAGACTCATCTGCATCTATAGTTTCACCCTCTGCTTTCAACCATTTTGTGATAGTTGCTTCAGCTACACTTTCGCCCATTTTGGGTAGTATGAGATCGATCTTTGCCATAGTCGAATTAATTAATGTACAAATTTAGCTTTCTAAGCTGTTTTTCCAATGATTGAGGCCTAGATTCTAAACATCATCGTGCTAATTGCGAGCCAAGTTTTGAAAATCCCTTCTGAATGATAGAAAGATCGGTCGAGATCTTATAGTTCCTAGCGTAAACGATATTGAGTTTTTGCCTTGTTGCCTCGGAAGTCTCCGGGCTTTTTAAGGTATTGATGGGTGAGATCACTCCTCTCTTTAGGGAAGGGAGTTTCAGACGTTGGTCATTATCTGCACAGAACCCAACCCAAGTTCGTTTCCCTAGTAAAACAAGGAAAATATTTTTTAAGAATCCTACCTTGTTCTCGATGAATAAAAAGAGGACGAGATAGAAGGTCAAAAAGAGCATACTTAATAAGACGTCTAAGATCCTTTTGTTACGTCTGTTGGCGGGTGAACTCAAAGTGTCAAGGTCTAGAATGAATAATTCGCCAGGATCTTTTATAGAGTTGCTCCCTATGATAAAAAGGCTTTCAGATGGGGCGATCTTAAATTCTATCTTTTTATCCTCTAACCTAGCCATAATATTAATGATCTCCTGTGAACTTACATCTTTTGCACAAAAGACCACTTCATCTATATCATCCACGCTCAAGATCTCTGACAGATTATAAACTGTTTGGTCAATGTCTTTTTCGAATTCGCTGGGGTCTTGGGTCCTTATGTAGGATGATCCAAATTGGGTTTGGTTCAAAAGTTCCACGATCCTGTTCGTCTCTTCCTCTTTCCCAATGATGAGGAATCGCTGATCACTTTGTTTTTCAAATTTCAGAGATGGAAATACTAATCCAAAAACCCAACGAGAAAGGAAGAAATAGATCAAAGCCAATAAGGGGCTAATAAATATGATCGCTCTGGAAAATCTTAAGTGTTCCGGAAGTATAGAATAGGCGATAAGTATCATTAATGAACCTATTAAAACACCCTTGATCAAATTGATCGGTTTCGGCCATTTGTCATAACCGCTGCTCAAATAAGTGCCCAATACCCAGACCAAAGCGATCACAGGGAAAGCCCATAACACCAATTCCTTTGGAATAGATATTCCAGAAAATGCTTCATAACGGTCCTTTAACAGTAACAAACCAGCACTCAACAGGGCTATATCCAATAATGGCAAGGCTACTTTTCTTAGAGTACGCATTGCAATGGCAATTCCTGCCCTCAAGTATATAGCGATGTTTATGAAAAACGAGAATAAGCGTGCATTGCTTTTAGAGAAATGTTTTTTGGCAAAAATGACCATCGCGTTATAAAAAACGAAGACATAATTCAGGCTGCCTTTTTTTGTGCTTTCACCTTTGTAATGTATGATCTTGGTTTCAGGAAAATAGTAGTTCTTGAAGCCTCCTAATTGCAGTCTATAGGAAAGGTCAATGTCTTCTCCATACATGAAAAACGCTTCATCAAGAAGACCCACTTTGTCCAAAGCCTCTTTTCGCATTAGCATGAATGCACCAGACAGAATATCTATCTCATGAGTCTTATCATTATCTAAATGGCCTAGGTGATATTGATTGAATTTCTTGGATCTCGAAAAAAGAGAGGATAAACCGAATATTTTGTAGAACGCAACGGACGGTGCGGGTAATCCTCGTTTAGATTCGGGTAAGAAATTCCCTTTTCCATCTATCATCTTTACACCAAGCCCCCCGGCATCAGGATGCTCATCCATAAACGAAACCACTTTTTTAAAGGTGTCTTCCTCGACCAAAGTATCAGGGTTCAGAAGGAGAACATATTCGCCTGTTGCTACTTTCATAGCTTGGTTATTGGCCATAGAAAAACCGACATTCTTTAAATTCTCTATACGTTTGACCTCAGGAAATTTGGTTTTTACCATTTGCATGGACCCATCAACAGACGCGTTGTCCACCACATAGACCTCACCATGAATATTTTTCATAGCAATGCGCACAGAATTCAAACATTGCTCAAGGAAATGTTTGACATTGTAATTGACTATGATGACACTTAATTTCATTTACCCCAAAACAGGATCTTCGAATGGTTTTCTGTCTAATATAGAACGGCCTAAAGTTACCTCATCTGTATATTCTAATTCATTTCCTACGCTTATTCCTTTGGCGATGGTAGTCATTAAAATACCCTGGTTGCCCAGCTTTTTATATAAATAGAATGCTGTTGTATCACCCTCTAAAGTTGGGCTTAGCGCCATTATGATCTCAGTCACATTTCCAGCTCTTTCTATTCTCCCGATCAATTCGTTGATCTTTAGATCAGCAGGTCCAATTCCATCCATAGGAGAGATCTTTCCTCCGAGAACGTGATACACTCCTTGATATTGCTGTGTAGATTCTACAGCCATGATATCCCTTATATCTTCAACTACGCAGATCACACTTTT
Source organism: Flavobacteriales bacterium (assembly GCA_013002285.1). The sequence goes on from JABDKJ010000014.1 coordinate 7,324, forward strand.
GTCTCGATGCATGTTTGAACAGACATTACATTTTTCGTTATCCGAAAGATTAAAACATTCGATGCAAAATTTAATATTCCCTTTGAGATCTGTGAAGGCATTTGAAAATCGTTCAATATCCCCCATATCCCGATTCAATAAATTTAAGACAAGGCGAAACGCGGTCTTTCTTCCTATCCCTGGAAGGGACGAAAGTTGATCTACTGCATTTTCGATAAGTTTCGAGGAAGACTGCATAAATTACAATAATGCAAAAATAAGGATTAAGCTAAGATGCCGTCCATATAAGATCGTTTATTATTTTCCATGCTAGAAACGATAATTCACAGAACTTTTACATTTATTTAGAGCCTTAAGTTGGTTCATTCAAATACAAATACCGCCATTCTACTATTTGCCAGGACTGCTTGTGCCGAGGCAAAAGATAAGAATTTCATCAAAAATTCTTCACTTAGAGCTAATCAGAAAATTAGTGAAAGGTTATTCGTGGATGCACATAATAAATGCGTAAACGCTGGTTTACCGGTCTATCACCTTGATGAAAACATGCAGAAGGGTTCCAATTTTGCTGAACGTTTACAAAGTGCATTTCAGCACGTTTATGACGAGGGTTATGAAAATGTTATTGCTGTTGGAAATGACTGTCCTTGGCTTTCTGTAAAGGACATTAAAATTGCTGAAGCCTCTATTCATAAAGGCAAAGTCATTCTGGGAGAAACAAACCGAGGAGGAGTTTATTTGCTTGGGCTCAGCCAAACTCAATTCAGAAGTTTAGATCTGGGAGATATAAATTGGGGAACAGGAAAAGTGTTTGAACAGTTATGCGATTCACTTAGTATGAATGCAGAGTTGTCTCTCTTAAAACGCAAAACAGAATACAATAATGAAGAGGACCTATCTGAGGTCACTTATCATTTGAATAATAAGCTCTACGGATGGTTACTTTCACAAGCAGTTCATAATGAACCTAAGATGGAAGAGCTCATGACCATTTTTAGTCTAGATCTTGATGGGGTTCATGATCATAGGGGACCTCCTTTGAAATAGCGATCACGTTCATTTCAAATTCTATTTTTTTTAATCTTAATTCTACATAATGTCTAAACCTTATTACAAGGATGAGGATCTCGCAAAATTTGGCGAGATCTCTGAATGGAGCCCAGAACTGGGCAAAAAATTTTTCGATTACTATGGCGAAGTATTCAAAGCCGGAGCTTTGACAGCAAGAGAAAAATCATTGATCGCCTTAGCTGTCTCTCATGTTGTTCAATGTCCTTACTGTATTGATTCGTATACGAAAGATGCTTTGAAAAAAGGTTGCGATGAAGAACAAATGATGGAGGCCATTCATGTGGGTGCTGCCATAAAAGGAGGGGCTACTTTGGTACACGGTGTTCAAATGATGAACAAGGCTAACGAAATAGTAATGTAAGCATGGCTGATGTAGCAATAAAAAAAGAGCGCAAGACCTCTTTAAAATATCGAGCACATGAGCTCTCATCCAACGAAGTTCAATTGAAGATACTATCAGATGCAGATAGCATTGGTGTCGAACGATTTTCTTCAAAGATGGAAGCTTTAGGTCACTTGCCATTGTTGCCAACGCAAGTTGAAATATTTCAAGTGAACGTTGGAAAGATGTGCAACCAGATCTGTAAACATTGTCATGTAGATGCCGGTCCAGATAGGAAAGAGATCATGACCAAAGAAACCATGCAACAATGTCTGGACGCCATTAAGGACACTAGCATAGAAACTGTGGACCTCACAGGCGGTGCACCCGAAATGAACCCAGATTTCAGATGGTTTGTAGAAGAGTTAAGTGCAATAGGCAAGAAAGTATTGGTGCGATGTAATTTGACAATAATCGTGGCTCACAATAAATACAATGACCTGCCAGAATTCTTTAAGAGGCATAATGTGGAGGTGGTGAGTTCGCTGCCATATTTTTCGGCAAGACGAACAGATGCACAAAGAGGAGAGGGTGTATTTGAGCAATCTATCAAAGCATTGAAAATGCTTAACGAAGTAGGATATGGAAAAGAGGGTAGCAACTTGAAACTGCACTTGGTTTACAATCCCACAGGAGCTTTTTTACCAGGAGATCAAGATCAATTGCAAGCAGAATTCAAACAAAAGTTGAAGCAAGGCTGGGACATTGAATTCAATGAACTTTATGCGATCACTAACTTACCAGTAAGTAGGTTTTTGGAGTATTTAGTGGCTAGCGATAACTATGCGGACTATATGAATGAATTAGTGAATGCATTCAACCCTTCGGCTGCAGAGGGAGTGATGTGCCGGAATACGATCTCTGTTAGTTGGGATGGTTTTCTTTATGATTGCGATTTTAATCAAATGCTAGGCCTTAAAGTAGCAAACGCTCCCGATCATGTGAAAGATCTGGATATCAAAAAATTAAATGAAAGAACTATCAGTTTAAATCAACACTGTTATGGATGTACAGCAGGGGCAGGTTCCAGTTGTGGCGGTACGGTGGCTTAATGAAAATGAGATATGTATTTAGAAACTACGAAAAATGTATATAAAGAAGCAGCGCTTGATCCAGATGTTGGATTGTGCTGTACAACCACTCCAATTTGGCAATTGCCGGGATTGGACATCCCAAAAAAGATGTTGGAAATGAACTATGGCTGTGGATCTACGGTAAACCCAAGGGATCTGGTCAATGACCCCACTATACTTTACGTAGGAGTTGGCGGAGGAATGGAAGTATTACAATTCTCTTATTTCAGCCGAAAAAAGCACGGAGTTATTGGACTAGATGTGGTAGATGAAATGCTGACGGCCTGTGATGAGAATTTGGTAGATGCACAAAAGTCTAACCCTTGGTTCAATAGGAATTTTGTGGACCTTAGAAGGGGAGATGCTTTGAATTTGCCTATTGAAGATGGGTCCATAGATGTGGCCGGTCAGAATTGTCTATTCAATATATTTACCAAAGAAGATCTGAAGCTTGCATTAAATGAAATGTATCGAGTCCTCAAGCCACATGGGAGATTGGTGCTGTCAGACCCGACCTGTGAACAAGAAATGCCACTGAATTTACAAAATGATGATAGGTTAAGAGCCTTATGTTTGAGTGGAGCATTAACCCTGAATGATTATTTGAAAATGATCACTGATGTTGGATTTGGGACCGTTGAAGTGAGGGCAAAAAGGCCTTACCGTATCTTAGCTCCAGGTGAATATGCTACGGACAAGAACATATTTATCGAAAGTGTTGAGGTTTGTGCAATTAAAGACCCAATGCCGGAAGACGGTCCTTGTATCTTTACAGGGAAGTCTGCGATCTATTATGGACCCAATGAATATTATGACGATGGTAAAGGCCACACGTTATTGAAGAACCAACCGATAGCCGTGTGCGATAAGACAGGGGCTGCATTGAATGCTTCGGGTAAAAAAGACATTTTTGTTTCAGGATCCACCTGGTTTTATGATGGTGGTGGGTGTTGTTAAGTCCATTGGCTTGATGGGGAAATTTGAACTAGCTTTGTATCTTTCACAAATGCAAAGTTTTATTAGTTGAGATCACATAGACTTGTATTAGCGATCGTAGCGATCTGCGTATTCATTTTTTCGATGTCTTTTCAGGATAAGAGGGAATTTGAATTCCACACCAAAGAAGAAATAGATACGTTCAAAAAAATGGGAGGAGCGCCTGACCTTATTGAGGGAGAGAATGATCTTTTCATGGCTTCTTTTCGATGCGCAGGTTGTCATGGATTTGATCCAACAGGAGTGGCGTTGGTAGACACATCAGGAAATGATATCAACCTTTCGGATGACTGGCGCGCATCTATGATGGCCAATGCTGCCAAAGATCCATATTGGCGAGCAAAAGTGAGCCATGAAGTATTGGTGAATCCATCATTCCAAAACGAAATTGAGACTAAATGTACGTCTTGTCATGCTCCTTTGGGACATCACAACGCAATGTTTCTGGGAGAAGACCATTATTCAATTGAAGATCTGGAGGCAGACTCCATTGCCTTTGATGGAGTGTCATGTAATGCTTGTCATCAACAGAATCCTGAGCAGGCTGGAAACAGTTTTTCTGGGCAACAAATTTTTGACACTCTGAAAGTTTATGGTCCCTATACAAACCCTTTTGCAGCTCCTATGGTCTCTTTTGTGGGCTATGAACCGCTTTACCATGAATTCATTGAAAGATCTGAAGTATGTGCTGATTGTCATACTTTGGTTACAGAGACTATTTCGGTAGACGGCTCTCTTACCGGAGGTTCTTTTATTGAGCAAGCTACATATCATGAATGGTTGAATTCAGATTATAATGCAGAAGAAGGGTCAATAGAATGTCAAGGTTGCCATATGCCTAAATTGGAACAAGAAGTGATCATAGCATCTGGGAATATTTTCTATCCAACACGTTCTCCATACTACATGCATGGTATTGTAGGAGGAAATGCTTTCATGCTGAAGATGTTGCAAAGTAAGATCGCAGAACTAGATCTACGTGCAAGTGAAATGCAATTCCAGGAGATCATAGATAAAACGGAAACTCTTTTAGCAGAAGAAACCATGGACCTTTTCTTAACTGAAAACGAAAGGACTACGGACACCCTTTTTGTTGAATTGGAATTGATATCAAAGGCGGGCCACAAAGTACCTTCGGGATATCCGTCTAGAAGAGTATTTGTAGAATTTGTTGCTAAAGATGAGTTGGGGGACACCATTTTTCGGTCGGGCTTATTGGATGAAAACTATGCACTTCCAGATATTGATGATGAATATGAACCTCACCATAATGTGATCAATAGCGAAGATCAGGTTCAGATCTATGAAATGGTTATGGCGGATACCGAAGGCATGGCAACAACTATTCTATTACATGCTAATGAGGCTCTAAAGGATAATCGGATCCCTCCATTAGGCTTTTCAAGCTCACACCCAACATATGACACAGTCCTTGTGGCTGGCTTGGCATTGAACGACCCTAATTTCAATAAAGATGACTTAGGTATAGAAGGAACAGGCTCTGACAAAGTTTATTTCCATATTCCGATCAATGGCTATGAAGGTGACATTTTCATAGAAACCAGCGTTTATTTCCAATCTGTTCCTCCTGAATGGCTCGAGCAGATGTTTGAATACTCTTCAGCTGAGATCGATACATTCCAAACCTATTTTGACGAAGCTGACAAAACTCCATTCTTGATCGGTTCAGAAGATCTCGTTAGTTCATTAATTGATGTCGATGAGAATGAAGAAGACCGTCTAGAAGTATTTCCAAATCCTACTTCGAACGGATTCGTATTTATTGATGCATTCGATATTGGTATAGAAAAGATCACTGTCTATGACATAGAAGGTCGAGTGCTGAAAGAAGTTGCAGGGTCAAGGCGTAATGATGTTTTACTGGAACTTCCCGGAGACACAGGGGTGTACTTATTGCTCATAGAAACAAGCAATGCTAAAGCTGTGAAAAAAGTGCTTTATTATTAGAAGTACCTTTTGATCGAGTGTAAACGGTGAGTTAATTCGCCATTGTCGGAGTGTTCAATTCCTTCATTATTGAATTTGTCAGACCTAACCTTACCGGATGCATGTATGATCTCGTTTTGTGATAACAACAATCCTACATGATTGACTTTGCCTTCTTTATTTACGAAAAATGCAAGGTCCCCAAATTTGTGGTCTCCAAACTCTATCGATGAACCTTTTTCTTCTTGTTGCCAGGCATCACGGGGTATAGCGTATCCAACACATCTGAAAAGTACCTGTGTGAATCCTGAACAATCTATTCCCATAAAAGTTTTTCCACCCCATAGATAAGGGGTGTTCAAGAAAGACCTAGATAATTTATCAAGGTCTTCAGGAGTTTTTGTGACCACTTCATTCTCAAGGACAAATTCTTTGTCATCGATACGAATGGAGCGCTCATCGTTAATTATACTTCCAGCGGGAAGAAATATACTTTGATCTTTATGATGTGCCGCAGAGAACTTTTGAGCGATGATCAATTTTTTATCTCGATGACCAGATGTATCCGCGTGTTGGTTTTTCGATATCCAGCATTCGTAATTGTCTCCATGGCTTTTGATCTTTACCCATTTATCTTGTTCTTCTAAAACCTCATAGGTTTCACCAAAAAGTAATTGATTGACCATTTCAGAACGGTCAAATGGTTCCGCCCTGCAGGGTATCACAGGGATCTGACAAATACCTTTCATAAAAGATCAGACATTCTCAATGACCATGGCCGAAGCACCGCCACCACCATTACATATTCCGGCCGCTCCATATTTGCCATTGTTTTGTTTTAGGGCATTGATCAGTGTAACAACGATCCTGGCTCCTGAACAACCTAGGGGATGACCAAGAGAAACGGCACCGCCATTCACATTGACCTTAGCAGGATCCAATCCCATTTCTTTTGTGTTTGCTAATCCGACAACGGAGAATGCTTCATTCAATTCAAATAGATCAATGTCTTTCATTTCCAGACCAGCCTTTTTTATTGCTATTGGAACTGCCTTTGCAGGAGCCGTTGTAAACCATTCTGGTTCTTTTGCTGCATCTGCGTAACTTTTTACTTTGGCAAGAGGTTTTAGGCCTAATGCATTCATCTTTTCTTCGCTCATAAGAACTAGAGCGGCTGCTCCATCATTAATAGTAGATGCGTTTGCGGCAGTTACCGTTCCTTCTTTTTGGAAAACAGGTCTGAGAGTCGGGACTTTCTCTCTTTTTAGGTTTTTATATTCTTCATCGTGATCAAAAACTATGGGCTGGCCTCTTCTTTGTGGTATCTCCACAGCAACCACTTCGTCCTTGAATTTACCTGCTTCCCATGCAGCAGCCGAACGGTCATAGCTTTGTAAGGCGAACTCGTCCTGATCTTCTCTGGAAAAGCCACATTCCTTAGCGCAAAGTTCTGCAGCATTTCCCATGTGATAGGCATTGTAGACATCTGTTAAGCCATCATTGACCAGACCATCTATGACATTGATGTTTCCCAGTTTTTGTCCAGTTCTTGAATTTGGGATGTAATGTGGTACGGAACTCATATTCTCCATTCCACCCACTACAACACAATCATGATCACCTAACATTATGGATTGCGCCCCAAACATGATGGATTTCATTCCCGAAGCACACACTTTGTTAACTGTTGTACATGGAACTTCATCACCAATACCTGCATAAATTGCTGCCTGTCTGGCAGGTGCTTGTCCTAGGTTGGCTTGAAGTACATTGCCCATGAATACTTCTTGAACTTCTTTTGGGTCCAAACCGATCTTATCTATTGCTCCTTTAATTGCTGCAGCTCCTATGCGCGGTGCCGGCATTCCTGCCAAAGTACCACCGAAACTTCCCATGGGTGTTCTAACGGCAGACACTATGTATACGTCTTTCATGTTCGATCTTTTGAGGATGCGAATTTAACAGATCATATCATTCTTATATCACAAAAAATTGCATTCTTCAGATCAGTATTTTTTTACATTTGCACTTTCTTTGAAATAAGAAAAATGCCAACGGAGAGGTGGGTGAGTGGCTGAAACCACATGTTTGCTAAACATGCGTGCGGGAAACCGTACCGGGGGTTCGAATCCCCCTCTCTCCGCAAAACAAGTAAAGCCCAGGTCAATGGATCTGGGCTTTGTTATTTCTATTCTTAAAAAATCGTTTCTTTGAAGTAACACTATTACAACTTAATGAGGCACTTTTTTATCTTTTCCATATTCTTCCTTTTTGCCTGTTCAGAGCAGGATCAAAGTTCAGAGATATCTGTGCCAACTTCAGAATTGGAGGAGGATCTAAGAATTGAGTTTCAAAGATACAGGGATGAGATCCTTGATACCAGAGAACTGACAATTATGCTTCGTGAAGGAGGGTATGTCTATGACCCCACTTTGTTGCATTCTGTTGAAATGGTTGACGAATACATTAATTCTAAAGAACAAGCATTGAACATTGGTGTATATGCTGCCGACCTTAACTACATGACCATCTTCGAACAGAATAAAGATAACATGGTCTATGCTGATGCTATCTTTAGATTGGCCGAAGAACTGAGCATAAGTGAAGCTTTTGACAAAGAATATTTGACTGAACTGCTAAAGAATAATATTCCAAGTTATAAATTGAAGTCTGATGAGCTTAATGATGTTTTTGAGCAAGCTAAGAACGAGATTAATTCCTCCGATAGAGCGCAGATAACTGCATTGATCATTGCAGGAAGTTGGGTGGAAGGTATGTACTTAAGTACATCGCTTGCACAAGAAGAATGGCCGAATGAAGAAATTGCTGAGAGGATGTGGCATCAATGTTTTAGTTATCACCAAGTATTAAAAATGTTGAAGATATATAAAGACTATCCACCCTGCGATGTGGTTTATAGGAAGTTCCTGGAATTAGAACCAGCGGTTACTAATATCACTGAGACTTCTGTTCGTACATTAAAAGATCATTTACTCTCATATCATGGGATAATTCTTGACCTGAGGGAATTCATTATTCAGAATTGACCGTTAAGCTTTCACGTTGATCAAAAATTACTAATTTTGCCAGCCCTTTGAGAAAACGTTCTCGAATAAACCTTATCGGGGTGTAGCTTAGTCCGGTTAAAGTGCACGTCTGGGGGGCGTGAGATCGGAGGTTCGAATCCTCTCACCCCGACAGAAAAGAATTGAAATATGGTCGCGTAGCTCAGCTGGATAGAGCATCTGCCTTCTAAGCAGACGGTCCCAGGTTCGAATCCTGGCGCGATCACCAAATGATCACGATCGAATTGAAACCAATCTAAGGTTGCATTCGTTCATTAATTGTTATTTATTTGCAGTCCGAAATTTTTCGGAGCAAACTTCGGGGTGTAGCGTAGCCCGGCTATCGCGCCTGCTTTGGGAGCAGGAGGTCGCAAGTTCGAATCTTGCCACCCCGACACAGTAAAATCAAGCCTTACAGAGATGTAGGGCTTTTTTTATGGATGAATTTGGGGGAAGATTAGTCTTGAAACTTTAATATATATCATGAATTCTATTATCAGAACCGCACTGAAATTATTCGTTCGTATCGAAAATGGCCTAAAAAAAAGTCATATCACCACAATATTTATGGATCATTTCATAGAAGGTCAAGTCTTTAGAGGAGGCTATTGTTTGAAATTGAGTCTATTTATAGTTACTTTTGTGTTACAATAGCCAAATAGCCGTAAATAGTGGGGAATATCGTTTTACATACCTTTTTTAATACGATCAAGATCTACAAATTAAAGAGGATTTTTCTCATTCAGAAATACTGATCTCACTACTCAAACGTGCTGCCTGCCCTAAATCATCTATAAAACACATTTGGGATGAATGGAAAACTAAAGAAATGGGATAGTCATGTTTTGAACTGCATAGCCTTTATTGCAACGATGCTGAGCAAGTTTTCGCCTCTCCCTTCAAGTCTTATTCAATTCAACAGTACTTAAAATTTATAAAATGAGTATTAGTTTAATAAATAACGGAGAGAAGTTGGGTGAGTTCAAGACCTTTTGGGAAGAAGAGATAAAGAAGATCCAAGAACAAGAAGTATTTGAGGTGAGACCTGGTGAAACGTATGAGAGCCATCTCATGGGAGGTCAATTCCAGTTTTGTGTGAAATTGAAAAGTTATCTTGTATTTCACATAAGGGGTTTGCAGGAAGTATTGGGATATGAGAACAAGGAATTCGATCTAGATTTTATTTTCTTTTCTGATCTAATACATCCAGACCATAAATTCCATTTCTTTTCTTTTTATAAGACCATTTTCAAGATCCATATGATCCCACAGTTCACGGGATATGAGAACATTTCATTTTCATTCAAGGTGATGCTGAAACACAAAGATGGAAGGTATTTGAAATTCTTTGCGCAATCTGTTGCAACTATGGTTGCAGAAGACGGTGGCTACGCTGGCGGGTTCTTTAACTTGATGAATGTTGATGGAATGGCAGATTCCTATAACTTTGGCTGGGATATCTCTGGCGAAAAGGAAGTTGTTAAAGCATTCAAAGGCAGGATGAAGAAAGAAATGTCGAGTTTGTTAACCAAGAGAGAATCGGACGTTCTTAGATACCTAAAAGATGGTTATAGCAGTAAGATGATCGCCCAGGAGTTAGGAATTGCAAAGAATACGGTTGACAATTACAGAAGCCAAATGCTTAAAAAGACCTCAACGGGTAATACAGCTCAATTGATCTCGATGGCACAGAAGAATGGCTGGATTTAATTAGTTCCGTCCAGTTACAAATCACTATTGCAGTAGCCTGTACAATTATTTTTATTTGCGAAGCTTTGCTCATTCATTCAAGCAGGATCAAGATTTTTATACGGGAATTTTCATTGAAGGCCATTCGCATTTATTGTGGATGGCTTTTTTTGATCTGAAATACGATCCTATTGTAATACAAGAAACAAGATCTGAGCAATGATGATCTTCATGATCAAAGCGATGGGGAAGATCATCGTGAATCCATACAATGGTATCCCATTTTTAGCTCTATTCGTTGCGAAATCCAATATTGCAGGCTGGTTCGAGACCATTCCCATTAGCAAAGTAAAAGGCCTTTTAAAGACCTTGTAACCGATCAATAGCCCGAAAAAGGCTGTACTCAAACTGATCGCAACACTTGCTAGGAATACCCACAAACTTTGAATGGACAAACTGTTAATGAAGGCGGTCCCTGAACCTACCCCGATGCTTGCCAAAAGCAATATCAATCCTAATTGTTGTAAGGTAATGTTGGCGCTATAAGGCAATGTCCAAACAATGTTCCCTGTTCTGCGAATAGCTCCAAGTAAAAGAGCAACGATCAATGGCCCACCTGCATAACCCAATTTGAACGAAAGACCTTCTCCAAAATTGAATTCATAAAGGCCAATGATCAGGCCAAGTCCTATACCTAGTCCAAAAGAGAATAAATTGATCTTGGCTGTTTCGTGATAGGAGTCTCCAAAATATTCTGAAAGTGCCCTAAGGTCTTTTCTTCGTGCAATGAATCTAATTCTATCTCCGAGTTCGAGGACCGTGTTACCTTTTGCTAACATGTCTACATCACCTCTTCTTATTCGTGTAATGATGGTATTGAATTTTTGATCCAAATTCAAAGAGGCAAGTGTTTTTCCTGTCACTCTTGGATTGGATACAAAGATCCTCCTGGTGTCATATTGCGTACTGTCATTCGTTAAAGTAGTCTTCGTTTTCTTTCCCAGTATCTTGATCACTTCTTCAAGATCGTCAGATGCGCCAACTGCCATTACTAGATCACCTTTCTCAAAACTCGTATTCCAATTGATCAGACTTACTTCACCGCTTTGAAAAATTCTACCAAAAGATACATTCCAATCATACTTTTTCCATAGATCTCTCAATTCAACTCCAAATACTTCTTCATTTGTGACCTGAATGCTTATGCTCGTCAATTTTTCACTCCCTGGAAACTCCCTTCTGAGAGCCTTCTCCTCGGCATCATAGTCAATTCGAAGTATTTTTTCCGAGATCACAATTGCGATCATCGCTCCCAGAACGCCCATAGGGTAGGAGAAAGTATATCCGATAACGGATTGCTCAATGACCGGTGCAGCGTCTGCATCTGAATAGGCTGTTTTTATGTAGTCTATAACACCTGCTAATGCTGGCGTGTTGGTAGAACTTCCTGCGTAAGCCCCAGTAATAGTAGCAGCAGAAAAGTCGAATATAAAGGACAAACCAGCAGCAACGAATCCTGCCAGAACAAGCATGGAACAAATAAAAATGAAATCCCTGATCCCATTCTTTTTGTATGACCTAAAGAATGCCGGCCCAGAACTCAAACCAATGGAATAAACGAAGATCGCGAGGCCCATATTCAGTATGATGTCTGGTATCTGAAAGCGTTCATCGAGGGCTCCAATTGCAAGGCCGGTAAATAATACCGCTGCAAGGCCCAAGGAATTTCCTTTGATCTTGAAATTTCCGATCAAATAGCCAAGAGATGCCACGACAAAAAGGAGTACTAATGGATATTTTGCTAAAATGTCTATCACGATATTTTTTTTTCGTTTAAGAGCAACGATCTCTGATCACAAATCTCGGATTAAGAGAGTTCGATCTTTCGACAAATGTTCTTTTTTATAATAAAGTGTGTGTTCACGAATCATTAAATTGCAATCATTAAAATGAAAAGGTATAAACTCCACTTTCTGGTCTTTATTATATTAACCTCGTGTAATAAGGGAAAAGTGGATCCTCATGTCCAAATTCCGGAACTTGAGCTCGAAGTAGATCGATTTGAAGTGAGCACCGGAGAATTTCAAGACTTTGTTCGATCAGTGAAATACATTACAACTGCCGACAGTCTTCAATGGTCTGGAGTTTTTAATATAGAACGCAATGAATGGGAGCCAGTCGATCAAGCAAACTGGGAAAAGCCTGATGGTAAAAATGTCATTGACATGGACAGGCCGGTTACACAAGTTTCTTATTGGGATGCTTGTGCCTATTGCGAATGGAAAAAGGGAAGATTACCAACAGCAGAAGAATGGGATGTCATAGCAGGTGACGTCATTGTTCTCGGTAATGTTTGGCAGGGTATTTTTCCGATAAATGATCTGGGTGAAGATGGTTTTAAAACAAAAGTTGCCCCAATAGGTTCATTCGAAGCAAATGCGATAGGGGTGCATGATCTATTTGGTAATGTCTGGGAATGGACCAGTAGCACTGATCGTAATGGGCAAATGATCATCAAAGGAGGAAGCTTTCTATGTGATGAGAGTTTTTGCTCTGGCTATATTCCTGAAAAATATCAGACTACTCCAAAAGACAGCGGACTTAACCATTTGGGTTTTAGATGTGTCTATGATCAATAGGTCATTTTCCTCTTAGCAGGTTTATGCTAACAGTTGCCAATTCTGAATTTGGGAATTTGTGGAAGAATTTCTCTACTGGAAATAGACCAGCTTCCTTCGCCATCTTATTGAACACATCAACTTCAACAATGTATTGGTCAGAAAAGCCATGGGTTGCGTCATAGGCTGTTGCCGCTGTGCGCCCTAAATTGGCAGCGGCTAAATGAGGCGCTATGGTGTGCAGTTCTATCATCAATAATCCAAACCTCTCGACATAAGGTGTCCACTTTTTTAAGTGTTCCAGTAAACCCTGTTCAACATCATTATTAGAAATGCGCTGGCCTCTATACGCAAAAGCTCCACTAGATGCGCTTGTCTCAGTTCGTGTCCCTTCTGGTGCTTCCCACACTCTGTTATGGTCCAAAAATGTTCGCACATTCAAAAGATCACCAAGTGAAATATCATAATCTCTTTTTAGGTCCTCCGCAAGTATATCTGGTCTTCCAATATCTCCCCAAATAACCTTGGCCCAAATATCAGCTTTGATCAAATTGGCTCTACTTACTTTCAATGCGGCCTGATTAAAATCAGCACCAACTAGAAAAAGTGGATGTTCATCCAACATCTCTCCTCTTAAAGTCCTTTGGTCGATCACCTGGAAAAGGTGCTCAAGGAAGGCGCCATTCCCACAACCCATATCCACGATACCCTTGGGCTGTTCATTAATGGGTTTGTTGAATATGGAGATGATGATCTCGTCTATCTTTTTAAAATAAGTAGCATGTGCTCCACCACTTCCCCAAACGTTCATTTCTCTGTCTACATGCAATTCTGGTGAGCCCTCTGGTGCATTCCATAGTACATTCGGATCCCCAAAAATAAGTTCATCCAAGTATCTGAAATTTGGAATGTAACTAACGGTTACACCATATGCACTTGCTCTTTTCGCAAAGAACAGGCCCTTATCTGTGAATGAATAGGTGCTCTCATTTTTCTTGAACCAACCGATCTCGGAAAAATGAAACAAAAGTGTTTCGAAACTCTCAAAATCTTCGTGAAACTCTTCTGCTTTAAATGATGTCTGCATAAAATAGTTATGGAACATTCCACCCATTCCCAATGCAACAGCTGTAGGTCCTACCAAGACGCCTTCTATATGTTTTAGGACCTGTTCTTGTATCTCAGACCCACTTTTATCAATAGACTTATCCATTCCCATGCTATTCAGATAATTCCTGAACAACTTAGACATAACCTGAAATGGTTCTTTCTCAAATTTTCTAGGGTGGAACTTTCCTGAGATCTTCATTAAGTCAACGCATTCTTCATACACATGGAAAAGTGAAAATGCCATTTGACTTTTAGGATTTGTTGAATAGGTTACAGTGTTATTTTCATTATCAATGTTATATTCTAACCAACCCTGAGAAGCTAGAACCCTAAGAGCAACATTCAAGTTCCCTTCGTTCGCATTGAAGTGTTTCGCAAGATCGTCAACTTCACACGCTCCATGTTCGATGAGGTAATTTGTAACTCCTTTATTATGCAAGGCAAATGCAGTCGGTGCAGTTACTATTCCATCTAAGTGTCTGAAAAGATCCCCTCTTAATTCTTTCTTGTCTTCTTTTGAAAGCATGTATTGTGTTTGGTCAAGTCATAATTACGGAAAATTCAGGAATTAGTTAATTGACATATGTCATATATTTAGCATTCATATTCACAATTTCATAAAATGAGAGAGAGCATAGAAAAAGATTACGTATTGGGAACTCATGATGATGAGTTGGAAAGACTCGGATTACAACACAGTGTTTGGAGACAGCATGTTCTGGCTTGCTGGGATAAAGCAGGGGTCACAAGAGGAGATAAGGTTTTGGATGTTGGAGCTGGCCCAGGATATGCCAGTGCAGATCTTGCTGAGATCGTTGGTGAGCCTGGTAAGGTTGTGGCTGTTGAAAGATCTCGAAAGTATCTCGATCATTTAATAAGAATGAACGAGATAAGAGGCCTTGATATAAAGGCTCATGAAATTGATCTCATGGAAGACGAGATACCAGAAGGTGATTTTGATCATTCTTGGTGCCGATGGGTGAATTCATTTGTCCCAAATCGAAAAACCCTCATAGAAAAAATACATAAAGCTTTAAAACCTGGGGGAGTTGCATGTTTTCATGAATATATCGACTACGAAGCTTTTCGTTTTGCTCCTGTGAGCGGACCTTTAGAAGATTTTAAATGGAAAGTAGTGCAAAGTTGGCGTGAATCAGGTGGTGAGACCAATGTAGCATTACAGCTCATGGAGATCATTCCCAACATGGGCTTCGAGATCGTTGACACAAAGTCACTTTCATTTTCGGTGTCTCCTGCAGACTATATGTGGCAATGGCCCTATTCCTTTGTGAAGATCAATATTGAGCGTATGAAGGATCTTGGATTTATGAATGAAGAAGAAGCCTTGGCTGCTCATTCCGACATAGTATCACTGAACAAAAACCCGAATTCCATATTCATTACACCAACAGTGTTGGAGATCATTTGTAAGAAGAAATGATCTAATCGCATTAATGTTTAACTAACATTTGTTCGTATTTTCGGAACATGAACAAACTTTCAAGAAGAGAAGAGCTCAAGAATTGTGCTGCCAGTCTTTTCAGAAAAAAAGGATATTCGGCTACTTCTGTTAGAGACATTGCCAAAGAGATGGGCATGGAGGCACCTAGTCTTTACAATCACATCAGATCGAAAAAAGAGATCCTTGAAGAACTCTTAATAGAATTGGGGAATGCTTTTGTAGGAGGCATGAAAGAGATCAAAGAAGCACCTATTTCCAGCATTCAGAAATTGGAGCGTATTGTTGGACTTCATGTGAAACTTACCATAGAGCATACCGATGCCATAAGCCTGATAACTAGTGAATATGTGCATTTAGATGGTAAGTGCGCGAAAGATTACCGCGCTCTCAGAGATCGGTATGAGAGCGACCTGAGAAAGATCATAAAGTCCTGTATCAAAGAAGGAGAGATCAAGCAAGTGAATGTTGAATTGGCCATGTTCTCCATTCTTTCTACCTTAAGGTGGTTGTATTCATGGTATTCTAAGAATAAGAATATGAACCCTATTGCTTTGGAACAGGAAATGATCAAAAATTTGATCGAAGGAATACGCAAATGAGGGCTTTGAATTGTAACTAACAATTGTTAGTTTCGCACAACACATTGATAGCATATGTCCAGTAGATTTCATAAAATAAAAGTGGCTAAGGTGGAAAAGACAACTGATGATTGCTCGATCATCACTTTAGACATCAGCAATGGAATTTCAGAAGAATTCCAATTCAAGCAAGGACAGCACCTTACTTTGAAGGCTGAAATTGATGGAGAGAATGTTCAGAGGTCCTATTCTTTATGCAGCAGCCCTCACGATGGTGAGTGGAAAGTAGGTATTAAGAAAGTACCTGGCGGAAAATTCTCTACCTATGCCAACGAAGTCCTTTCGGCAGGAGATGAATTGGAAGTCATGCCTCCTAGTGGACATTTTTATATAGACATTGATAAGAATGCCACAAAGCATTATGTAGCGATCGCTGCTGGTAGTGGTATAACACCTATATTTTCAATCATCAAAACCCATTTAGAAGCAGAGCCCAATAGTCAATTCACATTGTGTTATATCAATCAAACGGTAGCTTCCATCATTTTAAAGGAAGAGATCGAAGGATTGAAGAACCGATTTATGGATAGGTTTGAGATCTTTCACTTTTTAACCAAACAAAAAAGAGGAGTAGAGCTGTACAATGGGCGAATGGATGAAGCAAAATTGGAGATCGTCTTTAAGGATCTTGTTGACTTAGAGCAAATGGATGATGTATTCATTTGTGGACCTGAGGAAATGATATTTACAGTAAGAGACTTTTTAGTGTCCAAGAAGGTGGATGAAAAGAAGATTCATTTTGAACTATTCACTACTGCTGAAAGCATGAAAGGAAAAGTGAGAGAAGTAAAAGAAGAACTGAAAGGATTGGTCTCTGATGTCACGATCCTTGATGGAGCAAATTCTTTTAACTTTAAAATACACCAAGGGGCCAATAACATCTTGGATGCGGCTTTGTCTAACTCAGCTGATCTCCCTTTTGCCTGCAAAGGAGGCGTCTGTTCTACATGCAAAGCAAAGCTGATCGAAGGTAAAGTAGAGATGGATGTGAACTATGCTTTAGAACAAGATGAAGTAGAAGCGGGTTATATTTTAACATGTCAGTCCGTTCCGGTTTCGGAAAGGGTTGTTGTAGATTTTGATAATTAATATTTGATCAAATGGAAAAAGAAATTAGTCTCGAAGAACAATTCCAAGCTAGAATAGACGCTGGAGAGAATATCGAACCGAAAGACTGGATGCCTGAGAAGTATCGAAAAACACACATTCGACAGATCTCGCAACACGCGCATTCAGAAGTTGTAGGAATGTTGCCGGAAGGTAATTGGATCACCCGAGCACCGAGCTTAAGAAGGAAAGTTGCATTGCTTGCAAAGATCCAGGATGAAGCAGGTCATGGACTCTATTTATATTCTGCAGCTGAGACCTTGGGGATCTCACGTGATGAAATGTTAGACCAGTTACACACGGGTAAGGCAAAATATTCCTCAATATTCAATTATCCCACGCCTTCATGGGCAGACATGGGGGCGATCGGTTGGCTGGTTGACGGTGCTGCGATCATAAATCAAGTTATGCTTACACGAACTTCTTTCGGTCCATATGCAAGAGCAATGGTAAGAATATGCAAAGAAGAAAGCTTTCACCAAAGACAAGGATATGAGATCATGCTTACCCTATGTCGCGGTTCTGAGGAACAAAAGGCAATGGCGCAAGATGCATTGAACCGTTTTTGGTGGCCTTCTTTAATGATGTTCGGACCAAGAGATGAGGAATCTTCTCATACCGAACAAGCCATGAAATGGAAGATCAAGCGAAAGACAAATGATGAATTGAGACAGCAGTTCGTTGATAACACTGTGCCGCAAGCCGAGATCTTAGGGATCACGATCCCTGACCCCGATCTTAAGTGGAATGAAGAAAGAGGACACTATGATTTTGGTGAGATCGATTGGGATGAATTCTGGGATGTAGTGAAAGGAAATGGCCCTTGCAATAAGGAGCGCTTAGATGATAGACGAAATGCTCACGAAAATGGCCAATGGGTAAGGGATGCAGCCGTAGTATACGCTGAGAAAAAGATCAAGAATAAAGAAAATATAGCAGCATGAGTAATACGAAGAACGAATGGCCGATATGGGAGGTTTTTGTAAGGTCAAAAAATGGACTTGAGCATAGGCATTTTGGAAGTCTCCATGCGGCAGATGCTGATATGGCTTTGGAAAATGCAAGAGACGTATACACACGAAGAATGGAAGGTGTAAGTATTTGGGTCGTAGAGTCAAAGAATATCCATGCCACAAATCCGGAGAACAATGGAGAGCTCTTTGAGCCTGCAAAGGATAAGGTGTATAGGCATCCTACGTTTTACAACTTACCTGATGAGTTAAAGCATATTTGATGAAAAATTTATATCAGTACATACTTCTTTTGGGAGATAATTCTCTAGTCTTAGGGCACCGCCTATCTGAACTGTGCGGACACGGACCATCTTTAGAGACCGACATTGCGCTTACCAATATGTCCCTTGACCTATACGGACAGGTAAGAAGCTATTTTCAATATGCTGCAGAACTCGGAGGAGAAAAGCAATCAGAAGATCATGTTGCCTTCTTGAGAAGTGACAGGGAATACAAATGTGTGCAGTTGGTAGAACAACCGAACACCGATTTTGCACATGTCATTCTTCGACAGTTCCTTTTCGATGTTTATCATCTTGAATTGATGAAGCAATTAGTGAAAAGCAAAGATGAACGGATCGCTGCAATTGCTGCGAAGGCCATAAAGGAAGTGAGTTATCACGAAAGGTTTTCTTCTGAATGGGTGAGGAGATTGGGTGCAGGTACAGATGAGAGTAATAGCAGAATGAAGGTTGCGTTAGAACACCTCTATCCTTTTGTAGCAGAGCTTTTCAATGAACATGAGATCGAGAAGGAAATGAAAGAGGCAGGCATTGGCGCAGATCTCAAAGAGATCGAAAAAACGTATTACGCAACAATTAAGCGAGTACTGGCAGAGGCGGAACTTTCAATTCCTGAGGTGAAGCCTAGAAGGATAGATGGTAAACATGGTTTTCATTCTGAGCATTTGGGACACATTCTTTCAGAGCTCCAGTACATGCAGCGAGCATATCCAAATTTACAATGGTAACATCCGGAAAGGATACAGTATTAAAATTGCTTTCAGAGGTTTCTGACCCAGAGATCCCAGTGCTGACGATCACAGATATGGGGATCATCAGAGGTGTTGAGGTCAATGACAAAAATGTCAGAATTCAAATAACACCGACTTACTCAGGTTGCCCAGCTATGGATACCATAGCGGATGATATCAAAGCAAAACTTTTAGAGCATGGGTTTGTAGCGGAAGTGAAATTGGTTCTTTCCCCCGCTTGGTCTACAGATGACATCAATGAAAGTGGAAGGAAAGCCTTGGAGGAATATGGAATTGCTTCTCCACTTGATGAAATTGCTGATAAACAAGCATTACTCGGAAATGCCAAATTGGTGAAGTGCACGAATTGTGGGTCATTGAATACAAAATTGGTAAGTCAGTTTGGTTCTACGGCATGCAAAGCCTTGTTCCAGTGCAATGAATGTTTGGAGCCTTTTGATTATTTTAAATGTCTCAAGTGATCAAAAGCAAAATGAAAATGAGAATCAAAATGAAAAAAGGAGATAATATAAAGTGCGATGAATTAAATGAGTATTTTGATTTTCATAATAATTCGATATGAAGATCGGAGTAATAGGAGCTGGAACAATGGGAAGTGGCATTGCACAAGTTGCGGCCACTTTTATGCATGAAGTGTTAGTGTTCGACACAAATGAAAAAGCCATTGAGACGAGCAAGGCCAAGCTGGAAAAGATCCTGAACAGGCTGATAGAAAAAGAAAGGATCACAGCGGAGGATAAAGCGGGGATCCAGTCTAGGATAAACTACATTACTGACCTCAAAGGATTTTCTGAGTGTGGTTTGGTAATAGAAGCGATAATCGAAGATCTGGGCATAAAGAAGAAAGTATTTTCAGAGCTGGAAAGAGCTGTTAGTGAAGATTGCATTATTGCTTCGAACACCTCTTCACTATCAATTGCTTCTTTAGCTGCGGCCTGTGAAAATCCAGAGCGCTTTATCGGGATACATTTTTTTAACCCTGTTCCTTTAATGAAATTGGTTGAGATCGTTCCTGCGATCCAGACTTCAGAAGAGACCAAGAACAAAGCGATAGGCATTATCGATGGCTGGGACAAATTAACGGTGATCGCTAAAGACACTCCTGGCTTTATCGTCAATAAAGTAGCTAGGCCATTTTACAGTGAAGCTTTAAGGATATATGAAGAGGGAATAGCAGACATTCCAACTATAGACTGGGCTATGAAGGAGATCGGTGGTTTTAGAATGGGGCCATTCGAGCTTATGGATTTCATTGGCAATGATGTGAACTATACTGTTACAGAAACGGTGTTCAATGCTTTTTATAATGACCCGAGATACAAACCAGCATTTACTCAGAAAAGACTATCCGAAGCGAGATATTTGGGGAGAAAGACAGGTCGAGGATACTATTCCTATATGGACCAAGAAGAACGACCAAGCGCGATTGAGGACCCTGTTCTAGGTCAACAAATAGTGGACAGAATACTTGCATTGCTTATAGATGAAGCTGCACATACTTTACAGTTCGGGATCGCCAGTAAAGAAGATATTGATACGGCTATGACCAAGGGGGTGAATTATCCAAAAGGACTTCTGTCATGGGCAGATGAACTTGGAGTTGATGAGGTTGTGAAGCGATTGGATGCATTATATGAGCACTATCACGAAGAGCGATATCGATGCTGTGGTCTATTGAGGACCATGAGCAAAGAAGGAAAACGATTTTATGCTGCGGCTCAAATGGAGCAATAATTTTTATATCATGGAAAGCACACAAACGAAAACCGGTACAAAAATGAAATTAGGAAATTACGTCTTGGGAGTTTGGAAGGAAGGAGCAGGTGAGGGGAGTCCTTTGCTAAATGCGGTGAACGGAGAACTTGTGGCGCTCGCTACAACAGATGGTTTGGACTTTGCGGAGATCTTGAATTATGGAAGAACTAAAGGTGGGCCGGCATTGAGAAAAATGACCTTTCAGCAGCGAGGGAATATGCTCAAGAAATTGGCACTCTACCTGACCAAGAGAAAGGATGAATTCTATGCTATTTCATACAAGACCGGAGCGACAAAAGTTGACTCATGGATAGACATAGAAGGAGGCTTTGGAAATCTATTTGCCAATGCTTCCCTTCGAAGGAATTTTCCAAACCAAACTTTTCATGTAGATGGTTCACCAGTGGACCTTTCACGAGGTGGGGCATTCATGGGACACCACATAATGGTACCTAAAGAAGGCGTAGCGATCCATATTAATGCATTCAATTTCCCAGTTTGGGGAATGCTGGAAAAGTGTGCTGTGAATTGGATGGCGGGTGTTCCAGCTGTTGTGAAGCCAGCGACTTCAACTTCTTATTTAACGGAGGCTGTAGTTCGAGCGATCATTGAGTCTGGTATATTGCCCGAAGGAAGTTTGCAATTGATCTGTGGTTCTGCAAGAACGATCTTGGATGCTGTGGAATCCCAGGATGTGGTGACTTTCACAGGTTCTGCTACAACAGGAAGAATGTTGAAGGGACATGAGCGTATCATTAATGAGGCCGTTCCTTTCAATATGGAAGCAGATTCATTGAATTGCTCTATTTTGGGTGAAGATGCAAGACCAGGTACGCCTGAGTTCGACATTTTCGTAAAAGAGGTAAGAAAAGAAATGACCGTGAAATGTGGTCAAAAATGTACAGCGATCCGTAGAATATTTGTTCCCGAGAATTTAGTTGAGGACGTGCAGATCGCTCTAGGCAAAGCATTGTCTAAGGTTACGATCGGAGATCCTTTGAACGAGGATGTTCGAATGGGTGCTTTAGCGAGCAAAGATCAAGTGCAAGAAGTAAGAGAACGGATTGCAGAACTTTCAAAGACCGGAGAAATGGTCTATGGAAATTTGGATAGCATAGAATTAATAGACGCAGAAGCCGAGAAAGGTGCTTTCTTGAGTCCCATCTTGATGTTGGAAAAAGATCCACATAAAAACACAGCTGTTCATGAAGTAGAGGCCTTTGGCCCTGTGAGCACATTGATGCCTTATAAAGATCTTGAGGATGCTATTCAATTGGCAAAAATGGGGAAAGGTTCCTTAGTAGCTTCGATCGCCACGTTCGATGATAAGACAGCAAGAGAGTTTGTGGTAGGTGCTGCTAGCCATCATGGGAGGATATTGGTGATGAACAGAGAGAATGCAAAATTGAGCACGGGCCATGGTTCACCACTTCCAACACTGGTCCATGGTGGACCTGGAAGAGCCGGAGGAGGAGAAGAAATGGGCGGAATGCGTGGTGTTGAACATTATTTGCAGCGATGTGCAATTCAAGGGACACCAACTACCATAACAGAGATCACTGGTATCTATCAAGCCGGAGCAAAATACAAAGAAGTGCCGGAAGGGCATCCTTTCAAATATCATTGGGAGGACATTGAACCTGGAATGTCATTGAAGACACATAAGCGAACGATCACAGATGCGGACATTGTGAACTTCGCGAATCTGACGTGGGATCACTTCTATGCCCATACAGATATCACCTCATTGGAAGGAAGCATTTTTGAAAAGAGGACTGCTCATGGCTATTTTATTCTAGCCGCAGCTGCCGGACTTTTTGTTTATCCAAACAAAGGACCAGTAGCCGCAAACTATGGGTTAGAAGAATGTAGGTTCATTCGTCCGATCTACCATAACGATACGGTCTATGTGAGACTTACATGTAAAGAAAAGATAGAGCGCGACTGGAAAGGAAAAGAATTTCCTTCAGGCATCGTGAAATGGTTCGTTGAGGTTTTTGATGTTGAAGATGAGTTAGTAGCAGTTGCAACGATCCTTACGATGGTGCAAAAGAAATGTCCATTCCGGGACTTTGACCTTAGCAGCATTAAGAGTTCTCTTTCTAAGTTGAACGCAGATTCTAAAGCGGAGTGGGGCTCTATGAATGCACAAGAGATGATAGAGCATTTAGAAGATCAGTTGGATCTGGCAATGTCTGACAAAGAGATCCCGATCATTACACCTGAAAAGATCTTGGAGAAGTTCACGGAGTCCTTGTACAACTTCAGGGAATTCCCAAAAGGAAGTACAAATCCTTATGCAGACTCATTTGCAAAAATGCGAAGTGAAGACATTGAAACAGCAAAGAGATCTCTGATCGAGACCTATGAAAAGTATGAAGCTTTCTTCAAAGAAAACCCAGACTTCATGTCCATACATCCTACGTTTGGGGTCTTAAATAAATTTGAATGGGACCTTTGTAGTCGAAAGCACTTTCACCATCATTTTAAGCAGTTCAACATCATTTGATCCATGGAAGCATACGTTAAAACTCAAAACCTTGGAAGCGGAATTCGCGAGATCGAATTCTTTCATCCTTCACATAATTCTTTACCCAGCAATGTACTAGCCGATCTCGCTGGAGCTATCACTAGCGCTGGTGAAGATGATAGTGTAACAGTTGTTATTCTTAAAAGTGGGGGTGAACGAACTTTTTGTGCAGGTGCCAGCTTCAATGAATTGGTTTCTATTGAGGACTTTGACACTGGAAAGAAATTCTTCATGGGCTTCGCCAATGTGATCAATGCATGCAGGAAATGCCCAAAATTGATCATCGGTAGAGTTCAAGGAAAATCCGTTGGAGGTGGAGTAGGAGTGACATCTGCTGTTGACTATTGTTTCGCAACCAAATTCGCATCGGTTAAACTCTCAGAACTGGCTGTGGGCATTGGTCCTTTTGTCGTAGGTCCTGCCGTTGAACGTAAGGTCGGTGTTTCTGCCATGTCTCAAATGGCTATAAATGCCACAGAATTCTATTCGGCAGAGTGGGCTCAGCAAAAGGGATTGTATGCCGATGTCTTTGACACAGCACAAGAGATGGATGAAGCCATCTCTAAATTGGCCAATACTTTGGCCAATAGCAATCCCGAAGCACAGCGCCTGCTTAAGGGAGTTTTTTGGGAAGGCACAGACCATTGGGACGAACTTTTGGAAAGTCGTGCAGAGAAAAGTGGAAAGCTCGTATTGAGCGACTACACGAAGAAGACCCTTGCAAGATTTGCTGAGAAAGCTTGATATATGAAGCGGTCATTTGTTCTAGCTATTTTTTTTGTTCCTCTCTTTCTGATGGGTCAGAGTTCTTTGGAACTGAATTGGACGAAAAATAAATTTCGAGAAATAGGAGAAACGAAATGGACTAGGATCTCACTGAACAAAACATCTACATTTTCAGGCCTGATGGAACGTTATCAAGATTCTAGTTTAGAGTGGAAAAGATCCAGAGACTGGGGCAAGGCATCGCTAATTGCATATGCCGTGGGATTGACCACTGTAGTGATCATATGGAACGAACGAGATAAGATCGAGAGCTCTACTTTTTTCGTTTCACTGGACACTTTTGCCTACTGGCTGAGCTCTCTTACCCTTATTAGCGTGGCTGTTATGCCTGGTATCGTCATTTCAAAAATTCACTTATCTAAAGCTGTAAAATCCTACAATAAAAGTTTAAGTGAAAGGACAGGTTTTCAAAAAGATCATGAATTGAAGTTCGCTTTTACCCAAAATGGCTTGGGCCTGACATTCAGTTTCTGATCTTTTATGTACCTCAAATTATTCGATACTCTGATCTGAATAGAAAGGATCAAGTATTATATTCGCGTGCTATTTTCAAATATACGTTTAACACAAATCAAAAAGATACATGGGAATTTTCAGTTTTATTAAAGCTGCCGGAAAGAAAATATTCGGTAAAAAAGAAGAAGCTCCTGCGCAGGCAGAAGCACCACAAATGTCTGCAGAGCAGGCTAAATTAAATGCATTGCAAGACGAGATCAAGTTCATGGGAATACCTGTGACAAATCTTTCTCTTGGACTGGGAGAAGCTGTGACAGTGAGCGGGGTAACACCTACAAATGCAGATCGTGAAAAGATCATCCTTACTTTAGGAAATGTTGAAGGGATCACTGCAGTAACTGACAACCTAGTGGTTACAAACCCAGAGCCAGAAGCAGTATTCTATACAGTTGTAAGTGGAGATACTTTATCTAAGATCTCTAAGGCGCATTATGGTGACCCTATGAAATACAACCAGATATTTGAAGCGAATAAGCCAATGCTGAAGGATGTTGATGAAATTTATCCTGGACAAGTATTAAGAATACCTCAAGCTTAAGAAATTCATTTTGACAATAGGAAAGGGCTGAGAGATCGGCCCTTTTTTTTTTTATTTCAATATCCCATCCAAAAACTCCCTCGTCTCCTTCTTCAACCCTTCCAGATCCTTTGAGAAGAAGTGACTTTGCATAGCATGGGCACCGACACTGGGCAGTACAACTACATCGAGATCTTCTTTTGCAACGCCCAATTCTTTGATCATTTCTTTGGTTGCTGAGATCGCTACTACATCATCTTGTTCTTCCTCGTTCTTGTAATAGTATGCAATAAAGGTTGGTACATTTATTTTCTCGAAGGTTTCCTTGGTCATAGACTCATCGATCATGGCTTTTAGTTGGATCAATGATTCTAGCCTATATTTTCCATGCCAATATTTCTCTGCCCCTTCAGGAACATCCCAAGTGTAATACTCACCTCCGAGAACCTTTCTTCCAATTTGCAATCCCCATGGTTTCGTAAGTAGAAATGACTTGGAGTCGTAGAGATCCACATTGGGTGAGTAACAGATCTGTGCAGCAATAGCTGGGTCATTTTCAGCGCTCAGAAAAAGGGAAGCCGTGCCCCCAGTACTGCAAGACATGATCACCACTTTCTCGCCTAAAGTTTTTGCTACTTCAATAGCCTCTTTGGCAGAGGTCATCCATCCTTCTCCTGTAAAGCCAAGCATGGGTTCGTCTTCGATCAATCCATGTTGGAATAGGCGAGGAACATATAGGTTCATTCCATACTCCTTTGCTATGTCCTCATGCATGGGTAGGCCTTCCCCGGGAGATGCTGAAAAACCATGCAGATAAAGCAACGTGTATTCCGTTTGATAAATGCTGTCTTCATTAGCCCATTTCATATAAGAACCATTGTCAGGTTTGATCTTGAAGGCAGAATTCTTTTCCCGGATCCAGCTTTCAATTTGCATCAGATCACTTGGAACTGATCCCAGCTTCAAGTTTTCTAGATCTGGTGCGTCTGGTGCAGGGCCAAGAAAATAGGCTACCACTATTGCAGTTAAAACTAATGGAAAAGCCCTTCTTTTTTTCATGGGTCTAGATCGCTTTATTGAATTTTTCCAACTGCTCTTCAAATTGCTTTTTCAATTCTTCATCCACGATCCCATTTTCAGAAAGATTGTCGTAGAAAGACGGCAAAGAGAATTGAGCCACAATGTTCCCACCCATTCGTGGAAACCGACCTGCTGCTGCTTCAAGTACAGAAAGTCCACCTCTTCCTCCTGGAGATGTAGCCATCAAGAGCATGGGTTTTTCTTGCCATACTTTCCCATTCACACGAGATGCCCAGTCCAATACATTCTTAAATGCTACTGAATAAGAGGCATTGTGTTCTGCCAAGGAAATGATGATGCCGTCTGCACCACTGATCTCGTCAAGAAATTTCTGAGCCAGATCAGGTTGCCCGCTTTCTTCTTCTCTTCCAGCATGGTAAATAGGCATTTCAAAGTCATTCAGGTCTATGATGTTCGCTTCAATATCATTCAATTGCCCAACTGTAAAAGTTGCGAATGCTTTATTTATAGAAGTGGGGCTATTGCTACCACCTATGGTTAGTATTTTTTTCATGCTAAAGACTTTGTGTTTTTCCGCCATCCACTGGCAGGTTTATTCCAGTAATATAAGAAGCCGATGGACTGGCAAGGAATGCAACCGCAGCTCCAATTTCCCATGGCTCTGCCAGACGCTTGATGGATCCTGCAGAAATGATCTTCTTCAGTTCATCATCTTTGCTGTTTCCTGATCTGCTCGCTCGATCTTCGGCAAGTTCATGAATGCGCACAGTATCTGTAGAGCCCGGGAGAACATTGTTCACCGTAATTCCGTAAGCTCCTACTTCTTGTGAAAGCGTTTTTGCCCAATTGGCAACCGCGGCTCTTGTGGTATTAGAGACCATCAATCCTGGAATGGGCTGTTTTACTGAGGTTGAGATGATATTGATGATCCTCCCGTAATTCTCTTTTTTCATGGCTGGGATCAAGGCTTGCGATATGATCTGATTTCCCACGACATGCATTCTTATAGCTCTTATAAACTGATCCTCTGTTGCATCAAGCGCAGGACCAGCCGAAGGACCACCAGAATTGTTGATCAATATGTGGTAGGAATTATCCTTGGCGATATGATCAGAAATGATCCTTTTGAGATCATCGCTATTCGCGTGATCAGCCATAAGGTAAGAATGTCCTGATCCTTCAAGGTCTTTCACTGCACTTGAAAGATGGTCTTCATTTCTGGAAAGCAGAGTGACCTGACAACCAAGCGTGCTAAGCTCTTTAGCAACCGCTTTGCCGATCCCTAGAGAACCGCCACATACAAGTGCTCTTTTATTCGAGAGGTCTAAGTTCATTTGAGTTCTTTTGCAGTAAGAGATCCATTATTGTCCTTATCTAAGGAAAGAAGAAACTCCATTGATCCAGCTATCTCATTTTTATCGATCACTTCATCTTTGTTTCGGTCTAGCAATCTTGCGAGATCTAAATGGTCTGTACATTCTGTGAATGTTACTTTTTCATCACCATCTCTGTCCAGGGTATAAAGCATATCATTCAGCTCACTTATTTCTTCATTGCTTAATTCATCATTCGAATCCATGTCTAAAGAAGACATTGCTTTTTTTGGATCATACCTTCCTGTGAGGTCTGTTGGTGAAAAATAGATCACCAAAATGATGATTATTGCGGCAGTTATAAAAGGATACAGCCTTTCAAAAAATTTCATGTGTATTTAAAATGGGTCGCAAGGTACAGTTTAATAGAATTTCTAAAAAGCTTCCATCATTAATTAGATATTTGCTGGGAATTTGGATCCATGAAATTCGGATTACTGGGAAAGAACATATCGTATTCATTGTCTCCTATATTGCATCAAGTGTTCGCAGACCTCACTGGTTTGGTGATCACTTATGATCTCCTTGACCTCGATCATTTGCATATTGCGGAAGGCATGACCGTCCTTGAATATTGTGAGCTTAACGAATACAATGGAGTGAATGTGACGATCCCGCTTAAAGAAGAATTGATAGATCAGGTTGATGAAAGATCAGAAGAAGTAGAGCGTATAGGTAGTCTCAATACGATCCAGTTCAAAGAACATCTTTCAAAGGCTTTTAGTACAGACTTAACCGCTATCAAAAAAACAGCATTGTGGTCATTACAAGATGTGGAAGCAGGTGGATCTTTCCTTATTAAAGGGGCTGGTGGTTTTGCTCGGGCTGCAGCTTTTGCTTTGGGAGAATTGGGCGCTATGCATATTTATATAGTCAATAGAGATTTTGATCGTGCAATTGAGCTTGAGGAAGACCTTAATGATCACAACATTAAGGCTATGGCATTAGAGGAAAGAGATATGTTCGAAGATAACTTGCATTTCGATGGACTTATGAATGCCACACCAGTGGGAATGGGAGAGAGTATTGAAATGCCTTTTGATCTTGGCTTGATAAAGAAAGCCAGGTGGGTCATTGAATCAGTTTACACACCACAAAAAACTATGTTCCTTGATATGGCTCATGAATTCAAAAAGGACCTTATAAGTGGATCGTCACTTTTATTTCATCAAGGGGCAGATTCTTTTGAGCTATGGACCGGAAAAACGGTGGATAGGGTAGCGGCATGGTCTTTGTTCCTCGAAAGGATCAAATGATCAGGGCATAATAGCAGAGAACTGGCCATCAATGACATTGATCTCACCAGCGCCAAAAAACTCTATACCGTGGAATTGAAAAGTACCTTCCAATTCATTTGTCGCCTCGTCATATCTACTAATGGTAATACTGCCATCATCAGAAATGTATTCAACGTTATTAAAATTGTCAGAATAAACGATCTGGTCATTTGTGGTGCCATCCAATGGATAAGACCCTTCACTTGGCGGATTTTGCATCTGCAATGTCATTTGGCTGTCGCCAAAATTTGCATTGATCTGAAAAACGTTGTTTCCTGGAACGATCTCTATAAGATTGGTTTGGACATCTGTGGAATTGATTATACACCGAACGCTAGGCGAAAATTCCGTATCCATGGGATCATCAGAGTCTTTTTCGCACGAAAAAAGGAAAATTGACATGAATATCATTGCCAATATCGATCTGGAATAAATCATCAAATAAATTTTTAACTAATTTAGTTTAGCATCTGTATCGACAGATCACCTCCATCAATTCTTTATGAGGCACTGCATTTGGAAAACTCATTTTCCATTTTTGAATAAGTGAATTCACCATTTCATCTCTCAGTCCTAAGCGGAAGCCAAGATTTCGGCAAAAACGCTCTTCTGCTTCATCAATTCCTCTGTCCATGACCATTGCCATAACAGATTGAATAAAAATAGGGATCCTTTTGTGTTCTTCTTCTGGAGGTACAAATGGTACGACTAATCGTTTGTCCTGCATTTGTTGAATATCGAAGTGATCTAATTCTAGATGTTCCGCCACATGATAGATAAACTCATTTTCACTTTCAGAGGTGAATAGATCGATCTCTGCTAACTCGAATAAAATGGATATTACACCAAGTTTTTTTTCGTATGTCATGTTTATCTGTTATAGTGTCCCGATGGAGACTATTAATGTTATGTGAAACGAATTTTTCTGGAAAAGGTTAGGGCTGTAGCCTGCAACCTATCGATATTTTCGTTGAAATGTATGAATGCTTCAGTATCTGGTTTGACAGAAAGCAGTACTTTCGGCCAAACTAGATGACACTTCAGGAAAGAATAAAAGCTTTTTTGATCCCAAAGATCAAGTTTGCAGGTACTTCAGGCATAGCGACAGCTGTGGACTATGCCTTGGTGTTCATTTTACTCAATATCATGAACATCACAAGCAATTTCGAATTTATTGGAATTGACTTCAAACTGGCCAATGCTATAGGTGTTTCCGTAGGAATGATCACCAATTTCATTCTTCAGAAAAAATTTGTATTTGACACCAATAGGAACGTTTTCCTTGTCTTTTTCATGACCATTGGTTTTTCTGTAGCAGGATTCTTGCTTAATCAATGGCTTTTTGACTTTCTCAGGGATACTATAATATTCCTGTCTAAGCATACGTTTATTACAAAGGCATTTGTAACGGGTTTCATGTTCCTGTTCAATTTCTACACCAAGCGCTTTTCCTTCGAAAAAAGCCTGCCAGGAGCTTCACAAAAAAGTTAATGCAATTCTGTTGCATTTAGAATGGATCACTTACATTTGTGCTGTGATCAAACGACTGAAATTAGATACTCTGGGAATGGGGGCGAGCATTATCTGCGCTATCCATTGTGCTGCTGTTCCATTTCTAGTTAGCATTTCTGCTACAGTTGGCCTAGACATTTTTCAGAGTCATTGGTTTGAGTTTGGAATTCTAGGGCTGGCCTTTATTTTTATTGCAGCATCTCTACTTCCTTCTTTTCTGAAACACAGAAATGCGCTTCCCTTGACATTGGCAACCCTCGGTCTAATAGCGGTGATAGCCAATCACATCATATGGGGGCATAGCTCTTACATCCTTTCATTCAGTGGTGCCATAGCGATCGCTAATGGGCATTACAAAAATTATCAATTAATGAAGATTTGATCAAGGTGTCTTGACCTGTTTCTGAAGTCTTATTTTCTCTTAAAAATATATCCTCCTCCGCTTGCTCCCCAAACTTGTGAATCTAGTTTATCCCAACCCTGGTCCCAGGAAAGGATCTTTCCAGACATAATTGAAACTTCAGAAGTAGCATAGCTCGCTCCACGCGTTGTACTTGGACATTTCTTGGCTTCCGTCTTACCTGAATATGAGGCAAAGCCATCATATTCCAAAAATACTGTACAACCCACTTTTTCTGTAAGGTCAGAGGGACTAAGGTCTACAAGTGGTTCTTTCTCTTTATGGGCTCCAATGTATTTCTCGGGATCCGGCAATAAATAAACTACAGATGCATAGATGTCAAAGTCAACATTGTGCAAATAATATACTCTTTGTCTGTAAGGCTCCTTTGGAGTTTCTGCAGAAGCTTGTTCAACATAGAAATACTGACCTAACTCATCTATGCCTTCCCAAATAGGAACCATATGCAAATCTATGTTAAGGTAATTCTCGTCTTTTAATGACTGCTCTTCGCTGCTGAATGAACCTGTCATCCATTCTACTAATTCGTTCATGTTCTCGTCTTCGAACTGAGCGTTGATGTTAGTTCCAATAAATACTATAAAGAGAAGAGTTGCGATTTTTTTCATTGTACAAAATTAAGCAAAAGATGAAGCAAATATTATTCCACTTCCAGCACGAGTCCTTTCAGGTATTCTCCTTCTGGATGATAAATGTTTATAGGATGGTCAGGAGGTTGATGTAATTGATGAAGAATACGCACATTTCTCTTTGCATTTATTGCTGCAGCCATAACTGTGTCTCTGAACAATTTTGTGTCAATGACCTGTGAACAAGAGAACGTGAATATGATCCCACCCGGCCTTATCTGTTGTATAGCTTGAAAGTTTATTCGTTTATAACCCTGCACCGCTTGGTGTCTTGCACTCATATGCTTTGCAAAAGCAGGTGGGTCAAGAACGATCACATCAACATTTTTTGGAAGGTCCTTTACAAAGTCCAATACATCTGCCTTTAAGCTTTCATGCTTTTTATCATCGAAGTGATTCCAGGCTACATTCTCTTCTACCATTTCCATAGCAGAGGCAGAAGAATCCACCGAGATCACTTTCTTGGCTCCTCCCTGCAAGGCATACATGGAAAAGCCGCCTGTATAGCAAAATGTATTGACAACAGTTTTCTCATTGCTGTATCTCTTGAGCAATTCTCGGTTTTCTCGTTGATCTATGAAAAATCCAGTTTTTTGTCCCGTTTCCCAATCTACTTTGAAGTGGACATTGTTCTCTATCAATTTAGCATTAGAACGCTCACCCAATAAATAAGAATTCTCTATCTCGATGCCATGCTTTTTCAGGGCGATAGCACTCTTGTCAAAAACATTCTTAATGGTCCCATTGCTGAGCTCAGTGAACTTTGAAGCCAATGACTTCGCGAAATTGTGCATGCCTAAGGCATGAGCTACAACGACAGCTGTATCTCCATAGACATCAATGATGAGTCCTGGAAGATGATCTCCTTCCGCATGGACCCAGCGAAATATATTGGTATTTGGGTTTCCTGCGATACCCAGTTTTTCTCTTTTCTGCCATGCATTTTTCAAGCGAGAAAAGATCAGTTCGTCATTCACCTCTAGATCCTCAAAAGATAATATGCGCACGGCTATGCGTCCAGCGGCATATACGCCTCTTGCAAGGAATCTTCCTTTGTTGGCTCGAATGGTAACTACATCTCCGTTTTGCGGATCGCCTTCTACTCTCTTGATGGCCCCTGAAAATACCCAAGGATGATATCGTTCTATTGACTGTTCTTTTCTTGGCTTTAAATAAACACTTGCTTCCATTGGAGCGCGAAAGTACGAAGAAGGAATAGTATTAAATACTCAGACCTCAAACAAAAAACGATAGGGT
>JABDKJ010000019.1 GCA_013002285.1 Flavobacteriales bacterium
TGTATATGATTATCAGAATGCCTTTCAAGACACCCCCGATGATGGCAGCTTGTTGTTGCTTCCTTTCTTCTTGCAGCACGAGCTCGTCTCGTATAGCCAAGGATGTTCAAAGACGTGTTGGGGAACAGCCGGAACCCGAAGGTGAGGCTGAAAAAGAAGACTAAAAAAAGTTGTCAGTTCTATAAAGATTTACCGTGAATGGATCAGTTTTACCAGTTATTGAAACTGCTTCATTTCCATAAAGTTCCTGGCACCCAATATCCTCCATACAGTCTCTAGAGTTGTGAGACAATGGGATAGAATAGAGGTTGTCACCTCCAGTCGTAGTATAGTAATGATACCTATCCCTTCTTCCGTGGACTTCTTTACCATACAGTGGTAAAGTTTCACCAGTCTCGTTAGTAAGAATACCCATCTGCTGTGTGTGACCAGGTTTGTATTGCTTCAGTGGTGGACCACGGAATTCCGGTTCTCGTGTAGGCATGGGCACTGGAGGACGAGGAAGCATGGGAAGTGGTCTTTGTATGGGCATGTTAATCTTAACAACCTTAGGATTGTGCCACATGTATGCCACAGCAACAGTCAAAGCAAATAGTATCACCCACATGATCTGTGTCTTTGTCTTGTTCTTCATTTATAGTACTAAAAGATTTAAATTAAAGGGTTGTCATGTTTCTTTAACAGATGATCGTTTTGGCAATCGACATTGGGTATCATAACATGGGACTCGTTCTCGCCGAATCCCTGACTGGTCCGTCGATAAAAGTTGAGTACATCAAAAAAGTTAGTCTTGAAGACTATAAGTACTTGAGATCAAACGACATCGTCGATTTGGTTCCTTTATTCGTAGAAGATCATCAAGCAATATTCGATTCAGCTGACAAAATACTGATAGAAAGACAACCACCAGCTGGATTTACAAATATAGAAATACTTTTGCATTACATGTTCCGTGACAAAGTTACACTCGTTCATCCCGTTAGTGTGCACACTCATTTCGGTATGAGAAACCTGAATTACGAAGAGAGAAAGGAGAGAACAACTTCGATTGCCGAGAGGTATACAAATTTCGAAATCCCTTACGAGAGAAAGCATGATATTGCCGATGCCTTGTGTATGATCATTTATGACAATTTCAAGTGCTCGACACACTTTTTTGACAGGTTCAAATATGTTCCTACTGAATTTCTCTAAAAAACAAATTATGGGTCATCTAATTGAGTTTGATTTACACCTTTTTTTTCACCGTATATAGTACAATGCCAACTTCTCAACAAGTTCGAAACGCCAAAAGTAAACTTAAGAAAACCCTAACCCGTAACAGGAGTAAACCTGTGTTACCCAACAGACAGTTATTAAACCTCATCAAGGTTAACAAACACATTCAGGCCATCAAAAGAAACTTTCTACGAGTGCAAGAGATGGTCAGGAACTCCAAGAAGTGAGTCCAGTTCTTGTGTGACTGAACAAATCTTGTGGTCGTATTCCTCTCTCATGAGATCGTATTCCCCTTGAATCCTCTGCAACAATTCTTCTCTGAATTCACAGTCGTTGTTACTCTGTATGCATTCAGACAAGTATTCATATACCTGTGTCATATTCATATACATGAAATACAGATCACTTCTCTGACGAAATAGTTGGGAAAGTTCTTCGTCCATCTTAGGTGATCTTTTTACCTTTGAGAATCTTACTTAGGTCTTCGACAAACAAGTTGAAGTGTCCAAGTCTGTACTGCACCAGTGCCCAAAGTGCGAAAAACATCGTCTTTGTCATTTTGTTAACGTCATTCTCTTCCATCTTATAGATGGGTCCGACCACACGTCCCATGAAGGTTTCGTCTTTGTGTTTACCAGTGATGGCCATCTCAGCCTGGGTCAAGGCACAAGTATCATCATTTACACTCCAGTGGTAGAAGATGAAAGGTATGACCATGGAGTAAAACTCCAAGTTTCTCCTATCATTGAGGAAAGGAGTCACCAATATCCAGACGAGAAATACGAAGTGAATCGCGAATATTATGTTCATCTATTATAAGATGAGCTCAGAAATTAATATGGATGAAATGTGGAACGAATATCACGAA
>JABDKJ010000036.1 GCA_013002285.1 Flavobacteriales bacterium
GAGTTGTGCTAAGGAAAGACAGTCTTTGGAAGCTTGCTCACTACAATTTGGCAGTAACAATTGACAACGAAAAAATAGATGGATTCATCGAATTGACAGCTTCTGAAAAAGAATGAGTTAATTTGTATTCAGCTATTTCCTATAGTAGAATTTGATACTATCTTTGGCCCCAATGAAATTTCTATATCCTGAATTTCTCTGGGCCCTACTAGCGATCGCTATACCGATCATTATTCACCTTTTTAGTTTCAGGAGATTCAAAAGGGTCAAATTCTCTAATGTTAGAATGATCGAGGAAGTAAAGGAAGAGACCCAATCCAAAAGAAATTTAAAACATCTACTTATTCTTCTCTCTCGTATTCTGGCCATTGCAGCTTTAGTGTTTGCATTTGCGCAACCTTATATACCAGCTGAGAATGTTCAGAATATTGCGGGTACCAAGGCTGTTTCAATATATATAGACAACTCTTTCAGTATGGATGCCAGTGGAGAGGAAGGTCCGCTCATACAGCAAGCCAAAGAGCAAGCTTTAACGATAGTTAATTCATATGATCAAAGCGACCTCTTCAATGTTTTGACAAATGATTTCGAAGGAAGACATCAAAGATTATTGAACAGAGGCGATATTATAAAATTGATCGAAGAAATTCAGATCACACCCAATTCAAAAATCTTGTCTGAAGTCATCGCTAGACAACAAGACATTTTGATAGATGCAGATGCACTTGCAAAAAGGGCTTTCATAATTTCAGACTTTCAAAGAACATTCATTGATGGCAGCCCAATAACGAACGACACTATTGTTCGTTATAATTTTCGTCCATTGTTAGCAAACGAAAGTTCTAACATTTACATAGATACCCTTTGGTTCAGATCTCCTGTTAGACAGCTGAATGCAAATGAAGAACTAACCGTGAGAGTAGTGAACAACTCTTCTAATTCATTCGAAAACATACAATTGGACCTGAAGATCAATGGAGTACAAAAAGCCATAAGCACCATAGACCTAAAACCTAAGAGCGTTGCTGACACCACTTTATACTTCAGGAATTCTATACCTGGAAATATGGCTGGTCATGTTTCTATCAAAGATCATCCCATTGTCTACGATGACGACATGTACTTTAGTTTTGATGTGGCTGAAAAAGTGAACGTGTTAGTGATCAACGAGAGCTCTGCAAAAGATGTTGTTTCCAACATATTTCGGAATGACGAGTTGTTCCAACTAAGAAACTTCGCGAGCAATAGAGTTGATTATGCAGAGTTTGATAAAACGGACTTTATTGTTTTGAACAACCTCAATTCCATTTCCAGCGGAATGTCCCAGGAGTTGAATAAATTTGCACGTAATGGAGGAAGTGTTGTACTATTTCCAGGCCCCAATTTAGACTTGAGTTCCACGAATGAATTTCTACTTAATGTCGGAGCTAATACTTTCGGGAATAGTTTGAA
Organism: Flavobacteriales bacterium; assembly: GCA_013002285.1. The sequence goes on from JABDKJ010000036.1 coordinate 1,453, forward strand.
AGAACCTCTTAAAGTAAGGGACATCCTTCTTGAACATCCTTTGTTCAAAGAAGTATTCGAGAAGATACCAAATAATGTAAACCTGCCTGAAACAAAAGAATTTTACCCTATAAACAGAAGATCTATTTCCAACGAACAAAGACTTCTGCAACTCCAGAACGGAAGTAGTTTCCTATCGGGTTATGACCTTGACAAAGGGCATGTCTATGTATTCGCAGTTCCTTCAATCGCTGAATTCAGCAACTTACCAAAACATGCACTTTTCGTCACTTCTCTTCTAAGAATGGCTGAGCTGAGCCTTTATTCTGGCCAGTTGTATTACACAATAGGGAAAGAATCGATGACCAGTTCCTTAGACCTGGAACTCTCCGGTGATCAGGTCGTTCATTTTGTTAATGCAGCTTCTGGATATGATGTTATTCCTGAGAGAGGGTATAATGCCAATAGAACGGCATTGTTCTTTCAAGACCAAATAAAAGAAGCCAATAACTACGAAATAAGGATCTTAGATGAATTAGTTGGGAGTATTTCGTTCAATTATCCGAGAACAGAATCGGAGCTTTCATTCTTTACTAGAACCGAGCTAGAACAGGAACTTAAAAATAGCAAGATCAATAATTTCCAGATCATAGGTAGAAATGTAAAAGACCTGGGATCGAGCATAGAGAGTCTTAGTGAAGGTAAAAAATATTGGAAGTGGTTTTTGATCTTGGCCTTGGTCATGTTAGCCATCGAGATCATTTTAATACGGATCATTATTTAATGGAAAGACTCATTAGATCGGCAATCATCGTAGACCCCAATTCGAAACACAATGGGAAGAAGCGAGATATATTGATCAAAAATGGCGTTGTAGATAAGATCGGTAATTCTCTCAACGCCAAAGCAAAAACCATAGAAGCGGAGGATCTTTTTATTTCACCTGGCTGGTTCGATCTAAAAGTGAACTTTTGTGAACCTGGGTATGAATTCAAAGAAGACCTTAATACAGGAATAGCAGCTGCTAAGTCAGGTGGTTTTACAGGAGCTGCACATTCACCTTTCTTAGACCCTGTGATCTCAACACGCAGTCAGGTTGAGTATCTGCGAGATCGCGCTAAAAATTTACATTTCGATCTGAGGCCGATCGGTTCTTTGACACAAGGTGCTGCCGGGAAAGTGATCTCAGAGATGTATGACATGCATCTAGGAGGCGCAGCTGCATTTAGTGACCTCTATAAAGAGGTGAGTTCTGGTATTATGTTAAAAGCATTGCAATATGTCACTCCATTTAAAGGTCTGATCATATCAATGCCGCTAGACCATTCAATTGCCGGAAATGCATATGTGCACGAAGGAAAGACCAGTGCTTCCATTGGGCTGCCAGGAATTCCTGCCATGGCAGAAGAGATCAGGATAAAAAGAGATCTTGAACTACTTGAACATTCAAATTCAAAGCTGCATTTTTCAGGTATCAGTTCAGCTAAAGGGATAGACTTGATCAAGAAAGCCAAAAAGAAGGGAGTAGCAATAACTGCTGATGTACATTTTCAAAATCTTGTCTTCAATGATGAGAGCATTCTGGACTTTGATAGCAACAAAAAAATATTTCCTCCAGCAAGATCTGAGAGCGATAGAAAAGCACTGATCAAAGCAGTCAAAGATGGAACGATAGATGTCATCGTTTCAGATCACAGGCCGGAAAACATTGAAAGTAAAGATCTTGAATTCGAATATGCTGAATTTGGTATAGGGGCTATTTCCACTATGTATTCAGTATTGACAGAATATGGTATAGACCGAAACCTTTTTGTTTCGGCTGTTGCCCTGAAACCAAGGGCTGTCCTAGGTATTGAAATTCCGACTTTAGAAGAAGGTTCGAAAGCAGAGTTCACTCTATTCCAAGAAGGAAAAGAGTGGACAGCAACTGCTGAAAAAAGCAAGTCTCGTTCGAAGAACGACCCATTTTTAAACACTACTTATTCAAACAAGGTCTTGGGAACTATCTTTGAAAACGAATTTTATCTAAATGCCTGATCGATCTTCACGATCTTCCTACTGACACCCCCAATCTTAAGAATATAAACCCCTGGGGCCAGACTGCTGGTCTCAAGAGTAATTGAGTTCCAAGTGCTGCCGACCACATTAACGGAACATCTTTCACCTTTGAGTGAATGCATTGAAATGTCATTTGATATGTTTTCTGTCCGAATTATAATATTATCATCAAATGGATTAGGATACAACTCTATAACTTTCTTATCCGCTCCATGTTTGGTCGAATATCCTAGATCTGAGATCGGGATAACAGAAGCTGGAACTTGACTGTTATTACAAGCACAGAATTCGTTCAATGCATTTATATTCCAGGCCAAGTGATCCGGAGAGCTAACACACACACCTGTACTATCTATAATCTCTAAATAATCAAATGCAAAATTATGCGTAAGGTCCGGGCACGGTATATTTTCCAAATTCGTTCCATGAACAATAGTTGACGTGCTGTTGAAAAGTACTTTTGCCCTTAAGAATTGAAGTATTTTTGTGTTAAGGACTTCCGAAGGAAGAAATCCACAAACCGTTGCTGGAGTGCATTCGTCCGTTTGTATATAGTATCCGTGATTCCCATGGTAAACACTCCAAAGTACAGCATCAATGTTTTTAGAGATCAACTCGCACATCATTCTCTCTGAACCATGAGTATAAAATTTTGAAGTATCTGAATGATCTCCATGTCCAATATAATTGCTTTGATAAGGAATAACTTCATCCCATGATCCATGAACAAGAAATGCTGGTGGGTCATTGGAGTCTATCCAACTAAGATCATGGATGGAGCCCCATAAACTGAAGACAGCGGCAAATTCAAAATCATTCGGAAGCAAAGGAGCATAACCCAATGTATCCATAGGTCCAAAATTGTTAGCGATCAAATTTCCAACCGGGTCATTTTCAAAATCAGCCCCATCAAGATAAGCCGAAGTTATCGCTACCTGACCACCATTGCTGATCCCACCGATAAAAACTTTGTTTAGATCGATGTTGAGCCCTAAATTCTTAGGATCTTTCAAAGCATAGCCCACGGCAGCAAGTGCATCTTGGCGATTGAAATACATCATCCATCTGTAGAAAGTATCGGCCTCATCCTCTTTTCCGGCCAGAACCATACAGCTATTGCATCTGTAATATTGGTTTTCCAATACCGATGGGTTACTCAAAAAGGCATGATAAGCGCATGAATCAAGTGTATTCCCATTCGAAGCATTCGGTGAAAGGTCTACATAAAAACCTTCCTCCACTACCCTGGTCATTGTCCGGTATTCGTAAGTAATTACCACAAAACCCTTCTTTGCTAAAGAACTAAGCAAGTATCGATAACCCTCGTCATCCAGTAATTTCGATTTACCAATAGGTGAATCATACCCACTTCCTCTTGGAACAAGAACTACTGGTCTATTGTCCTCATTGTTATAAGGAGTGTAAACATCCAACTGCAAGTTTATCTTAGACCATGGACTGGGATCGTTCGGAAGCTTACCGAGCCTAGGTGCATTGTAGACAAAATGATCTCTATGGATGATGTAGTCGAAGTCCACAGAGTTATAGTCTGGAGGTGTAAGGTTTGAAATGCATGAATCAGGATCCACACATGAATCACATATCTGGATCACGTCCTGTGAAAATATGCCTACGGGCATAGCTAACAAGATCGTGAGGAACAAAATATTTAGCGCAGAACGCATAAACTAGCTTATCATTTTGATGTGGTGTTGTGCTCAATAAAGTTTAACCTTAAACGGTAAGGTTAAATATAGTCAGATCCAAGTGTTTATAAAAGGCTTATGCCTTTATTTATTTAGTGACAAAATTTTTTAAACTCGTCTTTATATAAAGAAAAATCTCAAAAAATGGATACAGGATATATCGTAATTGGTGGGATCTTTGCTGTTATAAGCACCTTGGTTGGAAGCAGGCTCAAATCCAAGTTCAAGCATTATTCCCAGATACATCTTCAGAATGGAATGAGTGGAAAAGAGATCGCGGAAAAGATGCTCGCTGATCATGGAATTACGGATGTTGAAGTAAAGTCTGTTCGCGGGCAGCTCACAGATCATTACAATCCGGTGAACAAAACGGTAAATCTCAGTGAAGTCGTATACTCTCATGAAAACGCATCTGCAGCAGCTGTTGCAGCACATGAAGTGGGACATGCCGTACAACACGCTACTTCTTATAGATGGTTGACCATGCGAAGTAAAATGGTACCAGCCGTGAACATATCAGCAAAGTTCTTGAACATCGCTCTCATGGCCGGACTTTTTATTCTGGCCCAATTCAATAACCCGATAGTGATGTATTTTGCTATACTTCTGTTCGCGGTCACTACCCTTTTCTCGCTGATCACATTGCCTGTGGAATATGATGCCAGCAATAGGGCTTTGGCTTGGATGACCCAAAAGAACATGGTCACTCAGGAAGAGCATGCTGGAGCAAAAGATGCACTTAAATGGGCTGCAAGAACCTACTTGGTTGCCGCAATAGGATCCATTGCAAACCTCCTCTACTTCCTTTCTCGAGTGAACAGGAATTAATTCATCTGAAATTGGATGTATACTGGAAGGTGATCTGAAAAGCCACCAAAGTACTTTGTGCCTCCATAAGATCGGTTAGGTCTATAGTCTCCATATTTTGGATGCTTATACATCATCCATTCTTCTTTTACTATGGAAATGGTCTCGTCTAACAATTCAAGATCTTTCGAATTCCTCAGCGGGTTTGAGACCATGATCTGGTCTAGCATTACCCAGTCCCCTCTATAGTTATAAGTCCCAATGCCCTCTATGCCATGCGAAGAAGCTGCAGTATTGAAGAAGTGGTCGGGTTCGGGTCCGCCATCTGCTTTTATCACTTCTCGTATGCTTTTGTTGTTTGGGTAGTCATTGAAGTCTCCCATGAGCAAGATCTTCGCATCGGGGTCTTCCCACTGGATCTCTTCGATCTTTCTTTGCACAACATTTGCACAGTTCAAACGCTTGAACTCCGTTTCCTTTGCACCATCTCTCCTCGAAGACCAGTGGTTGACAAAGACATGAAGGTCTTGGTTGTTCACCTCGCCCTGAATATAAAGAATGTCGCGTGTCTTGATGTCTGGGTTGTCCACAAAATCTACACGAAGGCTAGTATGACTTTCGTATTTGAACACATCGCTATTGTAGATGAGTCCTACGTCTATTCCCCTATTGTCTGGACTTTCTTCATGCACTACTTTATAATCTGTCTTGCCAAGTTCACCTTGTTCTTTCAAGTCGTTTATCACTTGTTCATTCTCTATTTCCACCAAGCCGATCAGATCAGCTTCATCCCCGGCATTTGCATTCAAAGTAGATAGAACACGACCTAGATTCCTGAGTTTCTCTGAATACCGTTCTGCCGTCCATCGTTTTTCTGAACTCGGTAAAAATTGGTTGTCGTTGGTTTTGGGATCATCATAAATATCGAAGAGATTCTCCACGTTGTAGAATGCAACTGTAAATTTTTCGCCCTTCTTTGGGTCCGAAACAGTTCTATCAACTTTGTCTTTTTCGTTTACTTTGGAAGCACTATTTTCTTTGGTTCCATTACACGAAAAAATGAAAATTGAAATGGCAACAAATAGGAGGCAACGCATGGTTTTTTTGCTTTTGATCATCTGAGCTTTTAGTGTTCAATTGCCCAAAAATAAGCATGTACTGGTAACAACCTTGGATTTTCGCTTATTTTCTTTAAATTCACAATGACTAGATATCTATTGCTATAATGACCGCTAAGGCTTGGTTTGTATTATTTCTATTTGCACTATGGTGTGTATTCTCTGCTTGGTTCTACAACTGCAAAGTAAAGGGACTTTGTGGTGATCAATATGGCCAAAGCAACAACACTGCTTCCATAACTACAGACAATTCCGGAACTGATATTGCAGATGCTGACAATGCATATACTGGACAAAATAATGCAGGAACAATATCCTCTGACGATGTTGGTCGGACCAACACAAATGAAGAAGTAAGCACAGGAACAAAAGATGCAAGCAATGAAGTTGAAGCCAATGCTGAGGTAAGGGCATTCGAAGCGAATAGTTTCGAGATCCCAGCTTTGCTCGGAGAAGAATTAATGGCCGACCCCATTTTTCAAGGGCTTGCAGACAATGAAAAAATATTGATAACAGGAAAGTTCTTTGAAAGCGAAAACAATGCTTCAGACCAGGAGAACCTTGGTTTTGCTAGAGCTGAGGCGTTCAAAGAACTGTTGAAGACCAAAATTGACGTAGAACAGATCGAGATCTCCAGCGAGGTCATGGAGGGAGACATGGAAGGAGTGAATATGAAGGACCTTCTTTCTTTCAAAAAGGTGACCCCTTCAGAAGAAAAACAGATCGCACAACGAGATGGAAAAGTACTCGTTTATTTCGACTACATCTCAGATGAACCCAAGTTGGGTGATGAAGTAAAGACCTATCTGGACCAAATAGCTAATGAACTGGTAGCTGACAGAAAGAAATATATTGTCGCTACTGGATACACCGATGACGTTGGCAACACCAAGAACAATTATTACATGGGCCAACACCGAGCAGAGGCGATCAGGGAATACCTGATGGCCAAAGGCGCAAACAAATTCCAAATTCACATCAAGTCCTATGGAGAGTACAGACCCATAGCAGAAAACAACACTGAAGAAGGTCGTGCTAAAAACCGAAGGGTGGAAATAAAATTGAAATACTAATCGAAAAACAGAGCTATGCTGGATGGAAATAATTTAACCAATTCTACACTTGAGATCCTCTCTCTTCTTGCCGTAGCCTTTCTACTCGGCTACCTCTTAAAATTGTTCATGGGCAACAAATGGAAAGCACTGCACGAAGATCTGGAAAGCGAGAATATGCAATTGACCAATGATCTTGCAGCTTCTAATTCTAAGATCAAGAGTTTAGAAGACAACGCAAATTACTTACGGACGCAAGTTGAAAATGCAAAAAGAGCAGCATCCACAGGACAGAAAAGTGCCGCAAAATTAGGTGTAGTAAGTGGTAGGTCTGATAACGCTAGTTCAGGCACAAGTAAGCCTTCTATTGCAGCATCTAGCTCTGGTACAGCAACGGTTGCACGCAGTACACCGGCCATAAGACCGGTCACCAAGAGCAGCGAAGCCGGAACGAACGGTACGGCAAGTTCTTTGGCAAGCAAGGGTTCTACTTCTACACAAGAAAGTGTAAATGCAAAGACACGTTCATCTAAAAGCAGCGCTCCGAAAAAGAGCAGTTCTGCTTCAACAAAGAAAACTGCGAGCAGTAGATCTTCATCTATGACCAAGGCAAAAAGCAGCGAAAGTGCAGCAAAGAAAACAAGCACAAGTGGAGCTAAAAAAGGTGGAAGAAAGAAAAAAGATGACCTCACCAAAATAGAAGGTGTTGGCCCTAAGATCCAGGAGATCTTTAACAAAGCCGGGATACGTTCCTTTGAAGATCTTGGCGGGAATACACCAACGAAATTGAGAAAGATATTGCAAGAGGCTGGTCCGCGCTATAAAATGCACGACCCAAAAACTTGGCCAAGACAAGCAAAATATGCCGCTTCTGGAAACTGGAAAAAATTGCAAGATTATCAGGACTCCCTTAAAGGGGGTAGAACGGGATAGACCGTTCTCTGTGAGAGAGAATAACTTACCAAAACCCGCAAGGCTCTCGAATATTCGAGAGCCTTTTTTTATGACGAATAGTCAGCAAAGCGAAGGAAAAACTGCCATTTTTTCAGCCTCAAATCCAGGTACGTTTCGCCTTCTCCCCCTCTAAAATACTGAATACTAACTATTTACTTAAAAACTTTTCCCCACAATAAAAAGGATCGGCAATGCTTTTGATATAGAGAAAGCAACAGAAAATTATTACGAAATGGACTTAAATAAATTAACACTAAGATCTCAGCAAGCGCTACAAGAAGCCCAGCAAATTTGCATGGCCAACCAGCAGCAGCAAGTGGAGAGCGCACATATATTATATGGCATCCTAAAAGCGGACGAAAATGTCCTTCCTTTTATATTAAAGAAATTGAACATGGACATGGGCGTCATTGAAAAGACCATCGAAAAAATGGTGAGTTCTTTTCCCAAAGTGACGGGAGCACAAGTACAGATGTCGCGCAAAGCGACCGAGGTGCTCCAACGATCCTTCATTCACGCCAAAGAGATGGAGGACGAGTATGTTTCCATAGAACATCTTTTGCTTGGGCTGTTTGATGTAAAGAGCGACACCAGCCAGATGTTGAAGGACATGGGTCTTTCCAAAAAAGATCTGAAGGCGGCTATTGCGGAACTGAGGAAAGGAAGCAAGGTGACCTCGCAAAGTCAGGAAGAGACTTATAATTCCCTGAATAAATACGCGATCAATTTGGTGGAACAAGCCACCAAAGGAAAGCTGGATCCGGTGATCGGAAGAGATGAAGAGATCAGACGCGTGCTGCAAATATTGACTCGAAGAACAAAGAATAACCCGATCTTGATCGGGGAACCAGGTGTGGGTAAAACAGCCATAGCCGAAGGCTTGGCACACAGGATATTGAACGGTGATGTACCTGACAACCTAAAGGACAAGCAATTGTTCTCATTGGACATGGGTGCCTTGATCGCAGGTGCAAAATTCAAAGGTGAATTTGAGGAAAGATTGAAAGCCGTGATCAAAGAAGTTGTAAGTGCAGATGGCAACATCGTGCTTTTCATAGACGAGATACATACCCTAGTGGGCGCTGGTGGCGGGCAAGGAGCCATGGACGCTGCAAACATCTTAAAGCCAGCATTGGCCAGAGGAGAACTGCGAGCGATCGGTGCAACAACTCTGAACGAATACCAAAAGTACTTCGAGAAAGACAAGGCATTGGAAAGAAGATTCCAGAAAGTGATGATCGATGAGCCAGATCGAGAATCGGCTATTTCTATCCTTAGGGGATTGAAAGAAAAATATGAGAACCACCACAAAGTGCAGATCAAAGATGAAGCGATCATCTCTGCTGTGGACCTTTCTCAACGATACATAAGCGACCGTTTCTTACCGGATAAGGCGATCGATCTCATTGATGAAGCTGCCAGTAAACTGCGCATGGAGATCAACAGCAAACCACAAGAACTTGACGAGATCGAAAGAAAGATCATGCAGTTGGAGATAGAGCGAGAAGCCATTAAGCGCGAGAAGGACGAAGCAAAGTTGGAAGACCTGAACAAGCAATTGGGAGAGCTTTCTGATGAACGCGCAGACCTGCGTGCGAAATGGGAGAACGAACGCTCCGTTGTGGAAGCAATACAAGCTGCCAAAGAAGAAATGGAACAACTGAAGTTCGAAGCAGAGCAAGCGGAACGTAGTGGTGATTTCGGAAGAGTAGCGGAGATACGTTACGGAAAGACCAAAGAAGTGGAAGCTAATTTGGAAGCCAACAAACAGAAATTGCTGGACATGCAAAGCGACAGCAAGCTGATAAAAGAGGAAGTGGACACCAACGAGATAGCAGAAGTGGTTGCGCGCTGGACAGGCATTCCCGTCTCCAAAATGGTGGAAAGCGAGAAAGCAAAACTCTTAAGAATGGAAGATGAATTGCACAAACGTGTGATCGGACAGGACGAAGCAGTAATTGCTATTTCCGATGCTGTAAGAAGGTCTCGTGCTGGATTGCAAGACACCGAAAAACCCATAGGCTCATTCATCTTTTTAGGAACCACGGGTGTAGGAAAAACAGAACTGGCAAAAGCACTGAGCGAATACCTCTTCAATGACAGTAACGCGATGACGCGGATAGATATGAGCGAATACCAAGAGCAACACTCTGTCTCAAGATTGGTGGGAGCACCTCCTGGATACGTAGGATACGATGAAGGTGGACAGCTTACCGAAGCGGTGAGAAGAAAGCCCTACTCTGTCATTCTTTTGGACGAGATAGAGAAAGCGCACCCCGATGTCTATAACATCCTATTGCAAGTATTGGACGATGGTATTTTGACGGACAACAAAGGAAGGACCGTCAATTTCAAGAACACCATCATCATTATGACGAGTAACATTGGTTCTTCGATCATTCAGGACAACTTTGATAAAGTTGGGAAAGACTTTGACAAGGATGAGTTCATTGACAAGACAAAGTATGAGGTGACGGAACTCTTAAAGAGGTCTGTAAGACCAGAGTTCTATAACCGAATAGATGAAGTGATCATGTTCTCTCCTCTTGGAAGAGAAGAGATCAAACAGATCGTGAAACTGCAGATCGCTCAATTGAATACACGCTTGAAGCAAGCAGAGTTGAATGTGATCGCCTCAGACGAAGCGATAGAGCATTTGGCCGAAGCAGGCTTTGATCCGCAATTTGGAGCGCGTCCTATTAAGCGAGTGATCCAAAAAGAGGTCATGAATGAACTCTCCAAAAAACTACTCGCAGGAGAAGTGGAAAAAGGAGAACAGTTGGTGATGGATGTCTTTGACGGGCAAGTGGTTTTCCGTAAACCCATAAAAGACGAAGAGAGCAAACGTTTGGTAGAGAACGGAGCATAAGATCGGTCGAGACCGACACGAACATAAAAAAAAGCCCAGAGAGATCTCTGGGCTTTTTAACTATATAACTTCTATTAGGAATGATCAGTCATCATCTCCTTCTTCATCGTCTTCATCGTCATCATCGAACAAATAATCAACGAGACCTCCTACGTCTCCATAGAATTGAGAATAAACGATCTTTCCATCTGCATCAAAGTCATAAGACGAATAGCTCTTGATCACACCAGTACGTGCTTCAGTAGAGTCTGTGGCTAGTCGCGTAACTTCCCAATCTCCGTAATAACGAACGGAACCATCCATTTCTTTGGTTTCTACTTTCACTCCTGGCAATAGAACAGGATCTGTCAATAGTTTGTAATCAAAGTTTGGAAAACGGTTGGCATTGGTCTCTTTAACCTGATCTAAAGATGTGGAGTCAGGCACACCAAAGCTGGTTCCTCTGAAAACGCAATCAGCCGCAAAAATGGCATCATAGTCGATGGACTCATTCTGAAAATCTTCCAGGTATTTCAAAACTGTTGCTGAGTTCTTAGCGAAAGCCTCTTGCGCAGAATTATCTACTGGCGGTTGACAAGCCACCATAAGAATGGCTAGAATAAAAAGTGAACTGAAGTATTTCATTGTACTTGAATTTATTGGTTGATCGAGTAAAGTAAGAAGAATTAATGGAAATCAAGATCACAAGTCTCTTTTATGGGACAAAGGATTTCAGGGTCGCTTGCTCGTGGTGAGGCTCAAAAGAACCCATTAGACAATCATTTATCTCAACTGACTTCCATCAGTTCAATCACCGATCTATGGCACTACTTTTGTGCGCTATGCACACAAACCCTGAAACAAAGATCACATCATGAGAACATTTATTTTAAGCACACTATTGGTTTTCGGACTATCACTAAATGCACAAGAAGCAGTTGAAGCAGTTGAAGCGCCCGAGTCGAACACACCTGAATACAAGGTCATCACCATTATTGAATCCATCATTCCTATGGGGATCGGTCGTTCTCGAATGATCGAACATTCTACTGAGCTAGACTATGAGAATTATACTACGGAACGCACGGATGGGAAAAAGAGCGATCAAGGAAAAGTAAAACGTAAAACCATCAAGATCGATGAGTTCAACGAAACCAAGATGCTCAACTTCTTTAGTGGTGTTGGGATCAATTTCCAGAACATCGCTTCTAATGACGCACTGATCTCTTCGCGCATCAATGAACTGGCGAAAGAAGGTTGGGAACTGGCATTCATGACCAGTGGAGTAGAAAGCCATGCAGGTGAGCCTGACTCACAAGGTATATTCATTACACGATTGCTTTTTAAGCGGATACCTTAGATAGAAGTTCCGTTCTGAAGACGGGAATATTTAGCCTATACTTCGATCTGATCGAGGCCTGATGCTCCTAGATCTATTCCAATATGGAAGTGATATCCTCGCTTAGGGGCTTTACTGAACTCCCGAAATGAGCGATGTACTTTCCATCAGGGCTCACGAGATATTTATTGAAATTCCATTTCACTTTACTATCCTCGACCCCATTCAGTTCCTTGTTCGTTAGCCATTGATACAATGGGTGCTGTCCTTCTCCTTTTACTTTGATCTTTTCGGTCATAAGAAAATCCACTCCGTAGTTCTTTCTGCAGAAAGCTTGTATCTCTGCTTCTGTTCCGGGTTCCTGACCACCGAACTGGTTGCAAGGAAGACCGATCAACACCAGATCATTTTTATATTTCTCATGAAGTGCTTGCAGATCATCATACTGTTTTGTGTAGCCACATTTAGAGGCCACATTAACGAACAAGATGTGTTTTCCTTTCAGTTCTGAAAGAGACATATCTCTACCATCTATGGTCTTTATTGCAATGTCATAAATACTTTTTGCAGCCTGCCCGTTCAAAGCATTAGCAAGAGGCAATGTAGCCAGAGCGATACATAAATTCAGGATCTTCATTTTTTTTCTTTGATAGATGAACACATGGGGAAGGTAAATGTTCAGAATGAATTGAAGTACTTCACCATCGACCCACCTTACCCTTCAACCCTAACCGCGGCCTGAGGCACTCGAAGGCCAGAATTAAAAAGTGAAAATGAAGATCGAAGTACGTACCCTTCGACCCTTCGAGAACACTTCGAAAAGCTCAGGGACCTTCAGGGTCCGAGCATCGAGCGATATGAAGTTCTGCTGAACACTGACCAAAAGCCCCTCTCATTCATCACTCAACACACAACAGTGGGCTTACCTTTATAGTATTATTCGGAATGCCTTCGCTCATCTTATAAATGCTGTTCAATTATATAGAATTAACTTTGTACGAAGGAAGGTCCATTCATAATAATATCACTTGAAAAAGCATAATAGGCATATTCTATACCGGGAGTTCATTCTGGCCTTTCTTTTCTTATGTGGAACAGTCACGCTTAAAGCTCAAATTGATATCCAAACCAAAGAGAAGAGAGACCGTTTTGAGATCCTGTACGACATATTACAAGATGGCTTTAATAAACCCAAGAGCGATAGTTTAAGGTCGCTTATGGACGAGGCCCTTGACATTGCCTTGTACTTGAACAACGACACCTTGATAGCGAGATCCTATAACTTCCTGGGAGGTTATTTTGATGGTGTGGGCAATTATGAACGAAGCTTGGAATATCTATATAAAGCCATTGAAGCAAGCAAGAGATCAGGCGATATCCGTTCACGTATAATGATGCTCAACAACATTGCCTGGGCGCATACACAGGCCTATAACTATGAGAAAGGAAGAGACATCTGTTTAGAAGGTATTGCATTGTTAGATAGCCTCAATGATCCGGAAATTGCAAATAGTGTCAGTTCGTTCATATTCAACAATTTGGCCATTTCTCTGACCGAATTAGGAGAATTGGACAAGGCTCTTACCGCAAACCTAAATGCGCAAAAAGCAAATGAAATAGTTCACTCCCCGGTAATGGGAGGATGGATCCTTGGGCAATTTGGAAGGATCTTTGAAGAGAAGAAAAATATAGAGAAGGCTGAATCCTATTATAAAGGTTGCATAGAGTATTCAGACTCTATTGACCATCAATTTTCATTGGTTTACGGTTCTGTATACTACGCTCGGATGTTGAATGATCATTCACGACATCGTGAAGCCTTGAAGATCGGGCATCTTGCATTGAATGTCGGGACTGAGATCCAATACAACCGCTATTTGATCGATGCTGCAAAGGAACTTAGAATAGCCTATGCAGAACTGGGCTTTGCCGATAGTGCCTATCACTACGCCCAGACTGAAATAAGCATTCGGGACAGTCTCTTCAGTGCACAGAAGAGTCAGCAAATGAATGACCTTGTCTTCGGTAGAGAAATAGAAAAAAAAGAAGAGCAACATAAGCTGGAGGTCTTAAAGAAAAACAATGAAATTGAACGCCAACGAATTGTCAGGAATACCTTGATAGGTGGTTTTCTTCTTTTGGCCATCTTTGCTTTTCTTGTCTTGATCCAACGCAATCGGATATCCAGGGAAAGAAAGAGAAGCGAGGAGCTTCTATTGAACATACTGCCAAAAGAAGTGGCGGAAGAACTCAAAGAAAAAGGTGAGGCAGAAGCTCAGCTCATCGAAAAGGTCACGGTCTTGTTCACAGACTTCAAAGGCTTCACGGCCATGAGCGAAATCTTAAGTCCGAAAGATCTGGTCAAGGACCTTGATCTTTGTTTTTCAGAGTTTGACAAGATCACCTCGAAATACGGTATTGAAAAGATCAAGACCATAGGTGACGCATATATGGCTGCGGGTGGACTGCCTACTCCGAATACAACACATGCAACAGATGTTATAAAAGCCGCTTTGGAAATGCGAGACTTCGTTGAGGCGGGCAAGGCCAAAAAGATACAGGCGGGACTCCCCTATTTTGAGGTCCGCATTGGAATTCACACGGGTCCGGTTGTGGCAGGCATCGTTGGCGTAAAGAAATTTCAATACGACATCTGGGGTGACACCGTGAATACGGCCAGCCGAATGGAATCATCTGGCCAGATCGGTCAGGTCAACATCAGTGAAGCGACCTATGAACTGGTCAAGGAGAATTCCGAATTCAATTTTTCTTCCAGAGGAAAGATCAAAGCAAAAGGCAAAGGAGAATTAGAGATGTACTTTGTGAAATTGAATTAACAAAACAAAAGGAAAGAAAAGGAGAATTATAGATCTGGTTATTGACCCTTGCCCGATCTTAATGACGATATAGCTTGTTCTCTAAAAGAAACTTATATTGTAATACAACCAAAGCAAACTCTATGAGCTATGTCAAGTGTATTGCATGCGGTTTCCTCTTTTCGTTCTTGGGAATTACATGCCAACCAGTCCTTGCCCAATTGAATTTGGATTCACTTAAACTTGTGTGGAAGAACGAAGCACTTGATGACACGACACGTCTCAATACATTGACCAGGATAATCGATCATATCCATACACTCTCTTATATTGATTCCGTTGAGTACTATGCAGATATACAGATCAGGGATGCAACAGCAGCGAGATCTGAGAAGCATTTGGCAAATGGTTTGTTATTCAAGGGTTTTTATTTGGTCACGGAAGATCAGATCTCACAGGGGGTCGCATATCTGGATTCTTCGATATCGATCAATCAGAGGCTGGATGAAACTTATGGTGAAGCGATGGCCATTTCATTGAAAGGTTTGGTCCTCATGTTTTCTGGAAATGTCGAGGAAGGCCTACCTATGACGGAGGAAGCATATCATATGATGGAAAAGGAGGGTCATATCAGGGGCATGCTTCAATGCGGGGCATTATTATCGACAGCATATTCTATAACTGGAAATAAAAAAGAACAGTTTCGTTATGCACGGCAAGGGATAGAGTTAGCTGAAAAACTGGGAGATCGAGCATCCATGGCTGAAGCTTATCACAAAATGGCTGATGTTTACCTGGCTGTGGAAATTTATGATGAGGGTAATTATTATCACGAGCTCGCTTTGGAATATAGCATAGAGACTGGTCATAAGTCAGAAGAGCAAAATATACTTGCGCATATGGCAAGTTTGGAGGATAAACAGGGAAACTATAAAAAGGCATTGCACTATTTAGAACCGGTTGTTGAATGGCAAAGGGAAAATGGTCAGAAGATGAATATTACAACAATAGAGGCCAGGTTGATCTATGTGTTGACCAAAGCAAAAATGTATGAGAGAGCAGAAAAAGAGATCGCGGCATTTCGCTCTGGCATGGATGAAGATGGATTAATGTCTAAATACGCCACAGCCATGGTAAATTATAGTGAAGGGAAAATGCTGGCAGAAAGGGGAGATCATAAAGGTGCTGTGGAGTTATGCATTGCGGCTTATAACGGCTATCTGGGATATAATCGATTCCTTCAAGAACTCGAAGCCTGTGAGTGTATATATGGATCATACAAGGAACTCGGTGATCATCAGAAAGCACTGGAATACCATGAAAAACATCAAGCAATTCAAGAAGAGATCAATAAAGAACAGGTGGTTAAGGATCTTCAAAAGTTCGAATTTCAAAAACAGGTGATCGCTGATAGCTTAGCTCAAGTTGAAAAAGAACGTTTGGTACAAGTAACGCACGAAGAAGAAGTACGCAAAAAGAACAAAACCAAGAACTGGGCCATTGGAGCAGGTTTTTTATTTCTTCTGTTGGCAGGTGGCTATTACAGTCGTTGGAGATATGTAAGAAGATCCCGAGACATCATCTCCAAGGAGAAAGACCGTTCTGACAACTTGCTACTCAATATTCTTCCGGCAGAAATAGCTGAAGAACTTAAGATAAAAGGCAAGGCAGATGCACGTGATTTTGACAAAGTATCTATCCTTTTTACGGACTTCAAAGAATTCACACAAACCTCTGAAAAGTTAAGTGCGCAAGATCTGGTAAGCGAGATCAACGCCTGTTTTGAAGCCTTTGATGGCATATGTGGAAAATATAAAGTAGAAAAAATAAAGACCATAGGCGATGCCTACATGGCAGCAGGCGGTCTTCCCGTCCCTACTGATGGATCTGTTAAAAACACAGTGCTTGCAGCACTGGAAATGCAAGACTTTATTTCAAAAAGAAAAGCAGAAATGGACAGCCAAAGCAAACCCGCTTTTGAAATGCGGGTAGGTATCCATACAGGCCCTGTGGTGGCAGGCATTGTTGGCGTAAAGAAATTTCAATACGACATCTGGGGTGACACCGTGAATACGGCCAGCAGAATGGAAAGCAATGGCGAAGTGGGAAGAGTAAATATAAGCCAAGCCACCTATGAAATTCTTAAAGATGATACAAGTTTTTCTTTCGAAAACCGAGGTAAAATTGAAGCCAAAGG
>JABDKJ010000067.1 GCA_013002285.1 Flavobacteriales bacterium
GAACCGGAGGTTCCGAGATTTCCGTTGCTCTTGCTAAAATAGCTTCTCACGTTAGCAACAGTCCTGTTGTTGTTGTCTGTGGCACATTCCACAAGGATCGCAATACCATGAGGCGCGTAACCCTCGAATACGACTTCTTTGTAGTCACTGGTGTCTTTGTCAGAAGCCTTTTTTATAGCCCTTTCAACATTTTCTTTAGGCATGTTGGCGGCCTTTGCATTTTGAATTATCGCCCTAAGTCTGGCATTGCCATCAGGGTCAGGCCCTCCAGCCTTAACGGCCATAACAATGTCTTTTCCTATTCTCGTGAAGGTTTTGGCCATTTTGGACCAACGCTTCATTTTTCGCGCTTTCCTGAATTCAAATGCTCTTCCCATGAACTTAAATAATGTGGCCTGAAATTAATAAATGACTTTAGATAATGGATCACCGCAGCTTTGCTTTTTTAAACGGTTAGAGTGATGTGTTCACCAATAATCGGATCGAGATAAGCGATACGATAACCACCAACATGTAATAGGCAGCTTTATCTGCATACTTCCATTTAGATCCCAATTCAGCTCCTGCCCAGCCTCCTGTGGCTTGACCAATAGCCATAATGCCTCCTAGTTTCCAATCGATGAGCCCATGGTAGGCAAAGATCGCTATTGCTATGATGGTGTAGAGTAGGACCACGAAGATCTTGACTGCGTTCGACTCCATGATGTTGACCTTGGCCAGAATGACCATGACCATAAGGAAAAAAATGCCCATTCCCATCTGAATGAATCCACCATAAAAACCTAGAGGAATGAATAGTGCTGCGGCCAAAATAGGCTTCATTTTAAAATCACTCTGTGTTGGTTTTAACCAACGCGAGGGTTTGATCAAGATGAAGAACAAGGTCAGCAACATGAGGTATTTATAGACCTGTTTGAATTGTTCGTTACTAACTTGTGTGGCGACATAAATACCTATGACCGCACCTATCATAACCATCGCTATATAAAATTTGGAATGTGCTAATTTCAGTTTTCCGTTCTTGCGGAAAGTCCAAGTGGTAGTAATGCCTTGTGCAAATATTCCAACGCGATTCGTTCCATTTGCCATATTTCCTGGAAGACCAAGTATTTCTGTTAATATGCCCAAGGTTATTGCACTTCCGCTTCCTGCTAAAGTATTTATAAACCCAGCTAACGCGCCACCAGCAATAGCAATGATGTATGGAATATATTCCACTAGGACCTACGCGTTATTTTGCTGCTTTGTCATGGGCAGTAGTGATCTCAAGCATCTTTTTCTCTGCGAAACGACCATACTCTATATCCCACAACATGTTACCCACATTTGAAACATAGGAGGCCTTTCCGACAGCATTGTGATCGAAAAAAGAGTAGTCCACACCTTCGATCGGCCTCATTAGAGAAATATCAATAACCATAGAAAAAGCTTCTTTTCTATCGTCTAGGGGTACATTGTGAGTGTCAATGGTCACGTACTTAGAAATATGTCCTTCCTTGATGAATTCTATTCTGTATGACTGATCCAAGTCTAAAAAATGTGCGTATTTCCCCTTGCTGACCTCGCCTTGAAATAGGTCTTCACCGTTTTTTTGGACTTTAAACGTGCCATCTAATGGATCTCCCGAACTATAATCATTCACGGAACCGTAAACAATGATGTCTTGATCTTTGGCTGCCTTACTAATAAATGATCTCTCTGCACAAGAGCATAGCAAAATACAAAGAGAGAAAAAAAATAAGTACCAAGACCGCAACATCAATTACCTCCTAAGATCAAAGGCAAGCCATCTGAACCAGATCCAATGACGATTACTTTGGCATTGTCAGATTGAGATATTGTTTCTGTTGCTTCAATTCCTTTCCATTTCAATAATTGAGGTGTGATACTCTTCGCAACAATATTTTGAAAGTCCTGAATACCTTGAGCTTCGATCCTTTTTCTTTGCGCTTCTTTCGTTGCTTTTTGGATACGGAATTCATATTCCAAAGACTCTTGTTCTTGCTGCAATTTCTTTTCGATCGATTCTCTAAGTTTAGCTGGAAGTTCAATATTTCTGATCAAGAAATCTTCAAGGTTCACATAGTTTGCAAGTAGTTTTTCACGCAAAACGTCTTCAAGTTCAACCTCAATTTGTTTCCTTTTTGTCGTATTGATCTCTTCTGGTAAATACTTTGCCATCACTTCTCTTGTTACAGACCTGATCGAGGGTATGATCGTTTTTTCCATATATCCCTTTCCCCATTCAAGTTCCAAATTACCTAAGGATGATTTAATTGGTGTAATGAAAACGGATACGTCAAGATCAATATCTAGAAGATTAGAAGAAAGCACTGTCATTTTTGGATTTACTTCTTGTCTTCTTATCTCATAGTCAATGACATCATTCCATGGTGCAATGAATTTCAATCCTTGTTCTAAAGGCTCATCGGAAGGGTCTATTCCCCCGCCAAATGTATGATAGACAAGACCTGCATGTCCAGAATCGATCTTTACGAACATTTTGTTGAATAGGAAAATAGCCAAAACGACTAATGCTACCAAAATGTATATGTATTTAAGGTTGCCCAAATTTGGGGCGCTACTATTGTTAAAGCTGCTCATAACTAATTTTGTGTTTAATGGACATCAAAAATATCAATTAACTAATGTATTCGGGAATTATTATTGTGGAGTTTATCAGCAATTGATCATGAAGTGGTATAGTTTCAATATGCACCATGCCTTTTTCTGAAGAACCATTCAATTGACAGCAATAAAAGAATAAGAAAAAAGGGCCACTTCAAGTCTATGAGTTCTGATAATTTCTGCCTGGTATATGAAACAGGAACGATCTCCTTTCTTGCAAGGATCTCTTGTTTCAATTCTTCCAATTGATCTGGATAATACATTTTTCCGTTGCTATTGTTTGCTAGGTTGTATAGCAATTGATGATCTGCCGTGGTATTTGATACTTCTGCAAGCACCTGCAGAACGGAGATCCGTCCAGAACTGGTAAGCACTTGATCGTTCAATTCAGTTTTTGCTGTGTAATTGTATTCCCCAGCTGGCAAAGTGCCTGCATTTAAACGATATCCATTCTCTGTTTTGCTGAACGTGAAATTAAAAGTAGCGTCATTCTCATTTTTGAAAGTGATCTCAACATCTGGGTCATTGATGGCTTCATAACTCTCATTGTAGAGTTCAGCATCCATAAGAATAGCCTCATTCTCTTTGAATTCGTTCTTGCCATAGACCCTGAACAGTCGTTTGTCTTTTCGTGCAGAAAGGAACTGTACCGTTTTTTGCATAATGTTGTCCGAAAAGTCATGATCTCCATTTTCTAACTGATCGAACAATCTCCATTTCCAAAACCCTTCTCCAACAACGAAACCGTTCTTTTGTTCATTGATCTCCGTAAATACAAAAAGGGGGTCTGAAGTGGAGACTTGTCCAACCCTTTGCGTGAAAAGGCTTTCGGCATTGCCCCCAACTTTGTAATTTCCAAAAGGAGAGGTGAGAGGGGGGAACTTATTCAATTTGCGCTCGATGTCATCACCGAGTTTGAATAGAGAAAAACTGGAATTGTAGCCAGCATGAACTTCATTTGTAGTGCCGTTAAAGCGTTCTACGCTCAATCCCAGGTTCCTGCTCTCTAAGTTGCTATAGTCATTTTGAGCGCCAAGAACAAATAGTCGCGGGATCCTCAATTGTTCACTTTGGCTAATGACCTGATCCATTCTGTAGCTGCGTGATGGCAGCTGATGGAAAATGACCAACTGAAAGTCATTGATATTGCCTATTGGGTCATCAGCCATCTTAATTTCAACTTCGTAATTGCTGTTTGATGTTATAGAGCTCTGTATTGCTGCAATGTCGGGATGAGGGGAATTGGCGAGCAATAATACCTTCTGTCTACTATCCAATACATCTATATAAATGGTCCTGTAATTGTTCTGCTTTATGAACTCACCTGCGATAGGACTGAGGCTAATATTGAATCTTTGTTTGCCTGTTTTTGTTGCATCAAGTTTGATCGGAACAGAAGTAAGGAAGTTCTTTTTGTCAATAGAAATGTCTTGTTGGACCAATACTTTGCCTTCATGGGCTACTTTTAGCCTGGCTTGTTTTCCTTCAAGGTCATTTGATCTGATGATCACTTCCAGAGGAAAGGAATTCCCCAAATATGCCAATCGATTGTGAGCAACATCCTGAAGGATAAGATCTCTTTTTTGAGTGGTGTCTCCCAATGCAATTGTATACAATGGAACATTTAATTGTTTGGATCGATATATGGGGCTCGTACCTCGATTATATATTCCATCAGAACTTAAAATAATTGCCCCTAAATTTCTATTAGACAACCTATTATATACTTCATCAAACAGAAATGAGATATCTGTTTGCTTATCAGAAAAATCGATCTCACCATCCTTGTTCACTTCTTCCCCGAAGCTATATGAAAGCACCTCATAGTTTTCTCCGAATGAATTCAAGATCTCCTGAAATTGAGGCAGGAATTCATTTTTAATTATGGACGAATCTTTATTTAGGATTATCGATCCGGAATTGTCTTGTGCAAACACAATGATCGGCTTCTCGACTGTTTTGTCTAATGATCTTAGAAGAGGACCTAATAGAAAAAATGAAATAGCTGTAACCGAAATGGCCCTGATAATGCTTAATGTCCACTTAAGGCCATTTTTATCTTCAAAATTGGTGTCCTTTCTATAGAGTATGAATGCATACAACAAACCTGCTGCTATACAAAATACTAAAAACCAAATGGGATACTCTGTAATAAAACTCACGCGCTTCTTATGTTAACATTCCTCCGTCCACATTTATTACTTGACCTGTGATGTATGCGCTCATATCGGAAGCTAAAAATAGAGCCAGATTCGCAACATCCATAGGAGTTCCTCCGCGTTTCAGAGGAATTGCATCTCTCCATTCCTGAACCACTTTTTCATCGAGCGCTCCTGTCATTTCTGTTTCAATGAATCCTGGTGCAATTGCGTTGCAACGAATGTTCCTCGAACCTAATTCTAAGGCTATGGACTTGGTAAAACCTAAGATCCCAGCTTTTGAAGCTGCGTAATTGGATTGACCGGCATTTCCTTTGACCCCAACAACAGAGGACAAGTTAATGATAGAACCTGCTCGAGCCTTCAACATGTTTCTTTGAACAGCTTTCGTCAAATTGAATATGGACTTGAGATTTGTTTTCATTACATCATCCCAATCTTCTTCGCTCATTCGCATAAGTAAGCCATCGCGAGTGATACCAGCATTGTTTACGACAATATCGATCTTGCCAAATTCTGCCAATACGTCTTCCACCAATTTGTGCGCAGAGTCATGATCTGAAGCATCTGACTTGAAACCCTTGGCCTTTCCACCTATTGAAGAGAGTTCTTCCTCCAATTTCTTCGCTCTTTCTTCTGAGGACAGGTAAGTGAATGCCACTTGTGCACCTTGCGCACAGAACAGCTCAGCTATCCCTTTTCCTATACCTCTAGAGGCTCCTGTAATAAGTGCAACTTTCCCTTCAAGTATTTTCATTTGACAGTATTGATCATTATATTTCGGTAAATATAACCAACCTATTAAAACATACACTCATGAGAAAGTTTGGAATAATTTTAATTGTCATTTTAATATCCAGCCCGGTTTTTGCTCAGTTTAAAATTGGAGTGCAAGGCAGCTTTGACAATACGTGGTTGATCAATAGAAATCTATCGGATGCTGGTGATAGTGTTGATCCATTAGCGACATTTACCTATGGATATGGTGCTCAATTTGTATACGTTTTTAACGAGTCATTTGGTATCAGCACTGGCTTTGGAATACAGAATTACAATCAGAAAACAGATGGAACCTTTGGTGGGGGTGTATTTAGTTACGAAGCAGAAACTAAATTGAGCGCATTGAATATTCCATTGCTTATGAGATTGGAAAATGCTGGAGGTACATATTTTGAAGTAGGTCCAACGTTTTCGTTCGTGTCCTCAGCGAAAGAAACTTATTCACAACAAGGTGGAATTGTGATCGTAGATCCAAATTACACAGATAGATCTTTTGACGATGATTTCTCAACCTTGAACATCTTTGGAACAGTAGGTTTTGGGGTATTGGTAGACTTGTCAGATAATATGCAAATGACTGCAGGTTTGAATCTGTCTTATGGATTTACAGATGCAACTGAGGAATATTCTACAGAGGCGGACCTAGACGCTGCCGATGCAAGCCTATATTCTAATGTAGCCCATGAAACTCAAACTGATGGATTCGGTTACGAAAGTACTGCAGCTGCCTCTGCTGGTGTGAAGATAGGTGTAGTTTATGTTATTAGGGGTACGGGTGAATAAAAGTGTTGATCGTGTTAAGCGCTCACTGCGCTTAATGCCTTGATCATTGTTTCACCTATTTCAGCAGGCGAGTCGGACACATGAACTCCACACTCCCTTAGAATTGCTTTCTTAGCTTCGGCAGATTCGTTCTCTCCGGATACGATAGCACCTGCGTGTCCCATTGTTCTTCCCTTTGGTGCGGTCACTCCTGCAATGAACCCTACTACAGGTTTGGTTCCATGTTTTTGGATCCATTTAGCTGCCTTGGCTTCAAGGTCGCCACCGATCTCCCCGATCATTACGATCCCTTCGGTTTCTGGGTCATCCATGAAAAGTTGAACTGCTTCCAATGTCGTTGTGCCAATGATCGGGTCTCCACCAATACCTATGGCTGTGGTGACCCCTAAACCGGCTTTTACGATCTGGTCAGCTGCTTCATAGGTCAATGTTCCAGATTTTGAAACGATACCGATCTTCCCTTTTTTAAATATGAATCCAGGCATGATCCCAACTTTTGCCTCGTCTGCAGTTATTACTCCAGGGCAGTTTGGTCCTACTAATCTGCAATCTCTATTGCTAAGAAAGGCTTTAACTTTTACCATATCCGCAACCGGGATGCCTTCTGTTATTGCTATGATCACTTTTATTCCAGCGTCAGCCGCTTCCATGATCGCATCTGCTGCGAATGCTGGAGGTACGAAAAGGATGGAGACATCTGCTCCTGTTACTTTAACAGCTTCAGAAACCGTGTTGAAAACCGGACGGTCAAGATGTGTTTGTCCACCTTTACCAGGTGTTACTCCACCTACCACATTTGTTCCATATTCGATCATTTGACCTGCATGGAAAGTTCCCTCTCCACCTGTTATTCCTTGAACGATGATCTTTGATCCCTTATTTACTAAAACACTCATAATTTCCAGTTTTCGAGGCGAAAGTAAAATTAAAACATATCATAGCCAATAGACATGCCTCATAAAAGTCAACAAGATCTTCATGATCGCTTTGTGCTTTTCTAATTATGTTTGCCACGTGAATTTTAAAGACCCAAATGATACCATTATAGCCTTGGCTACAGGTGAGGCAGTTGCTGCTTTATCTCTGATCCGAATTTCAGGAAAGAACAGTATTCCAGTAGTTGATAAGATCTTCTCTAAAGATATTGTCAATGCGAATAGTCACACATCACATTATGGCGAGATCATGGACGGGGACAAAACGCTGGATGAAAGTGTGATCTTTCTTTTTAAGGGGCCTTCATCATTCACAGGAGAAGATGTTGTGGAGATCACATGCCATGGGTCTTCCTTCATTCGAAAGCGCATAATGGAAATTATTTTGGAACAAGGCGTGCGCTTAGCAGATCCTGGAGAATTCTCAATGCGGGCATTTTTAAACAGGAAAATGGACCTTTCACAAGCTGAATCAATTGCAGATCTTATTTATTCTGAAAATGAAAAACAACATGCTTTGGCCATGCACCAAATGAAAGGTGGGTTCAAGAATGAACTGGAATACTTACGTACGAAGCTCATTGATTTTGCCTCACTTATAGAATTGGAATTGGACTTCTCTGAAGAAGATGTTGAGTTCGCCAATAGGGAAGACCTCGAACAATTGATCAAAGAGATATCTTTAAAACTCGATCAATTGATCGGTTCTTTTCAGCTTGGAAATGTGATCAAGAACGGAGTTTATACAGTGATCGCAGGAAGGCCGAACGCAGGTAAATCTACTTTGTTGAATGCGCTTTTGAATGAAGAAAGAGCTATCGTTTCAGACATACCTGGTACAACTAGAGATGTGATCGAAGACAGTATTCATATAGGTGGGATCAAATTCAGACTCTTGGATACTGCGGGTATTCGAGAAGCGACAGATAAAATAGAATCTATAGGAGTTCAAAAAACATTTGAATCCATTGAGAAAAGCTCCATTCTAATGTATGTCTTTGATCCATTAGAGCTAAACGAGGCAGAGCTTAAAAAGGACATTGCATACCTAAAATTCAAAGACGAAGAGGTCATTATTATCGCAAACAAATCGGACAAGAACAAAGTCTCTTTTCAAGATAGCAGAATGATCGAGATCTCTGCAAAAGAGGCAGACGGTATCGATAGGGTCAAGGAAGCAATGCTCCATAAAGTCCACGTCAAAGACATCAATAGAGGCGACTTTGTCGTAAGCAATCTTAGACATGTAGAAGCTCTCAAAAAAGCCAAACGATCGCTAGATGAAGTGGAAAAAGCAATGAGCAGAAATATTTCAGGTGACCTTTTGTCCATAGATATCCGAAAGGCATTGTTTCACATGGGAGAGATCACTGGTGAGATCTCCTCTGATGACCTTCTAGGAAATATCTTTGCCAATTTCTGTATTGGGAAGTAATAACATTTCTTTTGTTTGTCAACCCCTTGTTTTTATTGACTATATAGCGTTTTAGCTTCCATTATTTGTTGCCAAATAACTCTTATTTGCGTATATTTGTTGCCTAACTGTTGCCAAGGCAACACGTTTGTTGCCCAAACTCTATTTCTTATTGAGGTTGGCGAAATGATGCACCAATAAGCACCATTCAGCAACAACGAGCAACATATAGCAACTAATGAGCAGTAATATTAAAATACCAAAGTTTTGTCAGTATTGTGGACAGGCATTTGTTGCCCAGACCACAACAACAAGGTATTGTTCTAAAACTTGCAACAGTAGACACTACAAGCAAAAGAAACGAGAAGAGAAAGTTCAAGCTGCCTTACAGCAAGAAATGAACACACCTTCTCAAATGGAACAAATGCAAACTTTGCAAACCCTTCCAATTAAAGTTGGTAATCACGTAAACCTAAGAG
>JABDKJ010000079.1 GCA_013002285.1 Flavobacteriales bacterium
GATCAGGGGTTTATTGCTCATTGAAATGAACAAATTTCAAGATGAACGGGGAACATTCCAAGAACTCTACAATGCAAAAAAATACGAGGATCTTTTACCAAAGCACACTCATTTTGTTCAAGATAATTTTTCCAGATCCAAAAAAAATGTGTTCAGGGGTTTACATTTTCAGTCGCCTCCAATGGCGCAAGGTAAACTTGTTCAAGTCTTAGAAGGAAAAGCTCTTGATCTAGTTGTGGACATTCGAAAAGACTCTAATACCTTTGGAGAATCTTTTACTGTAGAATTATCAGAGACCAATAATCTGCAGCTATATGTCCCTAGAGGTTTTGCCCATGGTTTTTACTCTTTATCCGAAAACACATTGTTTCACTACAAGTGTGACAATTACTATTCTAGAGAGCATGAACAAACGCTAAAATGGGACGACAAGAAATGGGAATTAGATATTGATAATAGAGCCTTGATCATTTCGGAAAAAGATTTGAAAGGTGTGGCATTTGCAGATTTTGTCTCGCCATTTTAAAAGGGTAATTTTGCGATCAGTAAAAAAAATTGGAAGAGAAGTACCAAATATTCATCACTTACGCTACATTCTTCATAGGGATCACAGCATTTTCGCTTTTATTGAATTCGATCTTTCTAAAATTTGCGAAAACTTTAGGCATAAGAGATAAAAAAGAGACCGTGATCCGCTGGAGCAGCGAAGTTAAACCAGCTCTTGGCGGTATTTCATTTTTCATTTGCTTTCTAATTGCAGCAGCGATCTTCTCGATATTCTTTGGGTCAGACTCTACAGAAGTAGATAATAGCTCACTTGGTATAATTTTTGCCACTTCTATGGCTTTTTTGATGGGTATGGCGGATGATGCCTATGATACTCGACCTTTCCTGAAATTTTCTGTGCAAATGCTCTGTGGTTTAGTATTGATAACTACAGGCTCAAGCATTCAGATCTTTGGCATAGATTGGCTCAACGATATTTTTACACTTGTTTGGGTAGTTGGAATGATGAACTCGATAAACATGCTGGACAATATGGATGCTATAAGTTCGCTAGTCTCCTTGTTCATATTGCTCCTGGCACTCATTTATATGGCTTTACATGGGATGCAGTCTACCCTATTATTCATGGTTTTGATCGGAGTTATTGGGTCCATTGTCGGGTTCTTATTCTATAATTGGCATCCATCAAAGATCTATATGGGTGATACCGGTAGCCAGTTCCTGGGAATTCTGCTGGCGGCTGTAGGGATCAAGTTTTGCTGGAATGCTACTTCTATCGATGGAGACATCAATGCATCAAGGCAGATCATCACGGTACTGCTTGTATTCATTTTACCGTTAATAGATACGACCATTGTTACGATCAATAGAATTGGCAGAGGTTCTTCTCCTTTTGTTGGTGGAAAAGACCATACCACTCATAACTTAGGTTATTTAGGCCTCTCTGACAGCCAAGTGGCTTTTGTATTCGCAGGCATTGCTATTATTTCAGGATTGTTGGTTTATTACATCTTCAGGTTTGTAAAAGAATGGAACCACTACATAACGATCGGTTTTTTAGCGTACTTTTTAATAATATTCTTCACCTTGTTCCTTATTACACGGCACAATATGAAGAAAGGCAAATTATCCACTTGAAATGAAAAAATTAGTTGTTCCGATAATTATCTTAACAGGACTTACAGTATGGTTTTTAAATTTTTCGGGGAAAGAAAATAAAGACCAACATTACGAAGACCAATTTGCGAACCACTATAAGATCTTTGCAATAAACTCTCCTGTATCCATGTCGTTTGCTGGAGAAGTTATGCCCTTGGATATCGTTGATATTCGCGAACGTTTGGATAGAGAACTGATGGTAAATACCTATTGGCAGTCTCAAACTCTTTTACTTCATAAAAGAGCCAACAGATGGTTCCCTGTCATAGAACCTATTCTTGCTGAGAATAATATCCCCGATGATTTTAAATATCTCTGTGTTGCGGAAAGTGGCTTAGACAATGTAGTCTCTCCTGCACGTGCAGTAGGTTTCTGGCAGTTCTTAAAAGATACCGGAAGGGAGTATGGATTGGAGATCAACGATGAAGTAGATGAACGATACAGTCCGGAAAGGTCAACGGAAGCTGCGTGTAAATATTTAAGAAAGGCCTATGACAAATATGGCTCATGGTCTTTAGCTGCTGCATCTTACAATATGGGTATAAATGGTTTGGACAAACAAATGGATATCCAAAAAGTAAATTCCTACTATGACTTGTTGCTGGGAGAAGAGACCGGTAGATACGTTTTCAGGATAGCTGCTTTAAAGGAGATCATGAACAATTCCACGAAATATGGTTTTCATTTTAGGCCAAAAGACCTCTATCCTACCTATGAAACTAAGACCATTGAAGTGGATACTGCAGTGGTGGATATGTCGATATTGGCAAGCGACAATAATATAAACTATAAGATCCTTAAGATCCTCAATCCATGGTTGCGCAAGCCATACTTAAAGAACAAGAATAAAAAGACCTACCAAATAAAATTACCAGCTGACAACTCAACAGGCCTCTTAAAACATTCGGAGTCCTCAACTATTAAATGACAAAAAACCTTCAATCTGATAAATTCATAGAGGTTATTGGGGCTCGGGTCCACAACCTTCAGAATATAGATGTAAGTATTCCCAGAAATAGCCTTGTTGTAATAACAGGGTTGAGCGGAAGTGGCAAGTCTTCTTTGGCTTTTGACACGATCTATGCAGAAGGCCAGAGAAGGTATATTGAAACGTTTTCTGCCTATGCTCGTCAGTTCCTTGGAAATCTGGAAAGACCAGATGTAGATAAGATCACTGGTTTGAGTCCTGTTATCTCAATTGAGCAGAAAACCATTTCAAGGAACCCAAGGTCTACAGTGGGCACGATCACAGAGATCTATGATTTCATTCGTCTATTGTATGCAAGAATAGCCGATTCCTTTTCTTACAATACGGGTGAGAAAATGATCAGGTATACCAAAGAACAGATCATTGACCTGATCGCTAAAGAATACCAGGGCAAGAAGATCATGATATTGGCTCCTGTTGTAAAAGGTAGAAAGGGACACTACAGAGAGCTGTTCCAACAGATATTAAAAATGGGCTTTCTGCGTGCTCGTGTTGATGGAGAGATCAAAGACCTTAGCGAAAAAGTGGAGCTCAACAGGTATCAGATCCACGACATTGAGATAGTCATTGATAGATTGGATCTGGACTCCCTATTCGATAAGAGACTTGCCGAAACTGTGAAAGTGGCTCTAAAGCATGGAAAAGGGATGCTTCAGGTATTAGACGTAGACGAGGACAAAGCCAGATATTTCTCTCAACATTTGATGTGCCCCTCCACAGGGATCTCTTATCCTGAGCCGGAGCCGAACTTATTTTCATTTAATTCTCCATATGGCTATTGCAAAAAATGCAACGGTCTAGGTGAAATATCACAAGCAGATAAAAAGAAAATAATTCCAGTAATGTCCAAGTCCATTTATGGTGGTGGAATTATTCCCCTTGGAAGCCACAAAGAGAATTGGATATTCAAACAGATCGCAGCGATCCTTAAGAAGGAAGGGCTTAAACTGAAAACACCGATCAAAGACATTCCTGAAGACACACTGAGTAAGATCTTGCATGGTACGAATGAACACCTGAAGATAGAGACAGCTACTGGGATCAATCAATATTCTGTGAACTTCGAGGGCG
The DNA here is from genome assembly GCA_013002285.1 of Flavobacteriales bacterium. The sequence goes on from JABDKJ010000079.1 coordinate 3,725, forward strand.
TTGTCAATTTTGTTGTGAGGCAAGCCAAAGAATCGCAAACCAAGTCGATCCTGAAATGGGCAAATAGCTTTATGGACAAGGTGCAATGCCCAGATTGTAAAGGAAGTAGGTTAAAAGATGAGGCGCTTTATTTCAAGATAAACGCGAAAAACATATCGGAATTGGCCAACATGGACATTTCCGAACTAGCAGTTTGGTTTCAAGACGTTCACAAGCATCTGAATAAAAAGCAATTGACCATTGCAAGAGAAGCATTGAAAGAGATCAATAATAAACTGTCCTTTCTGATGGACGTAGGATTGAATTATTTGACGCTTAACCGATCCGCAAAAACACTTTCGGGAGGAGAGGCACAGAGAATTCGTTTGGCCACTCAAATAGGATCCAAGCTAGTTGGTGTTCTCTATATACTTGATGAACCGAGTATTGGGCTACATCAGCGAGATAATGAAAGACTTATAAACTCGCTGAAGAAACTTCGCGATAGTGGCAATTCAGTGATCGTGGTAGAACACGATAAAGAGATCATGTTCGAGGCCGACCACATCCTGGACATTGGCCCTGGTGCAGGCGTATTAGGTGGAAAAGTCGTGGCCGAAGGCAACATCAAAAACATCACAAAAAATGGTTCTGTAACATCGGCTTATCTCACAGGGAAAGATGAGATCACAGTTCCGACTGAACGCAGAAAGGGCAATGGGAAGAAACTAAGATTGACTGGTGCTTCAGGACACAATTTGAGAAATGTGGATGTTGAGTTTCCTTTAGGCAAATTCATTTGCATTACCGGTGTTTCAGGAAGTGGAAAATCTTCATTGATAAATCAAACATTATATCCGCTTCTTAACAATTACTATTTCCATGCAGACAGGCCGAGCTTGCCTCATAAAAAAGTAAAAGGCCTAGACCATTTGGATAAGGTGATCGAGATCAACCAATCTCCTATTGGACGGACACCTCGTTCAAATCCTGCGACTTATACCAAGGTATTTTCAGACATCAGGAATTTATATGCCTTGTTGCCTGAAGCAAAGATCAGAGGATACAAGGCAGGAAGATTCTCTTTCAACACTGCTGGAGGCCGTTGTGAAACATGTAAAGGTGGAGGTCTAAGATCCATAGAAATGAATTTTTTACCTGATGTATATGTTAGCTGCGAAAGCTGTGGAGGGAAACGCTATAACAGGGAAACACTTGAAGTAAGATATAAAGGCAAGTCCATTGCAGATGTATTGGATATGGACATCAATGAAGCCACTGAATTCTTTTCTGAACATCCTAAGATCTCCCGGATCTTAAGAACACTGCAAGATGTTGGACTTGGATACCTATCCCTGGGACAGCAAAGTACTACGCTTTCAGGTGGAGAAGCGCAAAGGGTAAAACTCTCGAGCGAACTTTCAAAGATCGGAACTGGTAACACCTTTTATATTCTTGACGAACCAACAACGGGTCTTCATTTTCATGATATCAAACAGCTTATCTCAGTATTGGACCGATTGGTTGATAATGGGAATACGGTTTGCGTGATCGAACACAACTTGGACATCGTAAAAGTTGCCGATCATGTTATAGATCTTGGCCCAGAAGGTGGAAACGGTGGTGGTCATATCGTATTTGCAGGTACACCAGAAGAACTTGCGGCATCAGGAGAAGGGAATACCTCTGCATACTTAGCAAAGGAGCTGGACCCACAGCCCTCGGAAGCCTAAGCGATCATATCAATTAGTTCTTGTTCGCTGAGAATGGGCACACCTAATTTATCCGCCTTTGCCTTTTTACTTGGACCCATATTGTCGCCAGCTACGACATAGCTTGTTTTTCCAGAAATGGAACCTGACAGCTTTCCTCCGTTCTTTTCGATCTCAGCTTTTATCTCATCCCTACTGAATTGCTGAAAGACACCGGAAACTACAAATGTGCTTCCAGCAAGCTTTTGGCTCATTCCCTCTAGCTGACCATCATCCAATTCAAATTGAAGCCCTTTGCCTTTCAACTCTTCGACCAATGCTCTGTTCTGCTCCTGACCGAAGAATTCAATGACACTTTCTGCGATCCTATCTCCTATTTCGTCTATGGCGATCAGTTCCTCAAAACTTGCGGACATCAATGCATCAATATTTTTGAAGTGTCTTGCCAGTTTCTTTGCGACCGTTTCGCCCACATAGCGGATCCCCATTGCGAAGAGGACGCGCTCGAAAGGAACCTTCTTCGAAGCTTCAAGTCCTTCCAGTAGATTGGTAACGGTCTTCTCTGCCATTCTTTCCAAGGGCAGCAATTGTTCTGACCGAAGTGAATAAAGACCCGCATAATTATTGATCAATCCTTCACTTACCAATTGATCTATCGTCTCTACGCCCATGCCGTCTATATTCATAGCTTTTCGACCGATGAAATGCTCTATCCTTCCTTTTACCTGTGGAGGACAAGCCATATCATTGGGACAGAAATGCTGAGCTTCTCCTTCTTTTCTTATAAGTTCAGTACTGCATTCCGGGCAGTGACTTGCATATTTTAAAGGCACAAGATCAGTATCCCGGAACTCAAGATCCACAGAAGTGATCTTGGGAATGATCTCTCCTCCCTTCTCTACGAATACCTGATCTCCTACTCGAACATCCAGTTTCTCTATTTGGTCTGCATTGTGCAATGATGCTCTCTTAACTGTTGTTCCTCCCAATAGAACAGGCTCTAAATTTGCCACTGGTGTGATCGCCCCAGTTCTGCCCACTTGATAAGTAACTGCATTCAACCGTGTCCGAACGGATTCTGACTTGAACTTGAATGCGATCGCCCAACGTGGGGACTTAGAAGTGTATCCCAATTGCTTTTGATGCTGATAGGAATTCACTTTGATGACAATGCCATCAATATCGAATTCCAAATTGGTCCTCTGCTTATCCCAATAGTCAATGAACTCCAAGATCTCTTCAATGTTCTTGCATCGCTGAATATATCGGTCCTGTACGCTCGGGATCTTGAAACCCCATTTCCCTGCTTCGACAACACGGCTGTAGTGATCTTCATGCGGAAGCTCTTCTCCATAAAGTCCATAGAGATAAGCGTCCAATCCACGCTTAGCTACTTCAGACGAGTCCTGCAATTTTAATGAACCTGATGCCGTATTACGAGGATTCATGTATGCCTCCAAGCCTTCCTTTGCTCTGATTTCGTTCAATTTATCGAATTGAGGACGCGGAAGAACTATCTCCCCTCTGATCTCGAATTTGGCTGGAAAATCGCCATTTAATTTCATGGGGATAGAACGTATGGTCTTGACATTGGCCGTTACTTGTTCCCCTTCCTGGCCATTGCCCCTTGTTACAGCAGAAACCAAATTCCCCTTTTCATAGGTGATACCGATCGCCACACCGTCATATTTGAGTTCACAGGTGTAATCCAATTCTCCATCCACCATCTTTTGAGCACGTGTTTCGAAATCTTTTATTTCTTCAATGGAATAGCTGTTATCCAATGAGAGCATAGGATAAACATGTTTGACCTTTGGAAAATTCTTAGTGATATCTCCTCCCACTCTTTTAGTCGGACTATGATCATCAGCAAACTCTGGGAATTGTTCTTCCAATGACTGCAATTCCTGCAACATCATGTCAAAGTCATAGTCACTAATAGTGGGTTTGTTCAGCACATAATAATTGTGATTGTGTTGTCTCAATTCTTCTGAAAGCTTTTCTATGGTCTTTTTGGCTGCAGTCTTATCCATCGTTGAATTAAGATCACAATTTAGAGATATTGCGCAAATCTAGAAGTTCATTTTGATCTCTAATTCGGTTCTACACCTTTTCGAATACTAATCTATAATGATCCATGATCTCCCTTTCGAAACAAACTTTGTTAGGGTTGATATTAAAAACAGCCATTCGATGTCTGAACTCTTTATCCGTAAAATAGTTAGGGATCAGAGTGAGATATAGCCAGTACTTGTACAAATTGAATTTCCTGAAATTCTTTCTCCATTGCTTAATGGTTTCAATATAATCCAGTCTGCCACTGCTTTTTGAAATAAGTTTAAATCCCGGCTCTGCATTTCGAATGATCATTTCATCACCATAAGGTAGCCAAGACCCAGGAAATTGCTTGACCATCAATGCCATTATATACTCGTCTGAATCTTTGTGGGCGTTGATATCCATGTCTTCAATGGGGATCATATTCTTACTAAAGGTCATAGTCTGTAAGTAGAATCGCCCTCCATTAGGCAATAGATCATAGACAGTATTGAAAAAGTTCTTATACACTTGTTCTTGCTTTCCATCTATACATTCTTGTAATGAGCAGAAATGCTCAAAGGCACCTGAACTGGCAATGGCATCGAACGTACCAAAGTCCGCTGGAACAACAGTTCTCACATCCTTAATATGAACGTCTAAACCATTTGCTTTGCATGCCCTCGCTTGTCCGTCCGACAAGGTTAATCCAATACAGTTTGCTCCTCTATCATTAGTGATATACTTCATAAATGGTCCCCAACCGCAGCCCATGTCCAAGACCTTAGTTCCCTTGGAGATATTTAAGCTATCCGCAATGAATTCATGTTTCCTTCTTTGAGCTTCTTTGAGGGACATACTAAAATCTCCATCATATTTTGCACCACTAAAATCAGCCATTTCCCCAAAGCTCGATCGAAAGATCTTGTCAATAGTGGAATATGCAAAATCTAGATCCTTTTTTGTAGCCATTGAAATGTGTGTTTAATTTCTGTGTGATCTACAGATCGCAGGTCTAAAATACGAAAGCATTTGGAAATCGAGGACAAAGATTGAATTGATGATAAAACGACTTTCTGCAAACGATAAAAGATCTTCGTTAGTACGGAACTATTCTCCCTTCAAAGGTTTATCCTTCGTAATTGCAAATTTTATTGGCAATGTATATTGCACACTTACTGCTTTGCCTTTTTGCATTCCTGGTTTCCAATTTGGCATTTTTGAAACCACTCTTAAGGCTTCCCTATCGCAACCGTTGCCAATACCTCTTAAAACTTTCGAGTCTGTAATATTTCCATCTTTACGAACAACAAAGGAAACATAGACCACACCCTGCTTTCCGCTCTCTCTGGCAATTTCCGGATACTTGATGTTCTCTCCTAAATATTTCATGAGGGCATCCATACCACCAGGGAATTCCGGCATTTGCTCAACAGTGGTAAAAACACTTTCTTCTTTTTGATCATTCGGGTCTTGAGCATTTACGGATGTCACAGACATCAAAGCAATACCCGTTAAGGCTATCATTAGTATTCTTTTCATCACTACTTTTAGTTGGTTTTACAATATAGCTTATTCTATAATTTCATTGCTAATTTTAACAATTGAGAAATTCACTTTGTTCTTAGAACTCCACAAATATAATGCCGATATGCTGGCTGAAATTGCTACGATCTATTCAGACAAAAACGTAATGCGCTACATTAGAGATGGGAAGCCCTATTCTGTTGAAAATATTGACAACACACTGTCAAAAGTCATCAAGAACTACAGATCCGGAACTCAACAGGGTCACTGGGCAGTCTACAACGAAAGCAAAGAATACATTGGAAAAGCCTTGCTTCTCCCCTGGGATAACAAGATCGACTTTGAGATCGGGTACATTGTGCTACCCCGATTCTGGGGAAAGGGATATGGAAAACAGATGGCAAAGAAGATCTTTGACAAAGCTCGTGAGGATGGACATGAAAAACTCATCGCTACGGTTCACAGAAAGAACAAAGCTTCCATTCGGATCCTGAAAGATCTTGGCTTCAAGTTCAAGAAAGTGGTAAAAAAAGAAGGACGGAGAAAAGACCTCTATAAATGGAGATCAAATGCCCAAACCCTGAATGCTCAATAGATCACAATTCCCATTTCACGCCTAAGCTCCACCATCTTCCGGGCATTGGCGCACCAAGGATCTCTTGATATTGTGTATCGGTGACATTGAACAGTTTAGTGTACAAGCTAATGTTGTCCATTACATTGTACCCAAGTTTCGCATTGGCCACAAAGTAATTCTCTTTGATGTTCCCATCCACTCCTTCATTCAATGAAGGGTCTCGTTCTATGTAATTCCCATTGAGATCCACATTCCACTTATTGGAAAAGATGGAAATAGATGCAGCAACATTGTGGCTGGGATGATCAGAAATATATTTTGAAAGCTCTGCCTCTACACCAGTTGTTTCCAGGAATGTATAGGCCAATTGGGTCTTCATTTCTACGTTTTCAGATATATGATGACCAGTTCCCACGGAGAGTTCAAATCCCAAAACCTCTGTTTTTGCGATATTGGAAGCGTAAAAGTAATCTGCGCTATCCTGTAAATTATCCAAATTGTCGATCTCCGAAGAAGGTGTCAATGAAAAATCTATGACATTGGAGGATGCTCTGTAAAAGACAGAAGCACTGAGATCAAATGCGTTCTTTTCAAAGTCTATACCAAGATCGATCGAATTTGCACGTTCTGCTTTTAGGTCAGGATTTCCGGCATTCCTTCCAGGGGACAGAGATGGAATGTTGTAAGAAACAAATCGCTCCGTAAAGTCGGCTGCTCTCACAGATCTTCCGTATGATGTGCGAAGCGTAATATCTCCAACTCCATAACTCACGCTCACTTGTGGAAGGATCTCCGTGCCGAAATTCTCATCGTGTTCCATTCTCAATCCAAAATTACTGCGAAAACCTGCTTTCCATTCTTTGGACAATAGAGCAAAAAGCCCGAACACCGAATTCTGATGATCTCCCCTATCCGTGCTTTCCACTTTCTTCATCAGGAATTGACCACCAAGAGAGACCACTGCGCTCGACCCCATTTTCTTTTCGTAGGTAACATTGGAGAATAATTGATCCATCGTATGCTCATTGGCTTGGAACAAAGGATTGAATTCAAAATAGTCTGTAGACCTTCGATAACCTAGGTCTAATTGCACGTCATTGTTCGCCTTCTTAGAAATAAGCGAAAGCTGAGACCATGCATTGCTGGTCTTTTCGCTGGAGTCATCAAAGCTGCTCTGAGTGTAAAAATACTTCGCCTTAAATGAACGATCGTCATACGAAGCACGTGCATACAATTTCAGACTATCCTTTAAAAAAGTGGAAAATGAAAGTGAAGCCGTATACATATCAAAGTAGTTCTCGTAAGTCTCATTCTCTGACGTTCCTGCTTCAAAATTAGGGTCATCCAGCACTTCTCCATCTGAATTGTTGCTTCGGAAAGAAGCCGAAAAAGAAGACTTTTTGGAATTGAGAATGAAGCCAGCGTCTGTAGCAAAGAGGTTATGATCGCCATAAGACAGATCCACGGATGCTTCGTTCTTGGTCCCGGGACCTTTTTGAACATAGGTTTTGGTCTTTATATGAATGACACCACCTACAGCATCCGCACCGTATGATGAAGCAGCAGGGCCGCGAATGATCTCTATTTGATGGATATCTGCTATGGCGATGGGAAAGTTATTGTTGAAATGACCCGTCAAAGGATCGTTGAATCGGACGTTATCGATCAAGATCAATACTTGAGAAAAGGTACTTCCCCTTAAACCAATGTCTGTCTGCACGCCAAATCCATTTCTAGAATTGATATTCACTCCTCCCACATATCTCAACAACTCATCCACCGAATTGACAGGCATCTTCTCCAAAATTGCAAGATCGATCACTTCCACACTTCTTCCCGTATCTTCTATGTTCTGAGAGATCCTGCTCGCTGTTACTTCAACTTCCTCTAAAAGCAGGGGCTGTTGTGCCTTCAGTACAGAAAAACACGAAAGGGCGATCCCTAAAAAAAATAATCTTCTCATGTTTTTTTTCAAGGCTGCGAAAATAGAAAAAGAAGTATAACAGAAGAATTAATAATACTAAAGAGAAATACTAGACCAGTTTCCCGTGCAGGTCGTACTCGCTCGCACTGGTGATCTCCACTTCTGCAAAGTCTCCTATGCGCACATAGCCTTCGTTTTTAAGCACTAGCACTTCATTGTCCACCTCTGGTGAGTCGAACTCTGTACGTCCAATGAAATGATCGCCTTCTGCGCGGTCAAAAAGTACCTTCATTTTCTTGCCAACCAGTTCCTGATTCTTTTCAAAGGAGATCTGCGATTGTATCTCCATGATGTGGTCTGCCCTTTGCTTTTTCACTTCATCGAGAACATCGTCCTCGAAGTTATGAGCATGCGTGTTCTCTTCATGGCTGTAGTTGAAGATGCCTAAACGCTCGAAACGAATGTCCTTCACCCATTCCACCATTTGCTGGAAATCGTCTTCAGTCTCACCTGGGTAGCCTGCGATCAAGGTCGTTCTTAGTGCAATTCCCGGAACTTTCTCACGAATGGTGTTCACCAGTTCATAGGTCTTTTCCTTGGTAATGCCTCTACGCATGGCTTTCAACATGTTTGTGCTCGCATGTTGCAGAGGCATGTCCAAGTAGTTGCAGATGTTGTCTCGTTCACGCATCACATCCAACACATCCAATGGAAATCCTGAAGGGTATGCATAGTGTAGTCGTATCCAGTCCAAGCCTTCTACATCGCTCAATTCTTCCAGCAATTCTGCAAGTGCTCTTTTCTTATAGATGTCCAGACCGTAATAGGTCAAGTCCTGCGCTATGAGCATGATCTCTTTCACACCACCTGAGACCAAGGTCTTGGTCTGTTTTATCAACTCTTCTTTTGGAGTGGACCTGTGCTTTCCTCTCATAAGTGGAATGGCACAAAAACTACAAGGTCGATCACAACCCTCGGCTATCTTTAAATAAGCATAGTGTGTTGGTGTAGTAAGCAGTCGCTCTCCTACCAATTCACTTTTGTAGTCGGCCTTCAAGGTCTTCAATAAGCGTGGTAGGTCGCGCGTCCCGAACCAGGAATCCACCAGTGGGATCTCCTTTTCAAGTTCTTCTGCATAGCGTTCAGAAAGGCATCCTGTAACAATAAGCTTGTCTACTTTGCCTTCTGCCTTGGCATCTGCATAGTGCAATATCGTGTCTATGGATTCTTGTTTTGCATTGTCAATGAAACCGCAGGTATTTACGATCACGATCTCAGAGTCATATTCTCCAGATTCGTGTTCTACGTTGAATTTGTTCGCCTCCAACTGCTTCATCAGCACTTCAGAATCGAAGATGTTCTTAGAACAACCAAGGGTCACAACGTTCACCTTGTTCTTTTGTAGAGGCTTTGTTTTCATTAATTAAAAAGGGAATCGACAAATTCGTGTCGGTTGAAAATTTGAAGGTCTTCCATCTGTTCTCCAACACCTATATATTTTACAGGCACTTTCAGTTGATCAGAAATACCGATCACTACGCCACCTTTTGCAGTACCATCCAATTTAGTAATGGCCAGTGCCGAGATCTCCGTTGCAGCAGAGAACTGTTTTGCCTGTTCAAAAGCATTCTGGCCTGTAGATCCGTCCAAGACCAGCAATATTTCATGAGGCGCTGTTTCCACGTGCTTTTGCATTACACGCTTGATCTTAGTCAGCTCATTCATGAGATTTACTTTGTTATGCAAACGGCCTGCAGTATCTATGATCACGACATCTGTGCCCGCAGCAGCCGCAGACTGCACCGTATCAAAAGCTACAGAAGCAGGATCTGCACCCATTCCTTGTTGTACTATTGGCACACCCACGCGTTCGGCCCAGATCTTTAATTGATCTACAGCAGCAGCTCTGAACGTATCAGCAGCACCAAGCATTACAGACTTGCCTTGTTTTTTGAATTGATGTGCAAGCTTCCCTATGGTAGTGGTCTTTCCCACGCCATTCACTCCAACGACCATTATTACATAAGGCCCTTCAGTTTCCGGGATCTCAAATTTTTCCAGGTCGCTGCTATTGTTCTCTTCCAGAAGAGCCGCGATCTCATCTTTCAAGATCGAATTTAGTTCATTGGTACTTACATACTTGTCCGTGGCAACACGCTCTTCTATGCGTTCTATTATCTTTAGCGTAGTATCCACCCCAACATCGGAAGTAACGAGTACTTCTTCCAATTCATCCAGCACTTCTTCGTCCACTTTAGACTTACCTGCTACTGCGCGAGATAGCTTTCCGAACAAAGAAGACTTGGTTTTCTCCAAGCCTTTGTCCAGGCTTTCTTTCTTTTCCTTTCCGAATAATCCGAATAATGCCATAAGTCTATTGAGACAAAAAAGGCTCCTAACCAAAGATCAGAAGCCCCATTTAAAATGTTTTTTGAAAACCTTAGTCCTTTGCGAACCAATCCTTTACCTCATCGTTTTGAACGATAGCTTCTTTGAATGCATAAGAACCATTCTTTCCAGTTCTCATCATCTTTATCACTTTAGTGTGATTCTTTCCACCACCAGTCTGTAGTGTTGCTACTGTCTTCTTAGCCATATCTTAACTTATTTAATTTCTTTGTGAATGGTGTATTTCTTAAGAATAGGGTTGAACTTCTTGATCTCCATTCTGTCAGGAGTGTTCTTCCTGTTCTTCGTGGTCACGTATCTTGATGTACCTGGTTGTCCACTATTTTTGTGCTCTGTGCACTCAAGTATCACCTGTACTCTATTTCCTTTTTTTGCCATTTTCTTCTTCTTTAATTAAAATGGGTATTACATTTTAGGCAAGTGACCATCAGCTTTTGCACGCTTTAGGGCCTCTTCTAAGCCTACTCTGTTAATCAACCTAAGCCCTTTAGCAGATAGCTTCAAACGTATCCATCTTTTCTCAGATTCTAGGTAAAATTTCTTATTTAAAAGGTTAGGATTGAATCTTCTCTTCGTTCTACGTTTAGAGAAAGAAACATTGTTTCCTACCATCGCTTTCTTTCCTGTTATTTGACAAATTCTTGACATTGTGCCATTTTTTGGGCTGCAAAGAAACGAATTTTTACATAATTCCGCAACTATGCCAACATGTTTTATACAAGTGCTAAATTACTGTATTTCAGAAGAGTTAATATTTATTGTGGCAGCGAAACCAGCCCTTTCCTTTAGTTCTTTCCATCAACCTTCAAATTCATGTATTTCCAGGAGCTGTCGCTCTGGAAAAGCTAAGACTTTGTTAAGATTCATGCTCAAGAAGCTATCGTTAAGGTCTGTGCTGCAGCTTAAAAAGAAATGTCCAGGTCCAATCGAAAGCGTGATCCTGTTTCAGTAAGTGTGCCTATGGCCACCAATTGTTCGACATTGTAATACTTTGCTTTCAAGACCATATCCTTTTGCAAAGCATAACCAAAAACCACCTCGAATCCATGAAAATTGGTCATCCGGCCATCTGGCGATCCTGCTGAAGAATAGTCCCATCTGGCCCAGTCATTTTGGGCAAAGAAATCGATAGCAGAATATTTTTCCAAGTGAGCATAGGTCCCTTTCACTAAAACATCTCCTTTTTCTTTTAGTTGTCCGTAAGATATGGCAGCCGTGTGTCCTTGCGTTTCATCCAGCACCAATTGCAAGACATCATCGCTGTTCAAGGGTTCAAGATTTTCATAAATGTCATATTCAAAAACGATCTTTGGCTCATTAAGGATCTCATATGAAGCACCTACATGCGCGATCTTATGATCCATGAATATCTCGCCAAATCCATCAGGAATGTCGGGTATATTATTGAATGCATAGAATGAAGGAAAGATCTTCAATCGTTCATCTAATAAAGACATGTACACCTGAGCACCTAAAAGATAGCTGTCATCACTTAAGGCCCGGCCACTATGCGACACCACAAAGTACCCTGAGTTCAATTTCAGTTCGTTGAAAGGTCCATTGCTGGGTTTTATCTTTTGCGAAAGCGAAATTCCTTCGGGATAAACATGGTCTATCCAAAAAAGCTCGTTCTGTTTGTGAAATGGAAATGTGTTCTTCCCCAACCAAAAAGAAAAGCCTTGGTGTTGACGCTTGTAGTAGAACTTTTCAAACGCAAAACTCTGCAATCCAAATTCACTTGCTCCGTTCCCAAGCGTGAGATGTGGATCCTGTTGCTTTGTTGGGTTACCCGTCCTAAGCCTCACTCCGAATTCACCTTTTGCAGGGTGAACATAACGCGCTCCTAACCTCACACGCGCTCTCATTCGGCTGCGATCATCCCGGAAAGTCCCATCTGCTTTTCGCGAGTCCCAGTCCTGCTCTATTCTAAAACGGAAATCTGCACTTAAGTCCAACACAGCCTTGGTCGTGTCTTCCTGGCCTGATATTAGGAAAGGTAAGATGCAAAATATGCTCAAGAATATTCTCATAGTGTAAAATACGAAGAGATGTTTCTCTTGTCTACATACCTTTTGCCATGTAGGTTTCAAGAAATTACGGGGAATTTAACTGGCTAAAAGCTCCTTTCTCAGCCAATTCAATGCTGAAAGCGCTGTCATTCGAATATTTGCTAGCCTATTTCGTCCGAACTGGAATTTTTTAGCCTCTGTGCCTTTCGGGGTGGCAAGCGCCATCCATACCGTACCTACCGGTTTGTCTTCTGTTCCTCCTTCAGGTCCGGCAATTCCGGAAACAGCTATGGCATAATCCACATTCATTCCTTCCTGAACCCCTTTTGCCATTTGCAAAACTACTTCTTCACTCACGGCACCTTTTTCTAAGATCACGTCTCTATTTACTCCGAGCATAGCTGATTTAAGGTCATAGCTATAAGTAATGAAAGAACCTTCATAATAAGCGGAGCTGCCGGGAACAGAGGTCAATTTATGGGCAATATATCCACCCGTGCAACTCTCTGCAGTTGCCAACGTCATTCGCTTGGCTTTTAAGAGATCACCTACTATCCCTTCAAGCGTCTCTTTGTCTTCACCAAAGACATATTCAGAAAGCAATTCTTTTAATTCTGCTGCTTTCTCATCAACTTTTATCTTAATGGCTTTTGCATCTTCTCCTCTTGCAGTTAATCTTATTCTCACCAAACCTGGAGAAGGAAGGTAGGCCAAAGAAATACCCTCACCTTCTAGTGCCTCCTCCCAATCTTTTACCATATTGCTCATAAAAGACTCCCCTGCTCCATTTGTTAAAATGGTACGGTGATAAACAGGCAATGTCACGAAATGATCTTGGATCTTCCGTAATCCACCGTTTTGCAAAATGTGTTTCATTTCTCCGGGCACACCAGGCATGGCCAATAAAACCCCTCCATTTCTCTCGAACCACATTCCTGAAGCAGAACCCTTATGATTGCGAACGATCTGTGCGCGGGAAGGCAACATGGCCTGTTGCCTGTTCATCTCTAAAATGGGCAAACCCCTTGAGGTGAAATAGTTCTCTATTGTTTCCAGGACTTCTTCATTCATTACCAACTCATCTTTGAAATAAGCTGTAAGGGTTTTCTTGGTCTTATCATCTAAAGTAGGACCCAATCCGCCTGTCATAAGTACAAGGTCTACGCGTTCAAAAGCTTCATCCGTAGCTTTTGAGATCTCCTCTGGCACGTCCTGAATAGAGGTGATCCGGTTTATCTCCACACCTATTTTATTCAACTCTTCACCGATCCATGCCGAATTGGTGTCGATCGTTTGACCGATCAAGATCTCATCTCCTATGGTTATTATTTCTGCTTTCACGGCTGCAAAGGTAATTTTCAAAAATTAAAAAGTACAATGTTGGAACATGTGCTTGGAGTTAATTGTTTATTTATCTCATTCTGCTAATTTCGCTGCATTCATTGATGAAGTACATTATAAAATTTGCGCTCAAGATCATTCCCCGCCATCATCTTCACAGGGTGTCTCATTTTTTCCTGAAGTTCATCTCCCGGTTATACAGGGGAAACAGATACGAAGATCCTATTACCGGTATTGGCTATCGAAAAATGTTGAGTTATGGACGCGTCAATTCCAGACCAAATGCATTGGCACCAGACTCTATGTCACTGGAAAGGCATAGATTGTTCTGGCTTTACCTTAAGGAAAAGACGGACTTCTTTATCTCAAAGAAAAAGCTTTTGCACATAGCTCCTGAGTACTGCTTCATAAAACTATTCAAAGGAATGGACAACATAGATTATACTTCTGGTGATCTCTATTCTCCTTGGGCCGATGTAAAAATGGACGTTCATGAAATACCCTTCGATGACAATACTTTCGATGTACTCTTCGCCAATCACATTCTTGAACATGTGGATGATGAGATCAAGGTTATGAGCGAATTCTATCGTGTTCTAAAACCTGGTGGTTGGGGAATATTCCAATCTCCGATCGACTATAACCGAGAAACCACTTATTCTGATAACAGCATTACGGACCGAAAAGAAAGGGAAAGACAATTTTGGCAAGACGACCATCTAAGACTTTTTGGAAGGGATTACAAAGATCAATTGGCATCTGTCGGCTTTGACGTGAATGAAGACAAATATGTGGAAACGCTTGACCCTGACTTGGTCAAAAGGTATTGCCTTACTCCGAAAGAGTACATATATGTTTGTACTAAGCCGATGGTTTGACCTTGTTAAATAGATCTAATTTCCAGTTTTTCGACAATTTACGTTTTCTGCTAGCTTTCACTTTTTACCCAAACAATCGAAATGAATGCATCCCTCGATTCGGGTCTAATAGAAGCAAAGCCAAAAGAGAAAAGGACATCGCTAGACAAATTAGGGCTTTACATTAGCATCATATCTTCTGTTGTTGGCTCGCTGCTGCTCGTTTCTTTTCTTGTGAGTAAAGAACAGGAATTGATCAGGATAGGAATTATCTACCTAGCCATAGCTTTCTTCACAAATCTTATTTTCTTCCTCATACTCGTCATTGTTTTCATCGCTGAAAGAGGAAAAACCATGTCCCATCCAAAAACAGCTGGGGTCATGCTTTTGAACATTCCTATCGCATTCGGATACTTTATGATAGTGCTTGGGGTGGAGGGGATTTGACATAAAAAGATAAGCAAGGTTTTCTAGTTCTTCCGTGATAACAACGTTATGCGATCGTTTAGTACTTCTTAAAAACGTCATTGAGAATATTGTTTTGCATTTATCCTCACAACTTCCAAAGCACACAATTAGGGTTTCGGACTTTAAATTTGAGTCGCGAGTTTTTCGTAGTTTGCACTCTTTAATCATAAATTTATCCTGGCTCATAGCAGCATGGACATTACACAATTACTTAACACCAATCGAATAGCCATCCGTGTGTGGTTGGTGCTCGCGTTGGTCTATTTGGCATCAGTGATCCTGATCACCTTTTTGCTATTTCAAGGTTTTCGAACAGATACACTAGAAACCGCTTCTTCAGATATGTACCATCGCTTAGACCTCGCCCGGTTAGAGCAGCTTCAAAAATTTTCGGAGGTACAGCAACATGTGGAAGTCTTAGCCAAAGCACCGCAGGTGAATGGATATATAGAACATTTTGGCAAGGATACAGATCGCACGCTCACCTTTCGTAACCAAACAGAAGAGTTATTTGCCGCCTACCTTTCAACCTATCCGGAATATTTTCAGCTCCGGCTATTAAGTGCAAGTTCTGGAAAGGAGATGGTACGACTTAGCCAGAAAGGGGATGCCATAACAGTTGTACCTCAAATCAACTTGCAACAAAAGGGAGATCGACCGTACTTCAAAGAAGCACTCTCGCTATCTCCTGAGCAACTTTATTTTTCCCAATTTGATCTCAATCAAGAACATGGCGAGCTGAGTTTTCCGTATATAAAGACCATTCGAGTGGCCACACCCATTGCTAGCAATGATGGAATTACAAAAGCAGTACTTGTCATCAATGTAAATGCTTCATTTTGGTTTGACCAGGTAGCTTCATATAGTCAGCCAGATGACAGCCTCTATATGCTTGACGATCAAGGAAACTTCCTATTTCATCCAACGGATAGCCTGACTTTTTTGGGGTACAAACCAAAGAAGGAATTTCAATTGTCAGAGTTTGATCAAAGCTTGAGATCGCTCGACTCTAGAGAGATCGGCAAATTGATCCACTTCGAGCGATCAGGCGATAAATATGCTGCTGCAAAAATGCAATACAGTTATGGTAGAGCTTCCGAACATACAGTAAGACTCGTTCTGGTTATAAGACATGAATACCTTTTTGCTGGAGGGAGAGACAAGGTCCAAACGATCTTGTTTGGGCTCGTTGCTGCCTTAGTTGGAGGCTTAGTACTATTGCTCTGGTTATCAAAAAGTCTACTACAACCCATTAGGGATCTGGACGAAAGACTCACAGAATATGCGCCTGGTGGGCCACTTCCAAATTTTAACCTCGATCGTAGCGATGAATTGGGCAGCCTTGGCAGCACTTTTGCAACGCTTGCAGAAAGAGTAAATAAGCAAATTGAAGAACTCGATGAAGCACGTACCAAGGCAGAAGAATTGGCTGCAGGAAAAGAAGCTTTTCTGGGTAATTTTAGTCATGAGTTGCGCACACCCCTCAACAGCATTGTTGGAATGGCCGAAGTGCTGCTTCACAAACCACACTCAAAGGAACAATTACCAGCACTCCAAACACTGAAATATTCTGTAGAACATTTATCGGCCCTCATTAGCGATGTTTTGGATTTCAATAAGATACTAGAAAAGGAACTACAGCTCTCGCAAAGCATTGTTGTACCAGAAGAGCTTGCTCGAAACCTATACCTTGCACACGACTTGAAAGCAAAGTCTAGGCAAATTAACTTGAGCTACAAAGTAACTTCAAACGTTCCCCCAGCCATAGAAACCGACAAAGTTCGCGTCCTGCAAATTGTTAATAACCTTTTGGGAAATGCCTTGAAATTCACAAAGAACGGGAGCGTATCGTTGATGCTCGATTGGGAAGACAATGAATTAGTCATATGTGTTGAAGACACGGGCTCCGGAATGAAGAAAGATGAACTTGGTCATATTTTTGATCGTTACCATCAAGCAGAGAGTGGTCGAAAGTCAAGATCGGGATTGGGTCTGGGATTAGCTATCGTGAAACATTTGGTGGCCCTTTTTGATGGCGACATTGAAGTTGAATCTACATTGGGCCAAGGAAGCAAGTTCACAGTAAGCATACCGGCTAAACAAGCTGGCCCATCCCCAGGTGAACGTGTGAGCGCAAGCTCATCTTTGGGCAAGGATCTTTCTGCTTTGTATGTGGATGATGTAGCCGTCAACCGAATTACCATGCAGCATTATCTCGAAGCTGCTGATGTTCGACTGGAATCTGTCGAGTCATGCACAGAAGCGCTAGTAGCATTAGACCAACAAACATTTGACGTAATACTAATGGATCTGCGGATGCCTGAAATAGATGGCTTTGAATGCATCAAACATGTGCAAAAAGTGGCCGCTGACACACCAATTATTGCAGTGTCGGCAAATCTAGGAGATAAAGAACTAAACCAACTCGCTGCAATGGGGATCCATCATTCAATAGAAAAACCAATTGACCAACGTCAACTTTTTACTACCATTTTACACGTCACCAACAGCACATCCCAGAGCTTATTTAACCACCTTATGGCAGATTATTGCGACAATGACCCTGCGCTACTCAAGCGCATTGTATCGCAATTTCAAACATTGTTGGCCAGCAGCCGAAAAGCACTTGATGAACATTCAAACGAAGTTTCAGAAACACAGGTAACCGATCTGATCCAGGATCTAAAGCACAAACTACATCCAACTATAGTCATGTTTGGACAGCTAGAGACAACACGAAAAATTTGGGGATCGCACGTTGATCCAAGCAAAGGCATGCTCAATGCAATTGATCATTTGACAGATTTTCTTGATCGATTTGTAAAGGATCAAGTACTAGGATAGATCGAAGTGACTGGAGACAGCTTCGCGAAAGGAAGCACTGATCGGAATAACAGTATCCTTGATCTTTAACTCTCTTGCTGAAATATGCTGGATGAAGTTCGTGTTCACTATAAATGAACGATGAACTCTGAGAAATGAACCTGGCAACTGTGTTTCAAGGTCGGTTAAGCGCATTAGAGACATGACGCGTTTGCTCTCCGTGTAAAAAGCAACGTAATTGGACTCACTTTTAATATAAAGTAATTCGTTGAAGTGAATTTTAATTCGTGCTGTGCCTTCTTTCACAAATATAAACTCAGGTTCAACCAATTGATCTTTTAGCCTTTCTATAACTTTGAGAAAGCCACCTAGAGTGATCGGCTTAACCACATATCCGACCACATTGTAGTTGTACGATTCCACTGCGAAAGCAGTATCAGAAGTAACCATTACTACTGGTAAGTTTGGTGGAAGCAATTCAAGTATCTCTTTCCCGCTTATCTCTGGCATTTTCAGATCGAGAAACATCAGATCGAATTGCTCAGCCTCTACTCGTTTTAGAGCATCTAACCCTGACATGGTCATTTCAACGGAACCGATCGCATCTACTTTATTGCAATACGAAGTCAAAAGTTCACATTGAACCGGGTCGTCATCTACTATCAGACATTTCCACAACATCGCACAAAACTAGCTAACTAAGGTTATTGTTGCAACCATTCACATATTGAATTGGGCGATCCACATAATATATGCCCGAGATCACAGATCGGGTTTGACTGTCAGGTGCAAAGGTTTTAGATTTCCGTATATCAAATGAGATAAAAAAAGATAAAACATGAAAAGACAACTGATCTTTGTACTTGCATTCATACTTGGTGTTGTAGCCACCATAACGACAAGTTTTTCTCTAGATGAAGAAACGAATGTTCAAAAGCCAAAACCCGAAACCAGTCCCACTAACAATGATCTTGAGGATATGGCTGGAGTCTGGTCTATGACCGAAGGGCTTAAAGATTATCCAAAAGCTGGAAAAGGCGACCGTACTCCATTTGATATTTGGAAGTATGCAGGGAAAAATGGAAGCACATTTGGAGCACCTTTCCTACCTGGAACCTGGGAGGAATGGAAATCAATGAACATGGACCGGAAAGACGGTTTTATGCGAGAAGTGGATGAGTATATGGCTAGTCGCTTTGATTTTAATGGAGAAGAGATCGAAGGGGTATTGATGTCAGGGCTACGCAAACCTGTAATGAAGGGGCCGATCGCACGCTTGCCTGAGAACATTTCATATTCTGACCTATCCAATATGACCCCGAAAGAAATCAAAGAAGCCGATATATTTCCTTATAAACCGCTTGCACACCCTATTCACACCACGGCTCATATGGTGTTTCCAGATAGTTGGAACGTGGCGCACCCCGAGCATATTCGTATGGATATGGACCATGATTTTCCGGATGAATATCTACCAGAATTTCCACCAGCGATGTTTCTAACTACTCATAAAGAACTGGGCGATGTTTCACAGGGTAAGGAGATCACTTTTGAGAACTACTACCCAATTTTTGATGGATTGATAACACCTGAGCAGATGGAAGGTTTGAAAGAACTTCTGCGCCCTACGCCAACGACATGGTTCAACCAAACGACTCACCGTATTACAGAAGAACCAATGAATGGGGTGGCGTGCTTCTCTTGTCATGTCAATGGTCATACCAATGGAGCATTTGA
>JABDKJ010000012.1 GCA_013002285.1 Flavobacteriales bacterium
ATCTTATTATGAGGACCACTACACAGAAAATGAACATGAAAATGGAGAGTCTATTCACCCCATGCATCATCTTTAGACTGAAATCCTTTGATGAACCTTTGAAGAGGGTCATCGGATTCAAGTAATAAAGTATTTTTTTAATAAATGCCATTGCGTTAATTACATTGACAAATATCTAAAAATTATAGGCTATCTATTCTATTTTTGTTCATTCAAATGGCTATTCCTTTTAAAATACACTCAGAATTCAAGCCTACAGGTGACCAACCGCAAGCAATAGAGCAACTTAGCGAAGGCGTTTTGGATGGAGAAAAATATCAGGTCCTCTTAGGGGTAACAGGTTCTGGAAAAACATTTACTATGGCCAATGTCATTGAAAGGGTTCAAAAGCCCACTCTGATCTTAAGCCATAACAAAACGCTTGCTGCCCAGTTATATGGCGAATTCAAAAATTTCTTTCCTGAAAATCGAGTAGAATATTTTGTCTCTTATTACGACTATTACCAGCCAGAAGCATTTCTTCCAACGACCAATACCTACATTGAAAAAGACCTTTCAATAAATGAAGAAATAGAAAAATTAAGACTGAGCACAACCTCTGCATTGTTATCCGGAAGAAGAGATGTGATCGTTGTATCTTCCGTTTCTTGTATATATGGTATTGGAAATCCTGCTGAGTTCTATAAGAATGTGATCAACCTCAAAAAAGGTCAACTGATCCCACGTAATAAAGTCTTGCACTATCTTGTTACTTCCCTTTATTCCAGAAATGATCTCGAATTTCAGAGAGGTACATTCAGAGTTAAAGGTGATACGTTGGATATTTATTTGGCTTATGCTGATCAAGGAGTCCGTCTCAGTTTTTTTGGAGACGAAATAGAAGAGATAAACCTTTTTGATCCAGAAACAGGAAAAACCATCACTGAACTAGAAGATATTAATATCTATCCAGCCAATCTCTTTGTAAGTAGCAAGCAAACTCAGCAAGCTGCTATTCGTCAGATCCAAGACGACCTCGTAAAACAAGTAGATTATTTCAAAGAGATCGGAAGGCATTTAGAAGCAAAAAGATTAGATGAGCGTGTTAATTATGACCTTGAAATGATCCGCGAACTTGGTTACTGTTCAGGGATAGAGAATTATTCTCGCTATTTCGATCAGCGCCAGGCAGGAGACCGTCCTTTTTGCTTGATAGATTATTTTCCAGATGATTTCCTTTTCATAATGGACGAAAGTCATGTTACCAATTCGCAGATCTCAGCTATGTACGGTGGTGACAGGTCACGGAAAGTGAATTTGGTTGACTTTGGATTTAGATTGCCTGCGGCATTGGACAACAGACCTTTGAAATATGAAGAGTTTGAGTCTTTAGTGAACCAGATGATCTTTGTGAGTGCGACACCGGGCGACTTTGAACTGCAAAAGTCAGAAGGTGTTTTCGTAGAACAGGTCATTAGACCAACTGGCTTATTGGATCCCGTTATCGAAGTAAGGCCTAGCGAAGATCAAATAGATGATCTTTTGGATGAGATCAATAAAAGAATTAAGAGAGAAGAACGTGTTCTTGTCACCACCCTAACCAAAAGAATGGCAGAAGAACTTCACAAATACGTTGAACGTCTTGGCATTCGCAGTGCATACATTCATTCTGATGTTGATACACTAGACAGAATAGAGATACTCCGGAATCTCAGGCTCGGAATTTTCGATGTACTTGTAGGTGTCAATCTATTAAGGGAAGGTTTGGACCTTCCTGAAGTATCACTTGTTGCAATTTTAGATGCAGACAAAGAAGGATTCCTGAGGTCACAAAGATCATTAGTACAAACTGTAGGAAGAGCGGCAAGAAATATCAATGGACGGGTGATCATGTATGCTGATAAAATGACGGATAGTATGCAACGGACCATTGATGATACGAACAGAAGACGTTCCATTCAGCAAGCATACAATGATGAGCACGGCATAATACCAAAACAGATCATCAAGTCCAAAGAGGCGATAATGGGTCAAACACAGGTAGTTGGTGGCGAATACACCGAACCTGAGAGTTATCAAGAAAAAGCTGCATTAGGGTTAGCTGCGGATCCAGTTGTACAGTATATGACCAAAGAGCAAATGGAAAAGAACATTGCAGATGTGAAAAGGAGAATGGAAAATGCAGCCAAAGAATTGGATTTCATGGAGGCAGCCAGGCTGAGAGACGAAATGTTCGCATTGAAAGAGCTTTTGAAAACAAAATGAGAATCCGATCATTCTACACGAATGAACTGCCAATATTATTTAGCCCTAACTAAAGTATTAACTTTGTAAATGCATTAAGATCCGAACATGAAGAGAATTTTGACCCTTTTTTTATTGGCATTTTTTACTCACTTAGCAACTGCTCAAGTCGCTCAGGGAGGGGAACCTTATATGTGGGAAACCATTGAGAAAAGGGACCTTGGAATATGTGGTAAGACATTTACGGCATTAGATGTAGAAAAGCTTTTACAAGAAGATGCTGAGACTAATGGAGACAAAAGTCAGGCATACAGATTTGGAATTGAACATGAAGTGGATTGGAACAATGAGAACTCTGGAACATTCAAATATTTAGAGAATGGGGACAGGATATGGTATTTGCCGATTCGTTGTGTAGGAGCTTATGCCGTTAGTGTGACGTTTAGCAATTTCAATTTAAAAGAGGGAGCAAAGCTCTTTATCTGGGATCAGAATAAAGAAAATTTCATAGGTTCATTTACAAACTTCAATAACAAGAGATGGGGTTCTCTCGCCACTCAATTGTTGCATACGGACAAAATAGTAGTGGAAGTTTATGAGCCAAAGAAAACGATCGGAAAAAATATCTATGAGATCGGACAAGTCGTTCATGCATATAGAAGCATATTGCCAAAGTTCGAATCAATTAAACATGATATAGGAAGAGGGCCATTCGGAAATAGTGGAGACTGCAATATCAATATAAACTGTCCAGAAGGTATAGATTGGCAAGAAGATAAAACAGCTGTTGCCCTGATCGTATCCGGATCGAGTGCAGTGTGCTCAGGAGCGATGATAAATAACACTTCACTAGATGAAACTCCTTATTTTCTGACAGCAAATCACTGTTTAGGAGGTCAGAATAATTGGGTCTTTTATTTCAATCATGAAGCAACTAATTGTACGTCATCAACCGGACCTACGAACCAATCAGTTTCAGGCTCTACACTTCTAGCAAGTTCAGGAGGATCAGATTTTGCACTACTTGAACTATCAGAACCCATCCCTGATTCGTATGATGTGTGCTATGCTGGATGGGACAATTCTGACGATCAGAATGTTTCTGCAACTGTTTGTATACACCACCCTTCTGGAGACGTAAAAAAGATCTGCTTTGATGACGACCCTCCTTATCATCAAACCCAAGGTGGTGCTCAAGTATGGTGGATAGACCAATGGGAATTGGGAGTGACTGAAGGTGGTTCTTCCGGAAGCCCTCTCTTTGATCAAAACCACAGGATCATCGGTCAACTCTATGGTGGAGCGGCTGCATGTTCAGGGGCTACGAATAATGGACAATATGATTTCTATGGTCGAATAGGTGTTTCTTGGGATGGCTCTAGCTCTTCAAATAGGCTGAAAGATTGGCTCGACCCTGGAAATACAGGAGTTACGACCCTAGATGCTTTTTGCCCAAATGCTGTTTCTTACAATAATGATGGGCAGATACAGAATATAATGAATGTTCCCGATGGAATTTGCTCGTCAGAACCGTTCTCTCCGAGCATTACAATTAAAAATAATGGCACGAATATTATGACTTCTGCGACCATTTCATATATCTATAATTCAGGAACTCCAGGGACAATTCCATGGACAGGCTCATTAGCAGAAGACGAAACCGATGTGATCATTCTTCCTTCTTTCACTCCAGAAGTTGGAACCAATACGATCGAAGTAGAGATCTTGAATATAAATGGTGGTGTCATAGACGAAAATTCAGGAAATAATAGTGTATTCCAAGAGCTGGAATATACTGTTGGAGAGCAGATCCTATATGTCGAGATACTTACTGATGACTATGGATATGAAACATATTGGGAAATTAGGAACGGTTCAGGGCTTGTTGTTCTCTCCGGTGGAAATGAAATGGTAGGAATTAATGGTGGTGGAGATGAAGATGCCACTGGCGGTGATCCAGGAGCCTATGATGACAATACGCTCTATTCAGGGTCCTATGTTGTTCCATTTGATGGTTGTTACGAATTTGAAATAGTAGATGATTATGCCGATGGAATTTGTTGTGATTACGGGATCGGTTCTTATACTGTGACAGACGGACTTGGCAATATTATAGCAGAGGGGGGGCAATTTGGGTCCAATGAGGTCGTCCAAACCGGCATGACAGCTTCCGTTAGTCTGAACAAATTTGATGATATCACAATCAATTTATATCCCAATCCAGCAAATGACGAATTGTACATCGAATTTGATCGATCGATCGAGAATGTAGATATACGACTCTATGACCCTTTAGGAAAATTGGTGTTAATTAAGAATTCTGTGAATTCAAAAAGATCGGTATTGGATGTTAGTGAATTCAGTAATGGACTGTATACCATTGCCATTAATTCAGGATCGGGATCAACATCCAAAAGAATAGTAATTCAATAGCAATAAGAGCATTGTAAGAATAAAAGCCCATTTTAGATAATTGGGCTTTTTTATTGGCACATTGTTTTTGACATGACCTCAGATATGATCTCCCTCGCTCTTTCAGCTGTGCAGTTGAAATCGTTCATTATAATACAGAAAACGATGTTCTCGCTTTGTGCATTTTGAAAGACCCCTGCATAGCTCCTAACATTTCTCATATATCCACTTTTAGCTTGTACTTTTCCTTCCAAACATGTCATAGCACCAAGCCTTTTCAATGACCCAGTTCTCCCAGATACTGAAAGACCCAACTCCGTGAATTTCGTGTTTGGACCATTTAAGTTCTTCATCAATAGTTCAACCATTCCTTTTGCCGTTATTAAATTATTTCGCGACAATCCACTTCCATCGGTAATATTGAAATTACCCGGGTTAATTCCTCTTTCCGAAAGATATCTCTGAATTACTCGTATTCCATTATTGGTAGAGCCCTCTCCCCTAGCAGCACCTATTTGTTTCAACAAGGTTTCTGCAAAAAAATTATCCGAAAATCTATTGGTATAAATGCAGATCTCCTTTAATGAAGCTGAGTAATGTGAGAACAGCTCTACGTTAAAGTTTGTCCTTTGAAATTCGACCAAGAGGTCGCCATTGTGGTCTATGCCCGCAGCATTAAGTTGCAGTTCAAGTGTTTCAATGAAGAACATAGACGGGTCTGGAATGGCTCCTTTGACTTCAAATGCAGATTTACCCATTGGAATTCGCCCTTCCATATAAACCTTTTTACTGCCTGGGCCAGCATAAATATATGCTTGGTCATTTTGAATATTGGCGGTTTTCACTTGATTGTCAATATCAAATACTATCCTTGGATAGATCTCTCCAATTTCTGCTGATGAACCTTCCACTTTTCCAGATCTAAAATAAACGGAATATCTATTACCAAAGAAATTCAGTCCATACGATGCAGCTCCGTAATAATTTCCAATATCTCCCCAAGCCCAACTGCTGGGCACAGCCTGCTGACTGAAATGTGAATTGTCGGCTATGATATTTCCATCAATAGAATTAATACCTAGATCTTTAATAACCGAAATGAGATCTTTAAAGAATTTATCAGGGAATTTGGTTTTCCCATGTGTAATGTCAAAACCCAAACTAGGATCGCCTCCCCCTTTAACGATAAGATCTCCTTTTAGAACTCCAGCCTCAATATGTCCAGTATAGCCGATCTTAGTCTCAAAACGATGGTCTGGACCTAAGATCTCTATTGCAGATGTTGTAGTGGCGAGTTTTAAAATTGACGCTGGCGACATCCATTTCTCTGCATTTATAGTAGCCACTACTTCTCCATTACTCACTTTTTGGGCATGAAAAGCCAAAATTCCGGTCTTCAATTCTTTGGACTCTACCTGTTCATTCAAGTATTTCGAATTTTGTCCAAAACCATTTATAAACAGTAAGGACACAAAAACAAGCAACACATTCTTCATTTTATAAAAATAGCTTTCTATTTTCATTTTTTAATTCCCTTTAATTAATGTG
Source organism: Flavobacteriales bacterium (assembly GCA_013002285.1). The sequence goes on from JABDKJ010000012.1 coordinate 6,184, forward strand.
CGGAATAGCCGGTGCTTATTTTATTGACCCAAAGCAGAAAAACGAAGATCTATTCGATCGTTCCTTAGAACTTCTTAACCATAGAGGACCTGATGCAACCGCAAGCCTTTTCAGTCAAAAACTATGCCTTGGGCATAAAAGGCTCTCTATTATCGACCTAGACCCGCGGTCTAACCAACCATTCACAGATGAAAACGAAGAATTTGCACTCGTTTTTAACGGAGAGGTATACAATTATCAAAAACTGAAAAAAGACCTTGAAGGAAAAGGCCACCAATTTAAAACGACCAGCGACACGGAAGTTCTATTTGTACTATTAAAAGTAGAGGGAAAGGAAGCGATAAAAAAGTTAGAAGGATGTTTTGCATTTGCTTTTGCGGACCTAAAAGAACAGAAGATCTTATTATCCAGAGATAGAATGGGTATAAATCCGCTTTATTATTCCTCCAAGGTAAATAAGATCTGTTTTGCATCCGAATTAAGGACTATACGCGCTCTACATGAAAATTTGGACCTAGATCAAAACTCTATCGACCAATATTTCAAATACAGCTACATTCCAGCACCGCATAGTGCATACAGTGATGTCTATAAACTAGAACCGGGTCATCTCGCTATTATCGAAAACGGGGAGATCAAAACAGAAAAATATTATTCTATACCAAGACAGATCGACAGATCTTTGAATTTTGGATCTGCAAAGAGCAAACTTTCAGAATTAATGGATAAGGCGGTTCAAAAGCGACTTATCTCTGATGTGCCATTAGGGAGCTTTCTCAGTGGTGGAATTGATTCAAGCATAATTTCCGCTATTGCAACCGATCATACTTCAGGATTCAAGACCTTTTCGATCGGTTTTGAAGATGCTCAATATTTTGACGAAACGCATTATGCGGAAGAAGTTGCCACCAAGATCGGCTCTGACCATAAGACCATTAAGTTAAAAACGGAAGACCTTGTGAACAGCGCACGAGAGATGTTGGAACATATTGATGAGCCCTTTGCTGACTCTTCTGCTATAGCTGTGAACCTTCTGAGTAAAGAAGTACGAAAACATATTACCGTTGCTCTTTCTGGTGACGGAGCGGATGAAATATTCTCGGGATACAACAAACATTCAGCCGAACATTTCCTATTGTCAAGAAAAGCAAGTGCAAAATTGATAAATGTCATTCCCGACCTCGCAAAGTATTTTCCCAGCTCCCGGTCATCTTACTTTGGAAATAAATTAAGACAGTTCAGCAAACTAAAACAAGGAATTGGAATTGCTCCTGAAAAGCGTTATGAAAAGTGGCTTTCTCAATTAGATATTGAAACGGATAAGATCTGGCTTTCGGGTATTGCAAATGAAAGTAGGCACGAACTGCAGTTTTCCAAGATCCATGACATGAACGATGTCTTGTTTCTGGACTCCAAAATAATTTTACCAAATGATATGCTCTATAAAGTTGATCTTTCCAGCATGCGAAATAGCCTTGAGGTCAGAACACCATTTCTTGATAAAGATGTAGTTGAATTCGCATTTTCACTACCAGTAGAATATAAAATAGACCAAAAAAGAAGGAAGATCATTCTGCGAGAAACATATAAGGGTAAATTACCCGAAAGCTTGTTTACTCGAAAAAAGCAAGGGTTTGAAATACCTATGAAACAAATTATTCTTGAAGGGCTTTCAAAAGAAGTAGCTGAATTATTAAGCGAAAATTTTATTTCTGATCAAAATTTATTCTCAAATGGATATATTGCAGCAATTCTGCGGCAATTGAGATCTTCCAACCCCGGCAATTCCGCCAACCAAATATGGAGCCTTTTGGTCTTTCAAAAATTTTGGATGAAGAACATAGCAAACTAATAGGCCATATATGCCAAAGATCCTAAGAATAATCAATCGTTTCAATCTCGGTGGACCAACCTTCAATGCTGCTTATCTCACAAAGCACATGGAACATATATATGAAACTTTGCTTATCGGTGGAATGCAGGATGATCTGGAAGACACATCTTTGCATATAATTGAAGATCTTGACTTAAAACCTTTCATTATTCCTAGGATGTTCAGAGAGATAGATCTCAAAAATGATCTTAAAGCTTTAAAAATGATCAAGGAGATCATTAGAGAATTCAAACCAGATATTGTCCACACTCATGCATCAAAGGCCGGAGCACTTGGAAGATTGGCCGCGATTCAATTGAAGGTGCCGATCATTGTCCACACTTTTCATGGTCACGTATTTCACTCCTATTTTGGAAAGCTCAAAACAATGATGTATAAAAAGATCGAACGCTATTTAGCCAAGAGATCAAGCGCCATTATAGCGATCAGCAAAAAACAAAAAGAGGAATTGGTAGAGATGTTCAAGATCGCATCTGATGAAAAAGTCAAAGTCATTCAATTGGGCTTTGAATTGAACAAATTCTCTGAGAATATGGAGGAGAAAAGGAAAGATTTTCGCTCGAAATATAATATAAGAGAAGACACTGTGGCGATCGGTATAGTTGGAAGGTTGGTCCCGATCAAAAATCACGCAATGTTCTTAAGAGCTATGCACGCGGTAAAAGAAATAAGCAAGAAGAAAATAAGGGGATTTATTGTCGGAGATGGGGATGAAAGAAAAAACATCGAAAGACTTGCAAAGGAACTTGGTTTGTCATTTAGTGATGGTGCCAATAGTGACGACAGAGATGACCTCACATTCACTTCCTGGTTAAAAAATGTAGATGAGGTAAATGCTGGAATGGACATTATTGCCCTCACATCAAAGAATGAAGGGACACCCGTAAGTTTGATCGAAGCTCAGGCAAGTAACAAACCAATTGTGACTACCAATGTTGGTGGGATAGAAGATATTGTTTTGGTGAATGAAACAGCATTACTTGCTGACCCAAATGATCAAGAGGCTTTCAATAAATTAATTCTGGACTTAATAGAAAATGATGAGTTACGGGCTAAAATGGGTTCCAAAGGATGGGAATTCGTGAAGGAAAAATTTCATTACGATCGATTGGTTAAGGATTTTGATGAGCTTTATTCTTCTTTACTGGAACAAAGGAAATAAAGAGGAATATTTTGATAATTTTGCTAGAATATCTTTGATATGAAAAATTCCATTTGGTATTTACTGTGTGTGTGTGTGTTAAGTGCTTGTAGCGTCAATAAGGATCTTATGTTCAAGACACCGAAGGGTTACGAATTCGATCAGATCTCATTTGAGCAGGAATCGGAATACAGGATATCCAAAAACGACCTTCTAAGCTTTAGACTATTTACAAACGATGGTTTTAAACTGATCGATCTTTCTTCAGGAGAACTTGGCGCTGGAGGAGCGGCACAATTCGGGTCATCGAATTTGATCAATTATCTGGTTGAATTGGACGGCAGAATTGAACTGCCTACAATTGGCAGGGTCATGATCGATGGTCTTACACTTAAGGAAGCCGAGCAAATGCTCGAAGATGCCTATCTCCAGTATTACAAAAAACCTTTTGTAATGTTAAATGTCATCAACCGCAGAGTTATGGTCTCAACTGGGTCAGGCGGAACATCAAGGGTAATAAACCTTACCAATAACAATATCACTGTTATAGAAGCGATCGCAAGTGCCGGAGGAATAGCAGATAGAGGTAATGCTTCAAAGATCAAAGTGATCCGAAGAGATGGAGACAAAACAAAGGTATTTCAGATAGACCTATCGACAATTGAAGGAGTAAGGGATGGAAACCTGATCGTGCAAGCTGATGACATCATATACGTAGAACCTACACCTCAAATTGCAGGAGAACTGGTGCGGGACATTGCACCTATAGTTTCTTTGATAACCAGCGCCATTTTTATTATTAGTGTAATAAACGCCAACTAAGAAATTGTATTCAGGAGACGAAATAGGAAAGTTCAATGAGAATTTTGAGCGATACAAGGAACGGATAACAAACTTCAGCAATGAGTTCGAGTTTGGCTTGTTCTTTTATATTTTCAGAAGAACTATCCCCATCATATTACTCATAATAACACTCTCCGGATTGGCGGCATATTTCTATCTGAAATACACGATCCCAATTTATGAGGCAAGCACAATAATCCAATTGGAAAGGGATGATGATGCATCGAGAGTACTCAACGTTTCCAACGTAGTTGAAGAAGAACAGATCTCCTCGGAGATAGAGTTACTGAAATCTAATTTTTTGATCAATCGTACACTCGACAAACTACCGTTAACAATAAGATATTTCAACCAAGGAGAGATCTTAACAAACGAACATTATAAAAGGGCCTTTTATCAAATTAATATCATAGAATTAAAAGACTCTTTGTGCATTGGTAGGCAATTCTTCGTTGAGATGACTTCTGACACTAAATTCAGAATTCTAAAGAATGGCATAACGGTCAAAGAAGGTCTTACAGTTGGCGCGGTTGAGGATATCCCAGAATTCAAATTCAGATTAACCCTCAACCGCAAATTGGTCGATCTAGATGAGATATCTGGTGAAAATTATTTTATGCTTTCTGGCAAAGCTGGTCTTACAAGATCTTTCAGAAGTAGGACAGTTATTAAAACTTTGAATGCAAATGCTAAAACCATTCAGATCCTGCATAAAAGCCCTAGTAAGCTGATAGCATATGATTTTGTAACTGCTCATGCAAAAGAGTATTTGGAATTTGATGAACAAAGAAAAAAAGAGTCTGCTGAAAAGATCGTTTTGTTTATTGATAATCAACTAGATACAGTAGAGGGGAATCTCAAAAACACCGAACTCCTTTTAAACTCATTTAAACGAGACAACAAAGTTTCTGACCTTACCAATATCTCCGCGATATACCTTTCTAGATATACCGAATTCGAGGATGGGATCTTGAAGATCGAACTAGAACAGAACATTCTAAATGAAGTAGAAAAGGTAACAAAAGAAACAAACGATGAATTTGATATTTACAATCTGGTAAGCGTTTTAGTAGACCAGCAAAATGATTCACCACTATATGGTCTTTTGAACGAATTGAGAGACCTTCTGCTCCAAAAAGAAGAAATATTCTTTGATGTAACTGGAGAGAACGAAGCAACTCGTTCCTTAGATTACCAGGTGGAAATACAAAGGAAATTGATATTGCAAAGTATAAAGTCGCTTAACGAGAAATTAAAGATCGAAAAACAATTCCTTCAAGAAAAAATTGATGAACTATCTCGAGATTTCAGAGAGCTGCCGACCAAAGAATTGACATACGCTCGATACCAGAGACTATTTGAGATCAATGAAAAATATTACACTTTATTACTCGAAAAAAAGATAGAATACCGTATCTCCGAGGCAGGTTTGGTCTCGGATAACAAAATACTGGAACCAGCTTCCATTCCTTTGATCCCGATCAGTCCCAAACCTAACATCATCTATTTTAGTTTTCTTTTTTTCGGGTTGATCGTCTCGTTGATCATTGTGATAGCGCGTTATCTATTACATAACAATATTACTTCTCTGAATGAGATCGCTAAATTGTCTAATGCTTCAATTGGTGTGTTAGGAATTGTTCCTAAATACAAAAAGGACATTCCCATTTCTCAATTACTAGTGGATAAGAACCCAAAATCCTTAATAGCTGAATCATTTAGGTCTATTCGTACCAATCTTCAATTTGTTAATAATGAACCCGGTTCAAAGATCCTTGCAATAACGTCTACAATATCAGGTGAAGGAAAAACCTTTGTTGCGATCAATCTTGCAGGGATCATAGCTTTTTCTGGAAAGAAAGTGATCATCTTGGATTTGGATATGAGAAAACCCAAGATCCACTTAGGATTCGGAGTTGAGAATGCGAAAGGAATGAGCACTTTGTTGATCAATAAAGGAACGATCGAGGAGTCAATTAATAAGAGTACAATAGACAATCTGGACTTTATCACAGCTGGTCCTATTCCCCCTAATCCATCCGAATTGATCTTAACCTCAAGAATGGATGACTTGCTTAATGAGCTAAAAAACAGATATGATCTGATCATTATAGATAATCCACCTGTTGGTCTCGTAACAGACGGCATATATGCAATACAGAAAGCTGATTATCCTATTTATATTTTCAGAGCTGATTACTCCAAAAAGAATTTTGTTCAAAATGCAGACCGATTGATTAACGAAAACAAGATCTCACGCTTATCTGTTGTTTTAAATGGCCTTGATGTCGAACGAAACCGCTATGGCTATTATTATGGTTATGGATATGGTTACGGATACGGATACGGTTATGGAAATAGAAGTGGATATGGTTCCACTGGATACGGATATTACGAAGAGAAGGAAAAAATCGAGAGGCCTAATTTTTTCAAGAGGGTCTGGCTGTTTTTCAAATGACCATTATTGACACAAAGATCAGGGGTTTAT
>JABDKJ010000016.1 GCA_013002285.1 Flavobacteriales bacterium
GAGATCGCAAACGTTCCAAAAATGATGAGGAATATTTTCAAAAATTCCATGTGCTATAGATTTTGGTACAAAGGTAAGCTTAATATCATATAAACGTTTAGCTATGGTCTCTGGTTTACCTAATTTCACGGTTGATTATTACGTATAAAATATCAATGAATGACTACTGCTCAGATTGCTTTTCAAAGATTATTGGATATCATGGATGATCTTCGGGTAGGATGTCCCTGGGATCGAAAGCAAACCTTTGAGTCACTAAGAAATTTGACTATCGAAGAGACTTACGAACTGGCAGATGCGATCCTTGATAAAGATGTACAAGGTATAAAGGAAGAAATCGGAGATATCATGCTACACATGGTGTTTTATGCTAAGATTGCATCCGAAACCAACGACTTTGATATAGCCGATGCCATTAATGCGGTATGTGAGAAATTGATCAATCGACATCCACATATCTATGGCGATCTCCAAGTAAGTGGTGAGGAGGAAGTAAAACAAAATTGGGAGAAGCTCAAGCTAAAGGAGTCTAATGAAAAGGGTATTAAAAAATCTGTTCTAGGTGGCGTTCCTACCAGTTTACCAGCGATGGTCAAAGCGTATCGTATGCAAGATAAAACCAAGCAAGTTGGGTTTGAATGGGAAAATCGAGATCAGGTATGGGACAAAGTCAAAGAGGAAATCGAAGAATTGCACGAGGTGATCAATACTGGTGACCAGGAAGCCATAGAAGATGAATTCGGTGATGTGCTTTTTTCGTTGGTCAATTATGCCCGATTTATTAATGTAGATCCGGAAACTGCCCTTGAAAAGGTGAATAGAAAGTTTAAAAATCGATTTGAATATATAGAAGCCAATGCACCTAAACCGTTGGAAGACATGACTTTGGAAGAGATGGATGCATTGTGGAATCAAGCTAAATTATTATCCAGGTCAACGCACTAAAAATTGTAGGTTTGAATCGAATATATATAGTATCTTTGCGGCGCTAAAATTCTATTGATATAATGTCTTTTGGTAAAAAAATATAAAATGGCAGAGTACATAACAGCAGAAAAAAAGAATGAAATCTTCGCGAAGTATGGTGGAGATCAAAAAAACACAGGTTCGGCAGAAGGGCAAATTGCGCTTTTTACCTACCGAATCAAAGGCCTTGCGGCTCACTTAGAATCAAATAAAAAAGATCACGCATGCCGAAGAGCATTGTTGTCGCTTGTAGGAAAGCGGAAGCGATTGCTTAAATATCTTGCGGATAAAGATATCGTCAAGTACAGAGAATTGCTTACGGATCTAGGAATCAGAAAATAAGATTCCACCAATACGAGCGAACAGTCCTGCTGTTCGCTCGTATTTTATACAAGAAATAGATAAGAAAGAAAATATACGGTGGCAAATGGTCGCCGAAAACTTTTCAAACAGAAAAGTCTTTGCACTTCGGAGTTGATCTATGACAGTAAGTATTACTTCCAATCATCCCTTACCAGCCTTAGATCCCCATTCATCCAACTTCTTTCTTCTAGCACTAAGCTCAAATGGGGCTTGGTTATACTTATTAGATTGAAAATTAAAATTTATCAAAACTCATGGGGCAAAAAACTCCTATTACCCAATCCTTTAATCTTCCCGATGGCCGAGAGGTCGTTCTTGAAACTGGCAAATTAGCTACACAAGCAGATGGATCTTGTGTTATCCGAATCGGAAAAACTATGCTATTTGCAAGTGTTGTTTCAGCACATGAACCACGGGAAGGACAAAGCTTCTTTCCACTTTCCGTAGATTATCAAGAGAAATATGCATCGATCGGAAGAATTCCCGGAAACTTCTTTAGAAGAGAAGCAAGATTATCAGATTATGAAATACTAGCATCAAGACTAGTAGATAGAGCTATCCGACCATTATTTCCAGATGGATATATGAACGATACGCAAGTTATTATCAACTTGATATCTGCGGAACAAGAGGTAATGCCTGATGCATTCGTTGCATTAGCCGCTTCCACAGCATTGTCAGTTTCTGACATTCCTTTTAGCGGACCTATATCCGAAGTCCGTGTCGCTAAGGTTAACGGAGAATATCTGGTTAATCCAAATAGAGATAAACTAGCAAATGCAACATTGAATATTATCATCGCAGCATCTATAGATAATGTAATGATGGTAGAAGGTGACGCCAAAGAAGTTGCGGAAAAAGAATTGGTAGAAGCTATTAAGGTGGGACACGATGCTATTAAAGTACAGTGTCAGGCACAGCTGGATCTTGCAGCAAAGGTTGGTGAAAGCGCAACTGTAAAGCGTGTGATCGAAGCAGCTCCGGAAAACGAGGAAGTCAAGCAATGGATTGATGATACATGTAGAGCAGGTCTTGAGAAAGTTTGTAGAGGAGGCCTAGCCAAGCATGAGCGAAAGGCAGGCTACAAGGAAGTAAAAGAAGCCATGAAAGCGGCTAGAGATGAGAAGTTTGATGAAGAATTTCTTGCTGAAAATAATTCCTTCTTTGGAAGATACTTTGACAAATTAAAGAAGGAAATCATTCGTGAATTGATCTTATCTGAGAAGCTAAGATTAGACGGAAGAAACCCTGAAACAGTAAGACCTATTTGGACAGAGATCGATTATCTACCGTCGGCCCATGGTTCTGCTATATTCAATAGAGGAGAAACACAGGCATTGACTTCGCTGACGCTTGGGTCAAAGTTAGATCAGGCGATGGTTGATACTGCACTGGACATGTATTATGAAAATTTCATTTT
>JABDKJ010000037.1 GCA_013002285.1 Flavobacteriales bacterium
ACTGGCGCCACTATGTTGATTTCCATTGGTCCACGGGGTGGGGTGATAAATGTTATAGGGCTGAACAAGATCTGGACATGGTGTGGCATATTCAAATCCTTCAAAGTCTACTTGGGTCCAAACACACTGACCATGAGCGAATGAACTGGATAGAACAACTACTGCAATGAGCCATAGTTTTATTGATCGTATTTTTTGACTGTTCTTGATATTTGCGAAATTATAAATTCTATTCTTATACAATTCAAGACCACATTGCCCTATATGAAAGGACCCTATGCCTATCTTATTAAAGTAATATGCCCCATTATTCTTGAAGAAGTGATCTCTCCTTCAATGACAGCATCATAGGTCATCACCCAAACGTAGACCTGTCCGTGCGAATAGTAGGCTTTTTCATCTGACTGACTTCCGTCCCAAACTGCATCTGGGTCAGTTGTTCTATAGACGATCCGTCCCCAACGGTCCATAACACTGAAATTATAGTTATTGAAGTCGCAATTCGAAAAAATCGGATCTAGTTGATCATTCAGCCCATCTCCATCAGGAGTTAAAGCATTTGGAATGTAAATATTACAACTGCAGTCCTCGTGTCCCAGATCGATCTCGTCATAGAAAGAACCACATTCATTATAGGCTGTCGCGTAATAAACTGAAGGAGCAATAGGAAAATATTCTTCAGAAGCAGACCCATCAAACCAGATCAAAGAATCAACAAACTCTTGGAATGGTCTTAACCTGAATTCGTCATTCTGACAAACAGTGGTATCATTTCCAAAATCCAACACCGGGAGAGGAAACTCCTCTACATATATCGTATCGCTTCGTTTACAACCCGTCTGATCGAAAGTAACAGTTACAAAATACTGTCCAGGCCCCGATATGGTGTAGGTTGCACTCTGATCTGAATCCTGCCATAAATATGAAGCGCCCGTATTCGAAACATTCAGGTCCAAAATATCATCAGCACAGATCGCTGTGTCTGCCCCCAATTCAACATTGGGTAAGGGATTGTATAGGACTTCCACAGTATCCTGATCTACACAACTGCCAACCATAGTGGAAACAAAATAGGTTCCGGGCCCATCGACTAGCATGGTTGAACCTGTTGAATTGTCTTGCCATAAATATACTGCACTAGGAAAGAAAGCATCCAATAGATCAATTTGCCCATCGCATAGTTCAAAGTCTGCACCAAGATCCACTTCAGGGAATGGGATATAATCAACCTGTATACCATATGTAGCTTCACAGTCGCTATCTATGTCTTGCAATATGACTTGGTACAGACCTGGCGTGCTAACTGTGATCGAAGGGTCCTCAGGTCCATTGGACCAGCTATAAGTAACTCCGGGTGCTGTCGCATCTAACGTAAGCAGATCACCGTCACATAACGTTGTGTCGTTCCCCAATTCAACATAGGGCGTCTCTCCTATCATTACGTCCAATACGTCCTCAAATTGGCAACCTCCTATTTCTGCGACACAAAATAATTGAGAAGTCTGGTTAAAGATCAACTCGTCTACAACTATGATCCCATTGCATGATATCGTCCCTCCTGGTAAAGCATCGATCGGATAAACCACCTCATCTACATCACAGTAATTCAAAGGAGTCACAGGAAAGTCAAAGGTATACTCGTCTACATAACCCACATTAATGTCCGAATTGTTTGCGCAATTATTGGCATCGATCACCACGACTTCATACAAACCTGCTTGACTAACGTTATATGTAGAACTGGTAGATAGGTCTTGCCATTGGTAGATGGCTCCCGTCACGAAAGCATCCAAAGAAAGAATTTCTCCTGGACATAATGTGGTATCATTCCCGAGGTCTACAACAGGAAGTTGATTTACGTTCACTGTCACTTCCAAGGTATCTACCCCGTCATTCAATTGATATATCGTAGTTACTGCCGGGCTAACAGTAATAATACTATCTCCAGGGATGACCGATCCTGTAGAAAGGTCAATCCATTCAAAATTGCTGGTACCTAAAGGAATGAGATCAGTGGACTCACCAATACAAATTTCCGTATCACCGGTGTAAGCTAAAATTGGCGTACTAGGAACTACTGCAATGTCATCTATAAAATAATAAGCTCTTGTACCACCCGTGATCGTTGTATTGGCGTCATCCCTGAAATTCCCGATGGTCATGTGATCGAAGTTGGCTGCAGGGGTAAAAGTGAAAACATGCTCTTCCCAATAATTGCTATAATAGATCACAGATGTGATCTCTATGGATGGGTCCAATAATATCGGTTCATCAACAGCCTGCGCAAGAGGCCCATTGGAAAAATGCACTCCAAAATTGTCGCAAGCACCAGCATATCCGCCATTAAAGCCATTTGTCAACCAAAATGAAACTTGATATGGCTGTCCAGCCACCATTGGGCTACTTAGTGGAATATCTAAGTACTCCCGAAAATTCCCTAAACTTTGATGATATGTGCTTAGACCCATTTGAGCATCTCCAGAATGAGGAGCGATCTGGCCAAAGAAATTACCAACAGTTCCAGCCGTATGGAAGTAATCAGGAGAAGCGAAAGGCGGTCCACCAGTATTTCCATTGACATTTGTCCATGGCACGGCCAATATGAAATCTGCATAACTATTGGGCAAGGCTGAATATGTCTCAAACCCAGGATTGGGAACAATATTCTGGCCCAACAGACCCAATGGCAACATCAATAGTATGAAAATGGTCTTTTTCAACTTTGCTTAAAAATTAAAGATAGACAAATTTTCAGGTGGAGGAAAGCGATGATCTGCCCTAAATAACTTATCTTGCTTCTTCATGGAGACCCTGTATTTCAGAGAAATAGAATCGCCTCTTGGACCTCTTACTCTAATGGGCACTAAAGAGGGATTAAGGGAAGTGGTCTATGGAAGATTCACCACTAAAAGAGATCGCAGCAAAAACTTGATACTTGCCGAAAAGCAGTTGAATGCTTATTTTAAAGGAAGTCTTAAGGAATTTACTGTTCCCTTAGATCTTATCGGCACTCCTTTTCAATTGAAAGTATGGAATGAGTTGGAGAAGATCCCTTACGGTCAAACATGCAGTTATCTTGATATTGCGAAAGGAATTGGCGACCCTAAAGCCGTGCGTGCTGTTGGTGGTGCAAATGGCAGAAACCCCGTTCCCATTATTCTTCCGTGTCACAGAGTTATTGGTAAGCTTGGACGCTTGATCGGTTACTCAGGTGGAGTGAATAAAAAAATACGATTACTCGAACTGGAAGGAGCTATCCTCGATCTTGCGTAGATGAATTTTCGCACAGAAGTAAAATCACCACAATATCCTTTTAAATTTCAATATAAGGACCCCGCCATAGCCATTGGCTCTTGTTTTACTGAGAATATTGGAGGTAAACTCAGAAACCAGGGATTCAACATTTTGCTAAATCCATATGGTATTATTTACAACCCTTTTTCGGTGTTTGATGGTATCGACCTGATCTTGCAGAAAAGAGAATTCCAGAAAGAAGACCTTTTCCAAATGGGGGGTCTATGGCATTCCTGGAAACACCATGGCTCATATTCGTCTGCATCTATGGAGCAGACATTGACTTCTATAAATAGAGATATCGAAAAGTCCCATGATCAGCTGCTGAACTCCAAGTTCCTCTTTATAACGCTGGGCACTGCTTGGGTCTATGAACATCATTCTGTAGGAATTGTTGCTAATTGCCACAAAGTCCCTAACAAAGAATTTACGAAGCGACTTCTTTCAGTAGATGAAATAAAGAATATAGGAAAAGAGATGTTGGATAAGCTTTCTTCTAAGGTTCCAGATATGCATGTTCTATTCTCGATCAGCCCTGTAAGGCACTGGAAAGATGGAGCACAGGAAAACGCTCTAAGTAAAGCAGTGCTTCGAACGGCCATTCATGAATTGTACGATCAAGACCATTTCCACCATTATTTTCCTGCATATGAAATGCTGGTGGATGACCTTAGAGACTATCGTTTTTATGCTAAGGACATGCTACACCCTAGCGAAACGGCTATTGACTACGTTTGGGAGAAATTTGCTGCCGCCCTGTTTGATGAAAATACTAGGGCAATGCTGAAGGATCTTGAAAAGTTGAATAAACTAAAGTCTCATAGAGGGATCCATTCAGAAACGGATAGTGAAATGATCACAGAAAAAGAGATCGAGTTGCAGAGGAAATATAAGCACTTGCTTACTTGACCTTGTCCCAATTGAAGTATAACTGGGTCTCTCCTTTTTCGTAACTACCAACATGCGCTTTCAAAATATCGTCTTCTACCCAATATGAAATGAAGTGCGGCCAATCATGATCGCGCTTTTCGAAAGTCATCTTATTACTGCTACTGTAAACCTCTTTGAAGATCACAGGCATTCCGTTGTTCTCCGTTGGATGTATGATCTTTAGGAAAAGGGTCTCGTTCTCTTCGAACACAAGCATGGATTCAGACCAAATAGTATCATTTGCTTGAACTGCCCATGCTCTGCCGATATAGTTACCCTCTTTTGTCTTTTCCCATAGTTCACCTTGGTTCTTTTCAGGGTTCTTCCAGTTCCCCTCTACCCAATCCAAAGAGCCCATCTTTGTAAAACTACAACTTGATATAATGAATACTATAAATATGATATTCAGGTATTTATACAACTTTCATTATTTTAATTTTACCTTCTTTCCTGAAGGAAACCAAGTCGCTTCCAAAAACTTCATCTACCATTCCTGAAGCTAACATTTCCTTAGCCAAACCCGAGTGCAAATACCCCTTATTGATCAACCACAACTTGTCCGACATTTCCAGCGCAGCATGCACTTCATGTGTTGAGATGACCATAGCCTTACCCATTTCTCTCGCCATCTTTTGGAATAGATGGAATAGCTCGGCTTTTGCAGCAATGTCTAAATGTGCTGTTGGCTCATCTATAAATAGCAATTCCGTTTGCTGACATAAGGCCATTGCGATCTGAACTTTTCTGAATTCACCATCACTAAGCCTGGTCAGATAACGGCCTGAAAGATCTGTTATTCCCAACTGCTCCAAAGATCGGTCAATAATGTTCACGTCTTCTTTATTAAGCCTCCCCAAAAGTCCGGTATACGGCATACGACCATAGGCCACATAGTCCCAAACCTTCATATGGTCTACCCTATGTGCAGAGCTGCGAACGAAAGTGAACAACTTGCTTTTCTCGTGAATGCTCAGATCTTCAAGGGAATTATTGTTGAGGCGCAATTGGCCATTTATCAAAGGCAATAAGCCACAAAAGCTTTTGAGCAAAGTAGTCTTACCTGCACCATTTCGGCCAATGAGGAAATAGACCTTTCCACTCTGCACATTTAATGCATCAGTCTCAAGAACGGAGTTTCCGTTATAGCCTACCGCTATGTCATTTGCAGTGAAATTCATCTAGCTAGATGCGCCTTTCTTTGGTCTAAAATTATCCAAATAATAACAGGAATACCCAATACGGAAGTGATAATATTCACAGGGATCCGTTCTACCATAAAAGGCAATTTGGCAATTACGTTGGCCAAAAGAGCCAATGCTGCCCCTATGAGCGTAACTCCATAGATCAATTGTTTGTGAGAAGCTGTCTTGAAAAGGAAGCGAGCTAAATGGGGAACCATAAGACCGATGAAGGCTATTGGTCCGCAATAGGCTGTTACGACCCCCGTTAGCCAACCAGTGATCAGAATGATCACCGTGCGCATGCGCTTGGCATTAACGCCAAGGCTTTGCGCTGCTTCTTCTCCTAATAAAAATGCATCTAGGTACTTGACCATGAAAAAGGAGAAAAAGATGGCTGGCAAGCTTAAAAGAACGATCCCGGCAGACATGCCTTCAAAATTTGGAAAGAAAGAACCCATTCCCCAAATGACATATCTTTTCAAACTTTCAGCAGCCGAGAAGTACTCAAGGAGGCTGATCAAGGCTGAGATGCCATACCCAAGTAATAGTCCGATGATCAGCAATGTAACATTCTGCCTGATCTTGGTAGAGATAGCCAAGAGCACAAATAGAAAGATCAGCGCACCTACAATAGCGTAAACGGGTAACATCAAAGAACTGATGCTACCTACAGACATGATCGCGACAGCAACACCCAAGCTTGCACCTGAACTTATCCCAAGAACTGATGGGCCTGCCAAGGGGTTTCGAAAGAGACTTTGCATGAACAACCCTCCTATTGATAGCGCAATACCCGCGGCAACAGCGATCAAGGCTTCTTCAAGCCTTATCTTCATGATCACATTGTCATTCATTGAAAAGATCTCTGCAATGGTCAAGGATACTGAGCCCAACAAAAGATTAGCCATGAAAAGGAGTAAACAAAGCGCTATGAGTCCGAAATATTTCAGAGAGCCAAATATAATGGCTTAGCCGATATTTGTCTCATGGGTTATGATCAACCAAATGGAAATACCTATTGGTCTCGTATTCGCTCTGACTTGGAAAAAAGATCTTGACCAGGTCATGCAAGACCACATCTGGCTCTAGCAGGGCGTCTCCAAAATAATCTGATCTTGAAGTGTTGCAGTAAAAGACATTGCCTTCTTTCACAGCTCTTAAAGTAGTTAATCTTTTTTCCTGAGTCTGCATATCATCCAGATCGATCGCATCACTGATCAACTTTCCATAGAAATCTGCATCCTTGCACTTCTGATACATAACCTCCAGGTCTAATTGTAGATTTCCAATGCTTTCCATATCCGAAAATACATAAGTTGCTCCTGCATCTTCCAATGACCGTACCGTAGAGCTGTTGGCCGAAGGTGCAAACCATTGCCCATTCAGAAAAGAACCTGTGAATACAGAAGGTGAACCTTTCGCTTTAACTAGGTCTTTAGCAAGGTCGCAGTGTTCGAGATAACGCTCTTTGATCATTTCAAAGATCTGTTTTGCCTCTTCCTCTTTATTGAAGAGTAAGCCGTAAAGCTTTATCCATTCTGCTTTTGCCAGAGGGTGCACTTCTTGATATTCCGTGTTGTATACCAGCTGCAATCCGGCATCTTCATATTGCTGATAGCTCAAGCTTTCATAAGGATAGACCATCAAAATATCAGGAGATATTTGAAGGATCACCTCAAGGTTCATTTCGCCATTCTTACCAATGGCCTTGATCTTACCTTGGTCTAGTTTCTCTTTTACTTTTTCATTCATGATCAGGTCTGGCCATGAAACACCGATCAGTCTATCAACAATATCCAGCTTGGCAAAATAACTGACATGAGTAGTGGAATTACAGGCAGCCGAAGCAATTGGAGTGGGAAGGTATTCTTCCTTATCACGAGCTCCCTTACCAATAAATATCTTCTGTACTACAGTGTTTTTATTGTTTAGGTCAATAATATTAATTTGCTTATGATCAAGAAATTGGATTATTTGAAAACCTTTTGCAAATTCAATTTCATCGCCTTCGGCTAAAGGTATTTGGGGGTTTCTTAAATGGCTGTTATCATCAGAACTTTTTGGAGTGCTGCAGGCCAGAAATAAAAGAGCGATCAAAAAGAAATAACGCATTCTATCGCTTAATTGGTTGATTCCATAATTTCAAAGAATCACTTTCGGCTAAGCCAGAAAGAACTTCTACTTTTAGACCATCACTCAGTCCCAATTCGACATCTCTTCTCTCCCATGTGTCATTCTCCACTTTCACTTCCACAAAGGTCTTGTTCTCTTTGTCATATTGCACAACACTTTCCGAGATGGTAAAGACATCATCCCTTCTGTCCAATACTACATCTGCATTAGCTGAATAACCAGCTCTTATGAACTCGCCCTCAGCCATGTTCAAGGCAGCTTTTATTTCAAATTGAATTGCTCCATTTTCCTCTATTCCCTTTGGCGCGATATATTCCAGCTTGGCATTGAAAGTTTTGTCTTCTATAGCCGCTATCTTAACGATAAGGTCCATCCCGGGTTTTAGCTTCTCTACTTCAGACTCATCGATCTTGCCGAGGAAGATCAGATCCTTCATATCAGCAACGGAAGCGATAGTTGTTCCATCATTGAAATTATTGGCCTCAATAACAGAGTTTCCTTCTTCCACTGGAATTTCCAAGATCATCCCGCTGATCGTAGACCTTACAAGTGTATTTGTAGCTGCACCAGAACGCTTAGCCACACCCTTTTTAATGATCTGTAGATTGTCCTCAGCCGCTGCTTTTTCTTCTTTTGCGTTCCTTAGAGCCAATTCAAAAGGAAGGATATCTGCCGGAGCGATAACTTCTTGGTCCAAAAGGATCTTGTTCCGGTCATAGTCCATCTGAGCGTTCTCCATTGAGATCATGGCCCTATTTACTCTGTTCTCAGCATTGTTCAAATTCACCATATTCGGTATAACCTTAACTTTGGCGATCAAGTCTCCGCTACTCACACTTTCTCCTGCTTCCTTGTAGAGCTCTGTAATGATCCCCGATATTTGAGGCTTTATCTGGATCTCTTTTCGAGGCTGAACAGATCCTGTGGCCACAGACTTGAGTATGATACTCTCAATGCTACCTACTTGCCCTTTATATTTTAAAGGATCTTCATTTTCCTTTTCGTAGAGATGATAGATCACATAGGCCGCAGCTATGAATACGATCACTATAAAAATGATCAGAGATATTAGTTTTCCTTTCTTCATTTGATCTCAAAAAAATTATTTTCCACTTCTTAATGCATCAACAGGTTTGATCATTACGGCTCTTAAAGCAGGAATAAAGCCTGCGATAATGCCTACAACGATCATAAACAATAAACTCATAAGAACGAGAGATAAGCTCACTTCCGGATTCTTAAATGTGCCTCCTACAAGCTCTCCTCCTAATAGATGGCGTATCAATTCAATGAGCCCCACCCCAAGGACCAAGCCCGTGAGACCAGATAGTACAGTTAGCAATGTAGTTTCTTTCACCACTTGGGAAATGATGGAGATGGGCCTTGCTCCCAAAGATCTTCTCACTCCAAATTCGCGAGTTCGATCATTTACATTGATGAGCATAATAATGACAATTACGATCATTCCGCCATACAAACTCAGTCCTCCCATGACGTAGCCAACATAATTCATAGCAATGAAAACCTCATCTATTTCTCCCATTCGTTCCGCCATGTTCCAATGACCAAAAGCCCTCCTGTCCTGAGGATGTATTTTTTTGATCTCTTTTAATGTCTGAACGACAGCTTCTTGCATTTCCGGAACTGAATATCCTTCTGCGCTAAGACATGAGATCCAACCCACTCTATCGCCAGTGTTGAATGCATTCTGAAATGTTGTAAAAGGCGTGAATATACTATGTTCTTCTTCCTGACCGTCTTCGCCATCCTTAAATGACTTGAACACACCTACTACTTTGAAATTAACTCCGTTTATTGTGATATAATCCCCCAGAACCTCTTCCCCTTCTTCGAAGAGCAGTTGTTGAACTTTGCGACCAACAACACAGATCTTCCGTCTTTCTTCAATATCTCCGTAGTTCAAGTACCTGCCACGAATAATGTCGATGGGTGACACCTCTATATATTCCGGCATATCGCCATAAACATCAAAAGCTCCTGTTTTTGTTTTTCTATTGACGTTATTGGAACCTTGCCAACCTCCCAACTGATTTCTAGGTGAGATCACTCCTATTTGTGGAACATTCTCTTTGAGATAAATAATATCATCATTCTTTAGCTGAACCCATCTAGGTGCTTTTTGTCCTTTGTAAGGCAGATTGGCCATTCCACCCCATAGGAACATAGAGTTACTCGCAACCGAAGTCATTTCAGCTTTGATGCCGTTTTTCAAACCGTTGTTAGCACCTATCATTAACAGCACCATCATGATGCCCCAAGCTACTCCAATACCAGCTAAAAAGGCCCTCATTGGTTTTCTCAAGATCAACTGCAATATTTCATTCCAACTATCTCTATTCATCTTTTAGAGCCTCAACAGGTTTGATCTTCGCAGCCTTTCTTGCAGGGATAAGCCCGGCTATAACGCCAACTGTGCTGAGCACGGTCATTGCCAATAGACAGATCTGCAAATTTACTGTAGGGTTCTTGAAGTATTCGTGCTCTACAACTTGAGCTACCCCATTCAATACCAAGTAGGCGAGAATAAAGCCTATGAGTCCGGACAAGAAAGTAATGAAGAAGGACTCTTGAATGATCATTGATACAATAGAAAAAGGCGAAGCACCGATGGCTTTTCGAACACCTATCTCTTTTGTACGGTCTTGGACAACAATAGACATGATGGTTGAAACTCCAATAACACCAGCCAGAAGTGTAAAAAAGCCCATGAAGAATAAAAATATCTTTATACCTAGGAACATGTTTTGGAAGATAGCGAACTCGGCATTTTGATTGCTTACATCTATCCCTTTTGGATCATTGGGATGAATGCTGTATTTTCCTCTAAGCTCCAGATCCATGGTTTCAGCCATGGCTTCACTTGCCTGTAGGTCCTTGTCTTCTGTTGAAACAATGAAATTTGAGATCTTCCCTGTATTGCCTCCATATAATTTCATTCCCGTGCTAAAGGGGAAATATACGATCCTGTTTTCCCAACGACTGTTGGGGTCATTAAAAGTTCCTACAACAAAAAAATTAGCTCCCATTACAGATATCATTTTACCTATAGGATCCGTATCACCAAACAGGTCTTCCACAACAGTCTGCCCTATTACAGCAACTTTACGTTCTTCATCTATGTCTCCTTGATTAATGTACCTACCTGTCACCATCTCGGTCATTTCTGTATACTGATGTCCTGGATGAACGCAGCGAATGGAGAAGTTTGATACCTGGTCTTTGTATTTCACAGGCCGCCCCCAAAATTGAAGTCGCGCAGTAGAGATATCTGTTTTTGCAATTTCTTTTCGTGCTTTTTCGTGATCTGAAACATGAAGATCTACTTGTCTATTCGACCGATAACCCGCATAAGGCAATGAAGTACGTCCACTGCGAACCCAAATGGTATTTGTTGCATCGTCAAAAGAAGAATAGGCCCCATTTTGCAAACCTCCACCCATGCCTTGTAATATGACAAGAATGAATATCCCTATACCTATTGCATTCATAGTCAAGAATGTCCTAAAAGGGTTCTGAAGCATTCCGGTCAATATTTCCTGCCACCTATCGCTACTGAACATCTTTATCTTGTAATAGTAAATGAGGTGTGGCCCTAACGATCTTTATATCTTTTAAAACCTTGCCGTATTTAAGTTGAATAATGCGATCGGTCATTTGTGAAATATCCTGCTCATGTGTCACAATGATCACGGTGATACCTTCATCATTGATCTTTTGCAAGATCTCCATTACTTCATATGAAGTTACTGTATCCAAGGCACCTGTTGGTTCATCGGCAAGGATAACTCTTGGTTCGGCAACCAAAGCCCTTGCAATAGCCACTCTTTGTTTTTGCCCACCAGACAATTGATTAGGTAAGTGCTCTGCCCATTCTGTAAGGCCCACTTTTTCCAAATATTCATATGCTTTTGCTTTTCGCTTTTTTCTCGGTACCTTTTGATAATAAAGCGGAAGCGCCACATTTTCCCAAGCGGTCTTGAAATGGATAAGGTTGAATGATTGAAAAACAAAACCTAGTGACTTACTTCTGAATTGAGCGGCTTTAGATTCGGATAGTTTCTCAACCAATGTACCATTCAACCAATATTCACCTTTGTCATAATCATCTAATATTCCTAAGATATTTAAGAGGGTCGATTTTCCGGATCCCGAAGAGCCCATAATGGAGACCATTTCCCCTTCTGCGATCTCAAGATCTATACCTTTCAAAACTTCCAGTGGTTTTGAACCAGTGAAATAGGATTTATGTATGTTTTTAAGGCTTATCATTGGTAAAAAGCAAAACTAGTCTTTTCAGTATTTGCAATATGTTAAATTATATGATCGGTATGTTTAAAGGATACTTGGTCGATCATATAAACAGTAGCGCTTCACTTATATTTGACAACTGATCGAAGAATAGGTCAAATAGAGGTATAAAAAGCCTAACTTGCGCCCCGAAATTCAATAACAGCTGATAACAGTAAATGTTCTTACCTGTTATGGAAAGAATGAATATATATGGCAGAAGTAAGCAAGATCAGTTTTAATAGGAAGGATGCATCTCAATTTTTTCCTGAAGTAAAAGCAAGGGTTACAGAATATTTTACAAAGAATAACATCTCGATGAATGCAAATGGATCGATGTATTTCAAGGTTGTATTCATTTTGTTTTTTTATGCATTGACCTATGCACTTTTGATCACTACTTCCTTCAGTCCTTGGATCATGTTCGTAGTAGCGGGCGTTCATGGATTTTTTACTGCTCTAATTGGCTTGAACATTGGGCATGATGCTATTCATGGAGCATTCTCAAAGAACCAAAGATTGAATAAGATCATGGGCCTTGGTTTCAATATTATTGGAGCAAGTGATTACATGTGGAAGATCACACATAATATCGTTCATCATACGTACACCAACATTCCTGGTCATGATGAAGACATAGATCAGATCCCTTTGTTAAGATTGAACCCTAAACAAGAGCTTTGGTGGATCCATAAATTCCAACATCTATATGCTTTCTTGCTTTATCCTCTTGCCTCATTTACATGGGTATTTATTAAAGACTACAAGAAGTTCTTCGCTGAAAAAATAGGTGAACGAAAGAACGAACATCCAAAAATTGAATATTTCAGATTGTTCTTCTTCAAAGCAATGTATTACACCATATTTCTAGTTATACCGCTCATTTTCATAGATATGGCTTGGTGGCAAATATTGATAGGATTCTTTTTTGCTCACCTTGTGGAAGGACTGACCATCTCAGCTGTCTTTCAATTAGCACATGTTGTTGAAGGACCAGAGTTTCCTGAACCGGATGATATGGGCAATATGGAAAATTCATGGGCCATCCATCAAATGAAGACGACCGCAGATTTTGCCCCAAAGAACCCGCTTGTGGATTTCTTTTTTGGTGGTCTGAACTTTCAAATAGAACATCATTTATTCCCTTACATATGCCATGTGCATTACAAACACATTGCTCCCATTGTAAAGGCTACCGCAAAAGAACATGGCGTGCCGTATTATGAGAACAAGAGTTTCATGAGCGCTATTCGTTCTCATATTGAAGAATTAAAAGTTCTAGGAAAACCAACAGTTATAGAAGCTAAAGTGGCAACATCGAAAAAGGTGCTTTCTCAGGTTAGTTAGAAACCTTCTTCTACACCTCCATCGAATTCATTTCGAGAGTTTCGTTTGCCTCTACTCTTCTTTTCATGCTTTAGTCTATAGCTGAAGCTAATTAGGAATTGCCTTGCACGCCATTGAAATTCTGACTCACTGAAGAAATTAGGACCTTCAGTTATGGACCTTCTTTTCCTGGTATTCAAAATGTCCTTTGCACTCAAAACCAAAGTCCCTTTCTTTTTTAGGATATCCCTCGAAATGCCTATGTCTAAATTGTACATGGACTTCCTTTTACCTTGAATGGATATTCTGGGCGCCCTATAATTAAAACTCGCCTGTACGTCCCACGTCTTGCTTATAGTCCATCGGGAAGTTGTACGACAAGACCATGTATACGCGTCAGCAGAAAAATCCCTTCCTTCAAATTCACCTTCCGTGATGGCTCTAAAAAAATTGAAGTTCGCGTTCAGCCTCCACCATTTTTCAGGGTTATAGCTAATATTGAATTCTAGACCGAAAGCATCTTGGGTTCCCAGGTTTATTGGAAATATTCGGGTTGACCCGGTGCTGTCGACCTGCGTTATTCTTTGAATGATGTTGTTTCTGTGTCTGTAATAAATGCTGGAAAGAACAGACCCCTTCTCCATATATTTCAGATGTCCTAATTCGAAAGCATTTGTGAACTCAGGGTCGAGATCAGGATTTCCCGAATAGAAATTCCGACTATCACTAAATGTAAAAAAGGGAAGCAAGTGGCGAAACCTCGGACGACTGAGTCTGCGACTATAACTTAGTTGCAGTGTATTGGACGTATCCAGTTGTTGCGAAATATGTAAGCTTGGAAAGAAATTCGTGTAGTTCCTAGGATTCTTCTCGTTACTTGCGAGCAATTCAGTTTGAATGTCTGAATACTCAGCTCTCAACCCACATTGATATGAAAAATTCCCCAACTTGTTACCAGCCATCAAATAAGCCGCCATGATGTTCTCCTGATAAATGAAATGATTATTGAACTCAGATAAGATCAACCATGAATCATCGGCTGCTTGTTCCTCAACCATATACTTATTTTCGATGGTTCGAAAGGTTCCTTTTAAGCCTAGCTCCATCACCCCATTTTTTGAAAATGGATGAATGTAATCCGTTTGAACCAAAATGTTTTCTTGGTCTTCTGTATTGTTCACGCGTTGATATATTGGAGGTGTGTCCAAAGCCCCAGCTTCCAGTAAATTGGACATTTCAGTGTCATCATTCGTATTCCACTTAAAGTCTGCAGTCCATTCCTTTCCTTTAGCGTCATAAGTCTTGCGGTGCCCTATGCTTATTTCAATATTCTCCTGATCTTCTTCCTCATCCTCTGTCCTTTTCACTATTTGTATAAGGTCCATGTTAGCATCAAGGTCTCGATATATCAGCCTTGCATCATTGAAGCCATCAGAGACCTTGTATAGTCCAGACACCGTCAAGGTGTTCATTTTATTCAGGAATAATTCTGTACCCAATCTCAAGTTATGACCGAGACCAGATCTTGTATGTTCTCGTTCCCTATCAAATACAAAAGTCGTATCTCCAAAAAATTCTTGCAAAGAACTTCCACTTCCAGGTGTCTTCCTGTAATTTGCACCATAGCTGGCGAAGAAATTTCGGATCCTTGTTCTATGATTTAATGAAAACGAAGCGCGATAATTATCTGGATAACCAGCAGTAAGTTCGATCGATCCATTCCAGCCATTTTCCCTTCCTTTTTTAAGCACGATATTTATTATTCCGACTTCGCCTTCAGCATCGTATCTGGCAGATGGGTTTGTGATCACTTCAACTTTTTCGATCAAACTACCCTGTAACTGCCTTAAAGCATCTGTTGTGCTTGTTCCAACAAGTCCACTTTGCTTTCCATCTATCAAGATCCTTACATTTTCGCTACCTCTTAAACTCACATTGCCTTCGATATCTACAGTAACTGAAGGAACATTGTCCAATATATCAGCGGCATTCCCTCCAGTATTTGCCAGATCCTTACCAACATTAAAAACCCTTTTATCCAGCTTTAGTTCCATCTGGCTTGTTTCGGCCCGTATCTCCACTTCATCTAGGTCCTCACTACTATTTAGCAACTTAATGGTACCAAGGTCAGCACCTTCTCTACTTACTTTGATATCGCTGATCAGCTTTTCTTGATATGAAAGAAAACTGATCTTAGCATAATACATTCCGGGACGTGACCTAATGGAAAACTTTCCTTGACCGTCTGAGGCCGCACCTGATTTAAGAGTAGAATCTCTTTTACTGTACAAAGCAATATTTGCGTAAGGGATCGGTTGTCCGTATTGATCAATGACTTGGCCAACAACTTTAGGAGCTGGACCTTGACCATTTCCTCCTCTCTTAACACCTTCAGGTGGTTGAGAAGATCCCACTATCGTAAGCAAGACCATAATG
>JABDKJ010000049.1 GCA_013002285.1 Flavobacteriales bacterium
TTGATTGTGTAATCTTCTTTAACACCTTCAAATTCTGTAAGATCATAATATATTTTCTTACCGTCCTCATCGTACTGCTGTACAAGGTTAGCACGAGAAGAATAGTTATTTACATGTTTTCCCGTAACCTCTCCTTTACCAGAGATAATCAAATTTACTAACTCACTATGATTCAGGTTTCCGTCTCTACTTAAACGAGTAAGCTTCTTCTGTACACCATTATCATTGTAGTATACGTCCACATAAGTTTCTGTTGGGCCTTCTTGACGCACCTTATAAACTACATCACGAGGTTGAGCAAAAGGAAGGCTTAACAAATGATAGTCATAATCCTCTAATTGACTATAGTCCCCATCCTTAAGCATAGAAGCTGGGATATTAAGCCCTAGAACTTTACCCTCTCTGGCATTCTTTGCTTTATTAAGCTGGTTCTCCAGGTTAAAGGGCTTTAAAGCTGTATCTGTAGGCACGTATGTACCCCATACAGATTCAAAGTTATGAGTACGTTTCTCTGGATCTCCTCTGTTAAATTTAGGTTGCAGAGATTCTGGACGTAAGAATGAATGATTTTCCAGTGCAAATACTTCAGCATCTGGAAGAAATTTACCTGTCTCATCAGCTTCTTTCAGTAATGGCATATTATACACACCTCGCTTTTCTTTTGCGACCTTTTCTCCGAAGATATTTATAGTATTTTGATGTACTACTCTAAAATACCTACCATCATTAGAACGCTTAAGCTCTCCTACTGTATAAGGAGCTACTGTTCCATCCACATCTCGTGAAACAAATGTCTGATCCTTTATAGCGTGTTTCTTTAAAGGTGGAGTTTTATCCCAGGTCTCGACTTGCTTCTCAATTTCCTCTGCAGTTAATTCATTATCCTTAATAACTTTAGTTTGAGTTGTACCACGTTTTGGAGCATCTTCTGTTTTGTCCCCTTTAAGAACATTACCGAGATCTTTTATTTCCTGATTTGTTTTTTCTACTGCTTCTTTTTGATCTTTTGCAGCTTCTTCCTGGTATTTATCAGTAAGCATTTCAGCAAAACGTGCACCAAGCTGATCATGAAACTTCTCGTATTTCTTGATATCCTTTTGATTATCCTTGTAGTCTCTGTAAGCTTTGTTATACTTCATAACATTCTCCAGAGCCTCATTCTCCTTGGCTTCTTGCTTCTGTAATTTTACACGTTCTGAATCCTTAAGCCCTTTGAACCTTGCAGCTTGTCTTACATAAGATAATTTACCATCTTCAAATCTAACTTCAGCGTTAGGAAATTTTTTAGCTACAGCCTCTACTACCTGTCCTTTCAGATCTGCAGTAAGTCCGTAAGCTTCTCCAAGTTCTTTTTCAACTCTCTCCTGGAACAATACATTACGTACTACCTCGGCAGTGTTATTCAGACCAGCTGTCTGGCTTACATGGAACTGTGCCCTTTCAATAGTATTTAAAAGGCGCTCTGCAGTCTCTTTATATCCTTCTTTATAATCTTCTTTGGCAGCCTGTTCTGGAGTGAAATTACGTATCTTATTTACATCATGCTTGAAAGCAGCAAGAGTTCCCCATCGAACTGCTTTACTTACTTCTTCAATCATTCCCATATCATTGAATACCTCTGCTTCTTTAAGGTTTCCTTTTATAACAGCTTGATTGAATGCTTTCTCATATTCTGTAAAATTGTTGAAATCTTTGGCTATGAAAGCTTCATGCCATCCAATACGAGCTTGCTGTTCTGTGTAAGTTTCTCTTTGAGCTTTGAGTTGCTTACCCATCATAGGTCTTTGTATGATAGCAAATTGAATTGGCCCACCGACTACACCAAGTGCTCCTGCGTGTAATGCTCTGTTAGATAATCCTAGCTGAACCATTCTGTCCCACGGATCCTCTGAATATTTTGATTCTCTGCCCGTAGCTGTTTTAATATCATAAAGCTGTTCCATCTGGATCATCTCCTGATAAACGTTCTCTACGAATGCTGTTGGTGCTCCAGCTTTTATCAGATTCTTCATCTGATTCATAGCAGTTGGATTTTGCACTAAACCTGTTATTCTATTAGGACGTTTGAATATGTTGCTAAAACGAATATAAGCTGTGGCTGTAAGCATCATATTAAGACCTACTACATCTTGAGCTTCTTTAGACGATAATGCCTGGGCTTCCAATGCACTTATCTCACCACTGTCGATCATAGGCTTAAACTCCTCCATAGCTTGCTCATAGGTATCTACAGCCATAAGCTGACCCATAAAGTAGTTCGACATTATAGAGGATCCCAGAGGACCTGTAAATGCACGAGCAGTACCCATTGCAGATTGTATAGCTTCTTGTTTTGCTACAGCTTGCCCTACTTTACCTACTCCTAGGGCAGCAGCTTTTGCTACAGCCTTCTCTGCTTTGATATTACCTAATGTAACATCAACAAATTGACCCAGTTCTTTGAACTTACCCGCAGAACCTAGATACGATACAAGCTTACTTGCTCCTAATCCTGTCAAACCAAATCCTACTGCAGATGATATTGCACCCTCAAGAGAAGTCCATTTGAATATATTCCCAAGAAGCAGGCTGTTTTCATCAGGTGCATTCTCGTATATCTTGAAAGCCTTACTTTCTCGTAAACCTTCCTGGGCGTCACGCATAAGACCTGTCCACCAATTACCTGAATTATCTTCAAGTTCTTTGAACATGTTTGCATAGGTATTGAAATCTGCTACATACCCTGCTTCTTCCATAGCTATAAGGGCACCATTGATGAGACCTCCTCCAATAGCTTTGATTCCTTTTACAAATTCACTTTGATTACGTGCACGAACTGTGTTAGTGTCTTCAAATAAAGAACGGTTAGCATCCAGATCTATGTCTACTTGCCCTTGTTCCATAGAACGTTTGACCAAATCTCTGTCAGTCATGGCAGCCATATACTCATTTGCGCCTGCTTGAGAAGTTATCTTTGGCCCTAAATCCGTAACGGAACCTTCAGGAGCGTTCTTCAACATCTCCTCAAAGGACAGATCTAGTGGATCAGGATCCCCTTGGATCATAGTCAAATCCGAATCTACTTCCTTTTTCATTCTTCAGTATTATTAGGGTTATATAATTGATATCGAGTAGCTTCAGTGCCGCCTTTAACAAAGCGAAGCTCACCACCCTGATATATATCATATCTGTTTTTCTTATAGTTATGTCTGACAGTGTATTTTCCTGGTGCCATTTTACCAAATCCACCGAAAGTTTCTATGTCCAGTTCTCCTGTATTAGTAAATGAAGCTCCCTCGATAGCATTGACAGACCATTCTTTAGTCTTCATTTCATCAATATCGTAAGGCTCCATGAACAGATATTCACCTTCAGGTGTTACTATAGCTATAGAACCTGGCATATGCCTGCCACCTGCTCTGACCACACCTGCTACAAATGCTTGTTTTGCAGCACCTCCTGCAACAGCTTTTTTAGGGTCTAGCTTTGCTTTGATAGTATCAGCATCAAGAAGTTTACCTGTTTTATCTCTCATAGGAGCTTCAGGATTACGAAGTTGTCCTGAAGATGTAAATGCATTACGTTGTTTAGGCGTACCAGGGTCAAGTATTAGCCTTCCTTTCTGTCCTTCAAAAGCCTTATCTTGAATCCATTTACTAGCCTCGCCTGCATCTTCTGGTATTTTTTCTCCTGTTCTCCACTGCATATAATCAATAACACGCTTACCATCTTCTGAATTTATCCAGTCCCGAGACTCTTTCCAGCTATCTTTACCTGTTGCCCATGCCATTATATCCTTAAGAACTGGTGCAGATCCTCCTGCATAAGTTATATTACCGCTACTGTCCCTAGGTGCGCCTACATCAGAAAGTATTATAGATGTATGTCCTGCACCACTGCCACCCTTACCAGAACTCTGGTCTTTTATCTCTTGGTATGCTTTGTCATCAATTATATTATTAATTATCTGTATTGGATCCAGTCCTTGTTCTGCCATAGCCTTCTTCAAAGCTGAATTAGTCTCATATTGAGCTAATGTACTTTTCATTATACGGTCTCTGTCAAGAACTTTCTGTCCATATTCATCGTATTCAGGGTTGATCTCATCTACATTATCGTGCAAATGCTTGATAGGATCCGTCATTGTAGAGGGATAATAAGGTTGAAATTGGCTGTAACCTCCGCTCGGAAGTGCTATAGTCTGATGTTGTGCAATAGCATTTAACCCAGTTTTATAGCCTTCTTCTGTATAGGTTCCTTTTGCAAGCCCGGCATCTAACAGTTTTCTAGTCCCCGCAGCCGCAGCATACGCTGTCTGTTGTGCAGCCAGTTCTCCATGATTCATTTCCCTTTTAAGCTTACGGGTGAACCTGTCAAGTTGAGGTCGTATAGAAGCATAATTGGTTCCAACGTTCTCTGCCATCTGATCAAGCTCATCTTCGTATTTTCCTGTTATTTCAAGATGTCTATCTCTGTCTTTTGGCAGATATTTCATACCTAATAAGGTATCATCTACCTGGTCAAGCAATGCTTTTGCCTGGTCATTACGATATTGATGTCTTGCAAGAACTCTAT
>JABDKJ010000080.1 GCA_013002285.1 Flavobacteriales bacterium
TCAACCAATGGGAAGAACTTTCATTTGACCTTTCGAGCCTAGAAGACGGAGCTGTTGGAGCAGTCGGCCCTTACGATCAGATCGTCATTTTCCCAGATTTTACATTTGATCCAAGACCACAAGACAACATTGTATATTTTGACAATATAACTTTCTGTCCGAATGTACCTACTGGTGTGCCGGGTTGCACAGACCCAACTGCTGATAATTATAACCCGGCTGCTACGGAAGATGATGGTTCTTGCCTTTATGCGGTTACTATCCAAACAGACCTTTCTTGTTATGAAGGTGACGGTACCCAACCTTTTGTTTCTGGTGGATTTAATGGATGGTGTGGAGGCTGTAACCCAATGACCAATATTGGTGGAAACATTTGGGAAGCAACAGTGCTCATGCCTGCAGGAGGAAACGAATACAAGATACAGTTAGACGAATGGGCTGATCAAGAGAATTTTACTCCAGGTATGCCATGTACGGTTACAAATGGAGGTTTCACCAATAGATTTATTGAAATAAGTGGTCCAACAACAACAATTCCATATTGTTTCAACACGTGTGAGATATTCAATTCAGCCGCAGGATGCATAGACCCTGCAGCGGACAATTATGATCCAGACGCTACTGAGCCAGATGGTTCATGTATTTATTTAGTGACGTTTATGGTTGATATGAACCTTTATGGCGGTTCTTTTGGAACTCCGGAAGTAAATGGTTCCTGGAATGGATGGTGTGGTGGTTGTCAACAGTTATTTGATAATGATGGCGATGGTATTTATTCTGGACAACACTTTGTACAAGAAGGACCTCAAGAATTTAAATTTGCTGTAGATGGATGGGCGGACCAAGAATTCTTTGATCCAGGAACATCTTGTACTGTTACAGATCCTTCGGGAGCATTCACTAATAGAGCTATAGATATTACAGGACCAATGACTGTTGGGCCATTTTGCTGGGCTTCATGTGAAGAATGCCCTGTTTTAGAATCTCCGGGTTGTACAGATCCAGCTGCAAATAACTTTGACCCTTCTGCAACGGAAGATGATGGGTCATGTTTATATCTACTTACTTTAAATGTAGATATGAATTGCTTTGATGGAACAGATCCAGACATACAAATAGGAGCTCCAACTTTTGGAACACTCGCTGTAGAAAGTGGTAATTTCGGTTGGTGTGGAAGCTGTGTACAAATGGCCGATGATGATGGTGATGACATTTGGACAGTTGTCTTGGAATTACCTGCCGGACCATTTGAATATAAATATGCACATGACGTCTGGTCAGGACAAGAACAACTATTAGATAATATTGGCGAATCTTGTGTTGGAAATACAGATGGTTTTAATTTTGCAAATCGTATTGTTAATGTCCCAGATGTATTGAACACAATGGATGTTTATGGTACCTGTTCTGCATGTATACCAGGAGAAGTAACAGGTTGTACTGATCCTTCAGCTGCGAATTACGAGCCTGAAGCTACCCTTGAAGATGGATCATGTTTATATGAAGTTACTTTCATAGTGAATATGAACGAATATGACGGAACTTTTGGTATACCCGAAGTTAATGGATCTTGGAATGGATGGTGTGGTGGTTGTCAACAGCTTTCAGACCCTGATGGTGACAATGTTTGGGAAGGTACTCACTTAGTGCCGGCTGGAACACAAGAATACAAGTTTGCTGTTGATGGATGGAGTGACCAGGAATTTTTTGATCCAGGAACTTCATGTACGGTAACTGATCCTTCTGGTGCATTTACGAATAGAGTGTTTACTGTTTCCGGAGTGCAAACCGAAGGCCCATATTGTTGGGAAGAATGTGAGGATTGTTTTGATCCATGTGAACCATCCTTATTCCAATCAGCTCCTACAAACTTGGATGTCGGATTCACGAATTTATCGACTGTACTAAGCTGGAACGAAGTTCCTTGGTCTATTGGATGTCAAGTACAAGGTAATGTAGTAGGATCATCTTTTTTTCCTGTATATCTAGTTCAAGGAAATGCACCTGACGGTTACATTGTAACAAATAACGTGCTTACGGATGGGGCGACATATCAATGGAGAGTAAGATGTGGATGTTCAGCTAGTCCACTTATCGCAACGCCTTGGAGTGATTGGGATTACTTTACTTTCTATAATTTGTTGAGCCCACAAGAAGAAACTTCATTGAAAGATGCAACGGTCTATCCAAACCCTAATAATGGGGAGTTTGACCTTACTGTTAAAGGAAGTGCTGATGAAAGCATTCAATTAAGGATCTATGACCTTCTAGGTAATATCATTCAAGAACAAGTATTAGTGATGGGATCTGACCAAGATTCATTTAGCATAAATGTTGAGAACGATGTAAAAGGCATCTATTTTGTTGACCTTATCTCGAACTCATCTAAGATCACAAAGAAGATCGTTATTGAATAACGACAACCAAATACTATGTAAAAGGCCTTACGCAAGTAAGGCCTTTTTTTGTGCTCAATTCTTATGATCCCGTTTTGTACTTTTGGTCTATGCCAAAAGAGATAAAAAAAATACTGATAGCGAATAGGGGAGAGATCGCTCTGCGTATTATTCGCACAGTAAGAGAAATGGGGATCAAAAGTGTTGCTGTATTTTCAGATGCAGATGCAAAAATGCCTTATGTAAAATGGGCAGACGAGGCCATTCATATTGGAGACTCAGTTGCTTCTTCTTCCTATTTGGTCATCGACAAGATAATTGAAGCTGCAAAGAAGACCGGAACAGACGCTATTCATCCGGGCTATGGATTCCTTTCTGAGAATCCTGACTTTGCTCAAAGGGTTGTGGATGAAGGAATGATATTCATAGGCCCTTCACCAGATGCCATCAATACTATGGGCAATAAACTCTTGGCCAAAGAACTCGCGAAAAAGCATGACATTCCTCTAGTTCCTGGTACTGAAAAACCGATCACCGATGTCAATGACGCTAAAAATATCGCAGAAGGGATCGGATTTCCCATCTTGATCAAAGCAGCAAGTGGTGGTGGTGGTAAAGGGATGCGGGTGGTAAATGGTTTGGAAGAATTTGAATCTCAGATGGAGAGAGCAATGAGCGAAGCTAAAGCCAGCTTCGGAGATGAGCGAGTATTTATAGAGAAATATGTTGCAGCTCCAAGGCATATCGAATTCCAGATCTTGGCGGATAATCATGGGAACACCATTCATCTTTTTGAAAGGGAGTGTTCCATCCAAAGAAGACACCAGAAAGTAATTGAAGAAGCACCTTCAGTAGTATTAAATGAAGAGTTGCGAAAAGAAATGGGCGACTGCTCCATTAGGATAGCTAAAGCCTGCAATTATTCTGGAGCAGGAACAGTTGAATTCCTTTTAGATGAAGATGGTAAATTCTATTTTTTGGAAATGAATACGCGTCTGCAAGTAGAGCATCCCGTAACGGAGTGTATTACTGGCATAGATCTGGTAAGGGAAATGATATACATTTCCATGGATAGACAGTTAGAAATAAAACAGAGCGACTTAGAAATTCATGGTCATGCAATTGAATTACGAGTGAATGCTGAAGACCCGCTCAATGATTTTCTGCCTGCCAGTGGGCCTCTGACAAGATATTCTGTACCTAAAGGGCCTGGAGTTAGAGTAGATGATGGTTTTGAAAAAGGCTTGGAAGTTTCAATGTTCTATGATAGCATGATCGCTAAGCTGATCGTGCACGCTGAGGACAGAACTGCGGCAATGGACAGGATGTCAAGAGCGATCGATGAATATGAGCTTGAAGGAATAGAAACAACCCTACCTTTTGGAAAATGGTTGATGAATAACAAAGACTTTCGCAAAGGAAACATTGATACTAATTTCATTGCGAAGCGCTTTGAAAAAGACTATGGCCAGATATTGAGCCAGGATGAAGAAAGAATGGCTGCTTTAGCAGTATTCTTGTCCAGCAACAGTATAAAAGAAAATAAAAGCCAGAGATCTGTTCAGAATGGGCAGTCTAATTGGAAATTGAATAGGAAAAAAGACCTGCAAAGTACTATACTTTAAGAGAGTATTTACGTTATATAGAAAAGTGAAAACTTTATTTCAGATAATTATTGTTGTATTTATGATCCAAACACTGGCGGGCCAAGAAGAAAAGGAACAAAGCTTGGATGATGGTGCTGTCGTGGCGGAGGTTAAGATCGAAAATGGCGATACAATTCATATGATATATCTGGATGATGTGATCATAAGTACACGTAGAAAAGCCAAAAGCAAAAAATATCAGCGCAAGTATGGGAGGATCAAGAATAAAGTCTTGAAAGTTTATCCTTATGCTGAGATCACGAAGTCTTTGATCGAAGATTATGATCGTGAACTAGAGACCTACAGCAGTGAACACGATAGGAAGCAATTTCTTAAAAATGCCGAAGACGAGCTTAAGGCAGAGTTTGAAGGAGAGATCAGAAACCTTAGAGTGAGTGAGGGAAAGATCTTGATAAAACTGATCGATCGAGAAACTGGAAAAACTTCATACGAGTTGATAAAACAATTGCGAGGTGGATTTACAGCTTTTATGTGGCAAGGGGTCGCAAAATTATTTGGGTCAGACCTTAAGTCCGAATATGATGCTCATGGTGATGATGAGATCATTGAAGAGATCATATTGGCAATAGAAAAGGGAGAACTTTCACCGAGAGCCAGAGAACCGATCACAGCAAAAGCTCAAGAAAGATTGCGGAAAAAGAGAGAGAAAAGGGCGAAGCAAACCGCGAGGAAAGAGGCAAAGGACAAGCTGTAAGTCTGTATTGTCTTTCAAATTATTGTCATAATATTTTACGATCATTTTATCTAAAGATCATGCTCCATTCTTCTGAGTGTTTATATTTGCGCTAAATGCAATGAGAATGAGAAAAACCATACTTCTATTGTGCCTGATATCCTTTTTGGGGGAATTGAATTCTCAGGTGTTTTATACCGAGTCTTTTGAATCTACTTCTGGTTGGACATTGTCGCACACCTTTGATGATATGGGTAACGATTTCTGCAAAAGAGATTCCCTTACAAATACTGCATTTGCTGGTTTGGAATTCATGATCTCAGGTGGAGATGGGGACTTTGCTATTGGAGCGGAAAACACGCAAAGCATGGAACCTGGCGCACCAGGAGATGGAGTGGTCATTTTGGAATTGGATCCAGTTGCAATAACCAGCCTTGCGGACCTTGAATTACAAGTGTCGCTAGCATGCAATGCGAACGATAAAAACTATGATGACATAGAGGCCGATAATGGGGATTTTGTCATTTTTCAGCATAACATAGACAATACAGGATGGGTAACTATTGGCGAATTCAATTCGACAGATTCGCTCTCTGGAGATTCAGAATTGTTTTACGATATCGAAATGAATGGCAACGGGGGAGAGATTGGTGACCTTCCATTGGAGAATTCTTTCAAAGACTTTGTAATGCCTATTGGTGCTGCGGGAGATATGATCTCTATTCGTGCTTTATTTAGAATGACCTCAGAGACCGAAGAGATCCTGATAGATAATTTTCGATTGAAACAAAGTGAAGGAGATGTTACTCCTTTGGAGGTTTTTGATGCCTACAGAACAAGCACAACAACGATAGATGTCGTTTTTCATGAAGATGTTGGTGCTAATGCAACGAACACGTTTCAATATAGCGGTATTTCAAATTTAGCAACAGCTACCATACAACCTGATGGCAATACGGTTACGCTTGAATATTCTGTTCCTTTTGTACTTGGCAATGGATATACATTAGTTGTGTTTGGAGTGGAAGATCTTGCTGGAAATAGTATGCAGGGAACTCATCAATACACATTTTATTACAATGATACTGAACCTGAGTTAGTGATCACAGAGATCATGTATAATGATGCCTCAGGAGCAGATTCCCTGGAGTATATTGAAGTTTACAACAATGGTACTGCAGTTGCGATCCTTGGTGGATTGGAATTGGAAGATGGCATCAATTTCACCTTCCCGACTTCTACTTTAGCGCCTGGAGAATTTGTACTTGTTGCTAGAAATGCCATCGCTGCCACTGCACATTATGGATTGAACTTTCTTGACTATGGAGGAAGCCTTTCAAATAATGGCGAACAAATTGAATTAGTAAATGCTGAAGGAGCAACGATAGATTCCGTCCGTTTTGATAATGACCTTCCTTGGCCTCCTGGTGCAGATGGCTTTGGCCCCTCAGCAGAATTGAATTCACCTGACAACGATAATGCGCTTGGCGCTAACTGGGTGGCATCTACCAATGGTTTAGATCCCTTGGACGATGGTTCTCCCGTGCTTGGCACTCCTGGAGCATTACCCGGAGTTATAGTACCAGAAGTCCAATTCTTTGAAAATACGATCGAGGCACTTGAAACTGCGGGGTCGGTAGAATTCATGGTTTCCATC
>JABDKJ010000018.1 GCA_013002285.1 Flavobacteriales bacterium
CTCCATCGCTATATCCAATGTGCTGATAAACGATCTTTCCATTTCCATCTACAAGAAATGTATATGGAGGATTGGAAACGTTCATAGCTCTTCTGAAATCTGAATTCTCATCAAGCAGAACTTCATATTCCCATCCACTAGCATCTACATGGGGTTTTACTTGTCTAGATCTTCTCGCATCATCAATAGATATAGCATAGATCTTTACACCTGTCTCTTCAACCCAGTCATCATACACTTCAGAAATGTTATCCAGTTCCCTTTTGCAAGGAGAACACCAGGTTGCCCAGAAATTGATCACAAAGGGTTTTCCATCGTTATTGAATTCACTAGAGTTAATTGTTTTACCAGTTAAGTCTTTCATGTCCACCGAAGGTACTGACTTCATTTGGGCATTAAGTCCAGTTAAGAATGCTAAGGTGATCGCTGTAATTAAGAATTTCTTCATTATAAATTGTTGTTTAATATTTCGCTTGAGAAATAGCAAAAAGCGAACCATTTTTCAATGGAGACGCAATTTCGTTAAATCGACTGAAATAGCGCAATAAATTTGATCAAAATGGATTGAAATGAGGGATCCCATAGAGCAAAAAAAAAGCATCGCCTTGGCGATGCTTTTTTCAACTATATAAGAAATATCTTATTTCGTAACTGTCACTTTAGTTGTAGTGTAGTCACCATCAACTATCATGTTCAATGTATACATACCTGACGTTAGGTTAGAAACATCTATAGTAACAGAGTTATTTCCAACGAAATTATCTTGAGCAGAAACATAAACTCTCTCTCCTAAAAGGTTGAATACCTCGAAAGAAACTTGAGAATCTGTATCTAAGCTAAAGTTAACAGTCATGTTATTCGTAGCTGGGTTAGGGAAAACGTTCAAATGCGTAAGAGCATTTATATCTTCAATACCAATGTTAGATGCAACACCAAAAACATCAGTTCTTTCTTCCCATTCTTCTTGCAATTGACTTTCAGCAAGAACTGTTCCTTGGCTGTCAGTCAATTTAAAGTATCCATCAATTGGAGCTCCCCATTGAGTAGCATAGAAACCGTCACCGAAAGAATCAAAGAAAGTAACTTTGTGACATTCGATAGCAGCAGCCGTGATGGTTTCAAAGATCAAGGCATCATTTTGTCCAGTGTATGGTCCACCAGAAGCAATGATAGTACCAGAAGCATCTTCAATTTCCCAAGTTGTTTCATCTGGCCAGTTATCCAATTGGATCTCTAGGGTAAGGTTGTTGTCACCTTCAGGTCCTAAAATCACATCTGCACTTACAGAGTTGTTGTCTGTTCCAGTATCGCCAGCATAAACAACTTCACACTCTACATTGAAGGCTCCAGAAATTCCAGTTATAGCTGGAAGAGTTACATCTTCAAAATCATAAAGATCAAGACTACCTGTCCAGTTGTAAGTGTTGTTCAGTGTGCCATCAACGTATGTATTAATATCACATGCTGTTAAAGGTGTTCCAGAAGCACTTAAGTTTTGGATCCTTACAGAAGGAATATAGTCCCCACCTGAGCACGTTGCAGTTTCTCCTAAGTATGCAAGAATACCTGCATCCAAAGATTCTGTTGCTGCGGCACAGTTATCATCTATGTATGACCAGTGATCAGCTGCAGATGCTTGACCTGATTCAACCAATACTCTAGAAGGGCAAATTGTATAGATCGTAGGATAGTACCCAATAGCGTAAGGCCCGTTGATACCATCATTGTCAATAATTGGGTAGGGAGTAATACTGATCCAGTCTCCTGTTGTATTCGCCCCAGTTCCTTCAAGGTCTGCTTGATTCGTAGCATCATCTGCTTCAAACATATAAATTCTCAGGTCATCAGTTCCATCTGGTCCATGGTCTGCCCATAGATCTTCAAGAGCACCTGTTTGTGCATATGACCAACATGGTCCACACCAAGTCGCCATAACATCAATAATTACTGTCTTTCCTGCATCAAGGTCGTCATACAGAGTATGAGAGTTACCGTTGATATCGGTAAACGTCCAGTCCGGTGCAATTGACCCATCAGGTAATTGAGCACTGCTAGTGAATGCCAGGAAGAAAGTAGCAAGAGCTAAAAGTAAAATCTTTCTCATAGTAGTTAATTTAATATATTAAAAATTCGAATTTTTGAAGTTCAAATATAATGAACGGTACCCGATTTTAAGGTTTAGCTGACCATATATTGTTTACAATAATGTCTTTCTTTTAAACTTATTATAGAAATGCTGAACCTGCAATTGTGAAATTGTTCCCACAATAACCTTTAGTAAAGGCCAGATCTATATTTTAACACGTCATTTATTAAATTACTGTAAATTAATCTAAGTAGCTGTAAAACAAATGGATATGGATCAAAACTAGTGATAATTGTAGTATTGAAAGAGGGGTCACACCCCTAATTAATGCTCCATACCTATTGTAATGCTACGACAATTTAATTCATATGAGAAGTCAGTTCTGACCCAAAAGGCTTTTCTGATGGATCTGATCAATTGCCGCTATGGCCTCTTCTATAGTAAAAACATTATCTACTGAAAGTCTTAGAATATCATTTTTCTCATACATCTTGTATCCTTCGGGAGCTTCTTTTATAAAGTTTAGCACCTGACCAAAAGCAGGCGATGCGAAAAACTTAGACTCTTTATCTTTGATGAAATGCCCTATCATTCTTCCTGCTTTCAAAACCATTTTTTCGAATCCGATCTTTTGAGCTGCCCATTTAAGGCGAACAGTTGAGATAAGTTCGGCAGTTGGTTTCGGTATGGGGCCAAATCTATCCTGTAATTGTTCTTTAAAGATCTCAAGTTCGATCTCATTTTCTATGGTATTTAGTTCGCGATACAGCTTTAACCTTTCTGTAATTGAAATAACATATTCATCTGTGATCAATAGTTCGAGGTCGGTTTCCAACTGGAATTCCTTGGCAAACAACTTGCCTTCATTCTCCTCTTCATAAAGATCTTTGAATTCTTTTTCTTTTAATTCTTGAATAGCCTCGTTCAATATTTTGTGGTACATATCGAAACCAATGTCAGAAATGAAACCACTTTGCTCTCCGCCTAGTAGGTCTCCGGCCCCTCTTATATCAAGATCTCTCATGGCGATGTTCATTCCACTTCCCAGATCACTGAATTGTTCTATGGCTTGAAGTCTCCTGCGGGCATCTGTTGAAACATGGAAGATCGGTGGAGAGATCATATAGCAAAAAGCTTTTTTATTACTCCTTCCTACACGCCCTCTCATTTGGTGAAGGTCACTGAGTCCAAAATTATGAGCGTTGTTGATCAAAATGGTATTCGCATTTGGAATGTCTATTCCCGATTCAATAATAGTGGTGGAGACAAGCACATCGAAATATCCATTTATAAAATCGACCATTACTTTTTCAAGTTTGGCTCCTTCCATTTGTCCGTGACCTATCTGCACTCTAGCATCAGGGCATAGTTTCACTATCAGGTTTGCAACTTCCTCAATATTCTCAACGCGGTTATGGACGAAAAATACTTGACCACCTCTTGCTAATTCATAGCTAATTGCATCTCGAATGAATTCTTCATTGAAATTGTGGATCTCTGTTTGAACAGGCATTCTGTTCGGTGGAGGAGTGGTAATGATCGAAAGATCTCTGGCGCCCATTAAACTAAATTGTAAAGTTCTTGGAATTGGAGTGGCCGTGAGGGTAAGTGTATCTACATTGTGTTTCAAATTTTTCAATTTGTCCTTTGCACCTACACCGAATTTTTGTTCTTCGTCAATGATCAAAAGGCCCAGATCATTGAATTTCACCCTCTTGTTGAGAAGTTTATGTGTGCCAATTAGAATGTCAACTTCGCCACTTTCCACTTTTTTTAGAACAACTGTGGTCTCCTTGGCAGTTCTAAATCGATTCAAGTATTCGATATTGCATGGGAACTCTTTTAGTCTTCGTTTAAAAGTTTGGGCATGCTGGAGCGAAAGGATCGTAGTTGGAACTAATACGGCAACCTGCTTACTATCTGTTACTGCCTTGAATGCTGCCCTTATTGCAATTTCTGTTTTGCCGAAACCTACATCACCACAGACCAGCCTGTCCATAGGGGCATCTTTCTCCATGTCTTTTTTAACATCTTGAGTAGCTTTCAATTGATCTGGAGTGTCCTCATACATAAAGGAAGCCTCTAACTCTGTTTGTAAATAAGTGTCAGGAGAAAAAGCAAAGCCCTTAGTAGACCTTCTTTTCGCATAGAGTTTTATCAAGTCAAAAGCGATCTGTTTTACTCTGGCTTTAGTCTTGCTTTTAAGTTTGTTCCAAGCTGGCGAACCAAGCCTATTGACCTTGGGAACGGTTCCTTCCTTGCCGCTGTATTTCGAAATGCGGTGGAGGGAGTGAATGCTTACATATAGAATGTCATTGTCCTTATAGATGAGTCTAATGGCCTCCTGTTGTTTTCCTCCTACATCCAATTTTTCCATTCCGGAAAACTTCCCAATACCGTGGTCAATGTGTGTGACATGATCACCAGGTTTCAAGCTCATCAGTTCTTGTATGGTAATAGCCTGTTGATTTTTCTTGAACCCTTCTTTTAATCGGAATTTATTGTATCGCTCAAATATTTGATGATCCGTATAACAAACTATTTTATTGTCATGATCATTAAATCCTTCTTTCAGGCCTAACATAACAGGCGTGAAATCTATATTTACATTAAGGTCTTCGAATATCTTATACAATCGCTCAACCTGACTTTCATGACTTGCAGCGATCATTAGCTTGTACTTTTCCTTCGCGAGTTTGGAGAGGTCGGCTATGAGCAGATCAAAGTTTTTCTTGAATGTGGGTTGAGGAGATCCATCGACTTTTATTATTGCGCTGTGGTCAAATGCTGTTTGAATGCCCATTTCAACCACAGTGAGATCATTCAATTTTTTGGAAAAAGCCGTGCTAGATGAGAAAAGTTCTTTGGGTTCAATATGTTTTAACGGGCTATCTAACTTCGAGTATATATCTTGAGCTTTCTCCTGTTCTTTATCCAGTCTTAGCATGCATGACTTCACGTCCTCGATCCAAACACTGGTATGTTCAGGAATGAAATTCATGAACGTGTCTCTGCTCTCTTCCAATAGTTTTTCTTCAATATTGGGAACGACACTTAAGTGAACCAATTTCTTGATGCTTAATTGGGTGAGCGTATCGAATGTTCTGATGGATTCAATTTCATTTCCAAAAAATTCGATCCTATAGGGCTCCTCATTTACAAAAGAAAAAATGTCGAGAATACCACCTCTAATGGAAAATTGACCAGGTTGATACACCAAGTCCACTTTGTCGAATTCAAAGTCGACCAAAAGATCATTTAAAAAATCCATGTTGTGGCTTTCGCCTAGCCTAAGGTCAAAAGTGTTTTTGCTCAGGTGCTTTTTGGAAACTACGTTTTCTGCGATCGCAGTAGGGTAGGTGACAACGGCCAAAGGCTTTTCATTTTTTTGAATAGCAGAAAGTACTTCGGCTCTCATGCCAATATTAGCGTTGTCTATCCTTGTAGCTTCATAAGGTGTCCGATAGGACTGTGGAAAAAATAGGACATCTATGGTCTTGTCCGAAATATGTTCAAGGTCATTCAAGAAATAGGCAGCTTCTTCTCGATCATTCAATATAAATAGATGCGAGCCTTTTGCATGCTTAACTGCTCCATGAATGATGAATGATCTAAGGCTTCCAACTGCTCCACTGAGCCTGATCTTGTTGGAACTGAGCAATAGATGATCAGCCAATTCTTTTGAAATGGCGTTTTCAGAATAAAAGGAAATTAACTCTTCTCGGGTCAATGATCACCAATTGTGCGCTGCAAATGTAATTTTTAAAGTGCTTGGCTAGACTGTAGCTTCAGAATAAATTTTCATGAATTCTTCTGCCTTTTCAACCATCTTCACACTACCAATAAATAGAGGAGTTCTTTGGTGGAGTTCGGTGGGCTTAACTTCAAGAACTCTTCCATAGCCTGTGCTTGCTTTACCGCCAGCTTGTTCACATATCATGGCTAAAGGGTTGTTTTCGTAGAGTAATCTCAATTTGCCATTTGGCGAGCTAGAAGTTCTTGGATAAATGTAAATACCACCCTTTATCATGTTCCTATGGAAATCTGCAACGAGTGAACCGATGTATCTTGATGTATATGGTCTATCTGTGGATCCGTCCTCTTCTTGGCAATATTTGATGTATTGTTTTACACCCTCTTTAAAATGAACATAATTCCCTTCGTTGATCGAATAGATCTTTCCTGTTTCAGGAAATTTCATGTTGGGATGTGAGAGACAAAATACTCCAATAGAAGGGTCGAATGTAAATCCGTTCACTCCATAGCCGGTAGTGTATACCAACATCGTTGAGGATCCATAAATTATATATCCGGCAGCAACTTGTTTGGTCCCTTCTTGTAGAAAATCCTCTAACCTTGCCTTTTCTCCGATGGGAGAGATCCTTCTATAAATTGAAAAGATCGTTCCTATGGAAACGTTCACATCGATATTACTTGATCCATCCAAAGGGTCGATCAAAAGGACGTAATTTCCTTTTTTGGCTTCATCACTTTCAAAAGCGATGAAGTCATCATGCTCTTCCGAAGCAATACCACAAACCTCTTCCTGCGCAAGCATGGCATCTACAAATTGATTGTCGGCAAAAACATCCAACTTTTGTTGAGCTTCTCCTTGAATATTTTCAGTTCCAGAGGAACCCATGATCTCATCCACAAGCCCGGCTTTGTTCACTTCTCGATTAACGATCTTAGAAGCTAATCGTATGGCTGAAAGTAATCGTGATAATTCACCCTTAGCATATGGAAAGTCGCTCTGGTTAGCGGTTATGAACTCGTTGAGTGTAGTTATTTTTTTCATATGAGATCCTCTTCCTGCAGGGCAAATATCGAATTATTTGCAAGGCATTTAAAATATGAAAGCCGATTTTATTAGTGTTAAAAGGACGCTTACTAAACCATATTGATAAAAAGAATCATACTTTCAAAGTGTCATGGAAAACATCATTATTAGAAAAGGGAGAAAAGAAGATCTATCTCAAGTTCTTGACCTTATTATTGAATTAGCGATATACGAAAAAGCACCTGATGAAGTTGTAGTGACTGTTCAGGACCTTGAACGAGATGCTTTTGGAGAGCGGCCGATCATAGACCTGTTTGTTGCTGAAGAAAACAATACGATCATTGGTACAGCCATTTATTATTACAATTATTCCACATGGAAGGGCAAGTGCATTTATTTGGAAGATATTGTTGTTTCACAAAAACACAGAAGGAGGGGAATTGGGACCCTACTCATGGATGCAATGGTAGATCTATTCAAAAAAGAAAAAGCGAAAAGACTGATGTGGCAGGTGTTGGATTGGAATGAACCAGCAATAGAATTCTACAAAAAATACGATGCGATCATAGAGCCCGAATGGCTTAATTGTAAGTTGGTTGATAGTCAGTTTTAATAAAATATTTCCTTCATTAGTGTCATGAAAATTTTCAAGTTTGGAGGTGCATCTGTAAAGAGTGCTGAAGCCGTGAAAAATATGTTGAAGATCCTAGGTTCTTTCAAAGGAGAGAGGCTTGTGTTGGTTATTTCAGCAATGGGAAAAACGACCAATGCTATTGAACAGCTGATTGAGGCCAGGTGGGAAGGAAAAGAAGGATTCGCAGATCTACTCAACCCAATTTTTGAATATCATCAAGAGATCATTGATGGTCTGTTCAAAAAGGATGATGCATTTCATGAAGAATTTGATGCCATAAAGAACAGAATGATCAAGGCTATTCATTTACCTGTAACACAGAACTATGATTTCGAATACGACCGAATTGCCTATTTCGGTGAGATCATCTCCACAAAGATCGTTTCAGAATTCTTATTTCGGTCGGGAAAAAAGAACAAGTGGTTGGAAGCTCTTAAATTGATCAAAACAAATAACAACTACAGAGAGGCAAGT
This sequence comes from Flavobacteriales bacterium, assembly GCA_013002285.1. The sequence goes on from JABDKJ010000018.1 coordinate 7,975, forward strand.
GTGCATTGGGAGGTTACAAAGGACCTTGTGTCTAATGCTATGAAGAATTGTGAATTAGCTGTAATTCAGGGGTTCATTGGGCATACAGAAGACGGATACGTTACAACACTAGGACGTGAAGGTTCTGATTTTACCGCAGCAATAATGGCTTGGTGTCTAGACGCAGAAAACGTGATCATTTGGAAAGATGTACCGGGTATTTTGAATGCAGATCCAAAGTATTTTCCAGAGGCTCAAAAACTGGAGAAGATCTCTTATCGAGAAGCACTGGAGTTAAGCTACTATGGAGCAAGTGTGATCCACCCAAAAACGATCAAACCTCTGCAGAATAAGGAGATACCCCTATATGTCAGATCTTTTTTAGATCTGAATGGATCAGGGACATTGGTGCAAAAGTCAGACGAGAATGACGCACATATTCCTTCATACATTTTTAAAAAGAACCAAGTGCTGATCTCTATATCCACTCGGGATTTCTCATTCGTGATCGAAGAACATTTGGAAGACATTTTTGGCATCTATAATCGTCATAAAGTGCGCATTAATCTTATGCAAAATTCAGCTTTGAATTTCACCATATGTTCAGATGCCGACCCACATAGAGTAGGTGGGCTCATTGAAGAATTAAAAAGAGATTATAGGGTCCTATTCAATGAGGGCCTCGAATTACTTACTATCAGGCATTACAATGACGAGGTATTGAATAAAATGACAAGAGGGAAAGACATCTTAGTGGATCAAAGAAGCAGGGTCACTGCTAGAATGGTTATTCAATAGTTTTGGCTCGGCAACCATTTCATGATCTTCCTGAGTAAAACTTCAGATAGCTTATAATAAGAGGCATGTGTCCAACCGGCAATATGCGGAGATAAGATGACTTTCTCTGAATTGACTAGGTATTTGAATTCTTCTGGAGGTGGAAGAGCCATGAAATCTTCAAAACTGAACTTTTCGTATTCAAGGACATCGAGGCAAGCTCCAAGTATTTTCCCTTTTTTTAATCCCTCTACGAGTACGCTAGTCTCAACTACTTGTCCTCTACAAGCATTCAACAGGTAGAATGGCTTAGACATCTTAGCCATGAAATCGGAATTGAAATAGTAATGCGTTTCTTCCGTCAAAGGAACATGAAAACTAACGATGTCTGCACGTTCTTGAATGTATTTTAGTTTTGACTCGCGCACATAACTGTTGGTGAAGTCTTTTTTGTGTTTGTCATATGCAAGTATCCTGCATCCAAAACCTGACAGCTTCTTTGCAAAAGAACTTCCATTATTGCCATAACCAATGATGCCGATAGTCTTACCCATCAATTCTACGCCTCTATTGGGCTCACGCAACCATTTGTTTTCTCTTATCTCATCTTGAATGATATTGAGTCTATTAAAAAGCATTAACATCATTCCGGTCAGATGCTCTCCAACAGCATCACGGTTTCCTTCAGGAGCGTTGAAAAGCGATATTCCCCTCGATCCACAATAGGAAACATCTATATTCTCCATTCCTGCTCCAGAGCGCGCAATAAATTTCAGTGATGTGGCATTCGAAAGAAAGTCTTTGTCCATTTTTATCCTGGACCTGATCACAACTCCGTCTACATCACTAATTTCTTTTTTGAGTTCGTCCCTTTGCTTGGACGTTCCATCTATACATTGATGTCCACTTTTTTCCAGTTCTTCCTTTAGAACAGGATGGACAGTGTCGATGAACAAAACCTTCATCAGTAAAGTAAGAATGAAATGTAGAAATAAATGATCAAGCCAAAAATGTCATTCATTGTAGTAATGAAAGGACCGGTCGCTAAAGCTGGATCTATTTTGACTTTGTCTAAAACTAGTGGCACAAAGGTTCCAAAGAGCCCAGCAAAAATGATCACTATGAATAAAGAAATACTAACGGTATATGAAAGCGCATAGCCGTTGCCATCTCTACTAATGAACATAGTGATCGCGAAAAGGATCAAAGAAAGAATGATCCCATTGACGATGGCGACAAAAAATTCTTTTGTCAAACGTGAAAAGATCGTACCAGTGAAAATGCTTTGGTTTGCAAGTCCTTGAACCACTATAGCTGAAGATTGTACGCCAACATTTCCGGCCATTGCCGCGATCAATGGGATGAAGAGAGCAAGCTCTGTATATTTAGATAATTGTCCTTCAAATCTGCCTATTACCTGGGCCACTAAAACTCCTCCAAGTAGACCTATCAAAAGCCAGGGAAATCGCGCCCGGGTCAATAACCAAACCGAATCATCAGACTCTACGCTTTCAGAAATTCCACTTGCTAATTGATAGTCTTTTTCAGCTTCTTCCTGCAGTACATCTACTACATCATCTATGGTAATTCGCCCAAGTAATTCTCCTGTTGTAGAAACTACAGGAAGAACGACCAAGTCATATTTTTTCATGATCTGGGCTACTTCTTCATTGTCTACTTCAGGTGTTACAGAAATGAGTTCTTCCTTAATGTAAAGGTTCTCTATGGTAGATTTCACAGATGTAGAAGAAAACAAGAGCCGTTTTAGTGAAAGCCTTCCGATAAGCTTGTTCTTGTCATCGACAACGTAGATCGTATAGATCTGGTCGATCTCTCCTGCTTGCTTTCGCATCTCTCGGATTCCTTTGGATACAGTCCAATTGGCATTGACCTTAACTAGCTCTTTTGCCATAAGTCCACCAGCCGAATCCTCATCATAAGTAAGCAATTGAACAATGTCACTCGCTTGTTCTTCATCTTCAAGTAACGAAATGATCTCTTCTTGTTTCTCCTCTGTCATTTCACCAAGGACATCGGCTGCGTCATCTGACTCTATCTGGTCTATCAGTTGCTCTGCGATCTCTTTGCTTGACAGGTCTTCTAGGAATTTTTCGCGAGTGTCTTCATCGATCTCTAGAAGAACATCAGGAGCAATGTCTTTATCTACAAAACCATAGATATAGGCAGCCTGCTCCATATTGACTATGTCCAACACTTCTGCAATATCTGCAGGATGCAATAAGGCAAGCGTTTCATTGAGCCAAGATCCATTTTCACGTTCTACGGCATATTTGAAATTGTCTATGAGTTCTTTTCCTAGTTCTAGGCGCTGCATGTTAAAAAACTTGCAGCGAATTTAGGTTAAAATGTCTTAGGAAATGCTTTAGTGGAATTCTTGACCTACAGTCTTATAAACGTCTTCATTACGGAGGTTTTCTCTCCTATAAAAGAAAAGAAATAAGTTCCCTTTGAAAGATCGCCTATTTCCATAGTGTAATTTTCAGAATTTGGTTCTAATTGGATTGTCTTTACCAGGCGATCGTCTGAGCTGTAAACCCTAACCAGGGTAATATTCTTGTACGATAGTTCTAAACTATTTTCATTTGAAGGGTTTGGATATATAGAGATCCGATGAGCATTATCGACCTCATTCATTCCAATGGGTGAAGGGATAGTAAAATATTGAAACCCTGATAAAGGCGTTGCAACAATTGGGTCTGTGCTGCAACCACACCTCACTCTCCACCTATACTCTATGTCATACTCAAAGATGCCACCATTTTGTAAGGGCACGTTTATTGGGTAGTCATTTGTTTCAAAGGGTGGGGTGGCTGAAAGGATAGTGCCTTCGGGAATGAGATCCGCAAAATTATCGCCCATAGGAGCACTAGCTTCATTCCTTCTGATCTCACATTTATTTGATAAAGGCACAGGTTCCCAACCGAATTTCACTGAATTGATCATAATATCAGTCGTCAAATTTGTGACCACTTCTTCAAAATCATTTTGCTGGCAGGCGGATTGATCCTCTAGCCTAAAGTCATCTAGTTCATAAACTCCTAAGTCTGGGAAAACAACTCTTAGAACACCTTTTCTTTTTGTGGTTTCAAGGTCATAAGTAAATGTGTGTTGATACTCTTCCCAATTTGTGCTCAATTCAAAAGTTTCGTCTGAGAAAAAAGCAAGAGGAATGGTATCTTCCAGATATCCCATTCTAATGGATAAATTTGCGTTTCCTGAATCTATCTTGGCATTGAATTTCAGGTCATAAGTATGACCGTTCTTCAAATGAAGGCTGTGATCCTGTATGTAATCAAAATCTTGTTCAATTCGTTCGATGACGGCATGTTTATCGCTAATGTTACTGTCATCAATGTAAACAGAATTTGGTCCTGTAATAGATTGGATCGCCCACCCGCTAAAGTCATGTTCAAAACCACCATATATGAGGTCATTTGTTGGGTCCAGATATAATGCTGTAGTTTGAGTGAGATCTTCAAGAGCACTCCTCAATATCTGTTTTTCGGACTGGTATGTTGGTTGATAAGCTTGATTTACCCTTTCTTCAGGGTCCATTATTAGATCAAAGAATTCTTCTTCACCACTATTAAAAAGATTAAAACGAAATGTTCCATTATATATAGAATAGTGTTGATGGTCATTATTCGCAGGTGTTCCATAAGGTATCTCTTCTCTTGTAGTGATCTCTTGAATAACGAAATTGTTGCCATTCCATGTACCTGAGCCACTATCGACAAGTGGTAAGACAGAATTCCCGTCTAGACCATCAGAGACCTGGTCCAATGCAATATGCTCAATGGTAGGATATAGATCGATCAGGCTCACGGGTTCATTTACAACCTGGTTTTGGGGTATATCAGGTCCATATATCATCAGGGGTATTTTTGTTGAAGGGCTCCTCAGTCCATTTTTGTTAGTTATCCTGGCGTATTCTCCTAAGTTTATACCATGGTCACTTGTGAAGATCAAGACAGTATTATCGGCATAGTCACTTGAATCAAGAGCTGCCATGACCTCGCCTATTTGTTGATCTAGAAAGGATATTGATGCATAATATGCTAACACAAATTTCTTCAACCACAATTGACCCGTTGCTTGCCCTACAGATGCTGCTTCGAGAACGGTATAAACAGGTTCGCCTGCCGACCCCCAACTATTGTGAAAAGAAGTTGTTGCAGAACCTAAGATCTCTTCTTCTATATGTTCCGGAATTTCAATATCATTGATATCATAGAGATCGAAATATTCCTGAGGTGCGTAAAAAGGCAAATGAGGTCTGTAGTACCCTAAAGCCATAAAGAATGGATCACTTTGAACTTGACCTAATTCTTCAAGGGCAACTTGGGTTACCAACTCATCAGGCAATGGTTCGAGGATAGAATCACCTTCTATTTCAAATTCTCCAGTGTTATCAACTATCCAAAAAAGAGAGTCTTGTGCAGGAAACTCAACGATCGGTCCGGCAGATACATAAGGTGGGAATCCTCCATCCGGATTATCAGGGTGTATAACAGTTTGAGTTCCATTGGTAATGAATGGCCCGTGATTCCATTTAGTATAATTATCAATTGCAGAATTGTATATACTGTCAGGTCCTTCATGAAAGATCTTGCCAGCTGAGATCGTGCGATATCCGTTAGTTTTTAAATGGCCAAAAATGGAACTGTCTGGGACCAGTTCGGCAAAGTCATACCAAAGATTGAAATTTTGTTTAAATCCAAAATATCCAGAAGTATGCCCGTATTTGCCACTTAAGAAACTTGCTCTTGAAGGAGCGCATATTGGAAGGTTTGCATGCGCATCTGAGAACCATGAACTCTTTTCCTGCAAGGCCGCAATGTTAGGTGCTATAACTGGACAGTCAGGAGAATTAAAATCATAATATCTTAAGTCATCACTGACGATCAAGATCACATTTTGGTCTTGGCTAAAAGAAGGTTTGGTAAGTAATAATGATGCACACAAAGGCAACAACAATATGATGCTTTTCAATGTTTTTGCGCTATTATTATTCATGCCCGGTTTTTATAAAGCTTAAATTACTGCTTTCTTAGCACATTGTCCAGTGAAAATAGATTGTCACTAACGATATTCTAGAATTATATAAATGCAGTGATCTAGTCTTGATCATCCCCTATCATCTTCTTAGGATCTACCCACTCGTCATATTCAGCTTCGGTCAGGTATCCTAAAGAAAGAGCCGCAGCTTTCAAGGTAGTTCCTTCCAGGTGCGCTTTCCCAGCGATCTCTGCTGCTTTGTAGTATCCTATCTTTGTATTCAGTGCCGTTACCAACATCAGTGAATTGTTTAGTAACTCCGTTATCTTCTCTTGGTTTGGTTCAATACCTTGAGCACAATGTTTGTCGAAACTCACAGATGCATCTGCGATCAAATTGGCAGAAGAAAGTAGATTGGCGATCATTACAGGTTTAAAAACATTCAATTCGTAATGTCCTTGGGCGCCCGCCACGGAAACAGCAGTGTCGTTCCCTATCACTTGAGCACAAACCATGGTAAGTGCTTCGCATTGTGTTGGGTTTACTTTCCCTGGCATTATAGAAGAACCAGGCTCATTAGCAGGAATAATGATCTCTCCGATCCCAGAACGTGGTCCACTCGCCATCATTCGAATGTCATTTGCTATCTTATTTAAAGAAACTGCAACCTGCTTTAGTGCTCCATGACTTTCTACGATCGCATCATGAGCGGCCAGTGCTTCAAATTTGTTTTCAGCTGTTACAAACGGGTGACCTGTGAATTCAGCGATATACTTGGCAACCAATTTAGAATACCCTTTAGGTGTATTTATTCCCGTGCCTACTGCTGTTCCTCCGAGTGCGACCTCAGAAAGGTGAGAAAGAGTATTTTTCAAAGCTTTTATGCCATGATCCAACTGAGAAACATAACCCGAAAACTCTTGTCCTAGGGTTAAAGGCGTTGCATCCATTAGATGGGTTCTACCGATCTTCACTACATCTTTGAATTCTCCTACCTTTTTTTCAAAGGTTGCTTTAAGTGCTTCTAGCGCAGGAATAGTTTTTTCAACGATCACTTTATATGCAGAGATATGCATGGCAGTAGGAAATGTGTCATTTGACGATTGAGACTTGTTTGCGTCATCATTTGGATGGACCGGACGCTCGCCTTCACCAAGTTTCCCCCCAGCAATTACATGTGCTCTGTTGGCGATCACCTCGTTTACATTCATATTGCTCTGAGTGCCAGATCCAGTTTGCCAGATGACTAAAGGAAATTGATCATCTAGTTTTCCCTCTAAGATCTCTTCACATACAGAAGCTATAAGGTCTCGTTTCGCACTGTCCAAAACACCCAATTCACAATTGGTGTAAGCTGCTGACTTTTTTAAGTATGCAAAACCATGTATCACTTCCAAAGGCATAGAAGCAGCTGGCCCTATCTTGAAATTATTCCGTGATCTTTCAGTTTGGGCACCCCAATATTTATCTGCTGGTACCTTTACTTTCCCTATAGTATCTTTTTCAATTCTGTGATCCATTTCTTTTTCTAATTCCATTCGTCAGAAATATTTTATATCAATTCCAAGACATTTTCTGGAGGCCTTCCGATGACTGCTTTGTTTCCTCTCACTACTATAGGCCTTTCGATCAATTTTGGGTTTTCAGTTAGTATGATGATCCATTCATCATCAGTAAATTCTTTATTTTTGAATTTCTCTTTGTAAAGGACTTCATTCTTTCTAATGATGTCCTTTACATTTACGTTCAATTTATGAAGTAAATTCTCGATCTCTTCTTTAGTAGGAGGTGTTTTTAGGTACTCCACTATTTCTACCTTTTTTCCATTTACTTCAATTATGCCGAGTGTTTCGCGGCTTTTTCTGCACCTTGGATTGTGATATATTTTCATTTTTATGTTGTAGTTATCGACCTACCATGTTTCATTAAATAAGACCTCAAGAAACCATCTATATCACCATTCATGACGGCATCCACATTTGAAGTTTCGTGCTGTGTTCTGTTGTCTTTTACCATTTTATAAGGTTGCATTACATACGAACGTATCTGCGATCCCCACTCGATCTTTTTCTTGCCCGCTTCGATCTCAGCTCTCGCTTCGTTCTTCTTCGCTATTTCAAATTCATAGAGCTGCGATTTTAACAATTGCATTGCCCTGGCCTTATTGTCCAATTGACTTCTTGATTCTGAGTTTTCAATAATAATTCCGCTTGGTTTATGCTTCAGCCTTACAGCAGATTCTATTTTGTTCACACTTTGTCCTCCTGCTCCAGAAGCTCTGAACGTATCCCACTCAATGTCTGAAGGGTCTACTTTAATTTCGATGCTGTCATCCACTAAAGGATAGACATAGACCGAAACAAAAGAAGTATGCCTTTTGGCATTGCTGTCAAAAGGAGATATCCTTACTAATCTGTGTACTCCATTTTCTCCTTTTAAATAACCAAAGGCAAATTCTCCACTTATCTCTATTGTAACAGTTTTGACACCAGCAACATCACCGTCAAGATATTCAATGGTTTTTACTTTGAAACCATTTTTCTCTGCCCACATCTGGTACATTCTCAAGAGCATGCTCGCCCAATCGCAGCTCTCTGTTCCTCCTGCTCCGGCTGTGATCTGCAATACTGCATCAAGACTGTCTTCTTCAGAAGACATCATATTCTTGAATTCCAGATCTTCTATGCTCGCATTCAATTTATTGTAAAGGGAATCTATCTCTTCTTCGCTAGCCTCTCCTTCCTTATGGAATTCCATAAGAACTGTGAGATCGTCCAATAGTGTGCTGGCATCATTGAATGAATTAGTCCAAAATTTTAGATTTCTGATCCTTTTTAAGATGACCTCAGCTTTTTTGGGTTCATTCCAAAAATCTGGGTCCGTAGTATGTTTTTCTTCCTCGTTTATACGTTCTATCTTGGCATCTATGTCAAAGATACCCCCTCAACGCATCCAGGCGATCCTTAGTTTTTCCTAAAGTTTCAGTTTTGATCATTGCGCGAAATTAAGGCTTCTGAAATTAAAAAGTGTAGTATTTTGAACTCTTCTTTTCGAGTGTGTTCAAGACCGAACAGATCTCGGTTCGGCTTCCTGTTGTAGTGAGTATAAAATGTCTAATACTAAAGTTGAGGAATACCCTTTTTGGAACATTGAACGTAATACTTTTTGCCTTAGCAAATGATCTATCTTCTTGGAGGATACTTTTCTTTCTATGAGTTGCCTGGCCTTGTCTAGGTATTCTTCTTCATCTATCGAGGAGATCGCTTCTTCTATGAGATATTCTGGCAATTTTTTTGAGTGTAATGCTGACTTTATCTTTATCTTTCCCCATCCTTTTATTCGAAATTTCCCGCTTGCAAAAGATCTGGCGAAGATCTTGTCATTAAAATATTCACCTTCCATTAACCATTGAATGACAATGCTTCGATGAGGTTCCTCAGCATCTAGCTCATTAAGTTTTTGCTCTATCTCAGATGAGCACCTGTCTCTGTAATTGCAGAAACGAGCCAATTTATCAAAGAGTATTTGCTCTGGTTTTTGGGTCATCTGGTAAGGACAATGTAGTCTTTCAAAAGTGTTTTCAGAAAGTCGAATTTGTTTGCAGTGTCACATTTAATGCCCGTTTTTTCTTCTATGGTCAAGAGCGTTTTTTTCAAAACTTCAAAGTGCGCTTTATTGGAGTACTTCACGCACCTTTCCAACACGTTTTTAACGATGAGCATGTCTTTGTCGTTCAATAAAGTGATACGAAGATGTTTAGGCTTGTATTTATCAATGGTGTCAATGCTGAGTAATTGATTCAATGATAAATGCATCTTCGGGTCTAATCGCACAACTGCTGTATTGGAGACCATGCCCCCAATGCGCTGCGCTTTATCCGTTGTAGTTACCAATACACCGGCTATAGCTCCGGCAGACCCGTATATATCGACACATCTAAATGCCCATCTTGTAATGAAATCGATCGCTTTTGGTTTTTTACCTGTGATCTTTACGGTCTTAGTATTCAAAGCGATCTTTCCAAGGGTTTGCCCTCCAGATAGAATTTCGAAAACCGGTGTGTAAAAGAGGATGATAATAGTAGAAACGAATTGAGGAAGAAATCCACCCAGAGTAACTCCGGAAAATGATAGTATCAAAGTGATCACAACTATTCCTACAACCATTGTCAAAACATCTAGAAGATAAGCCAACACTCTGTCTTTTAAAGCAGCAAGCTCATACTCTATCTTAACATTTTGAGTTGTATCTATAGATATTTTCTTCATTTAATAATATAGAGGATGCACTTTGTGCCTGCATCCCAATAATACGACAAATTCGTATATATTTAGGAACTCTCAAAAAACTGAATAACTGAAGGAAACAGACTTTATAGGGCAGAACAAGGATAAGTGGGTAGAGTTTGAAGATCTTACTAAACAAAAAGAAAAAGATCCTGAGAAACTGAGCGATCTTTTCATTGAGATCACAAATGATCTTTCCTATTCCAAAACTTATTTTCCAAACAGGTCTGTTAAAGTTTATTTGAATAATCTGGCTCAAAGGGTTTATACTTCAATTTATAAAACCCGTAAAAAGGGGATCCTTAAATTCTCTAGATTTTGGAAGCATGAATTGCCTTTGATCATGTGGGAGTCGAGAAAAGAACTGCTGGTCTCTTTCATGATCGTTTTGGTTTGTTCTTTAATAGGAGCTTTTTCAAGTTACCACGATAGCAGTTTTGCTCAATATATTCTCGGTGAAGATTACATCACAATAACAGAGAGTAATATTGCTGACGAAGACCCTATGGGCATTTATAAATACGACTATGTGCCTAACGGAGTAGATGCAAATGGTGAAGTTACATACGAGAAAGTGGTTTCCAATCCATTTTCAATGGCTTACAGAATTGGTTTGAACAATTTACGTGTGGCTTTCATAACATTTGCACTAGGTATATTATGGGGCATAGGAACAGGGTTCATACTCATTTCAAATGGAGTGATGCTAGGCGTTTTTCAATTCTTTTTCATTGCAAGGGGCTTAACGAAAGCCAGTGTTCTTACAATATGGATGCATGGAACTCCTGAGATCGCTGCAATAATATTAGCAGGTGCAGCGGGATTTACGATGGGTAGAGGATTATTGTTTCCTAAAACTTATAGTCGACAAGAGGCTTTTGTGGTTTCGGCCAAGAAAGGGATAACTATAATGCTGGGAATAACTCCCGTGATCATTTTTGCCGCTTTGGTCGAAGGTTTTATTACGCGATATACCGAAATTCCTGATATACTCCGCTTCGCCATTATTGCTATGATGTTAGGTTGTATTATATATTATTTTGTGATCTATCCCCGAAGACAATTCCGGGATGTTGATACTCGCAAATTCATGGAAGACCATGTTCCTGAAAGCGCTTATTACAAAACTGACATCACCAAAATAAAGAATAATGGACAAGTATATGGAGATGTAGTGAAGCTGCTGGGAAAAGGATTTGGAAAAATTTTGGGCTTGGCCCTTTTCGCTGGCCTGGTCTATTTCGGTGCTCTGATCCTTTATTATGGGAGGGATATTCAAGATGTAGTTCATCTCACTTATGGCGACCGTATTTTCAATGCTATGGTCGGTCAGAATTTTTTCACCGTGTTCTTTGGAATTATCGCGGCTATTTTATTTAGGCATTTTGAGTACATAGATCTGTTGTTCAGCATACAGGAATTTCCCTTTCTCTATTTTATTAACTCCATTGTTTTTGGTTTGGTAAGTACTTATGGAATTTGTCTTGCGCTAACAGAGGTGAACAAAGAAAAGTACAAGAAATTATGGCCCCTATTTATAAGGAATATTTACAAAGGCCTTATTGTTTCTTTCATTATCAATCTCTTGTTTTGGCTTTGGACTCCTATTCCTTTCTTTATTTTGATATTGGTGTTCCCATTATTCATCGCTCCGCTTGTTGTTACAGTAATTGAAAGTGTCGACCCATTTAAGGGCTGGTCCCGAACATTTGCATTTTGGACAATTCATTATGGAAAGATGATCGGATTATACTTGATCATGTTGTTGTCTTCGTTTGTCTTTTTCATGATATTGAATTCAACTGTTCAGTTTTTATTGTTTGATATGGTTGGCTGGTTTGTTGTTGTCGATGATGAAATGTATTCCGTGGTCATTAGCTCTTTTTTGGCCATTATAACAGTCATGGGAATGGTATTCACTGGAGCTTTGATGTTTTACGGTTATGTAGTTCAATATTATTCTCAAAAAGAGATCTATGATGCTGAGAATTTAAAGGAGCAAATAGAGAATTTAGGCAATAGAGATAAAAAATATGACATTATTTCAAAGGTCGGTTAAGGTCATATTAATTCTTCTTTTATCTATCCAGTTTTCAGCACAGGATGATGCGAGCCAATATGATTCTCAAGACTTGAATCCAGGTAAGACCATTGAAGAAATAGAATGGGAGAGGGTCATGGAAGAAGTTGATTATTCAGAAACCCAAAAACGGAAAAAGAAGAAAAAGGAAGAAGAGAAAGATGAACCTGAAGAAGTGGAAAACAGGTCCTTTGATTGGGGTTGGTGGAATGGGCTTTCCACCTTTGTCAAAGCCATTTGCATTATTCTGCTGATAGGTATTGTAGGCTTCATTATCTATAAATTGACACTCCTTGAACCAAACAAGTCATTTAAAACCGATAGATCCCTTGAAACAAGACTGGAAGAAGCAGAACAGAATTTGGAAGAGAGTGAATTGGAGATCCTACTGAGGGAGGCCATTTCTAAAAAGGAGTATAAAATGGCCGTGAGGATATATTTCTTGTTAATGCTCCAGAAGCTGTCTGAGAAAGATTGGATCACCTACAAGAAAGAGAAAACAAATTTCCTTTATCTTCTGGAAATGAAGACCAGAATTGAATATTCTGATTTCAGAAAACTTACATATGTATTTGAATATTCCTGGTATGGGGATGTTGATCTTAATGAAAGCATCTTCGAAAAACTTCAATATAATTATCGGCACTTCATTAACAATTTAGAGAAATGAATAGTGCCACTAAAATAGTACTGCTTGTAGCAGTGGCAATAGGACTGGTCTTATTGATCAACTATTTTAGTGGGCCAAAACACAGTTGGGGTGAGAATTACCGAACGAATAATACGGAACCATTTGGATTGGAATTCACATTGAAATATGTGAAGGGTCTATATCCAGAAAAAGAATTCATAATACCAGATACAAGTATCTCAGCTACACTTGAACAATGGACAGACACCGTCACGTCCAACTATTTGCACATTGGCGGGTACTTGCATTTGGATACACTCGAACGTTCTAACTTGTTTGATTATGTTGCCAGTGGCAACAATGCCATTTTCATTCTGGAAAGACCCAACCACGCATTAATGGAATCGCTGAATGATGGTTCTTGCAATTATTATTGGGATGGAATGGGTTCCAAGTTCGATACTATATGGAAAGCTAATTTCGTCCACCCTGAACTAAATAATACTGAAGGGGTTTCTTTTATGGCTGTAAACAGCAATGGACCGATCAAGAGATACTGGAATTATTTTCCCGAGCAATACTTTTGCCTGGACAATACATCTTACACCAAATTGGGAACAGCCAATGACACCCTCGTGAATTTTATAAGAAAACCACATGGAAATGGATTTTTCTATATTCATTCCAATCCCATACTTTTTACGAATTATTTTGTTACTCAAAAAGAAGGTGCAGATTACGTCAGGGACGTGTTTTCTCATATGAATGATGGCGCTATAATTTATGAGGACTTGGTCTACCAAGAGGAATTCGACCTTTTGGGTGACGATAACCGATCTAGAGATACTTTGGATCGAAATGAAGGGCCTTTTCGATACATTATGTCACAGGAAAGCTTGCGATGGGCTATGTACACCTTATTGGGATTATTGGCGATTTATGTATTTTTTGGAGTACGTAGAAAACAGAAGATGATCCCTGTAGCGCTGATACCTGAGAATTCTTCCATAGAATATGTAGAAACCATAAGTGAATTGTACTATCAATTAAAGGGAAGGAATAAGATCGCTCAGTATCTCTTTGACCAATACTATGCCTTTATTAGAGAGCACTACCAATTAAGTCCTGGCGAGGATCGAAAGAAATTTTTGGAAAAATTGTCTTTAAAGTCTGATGTGTTAGAAGGGCATCTGAAAGCACTTGAAGAGCTGAACGAGCAGCAAATCCATAGAACGGATGTGACCCAAGATGACTTGATCCAGTACTATAAAAAGTTAGAGCAGTTTTACGAAAGTTGCACTTAGATCAATTGGCCATTTCGCTCATGAATCGAATACGAACTAACCTGATCTCGTCTTCAGTAAAGTCTCCATCAAATTCGTCTATGGCATCATTCAGATCATCGCTCTCTGCTTCTTTGAAATATTCGAAAATATCCTCCTGGGAGTCTTGGTCCAAAATATCATCCAGATAATATCCAATATTCACTCTAGTTCCACTTGCAACGATCACCTCGATCTCTTCTATGATCCCTTCAAGGTCAAGCCCCTTGCTAGAGGCGATATCTTCTAATGGAAGCTTTCTATCAATGTTCGTAATAATGTGGACTTTATTCGCAGATTTGTTAGCCACGGTTTTTACAACGAGATCCATGGGGCGCTCAATGTCGTTTTCCTTGACATATTTATTGATCAGGTCAATAAAAGGTTTACCATACTTTTCTGCTTTTCCTTTGCCAACTCCACTTATTTTGGTCAGGTCATCTAATGAGGTAGGATAATTCAAAGACATTTCATCTAAAGATGGGTCTTGGAATATCACATAAGGTGGAAGCCCAACCTTCTTAGAGGTGTCTTTTCGAAGCTCTTTCAACATAGATAGTAGCACATCGTCTCCACCACCTGCGCCTCTGGAATTCACAACTATAGATGCATCTTCTTCACCCTGATAGTCTCTTTCTTTTGTCAACATGAAGCTCTCAGGTTTGGCCATAAAGGCTTCGCCTTCCTTACTGATCTTTAGCTGACCATAAGTCTCTATTTCTTTGTTCAACAAGCCACGCACTATACATTGTCTTATAACGGCATTCCAGAATTTGTCTTCGTGCTCTTCTCCCTCGCCAAATTGATCTATTTCATGATGATTGTATGTCTTTACTTCAGCGGTTTCATTGCCTACCAAGATGTTTGAGACATGCTTCATTCCATGCTTTTGTTTCACGGCTTTCACCGTTTTCAATAAGAGCTCAACATATTCTTGGCCTTCATATTTTTCTTTAGGGTCTTTGCAATTATCACACAGGTCATTACAGTTTTCTTCATTGAAATGTTCCCCAAAATAATGCAAGAGGAATTTCCTTCTGCAAATGGATGTTTCAGAATAGGATACGATGTCCTGAAGTAACTGATTGCCGATCTCTTGTTCTGAAACAGGCTTGCCCTGCAAGAATTTTTCAAGTTTTTCGATGTCTTTGTAACTATAGAAAGCAACACAATTACCTTCACCGCCATCTCTTCCAGCCCTTCCGGTTTCCTGATAGTAGCTTTCAATACTTTTTGGGATGTCATGATGTACAACATATCTAACATCAGGCTTGTCTATTCCCATTCCAAAAGCGATCGTAGCAACAATGACATCACATTCTTCCATTAAGAATTTGTCTTGTGTGGATGCTCTCATCTTACCATCCATTCCCGCATGATAAGGAAGAGCCTTTATTCCGTTCACTTGCAATGCTTCGGCCACTTCTTCCACTTTCTTCCTGCTCAAGCAATATACTATGCCTGATTTTCCTTCATGTTGTTTTGCATATTTGATGATCTCTTTTGTCACATCCCTTTTGGGCCTTACTTCATAAAAAAGGTTATCCCTATTAAATGAGGCTTTAAAAACTTTTGCAGAATCGATACCAAGGTTTTTCATGATATCGGTTTGTACCTTCTCAGTAGCAGTAGCCGTAAGTGCGATCACTGGTGTGTCCGCGATATCTTTCATAATGGATTTCAGTTTTCTGTACTCAGGTCTGAAATCGTGTCCCCATTCTGAGATGCAATGCGCTTCATCTATCGCAAAAAATGATATTCCGATCGAAGCCAAGAACTCTATGTTGTCTTCCTTCTTAAGGGATTCTGGCGCTACATATAGGAGTTTAGTTATTCCAGAACTCACATCTTCTTTTACTTTTTGGAGTTGGCCCTTATTAAGGGATGAATTGAGAAAATGTGCTATACCATCATTCTTTGAGAAGCCTCTAATGGCATCTACCTGGTTCTTCATTAGAGCTATGAGCGGAGAAACCACAATTGCAGTTCCATCCATCATCAATGCGGGTAATTGATAACAAAGAGATTTTCCGCCTCCCGTAGGCATTATTACAAAACAGCTGTTCCCTGAAAGTAAATGATCAATTATCTCCTCTTGCTCTCCTTTGAATTTGTCGAAGCCAAAAAATTTCTTCAACGAATCCTTAGGATTAATTTCCGTTGCGATCATCGGTTGATTGTTCTAAACTTAAATGTAATTGTACTTTTGTCACTATTGATATTGTAAGTTATGAATAAAATAACTTGCTTAAAAGTTTTGAACGAAGAATTTCTTTAAATGGGAATTAAGGGGAAAAAGATAATTGACAGGGCTTTGGAGGTGATCAAACTTGAGGCAAACTCCATTCGAGGTCTATTGAAATATGCAGATAAGGATCTACAAAAGTCCATTGAGAGTATTGCCGATTCTTCTGGAAGGGTTGTGGTTACTGGGATAGGTAAAAGTGCGAACATTGCAAAAAAGATAGTATCTACTTTCAATTCCACAGGTACACCAGCCCTTTTTATGCATGCGGCTGATGCCATTCACGGTGATCTTGGCATGATCCAGAAGTCGGATGTGGTAATGTGTATATCCCGTTCTGGGAATTCTCCAGAGATCAAAGTGCTAATTCCACTCGTTAGGAACATGGGAAATACGATTATCGGGATGACAGCAGATAAGAAGTCCTTTTTGGGAAAGAACACCGATCATCAGATCATTACGCATGTAAAGAAGGAAGCATGTCCTAATAATTTGGCCCCTACTACGAGTACAACGGCCCAACTAGTGATGGGGGACGTTCTGGCTGTATGCCTCATGGAAATGAAGGGCTTTACGACAAAGGATTTTGCAAAGAACCATCCTGGGGGAGCATTGGGCAAGAAGATCTATACCAAAATGGGAGACATCATAGCTGAGAATGCTCCGAAAGTTTTGGAAACAGACCCAATTTCAAAAGTCATATTAACGATCTCAAAGGGTCGTTGTGGAGCAACGGCTGTGGTAAAAGCAGGCAAAGTAATGGGGATAATTACGGATGGAGACCTCAGGAGAATGATGGAGTCCAAACAAAAAATGGAAGAGGTTAAAGCGAAGGATATAATGTCTGCTAGACCAAAGACTATGGAAGCAAATGAACTTGCCGTGAACGGATTTCAATTGATGGAGATGAACAAGATCAATCAATTGATCGTGCTTGAGGAAAAAAAGTACAAAGGTATGGTTCACATTCATGATCTATTGAAAGAAGGAATTTATTGAGATGACGGAAAAGATAGGTACAGAAGGAGAAATGCCTTTTCTGGATCATTTAGAGGAACTGAGATGGAAATTGGTCAAATCGGGGATCGCTATTTTTGTTTTTGCGATCATCGCATTCCTTGGGAAAAAGATCCTTTTTGACGTCATTATTTTTGGCCCTACCAAACCAGATTTCCTTACCTATGATCTCTTTTGCTGGATGTCTGAAAGCCTTGGACTAGGTGATAATTTGTGTTTCAGGTTAGACCTCAGCTCTTTTCAAAATATTGAAATGGCAGGACAGATATCCTATCATATATGGAGCAGTCTCATATTCGGTTTCATCTTAGCATTCCCTTATGTGTTTTATCAAATTTGGTCTTTCATTAGGCCGGGATTGAAGGACAAAGAGAAAAAAAGTGCTTCGGGTATTGTCTTTTGGGTTTCACTTTTGTTCGCAATGGGCGTGCTATTTGCATACTATCTCATATGTCCGCTCACTGTAAAATTTCTTTCTGAATACACAGTTTCAGAAAAAGTGAGCAACGACTTCAAATTCGATGATTACATAAGTACGATCAATAAGCTAACCTTGATCACAGGCATTTTTTTTCAAATGCCCATTCTCATTTATTTTTTCACCAAAATTGGTTTGGTGACACCAGAATTCCTAAAGAAATATCGAAAGCACGCGCTGGTGGTTGTGTTGGCTATCTCAGCCGTGATCACACCACCGGATGTTGCTAGCCAGATATTGGTCTCCTTGCCCATATTGTTGCTTTATGAGGTCGGCATACTTATATCCAAAAGAGTCACGAAAAGAGCAGCCAGATCGTGAGCATTTTATTTTTTTCCTGAAATGATCAGTTCACTTTATCGTTATTTTTGACCACGTTAGAGGTCTTGAATACCAAATTACATAGCACCATACTTATTGGGATGGCTTTATGCTTTTCAATTGGATCGAATGCTCAAAAAACTGTCATCTCAGGAACAGTGGTCGATGCGCAAACTAATGAGCCAATTCCGTTTGCCAATATTGCATTTCTTGGGGCAAAAGTTGGCACAACTTCTAATATAGAAGGTTATTATCGCATAGAGACCTATTATGCATCTGATAGTATGGGCGTTTCAGTGGTCGGCTATAAGCCAGAATTCAGAAAAGTCAAAATAGACCGAGAACAAACTTTTCACTTTTTAATGGAGCCGATCTCCGTTGGATTGGAGGAAGTAGTGATCAGTGCAAAGGAGAAAGTCTATGAAAATCCAGCGCACCCCATCTTGAGGAACATTCTCAAGAATAAGAAGATCAATGATCGTGAAAAATTGGAGGCTTATCAATATGAAACTTACAATAAGGTCCAATTCGACCTGAACAATATAACGGAGGAATTTACGAATAGAAAGATCTTCAAGTCCTTTGATTTCATTTTCGACCATATTGATAGTACTGATCAAAAGACGGCTCTTCCAATTTTCATGACAGAGTCATTAAGTGATTTTTATTACCGACAAAAGCCCAAGGCCGAAAAGGAAGTGATCAAGGCCACAAAAGTAAGTGGATTTGAGAATGAAAGCGTTTCGCAATTTCTGGGGGACATGTATCAAAATGTGAATGTATATGATAACAACATTCAAGTATTTGGGAAAAGTTTTGTAAGCCCTATCTCAGATGCTGGAATGTTCTTTTACAGGTATTATTTAATGGATAGTGCATATGTTGGAAACAAATGGTGCTACAACATCATGTTCAAGCCTAAACGAAAACAAGAACTCACTTTTGATGGAGAGTTTTGGGTGAACGATACCACTTATGCCATTAAAAGCATTGAAGCAGAGATAGCTAAAGACGCCAATATTAATTTCATTTCTCAATTAAGAGTAAAGCAGCAATACGATGAGGTAGAAACAGAGGTATGGATGCTTTCCAAGGATGAATTGATCATTGATTTCAACGTTGTCAAATCGCAAATGGGGATCTATGGTCGAAAATTTACCAGCTACAAAAACTTCGTGATCAATAACGCCAAAGACGACAAATTTTATTCTGGAGTTGAAAATGTTGTGCTCAACAAAGACATCTATGGCAAAGATGAGGCATTTTGGGTGAAAGCCCGTCATGACAGCTTGAGCACTGATCAAAAGGAGATCTATTCAATGATCACTAAATTGAAGAAGGTGCCTCAATTCAGGACATATGTGGATATTATTACTCTGCTCGTTTCTGGTTATTATGTAAAAGGAAATTTCGAGTACGGTCCCTATTCGTCAATTATTAGTTCTAATCCCGTTGAAGGGTTTCGCCTGCGATTGGGAGGCAGAACAAGCAACGATTTTTCCAAGCGCCTTATGCTGGAAGCTTATGGTGCATATGGCTTTAAGGATAAGGAGTTCAAATATCGCGGGGGATTTCAGTATTTCCTGACCAAACAGCCGCGACAACTCCTCACTGTCCATTACAGTAAAGATGTAGAACAATTAGGACAAAGTATCAATGCTTTTGACCAGGACAATCTATTCTCTTCTTTTCTTAGAACAAACCCCAACAATAAGCTCACCATGAACCAACAACTCAAGGCATCATTGGAAAGAGAATGGTTCTATGGTTTTAGTAATCGTATTCAATTCACAAACAAAAGACTTTCTCCACTTGGTGCACTTAAGTATGAAAAGTTCTCGGAAGACAATGGAGGCCTGGTTGAAGTCAAAGAGATCAATAGTTCAGAAGTATCTTTCAAAACGCGCTTTGCCTATAAAGAGAAGTATGTGTCAGGCGAGTTTGAGCGCGTTTCTCTAGGAACGAAATACCCGATCTTGACTGTAGACTTTTCACTAGGAATTAAAGGAGCCCTTAAGAGCAATTTTGAATATCAGAGGCTGATCTTGGGCTATCAGCATTGGCTGAGTTTTGGTCCTCTTGGATATGTAGAGTACAGATTTGAAGGAGGGAAAACATGGGGAGACCTCCCTTATCCGCTCTTGTTCATACATCAGGGAAATGAGACTTATTTTTATGATGACATGGCTTTCAATACTATGAGCTTTTTCGAATTTATAAGCGATGAATACGTTTCTGGTGCTGCTAGTTGGCATTTAGAAGGCTTATTCTTTAATCGTGTCCCTTTATTAAGAAAATTGAAATGGAGAGAGGTTGCTGGGGTCAAGGGAGTGATCGGAGATCTGGGAGATGGAAATCGTGATGAGCTTTTGATACCACTGAATTCTAATGCATTGAAAAAACCATTTGCTGAAACCTCTGTTGGAATTGAAAACATCCTTAAATTCCTGAGGGTAGATGCTATATGGAGGCTCACTTATTTAGAGAATCCTAGCATTACAAAATTTGGAGCAAGAGTTTCTATGGAACTCAATTTCTGATCTTAAAAAGTATCTTTAGCCCATTGAAATTAAGAGCTGAAAATATTGTCAAAAAATATGGCAAAAGAGTTGTCGTAAAAGGAGTCTCAGTTGAGGTGAACCAAGGTGAGATAGTTGGATTGCTTGGCCCAAACGGTGCGGGGAAAACGACATCCTTTTATATGATCGTTGGTTTGGTCAAGCCAAATGATGGCGAAATTTATTTGGACGAGAAACCGATAACTGGATTACCAATGTACAAAAGGGCACAAATGGGTGTAGGTTACCTTCCTCAAGAAGCATCAGTATTTAGAAAACTTAGCGTAGAGGACAACATAAGAGCTGTTTTGGAATTGACCAAAATGAGCAAGAAAGACCAAAGGGATCGGGTAGAAGAACTGATCGAAGAATTTGGCTTGGGACATGTACGTAAGAGCAGAGGTGATCTTTTATCTGGAGGTGAAAGACGAAGAACAGAGATAGCCAGAGCATTGGCAACAAGTCCAAAATTTATTTTGCTTGACGAACCATTTGCAGGTGTAGATCCGATCGCTGTAGAAGACATACAGTCTATCGTTGCTACTCTTAAGACCAAGAATATTGGGATCTTGATCACCGATCATAACGTGCAGGAAACACTTTCCATTACTGATCGTGCGTACCTCTTGTTCGAAGGGAATATCCTAAAGGCTGGAACAGCAGAAGAATTGGCTGAAGATGAGCAGGTGAGAAAAGTTTACCTCGGCCAGAATTTCGAATTGCGAAAAATAAAAAATTTGGAATGATCTGGGATCTCATTTTTCCTCTGATCATTTACATGTTATGTCTGTGGTTTATCTCCAGGACTTATTTTTTTAGGAGATGCGGTCTTAGCAAATACGAACTCTTGTTTTTCTTTTCATTGAAGGTCCTCTCAGGGATCGCTTTATTTACCATTTATACATATTACTATACGGATAGGGGGTCCGCAGATATTTACAAATATTTTGATGATGCCAGTGTGCTTTTTCAGTTAGCTAAAGATGACTTCAGTTCCTTCTTGATGCTGTTTTTAGATATGTCAGATCCAAACGAAATTGTCGCTCAAGCCAAAGAGAATATGTTGTATTGGGATAAGACATACAATTATGGCTCTTTGAATGATAATCGGACCATAATAAGGGTCAATACGTTATTTCATTTTGTTTCATTTGGCAATTTTCAAGTGCATAATATTCTCTTCAATGTGCTTAGTTTTACTGGTTGCATAGGGCTTTATCATTTCTTTAGAGCAAAATTTAAATTACCTAAATGGATCTTGTTGTTAAGCTTGTTCCTGGTTCCATCATTTCTCTTCTGGAGTTCTGGAGTTTTAAAAGAATCGATACTGATCTTTGCATTGGGGCTTACGCTCTTTCATTTTTTTGTCAATACAAAAAGTATGAAATGGCTTTGGCTTGTGCTTACATTCACGTTACTCCTTTGGATAAAGACTTATGTATTACTTACACTTTTGCCAGGTCTCCTATTTATAGGGCTAAATAAGGTGTCTCCCTTAGATCCATTATGGAATTGGATCGCATGTGCAAGTATTTTGATCATTTCAGTTTATCTTTCTCCTTTAATAGGTGGGCCAGATCCAGTTGCTCATCTCATTCAAAAACAGAAGGACTTTTTTGACTTGGTAGCTTCATTACAACCGAATTCAACGTATTATTTACCTGAGATCAATAGTTTTAGCGATGTGTTCTGGAATTTGCCGAGAGCAGTTTTTTCAGTCTTGTTCAGACCTTTTGCCTGGGAATTCAATGGAGCTTTAGATGCTTTGGCGGCTATGGAGAACTTAGCATTGTTGGTGTTGGTCATCTTGGCCGTAGTCTATAGAAAAAAGGACCTTTCAATAAAGAAATGGAATACTTTTCATTGGTCTTTTATTCTATGCTTAGCTGGAGTAATAGGACTGGTGACGCCCGTTTTTGGAGCCTTGGTCAGATACAAGGTACCCCTTCTTCCATTCTTGATCATCGCCATGTTTGCGGTGATGGATCTTGATAAACTCTATCGCACTTTCCCATTCATCAATAAACTTAAGAACCTATGAGATCGAGATATATAATGGCCGTTGGATTGCTCTTTTTATCTGCTTGCAATTTCAAAAGCAAGCAAGCAGACCTGATCATACACAATGCAAATATCTATACAGCGGATGTTGGATTCACCACAGCTTCTGCAGTGGCGATCGTAGATGGGAAGATCGTTGCTGTAGGTGCCGAGAGAGCCATTATGAATTTCTATCGGGCAGATGAGTATATCGACTGCCAAAAACAATATGTATACCCGGGGTTCAATGATGCGCATTGCCATTTCGTGCGCTATGGCACCGGACTATTGGATGTAGATCTGGTCGGCACAAAGTCATGGGATGAGTGTATAGAGAGAGTGAAAACACATAGAGAAAAATATCCTGATCAAGAATGGATCAAGGGATGGGGATGGGATCAAAATGACTGGGAAGTAAAGGAGTGGCCCAATCGAGAATTGCTGGACGAATTATTTCCTAACGTTCCCATGAGTCTGGAACGCATAGACGGTCACGCTACTGTGATAAATGAAAAAGCGATGGAAATTGCAGGGGTAGATCGATCTTCTCATTATGATGGTGGCGAGATCCTGAAAGACGAAAAAGGAGAGGTTACAGGTTTGCTCATTGACAACGCAATGGAATACATACGTTCGGTTATCCCAGAAGCAAGAGGAGAGGAATTGGATAAAGGGATCCTTGCTGCACAGAAAAATTGTTTGGCTGTTGGTCTCACATCGATCACAGAAGCTGGTTTGCCGCCATACAAGATCAATGCGATCAAAGAGCTTCAGGGATCGGGAGAATTGAAAATGCGCGTTAACGCCATGCTCGATCCCATTGAAGAAAGCATGGAATGGATAAGAAAGGGACCTTATCAAGATGCCAGACTTTCGGTTAGAAGTATTAAATTATACGGAGATGGTGCACTAGGCTCTAGAGGGGCACTACTTAAAAGACCGTATTCAGATGATCATGGCAATCATGGTCTAATGAGGGAAGATCCAACATTTTATAGGAAGTGGGCTGAAATTGCGATCAAACATGAGTTCCAATTGAACACGCATTGTATCGGAGATCGGGGAAATGAATTCATTTTGGACCTATATAAGGATCTATTAAAAGGGACGAACGATAGGCGTTGGAGAATTGAGCATGCACAAGTTGTAGACCTTAAAGACATGCATCTATTCAAGGATCATTCAATTATCCCTTCAGTTCAGCCTACTCATGCCACTTCAGATATGTATTGGGCTGAAACAAGACTAGGAAAAGAGAGAATGGAAGGTGCATATTCCTACAATTCACTAATGGGTCAAAACGGGTTTATTCCCCTCGGAACAGATTTCCCGATAGAAGGGATAGATCCCTTGAACACCTTTTATTCTGCTGTTTTCAGACAGGACAAGGAAGGCTTTCCCGAAGGCGGATTTAGAATAGAAGAAGCTTTAAGTAGACAAGATGCACTGAAGGGAATGACTATTTGGCCTGCATTGGCTTGCTTTGAGGATACGTTAAAAGGAAGTATAGAACTTGGTAAATTTGCAGACTTCACTGTATTGGATGTTGATCTGATGGAGGCTTCACCCGAATTGATAAAAAAGGCAAAAGTGGTACGAACGATCATAGGGGGAGAAACGGTTTACAGAAGAAACTAGGAAAGCAATTAAAAAATAATGATCTTGCTAATAGTATGGAAATAAAGAGACTATTCGAATTCTTAGACTACCAATTGGCTGAGCACCCGCAAGAAGTTTGCTTGGCGACAAAAAAGGCTAGCGGTTGGGAAAAATACTCGACTAAAGAAGTAAAGGAAATCGTTGATGAAATGAGCCTTGGATTAATAGAGTTGGGTGTGAAGCCTGGCGATAAGGTTGCGATCGCAACCACAACGAACCGGGCAGAATGGAATTTCATTGACCTTGCCTGTCTTCAAATAGGTGCAATAGATGTTCCTGTTTATCCAACGATCTCAGAAAAAGACTACATCTACATTTTTGATCAGGCGGAGGTGAAGTTTTGCTTTGTTTCGGATAAGCCATTGTATAATAAAATGCAAAAGGTGAAAGACCAAGTCTCATACCTACAAGATGTTTTTATTTTCAATGATGTCGCTGGTTGCAAGAATTGGAAGGAAGTAAAGGACTTAGGCAAGGGAAAGGACAAGACCAAGGTCGAAGAAAGAAAAGCCAATGTGAAGTATGAAGATCTGGCTACGATCATTTATACTTCTGGAACAACTGGAGATCCCAAAGGTGTCATGCTTTCCCATAGCAATTTAATAAGCAATGCACTCGCCTCAAGCTTAAGATTACCTGTGGATCCAGGAGCAAGATCTGTTAGCTTTTTACCCTTATGCCACAGTTTTGAACGGATGCTCATTTACCTGTATATGTACAAAGGTGTTCAAGTGCATTATGCAGAATCAATGGAAACCATTGGGGACAATTTGAAAGAGGTTAGCCCGATGATCTTCACTGCTGTTCCAAGGCTATATGAAAAGGTTTTTGATAAGATCATAGCAAAAGGAAATGAGCTTACAGGGATCAAGAAGAAACTGTTTTTCTGGGCAGTTTCATTAGGAGAGAAATTTGAGTATTACAATAAGAATGGCGCTTGGTACAATTTCAAATTGAGCATTGCTAGAAAGGTAATATTCAGTAAATGGCAAGAAGCATTGGGAGGTCAAGTGAAATTGGCTGCAAGTGGAAGTGCAGCACTTTCAGAAAGATTATGCAGAATATTCAACGCTGCGGGAATTCCGATCATGGAAGGATATGGTCTTACAGAAACATCTCCTGTAATAAGCGTAAATGAAATAGAGAATGATGGATTTCGATTTGGTACAACTGGAAGACCGATAAAAGACGTTGAAGTAAAGATCGCTGAGGATGGTGAGATCCTTTGCAAAGGGCCGAATATCATGATGGGATACTACAAGGATCCTGAAAAGACTGCTGAAGCGATTGACAAAGATGGTTGGTTCCATACAGGAGACATTGGGGTCTTACAAGAAGGCCAATTTGTGAAGATCACGGACAGAAAGAAGGAGATATTCAAGACTTCAGGAGGAAAATATATTGCTCCACAGCCTATGGAGAACATCTACAAACAATCGCCATTTATTGAACAAATAATGGTAGTAGGTGAAAATGAAAAACACTCTTCTGCTATAGTGGTGCCTAGTTTTGAGTATTTAAAGGGCTACTGCAAAAAGAATGGGATAGAATATGCATCAAATGAGGAGGTGATCAAGGATCCAAAGATCAATTCTTTGATTCAGTCAGAGATCGAAAAGTACAACACCCAATTCGGTAAATGGGAACAAGTAAAGAAACCTAAACTTATCCCTCAAGAGTTTACAATAGATGGAGGAGAACTCACTCCTACTCTTAAGTTGAAGCGAAAAGTGATAATGGCGAAATACGCTGATGCCATAGCGGATATCTATAAGGCATGAAAAAGTACCTAGGCCTTATAATTGTGGGGCTCATCTTTATCATAGGTTCCATTATCGCAGGTATTCTGTTAACACCGGATAATTCGCTTAGAGTATTCGATCCTGCAGATGTCAATCCAATTTTAGTAGATGATTCATTAAAAGACTTAGCTGAAGGGCATAGGGTAAAACCGTTTAAATTGCTAGATCAGCATGGAAACGAAACAAGCGATCAATGGCTCGATGACAAGGTTTATGTTATCGATTTCTTCTTTACTACGTGTCAAAGCATTTGCCCAATTATGACAAGTCAAATGGATCGTGCAGCAAATTCACTTAGCGATGAAGATGAGGTGCGTTTCCTTTCGGTAAGTGTTATTCCACAACAAGATTCTGTTCCTGTTCTCAAAGCC
This sequence comes from Flavobacteriales bacterium, assembly GCA_013002285.1. The sequence goes on from JABDKJ010000018.1 coordinate 34,560, forward strand.
TATGCCGACCGAATAGAAATTGACTATGATCAATGGAGATTGCTAACTGGCGACAAGCAGCAGATCTATGAAATGGCGAGGAAGTCTTATTTTGTTTTAAAACCAGCTGAAACAGGCGAGGGCGATGGTGGGGTAAGTGATTTCATACATACCAATAATTTCGTGTTGGTGGATAAACAGAAAAGGATCAGGGGCTACTATGATGGCACCAATACCAAAGATGTAGACAGACTTATAAAAGAAGTAAAGATCTTACTTACTGAATAAAAGTAATAGGCATGGCTTCACTCTTATCTTTCGAGGAGACGTGCAAGAAGTAAAGACCATTTGAAAGACCACCTTTCTCTAATAAGAATTGATTTTCTCCGGGCTCAGATGAGTTTTGACGAACTGTTCTGACCAATTGCCCCTTGCAATTGAAGAGTTGTATCATCACTTCTCCTGCATGATCCAAATGATAAGTGATAAGTGAATTGTAAGCCACTGGATTAGGAAATGCATTCATCTCAGGACTCGTTTTATTCACCTTTTTTTCCTCCATTTTCGGATTGTGAAATCTATTTAGACCAATATCCGTCATCATCAATTGCGATGTATGTTCATTGAAGAACAGACCTCCAGGGTACAGCACTTGCGGGTCTGAGATCAGCTCGGGATCATCATTAAGGTCTAGGTTGTATTTTAAGATGTCGTTGTTTTTCCAGCTACTGGCATAAATGCTATTGTCATTACCTATAGCCAAGCTCAGAAGATTGCTGTAATTAGTCACCAATACGGTCTCAACTTCTTTTGTGTTCACATTCACTTGGAAGATGCCTGCTTCTTGTCCCCATTGGGCAAAATAAAGTTGCCCATCTTTGTAACAGAGCCCTGTTGGTATTACGCCTGTATCCAACCAATCGATCAATTCATAATTGTTCAAACCGGTCATCTTAAGCTTGAAAATGCTGCGGTCCGAAAAGTCTGAAATGAAGAAACAATCGTCTTCAGCAGCGGTAATATCTTTCAGGAACTTAGCGTCTTCTATTGTAATAGTCTTTAAAAGAGTTCCACTTTTGAGGTTGAGGATGTTGACCTTATTCTTGTAAAGGGCAAGCAAATGTCCATTCCAGATCTCAAGGCCATGTGACCCCATCATTTTTGTCCCGAAATTCTGCAGATCTCCTTTGGAATTACTTGTAACTATTTGTCCATCAACAGTATTAGATATAAAATAGCGATCACTCTCTTGGTTATAAATAAGGTCTTCCGGATTGTTGAATTTCTGGCCATTCAGAAAATAAGCAAGGCAAAGAAATATGATAGTGAAAGCTTTGTTCATCCGCTAAATTGGGTCAAACCAGGAGGTCGAGCCCCTCGTTATGCATCAAATTTAAAATTATTGTGGAATATAGCTCCAATTGTGCGTATTTCCTTCAGAGGCCATAAAATAAAGCGTCAAAGGTTATACTTTCACAGATCAGAGATGAATATACTTTCAGTAGAGAATATTAGTAAGCGTTTTGGGGAGCGTGAGATCTTCCGAGATCTTAGTTTTGGTCTGAGTGAAGGGCAAAAGGTGGCACTTATTGCAAAGAATGGTGCGGGAAAGTCAACCTTGCTTAAGGCCTTGGCAGATGTGGAACCGCCAGATGAAGGCAAGATCGTATATCGAAATAATGTTGTTTTGGGCTATGTTCGACAGGAGAGTGATTTCAATCCGCATAGCACCATTTTAGAGGCCATTTTTGAAAGCGAAGATGAGAGTGTTAAGGCGATCAAGAATTATGAGATGGCACTAACGCTGGGTTGGGAAGGAGAAAAACTGCAAAAAGCAATAGATCGTATGGACGAGCTTGATGCTTGGGACAGTGAGGTTAAAGCGCGACAAATTTTGACAAAGCTGAAGTTAGACCCGCTGGACAGAGAGATTAGAGTGCTTTCAGGTGGAGAGGTAAAACGTTTGAGTCTAGCACAGCAATTGATCAAAAAGCCTGATGTTCTCCTTTTGGACGAGCCTACAAACCATTTGGATCTAGACATGATCGAATGGTTGGAGGATCATTTGATAAACACCGACCTGACACTTTTAATGATCACTCACGATCGTTATTTTCTAGAACGTGTGTGTGATGTTATTCTTGAGCTAGACAATTTTGAATTGTATAAATACAAAGGGAATTACAGCTATTTCCTTGAGAAGAAAGAACTTCGAGAAGAGATGCTTATAGCGTCTACAGCCAGAGCAAAAAGCCTGATGAAAACAGAGTTAGATTGGATAAGGAGACAACCTAAGGCAAGAGGGACCAAGGCGAAATATAGAGTAGACCAATTTGATGAGATCAAGAAAAAGGCTTCGGTAAGACTTGATAAGGAGGAGGCCAAACTAGAAATAAACATTTCGCGTATCGGGTCCAAGATCGTTGAGTTACACAACATTACCAAGGGCCTGGGCGATAAGGAATTGTTCAAGAAATTCTCTTATGTTTTTAAAAGGAATGACAGAGTTGGTATAATAGGTAGGAACGGTTCGGGAAAGTCTACTTTTTTGAATATGATAACTGGCACCGAATCTGTTGATACAGGGAAGATCGTGATCGGAGATACGGTTAAGTTTGGCTACTACACTCAAAGTGGATTGAAATTCAAAGATGGCCAGAAAGTGATCGAAGCGGTAAGAGAAATTGCTGAGGTGATCCCCTTGACAAGAGGACAGAAGATCACTGCTGCTCAATTGCTAGAGCGTTTCCTTTTCCCTCGGAATATGCATCACAACCACATTTCTAAATTAAGTGGGGGAGAGAAACGGAGGCTCTATTTATTAACTGTTCTGATGCAGAATCCGAACTTCCTGATCTTGGATGAGCCCACAAACGACTTGGACATTTTCACCCTTCAAATACTCGAAAACTATCTGGCTCAGTTTCCGGGAGTGCTCTTGATCGTTAGTCATGATCGTTATTTCATGGACCGCATCGTGGAACATACATTTGTGTTCAATGAAGACAAGACCATTTCAGATTTCCCGGGAAATTACACACTTTATCGTATTAAGAATGCTGGAAAAAAGAAGGCCGAACAAAAAGAAAAGAAGGCAAAGCCAAAAAAGGTAAATGATGAAGTAGAGAAGGTAAAACTCACTTATGCTGAGCGCTTGGAGTTGGAAAAATTGGACAAAGAAATAGAGCAATTGGAAAAAGACAAATTCGAAAAAGCCAATTTGTTGCAGGGCACTACAGACTATCAAAAGATCGCTGAGATCTCAACAGAACTGGAAAGCATTCAAAGAGAGTTGGAAGAAAAAACCGAACGTTGGATGTTCCTCGCAGATTTTGAACAATAGAATTCCGTATTTTGAGGATTCAAATCCTAAGAACATGAAAAAAGCACTATTATTCCTATTCACATTATTGATCCTATCCGGTATTGGCTATTCTTTCAGCTTTAGCAGTAAATGCATAAAGGGCGAAGGCAAGACCGTTGAAAAAGAGATCTCTTTAGACGATCTTTCCTACTTAAGCGTTACATCTGCTGTAGATGTGGAGTTAAGCCAAGGGCCGCAAAAAGTAGTGGCTGTAGGACAGGCGAATATTATTGAACTCTTGAACAGGAATGTGAAAGGAGGCCATTGGACCATAGACTTTACAGATAAGATCTGCTGGTCTACGAATTTCTCTGTAAAAGTTACTTTACCGTCTTTAGAGGGAGTTAATATCAATGGCTCTGGTGATGTAAGAGGAAATTCTGTTTTCTCTGGAGAGAGTTTGGATGTATTCATTAATGGATCTGGCGATGTTGATCTGCAAGTTGATATGCTTCAGGTGGTCACCAAGATAAATGGATCTGGCGATGTAAAATTGGTTGGTGAAGCTGAAAAACACAGCGTGAGCATTAATGGCTCTGGAGATGTGAGTTCATTGGACATGCATACCATGAACAGTTCGGTAAGTATCCATGGATCTGGTGATGTAAGAGTACATGCAGAAAAATCCTTGAAAGTGCAGGTAGAAGGAAGTGGAGATGTACATTACAAAGGCAACCCAGAAGTGTCTTCGAAGATCCAAGGATCTGGAGAAATTCATTCGATAAAATAATGGAGAGATATCTTTCGATCATATTTTTCACACTTCTATTCTCTTGTTCCACAGAAGAGGATGGCCAAAAAATTGTGTTGGACAAAGAAGTAATAAACGATATTGGCAATTCCATTGAGATCCCAAGTCTCGATATCGTTTCGAAGGTAGATTCCATATTTTATCAAAACGTTTTTCAGATGGAAAACGGACAATACATTGCCATTGCAGAACCGGTGAATGATAGATTCGAAGGACTTTGCCTTCAGCTTTTGGAAATGGCATACGATTCTTCTATGAATGTCATAGCAAGTTCGTCCTATGGTTATGACAGTAGAACCTATTTTCCTACATTCTTCAAGCAAGGAAAACGCACCTTCTTATTGGTGAATACGGGCGAACGAGATTCCTGGGGAAATAAAGTCATGGAATTGACCAATAAGGAATTCAAGGAATTCGGCTTTATTGATGTGGCTAAAGCTACCCGAAACAGACCTGGAGAAGACCATGAATTCAGGCATGAGAATATTGCCAGATTTTCGATCCTTTCTGATAATGAACCACTTACATTGACCTTTACATGCGATTCCATAATCCTATTTGATGATCAAAAGAGCGCATTGGATACCTTGCTAAGTTCTGATCAGGTGAAATATGTATTGAAAGAAGGTCAGTTAGCCTTAGAAACTAAATACTGAAAAACACGTAAATACTATAAATGGCAAGATTTTTGCCTTATCTTTAACTACGAAAATTAAAATTAATAAGATGAAAAAATTATTTATAGCCTTTGCTCTATGCGCCTTTGTAGGTGGGACTTCTTTTGCTCAGACTGATGCGGATGTAGAAAGAGCTAAAACTGAAATGACCGATAAGGTTGATGAAAAGAAAGCATGTTCTAAAGATTGCACAAAAGCATGTTGTTCTAAGGATGCAAAGAAAGCATGTTGTTCTAAAGCTGATAAAGCAAAATGCTCTAAGGCAGAAAAGGCAAGTTGTTCTAAGGACAAAGCATCAGCGAAAGCTTGTTGCTCTAAATCTAAAGCTTCTTCATGTTCTAAAGGTAAAGCTTCAGACGCCAAAGCGAAAGTTGATGGCGTAAAAGCAAAAGCTACTGAAACTAAAGTTCAGGCAGTTAAGGCTATAGAGAAGAAGTAATTCTTTTAAGATATATAAATGAAAGCGAAGTTTGAAAGGGCTTCGCTTTTTTTATGCTTTATATTTTGTTCAAGCCCTTTGAAATAATTTCCTTCATTGCTATTCAAATCCTGTTGGAAATAGCTGCTCTATTCTTTTTTCCATTTCCAACGCTATTTGCTTGCTGCTCCCACCTTGTTGGTTTAGTTCGGAAATTATATTCAAGTAACTCTCCATATCCCTGTTCTGACTTAACTTGAACACATTCTCCATTTCATCTACCTTGATCTCAAATCCCGCGATGGCAGGCATCATTCTGTTTATGAATTCATCTGGGAGGTTGTCATAATAGGTGGGCGAATTGGTATCTCCGTTCTCAAAATGCAAAGTGAATTTTTTCATAAAAGCCACAAGCTCATCATCTGACATGAATTGCACCTCACCTTTAATGTGGACACTCATGTAATTCCATGTCGAACCTAGACTAGTGTTTGTATACCATGTAGCACTGATATAACTATGAGGCCCTGTGAAAACAACAAGTACTTGTGGGTTCTGAACAAAGGTCTTGTAATGATCCGTATTTCGCATGATGTGTCCTTGCAGATACCACTCACCATTTCGTTCTTCAACAAGAATTGGGATCTGGCTGGCCACTGATTTACCCTGGTTATCACTACCGGTTAAGAATGCAAAGGGATGTTTGTTCAGGAATTGAAGGAGAACACCTTTATCTTTTTCTTTGAAATAAGAGAAATTGTACATTTTGGATTGAATTTCCCGTGTAATATCTAAATAATGAAGGGAAGATCAAATGAACTTTTCTATTTATTTTAAGGTCATTGAAAATAGATCGAACTTGTTTAGGTCCTGAATATGACCTTATTACTCTTTTACCTCTTCATAATCCACAAAGTCGCCTTTGTCTGCTGTTTTCTCTTTGCCTTTTTTTGGAGCTGTGCGCTCTATGACCACATCGCCTTCCTGACGCGGATCTTCATTTGTAAAATCATAGTCTCTACGTTGCCTTGAAGAAAAACCAAGCAATCGTTTGCCGATGCGAATGATCAAATAGGCAATAAGAAAAAGCCAGAGAAATCTTAATAGTCCACCCATATTGTAAATATAATGAACAATGCATAAACTTCAGGGCCTTTTGGATGAACGGTTTTTTCTTGAAATAAGCGTGAACATGGCTTTTTATTCACTGGATGTTGCCTTTTCATTCGAGATCTTACGAGCAAAGAATATCACACTTATCATGATAAAGAACATTACGATCCACAATTTCTGAAAGCCAAAATAGTCTGCAAAAGCTGCTCCTAAGAATGGCGTGATCACGTGAACGAATGAAAAGACCAACGAATATTGTCCCATGAATTTTGCGGCCTTTTCCTTTGGAGCCATGTTCATTGCCATTGCCCCAGCAAAGGGTAAATAGAAGATCTCTCCAATGGTAATGAAAAGCATATACAAAAGAGGAACTCCGATCACCCATGGGTTTGCAAAGCCATAAGGAATAGAAATGGCAAGAAAAACAAAGGAGATAGCACAAAGCACTGAGCCAATATAAAGTATCCTTCGCTTATTATATTTCTCATACATTTTTACTATGGGCATCTCTAATAGAAAGATCATTAACCCATTCAGTGTGAACGTAAAACCGATGAGGTCTTCTGCGAAATTCAGCTCACCTTTCATAAATAGGGGGTAGGTATAAATGATCTGAAAAAAAGCAAAAGTCCATAGGAAATTTGAAGCCATCAGCCATTTGAATGACTTCGGGAATTTTACTTTTTGTTTTTTCACTGCCTTCTGCTCTCTTGTTTCTTCGACAGTTTTATCTTTTAAGCCAAGCAACGACATAAGTACAATTCCAGCAGCGATGCAGGTAAGTCCGTCAACAAAAAATAAGATCTCATAACCTACTTGAATGATCAGAAAACCACCAATAGCTGGTCCTATAGCTATACCTAAATTAATAGCTAAGCGAACGAGAGCCAAAGACCTTGTTCTATTCTCGAATTTCGAGAATTGGGTTATGCTGGCAAGGTTTGCAGGTCTATACATGTCACCACAAAAAACGGCAAGGAACAAAAGGGCTGCAAAGTCCCAATAGCTGTCTGCAAATTGCATTAGAAGTATGAAGACCCCACTCCCCACCAATGCGAAAAATTGGATCTTCAAATAACCCACTTTATCGGCTATTCGACCACTGGTCCATACTCCCGCCAAACTCCCCAAGCCATAAAATGTCATGATGGAACCAGACTCTGCGATGCTATATCCAAATTCTGTATGTAGATATACGGCTAAAAAAGTAGTAACCATGAGTCCACTTCGGTTGATCAATATCACCAAAGCGAAGATCCAGATCTCCCTAGCTAGACCCTTAAAAGAGTTAAAGTATGATCTAATGAAATTCATAAAAAAAGGCCTCTCTTGAGGCCTTTGCTTTATCTACTTAAATATAAATTTCGTTCGCTGTATACCTTCAGGAAAAATGGGTCTTTCAGATCTTCAATGAACTGAATGGCCTCACCAGTGGATTTCATTTCTGGCCCCAATTCCTTGTTCACATTCGGGAACTTGTCGAAAGAGAAAACAGGGATCTTTATCGCATAGCCATCTTTCTGTGGTTTGAAATTAAAGTCCTTCACTTTCTTTTCACCAAGCATCACCTTGGTTGCATAGTTCACATATGGCTCCTTGTATGATTTCGCGATGAATGGAACGGTTCTAGAAGCTCTTGGATTTGCCTCTATGATATATACAACATCATCCTTAATGGCGAATTGAATGTTGATCAAGCCCACAGTATCCAATGCCAAAGCGATCTTCTTCGTATGCTCTTCTATCTGTGTAAGTACAAGGTCCCCTAAATTGTAAGGAGGAAGAACCGCATAAGAATCACCAGAGTGGATGCCAGCTGGTTCTATGTGCTGCATGATCCCAATGATGTACACATCTTCTCCATCACAAATGGCATCTGCTTCTGCCTCAATAGCTCCTTCCAAAAAGTGGTCTAGCAAGATCTGATTGTCAGGCATGCTCTGCAAAATGTTCACTACGTGCGTTTCCAGTTCGTCCTCGTTGATCACGATCTTCATCTTTTGCCCACCAAGAACATAAGAAGGTCTAACCAGAAGAGGGAAGCCCAATTCACGAGAAAGTTCCAGGGCCTGCTCTGCATTTTCCACTACTCCGAATTTAGGATATGGAATGCCATTCTCCTTTAGAAGTCTAGAGAACGTTCCTCTGTCCTCTGCTTTGTCCAAGGCCTCATAACTTGTTCCCATGATCGGGATGTTATAACGTTCAAGTTTTTCTGCCAATTTCAAAGCGGTCTGTCCACCTAATTGAACAATGACCCCGTCAGGATTTTCATGTAATATGATGTCGTAAATGTGCTCCCAGAATACAGGCTCGAAATAGAGTTTGTCTGCTGTGTCAAAATCTGTCGAAACCGTTTCAGGGTTGCAATTGATCATGATCGTTTCATAACCACATTCTTTTGCCGCGAGCACACCGTGCACACAGCAATAATCAAATTCACTTCCTTGTCCGATGCGGTTAGGACCTGAACCTAAAACAATGATCTTCTTTTTGTCAGACCTAATGCTTTCATTTTCTTCTTCGAAAGTAGAGTAGTAGTATGGTGTTTGGGCCTCGAACTCAGCTGCGCAGGTATCTACCAATTTGTATACGCGCTTGATGCCAAGTTCATGTCTTTTATGGAATACTTCACTTTCCAAACATTGTAAAAGATGAGCGATCTGTCTATCGGCATAGCCTTTTTGCTTCGCTTCAAAGAGCAATTCCTTTGGAATGCTTTCAAGGTTGTAATTCTCAATTCGTTTTTCAACGTTTATCAGATCTTCTATCTGTCTCAAGAACCAAGGGTCGATCTTGGTCTTTTCAAATATGGTCTTGAATGGAATGCCCAATTTGATCGCATCATAAATATGGAATAATCTATTCCAGCTAGGGAACTCCAAACTATGAAGGATCTCTTCTTGATTGGTAAGCTCTCTTCCATCAGCACCCAATCCATTTCGTTTTATCTCAAGAGATTGACAGGCTTTCTGAAGGGCTTCCTGGAAAGACCGTCCTATACCCATCACTTCTCCTACAGATTTCATTTGAAGACCAAGGGACCTGTCAGAATCTTGGAATTTATCGAAGTTCCATCTAGGGATCTTTACGATCACATAATCCAAGGTAGGTTCAAAATAAGCTGAGGTGGTCTTGGTGATCTGGTTGTCCAATTCATCAAGGTTATAACCAATGGCCAGCTTCGATGCGATCTTCGCAATAGGGTATCCTGTTGCTTTTGAAGCAAGTGCCGAAGAGCGAGAAACCCGCGGGTTGATCTCAATTGCAATAATGTCCTCTTTCTCATCTGGACTCACAGCGAATTGAACATTACACCCACCGGCAAAGTCACCGATCGCTCGCATCATCTTTATTGCCATCGTTCGCATTTTCTGATACGTAGCATCGGAAAGTGTCATGGCTGGGGCAACTGTGATCGAGTCTCCGGTATGGATCCCCATGGGGTCCATATTCTCAATAGAACAAATGATCACAACATTGTCATTCTGGTCTCGAAGCAATTCCAATTCATACTCTTTCCAACCCAGAACAGCTTTGTCTATCATAACCTCATGAATGGGAGAAGCATGAAGACCTCTGTTCAAAAGCTTGTCAAATTCGTCTTGCGTATATACAAATGACGCCCCAGAACCTCCCAAGGTAAAAGAAGGTCTGATCACCAGAGGGAAGCCAAGTTCTTGTGCGATCTCTTTTCCTTCTAAAAAAGAACGAGCGATGCTAGATGGCGCAGAACCGATCCCGATCTCCGTCATTAGATTTCGGAACTTCTCTCGGTCTTCTGTGATCTCAATGGCGTCTATATCTACACCGATCAATTTTACGTTATGGTTTTCCCATATCCCTCTTTTATCACATTCAATACAAAGGTTCAATCCCGTTTGTCCTCCCATAGTGGGAAGTACTGCATCTATGTCTGGGTGTTTCTGTAAAATGAAATCGATGGACTCTGGCTTAAGTGGCTTTAGATATATGTTATCTGCAACTACTTCATCTGTCATGATCGTGGCAGGGTTGCTGTTGATCAATGTGACAGTGATCCCTTCCTCTCTTAATGATCGAGATGCTTGAGATCCAGAATAATCAAATTCGCAAGCTTGACCGATCACTATAGGGCCGCTTCCGATGATAAGAATGTGTTTAATGCTATTGTCTTTAGGCATAATTCAAAATTATAGGTCAAAAAAAAACCACCTGCACTTTAACGCGGTGATCTTTAATTTATTCAATGATCTTGTTTGTCATCGGCTGCGAAATTAGTGTTTTCTTTGCCTTTATCAGCTATAAATTATTAACATATCGAGATTTTTCATTAGCCTATAGAACCTACGGAACTGGTGAAGAGAAGTTTTTAGCCTTTCATGGTTATGGACGGAGCGGAGAAGATTTCAACATTTTCGAAATACATAAGAATAAGGATTGGACGATATTTGCCATCGATTGGTTTTTCCATCATCCAGCGTCATTCTATCCCGAAGGCAGAATAGCCAAGAATAGTATCACAAAAAAGGAGGTCGCTGAAATGGTATCTCATTTTCTGGATGAACAAGGAATAGAAAAAGTCGGCTTGATGTCGCATAGTATGGGTGGAAAGGTAGCCATGACCTTGGTAGAGGAGATCCCTGAAAGGATATCTAAGGTGCTTTTCTTTGCGGCCGATGGGATAAAAAAGAATTTTTGGAATGGCTTTGCCGTCAACAATAAAATGGGTCGTTTTATTTTTAAGAGTGTTGTCCATTATCCTGGTTGGGTTCTGGGTTTGACAAAAGCCCTAAAGAATATGCAATTAATGAATGAAAAATTCTATGCGATCATCACGGATCCATTGCAAAGCAAGGAGCAAAGACAACAGTTATATAAGACGTGGACCTCATCAAAGAACCTCGTTCCGGATCTGCGAAAATTTGAAAACGAATTGATCCATAATAGGATAGAACTGTTTGGTTTTTATGGAGTAAAGGACAAGATCATTCGATTGAAAGATGCAGAAGAGTGGGCAAAAGTATTCTTACCCCAAAAGGTGATCTATCCCTTGAATACGGGACATATTATTTTAAAAGAAAATTTAGTGGAAGATATCGTATCGATCCTGGAGCAGGATTAACGCTTGTGCATTCTTTCTGAAGACACGCTCAATTTCTTACGACCTTTGGCTCTTCTTCTAGCCAATACTTTCCTACCATCAGCAGAGGCCATGCGCTCTCTGAAGCCGTGCTTATTTCTTCTTTTTCTGTTTGAAGGTTGAAAAGTCCTTTTCATCTCTTGTCAAAAATTGGACGACAAAAATAGCCTTTTTTTAATAATAGTACAATACTATACGAAGAAATCTATTTTCTGTAATGGCTTGAAATACAGAGCTCTAAATTTGGACTCCACAGAATTTGTGTCATAGGTACAGTGCTTAAGGATCTGGATATAGCTACATATTGTCAATTCTTATTCCTTACAAATAGGATTTGATATGATCAAGCTTACATTTGCATTCGCAATTCAATGGCACGAAAACAACACAACGAATACCAGCCTCCAAAGAAGAAGGTTGACCGGTCTTCTCTAAAGCAAGCCAAGCAGATCTTCAAGTACTTAAGACCGTATAAATGGCAATACGCGTTTGGAATGATATTGCTGGCGCTTACTGGTTTCATAGCCTTGGTTGTTCCCAGATTAATGGGACAGATGGCCGGTGTGCTCATAGATCAGGAAATAGAGAGTGACCCGATGACTTTTGGCGGAGTCAATTTCGATTTCAGTGATTCCTCAGACCTACTTAAGATCTTGATCCTTGTTCTGGTTGTTCAATCTCTGATCTCTTTCTTTAGGGTTTATGTGTTTGCTTGGGTTTCGGAGAATATGATGATCAACTTAAGGGCTGATACCTTTAAAAAGATCATTGCTATGCCTATGAATTGGTTCAATTCTCAACGAGTAGGAGATCTGAATAGTAGGATCTCTGCCGATATTTCGGCCATTCAGGAAACCTTTACTACGACAACAGCTGAACTTTTGAGGCAGACGATCATCATAGTTTTCGGAATAGCCATGCTCTTTTATTTTTCTTCTGAGTTGGCGATCTTCATGCTATCTATAATCCCAATTGTGATCATTGTAGCGGCCTTTTTTGGAAGGTTCATTAGAAAGCTCTCAAAAGCCACGCAGAGTGCTGTTTCCAATTCCAATGTCGTGGTTGAGGAGACGTTTACAAGCATTATTAACGTTAAAGCATTCACGAATGAAGGCTTTGAATTTTTGCGATACCTAAAAGATATTCGGGAGATCAAGTCCATTGGACTAAAGGCCGCGACATGGAGAGGGGCATTTGCAGCTTTCATCATCTTATTCATTTTCGGGTCCATCACATTTATCGTTTGGAAGGCAGCTTCCATGGTACAAGCTGGAGATATCGATGCATCCATATTCTTATCATTTGTGATCCTCACTATGTTTATAGGAGGTTCAATAGGAGGAATTCCTATTCAATATGCGGCATTCCAAAGAGGACTTGGAGCGATAGAAAATGTGCTGGATATTTTGGATTTAGAAGAAGAGCCGGTCTATACAGATAAACGAGACACAGAAGAACTCAAGCTAAAAGGCAATGTTCGATTCGAGAATGTGCAATTTTCTTATGCTTCAAGGGCTGATGTCGAGGTGCTAAAAGGACTTAGTTTTTCAGTTGAAGCTGGGAAAACTATTGCTTTGGTGGGATCTTCAGGTTCGGGTAAATCCACAATAGCCGCACTCATATTACAATTGTATAAACCAAATTCCGGGAAGATCTTATTTGATGAACAAGATGCATCCAGTTTCGAATTGCAAGCCTTGCGGAATGAAATGGCTTTCGTGCCTCAAGAAGTCCTTCTTTTTGGAGGAACTATTCGAGAGAACATTGTCTATGGAGACATCGATGCAAGTGAACAAGAGATAATGGCGGCTGCCAAAAAAGCCAATGCGAGTGAATTCATCAATTCATTTCCTGATGGTTTGGATACCATTGTAGGTGAACGTGGTATCCAGCTTTCAGGGGGCCAAAGGCAAAGGATCGCAATAGCGAGAGCCGTTCTTAAGAACCCTCGTATTTTGGTTTTGGATGAAGCGACCTCAGCCTTGGATTCAGAGTCTGAAAGCCAAGTGCAACAGGCATTGGACCTTCTTATGGAAGGAAGGACATCTATAGTGATAGCTCATAGATTGTCGACCATAAGACGAGCAGATCAGATCTTGGTTTTAGAAGAAGGGAAGATCATTGAAAGAGGCAAGCACGAAGAACTGATCCAGAACGATAATGGGGTATACAAGCATCTGAGTTCATTGCAGTTCGATAAGTGATAATGGCCATATCTTTTTTTGGCAAAAAACAATTTCAAATTACCTTTGTTCCACTTTTAAAGATACTTGGAAAGCTCTTCATATACATCACATAGAACAACAGGTTTGGCTAAGCTAAAAGAGGTAGCTCAGCTCATGAAATTAAGGCTTTCCAGTTTGGTGGTTCTCTCAGCCGGTCTCAGTTATCTACTCGCAGTAAATTCTACAACATTCTCATTTTTTGCTTTTACAATACTCATCATTGGCGGTGTTTTGGTCACAGGAGCTTCAAATGGCTTCAATCAGATAATTGAACGAGATACGGATGCTCTGATGCCCAGAACAAAAGACCGTCCCATGCCGAATGATCGTCTTTCCGTGATCGAAGCATTGGTTTGGTGCACCATACTTGGCTTAGGGGGGATATTCCTTTTGTGGTATTTCTTAAATCCTTTAAGTGGAGTACTGGCAACTCTAGCTCTTCTATTATATGTGATCGTATATACCCCTCTCAAAAAGATATCTCCTTGGGCAGTTTTTGTAGGGGCATTTCCAGGGGCCATTCCTCCGATGTTAGGCTGGGTAGCTGCAACAGGAGAGTTTGGGTTGGTCCCGGGGGTCTTGTTCTTCGTGCAGTTCGTTTGGCAATTCCCACATTTTTGGTCGATCGGTTGGTTGTCGCATGATGCGTATAAGAATGCTGGTTTTTACCTTCTGCCATTTAAAGGCGGTAAGGTGAAAAACAATGCTTTGGCAACATTAATTCTATCGGCACTAATGATCCCAACGGGTGCATTGCCTGCCATTATTGGTGTGACAGGAAATATTTCCATGATCGCAGCTTTCATATTGGGAATATGGTTCACTTTCAAGGCGTTGAAATTCTATGCCTCTTGCGAAGACAAAGATGCGCGCAAACTCATGTTCGCTACTTTCCTTTATTTGCCTTTGATCCAGATCATTTACGTTTTAGATAAAATTTAATATGACGCAAACACAAGCTATAGAAGGACCAACATCAGAACAGCAGATAAGAGCTAAAAAGATGTTGCTTACAGTAGGGCTATTCTCAATAGTAATGATGTTCGCAGCTTTTTCGAGTGCATACATCGTGATCCGCAACAGTACGAGTTATTGGGTGAATATATCCATGCCTCAGGAATTTTTCACTTCTACGATACTTATTTTGTTGAGTAGTGTTACTATTTTCTTTGCAAACAGGTTTTTGAAGAAAGGAAATAATTCATTGGCAATAGGACTTACGGCTTTGACACTGGTGTTAGGCTCTATGTTCTGTTTTCAGCAATATCAGGGCTTTCAGAAATTGGCGGACCTGAATATGACCCTTACCGGAAATAGCCTCATGAACATCAAAGGTGTCTATGGTCAGGATTATGTTATAACTACATCGGAAGGTGAGACCTTGAGCATGATCAATGGCGACTATTTCAAACCGGGTGAGTCTGACCCGGTGACCAACGATGTACATGGAATGCACAATGGCGCTGCATCATACTTTAATGGCCTTGTCATACTCCACGTTTTACACGTTGCGGTAGGTATCTTATTTCTGCTTTTACTCGTAATATGGTTACTGATTAAGACCGTGAATAAAGATCGTCCTTTATGGATGCAACAGGTAGCAAGATATTGGCATTTTGTGGATGGTTTGTGGCTGTATTTGTTCCTATTTTTATATTTAATTCATTAAACTTGCAAGCAAAATTTTAAGCATGGGTGGACATTCATCAGAGGCATTAGATAAAGGAACTTCATGGGGAGGAGGTGTTTCTCCTTTCAGAGTGAGTTATGGTAAAATGATGATGTGGTTCTTTCTGGTATCCGATGCATTGACCTTTTCTGGACTTCTCATCGCCTATGGATTCGAAAGACATAAAATGGGTGACTGGCCTGTGGGAGAAAAGGTTTTCAATGCCTTCCCAGGGACGGATGCTTATCTACCACTTCTCTATGTTGCCTTAATGACATTTATACTTATCGTTTCTTCTGTAACAATGGTACTGGCAGTTGAAGCTGGTCACAGATTGGATAAAAAAGGAGTCATCAAATGGTTGGCCTTGACCGTAGTAGGTGGGCTTTTCTTCTTACTTTCTCAGGTTTGGGAATGGAGCCACTTTATTCATGGTGACGGTGGATATGTTGTGATGGAAGATGGATCAAAATATCAATTAGAAAATGATCCTTTTGCACATGGCCATGACTTTGATGCCAGCTTATTGGCTCTTATCCCGTGCGATCTGAGTGAAAATCGAAAATATGGCCAGGATTTCTGGGACGAGAATGGTGAGATAATACCAACTGAGGTAATAACGGGTGGCGAAGCCTTAAGGATATGGGAGAACAAAATTGACTATTACCATGGAGCTAATATGACCCGGAACGAATATGGCCCAAAACAATATGCCAACTTCTTTTTCTTCGTTACAGGCTTCCATGGATTTCACGTATTCAGTGGGGTGGTCATAAATTTCATTGTGTTGATAATGGTAATGAGAGGGGTCTTTGATAAAAGAGGGCACTATGAAATGGTTGAAAAGACCGGGCTCTATTGGCACTTCGTAGATCTGGTCTGGGTATTCGTATTTACATTTTATTATCTGGTTTAAAAGAGGAACATGGAAAGAGACGATCTTATAGTTAACGATTCATATTCTGTTGCGGCTAACCATGACGAAGAACATGGAAAAGCAATTAGAAAAAAGATCTGGTTCGTAACCGCGCTATTGACTGCCATTACAGTGGTTGAGGTTTTCATGGGTATACTCTTTAAAAGAGGCGATGGAATGTTATGGGAGAGCGTGAAGCTTGCTTTTATCATTATGACCCTCGTCAAGGCAGCGTACATTGTATTGGTGTTCATGCACCTTGGCGATGAAAAAAGAAATTTGAAGTGGGTAATTCTTGCCCCTTACATACTCTTTATCATATACCTGATATTCATTTGCATCACCGAATCCAATTACATTAATCTATTCGGATGAAGCCAGTAAGCCCCAAGAGAAAATTCTTTGTGTTGGGGGCTATTTTTACAGTTTTTCCTTTATTCATTTACTTCCTAAGTACTTGGGAACATAGGCATACAGAAGTACCTTACTTTCATCCAAGGGAAGTAGTGACAGAGGTAAATGGTGAGCCTAAAGTGGATACGGTATATCATACAATTCCTGAATTCTCCTTTATCGATCAAGATAGTTTGCCTTATTCATCCGATTCCTTGAAGGGAAAGATCTATGTAGCGGATTTCTTCTTCACCACGTGCCCTTCCATTTGTCCAGTGATGACCGCACAGATGAACCAGTTATATTGGAAATTGGACAAGTCTGCTTATAAGGATGTTCATTACATATCATATACCGTCAATCCGGAATATGATACTCCCGTTATCCTCAAAGAGTACGCCAAGAAGAACGAGGTGAACACGAAGAGATGGCGTTTTGTAACAGGTGAAAAACAAGAGATCTATGAATTGGGTGTGAATGGATATTATCTGAATGCCCAAGAAGACGCCTTGGCGCCAGGTGGATTCCTTCATTCTGATCTGTTTGTCCTGGTAGATAAGGAAGGACATATCAGAGGTTACTATGATGGCACGAGTTCAGAAGATATTCGAACACTGGCTGGAGACATAGCCATGCTCATCGCTTCCTATAAACGAAAAGCCAAAGAGAATGAACGAAGCTAAAGAAAGGAATTATTCCCCGTGGATCATTTTGGCATCAATTGCCATCCCAGTTCTGATCTCCTTGCTTTTTTATACGGACAAGATCGAGGGGTACGACTTTTCATTTTTACCAGCGACCTATGCTATAACCAATGGAATTACCGCTTTACTTTTAGTATCTGCTGTCGTTGCGATAAAGAATAAGAATATGCTCTTGCATAAGCGTCTGATGACAGCTTGTATTGCATTATCGATCTATTTTCTGGCAGCTTATGTGCTTTACCACTCCACTTCTGAACAAGTGAAATTTGGTGGAGATGGAGCGGTAAAGATCGTTTACCTGATCATTCTTGCATCACATATCCTTCTTTCGGTAGCGATAGTACCACTGGTCTTGATCACCTATACCCGAGCTTTGCACCAGAAATTTGACAAGCACAAAAAGATCGCAAGGATCACTTTTCCGATCTGGCTTTATGTAGCAATTACAGGGGTTGTTATCTATTTGATGATCAGTCCTTACTATCCTCAATAGGTTCCAATAGACCCATTTGTCTTATCACTTCAGTAACGGCTCCATAGGTATTGGACAAAGGCTTGCTTAGTTTAAAAGGATCGAACCAACGTACATCTGTGATGTTCTCCTTTGTTTGCGGGATCAATTCTTGGTCTCCTTCTACCGTCATTCCGTACCAATAAGAGATCTTCATCATATAGTTCTTGCTCGTGGTATACGTGTGGTATGTTTTGCAGATGAGATGGTTGAGTTCAATGTTCTTTAGATTACACTCCTCCTCCACTTCTCGAAGAGCGCACTGCGCGATCGTTTCTCCTGGATCTAATTTTCCTTTTGGAAGGTCCCATTTTTTCAAACGGAAAATGAACAAGATCTTACCCTCTTCATTTTCAACAACACCTCCTCCAGCTTTGATCACTTTAAAATGAGACTTGAATATCTTCCAACTTCTCTTCACTTTATCACAAATTATTTCCAAGCCATTGGGGTACAGATCAGACATGTTCTGGTGCAGATCGATGAAATCTATATCATCGCTGAACTCAATGATATCTGGGCATTCACCCGTTGGTGAATTGGTAAATATTACCGGTATGTTCTGAATAAAAACTTTATACATTTGCAGCCATGGATTCACAAAAAGATGCCGCGCTAAAAGTAGCGGAATTTTTGCTTCAAATAAAAGCTATAAAGTTACAACCTAAGGATCCTTTCAGCTGGGCTTCTGGATGGAAGTCACCCATCTATTGCGACAATAGAAAAACACTTTCTTATCCTGATGTAAGAACTTATATCAGACAAAGCCTTTCAGAATTGATCGAAGAAGAGTTTGGAAAACCTGATGCAATTGCCGGTGTAGCGACAGGAGCCATCGCTATTGGAGCTTTGGTTGCGGAGCAATTGGGTCTTCCATTCTGCTACGTAAGGTCAAAAGCAAAGGGTCATGGAATGGAAAATCTGATCGAAGGTGATGTGAACCCCGGATCTTCTTTGGTGGTTATTGAAGACCTGATCTCAACGGGCAAGAGCAGTATTATGGCAGCGAATGCACTGAAAGCTGCAGGGTATGATGTAAAAGGTATGGCAGGCATCTTTACCTATGGATTTCCGGCTGCGAGAAAGAGTTTCGAGGATGAGGGAATAGAATTGCGAACGCTGACGAATTATCAAATACTTATAGAACAAGCACTAAAACAGGAATACGTTACTGAGAGCGATCTTGAAGCTTTGGACCAGTGGCGCGAAGACCCAGCACGGTGGTTGCAACCCGCGTAGTTATGACAGAATTTACGAGTGACAATGTTATCATAAACTCGAATAGAGAAAAAGTGTACGATCATTTGATGGATATGGCCAATTTCGAAGCCTTGTTCCCAGAAGACAAGATCTCTGATTTTACAGCAACAGACACTGGCTTTTCTGTAAAGATCGTTGGACAAGGCAAGATCAAATTGGAAAGAACTTCAGTTGTTCCAAATGAAAAGATCACACTTTCTGCTTTGGATGACAAGCCATTCAAAATGGACTTGAACATTATGTTGAAGGATACAGACGAGGGTAAAACAGATGGTCATATTTATGCAGAAGCCGACCTTAACCCTTTTATAAAAATGGTGGCTAAAAAACCTTTGGCGCATCTGTTCAATAGCATGACTGCGAAGCTCGCAACCATCATAGCTGCAGTTTAAGATCGTCTAGCGCACAACTTTTGATTTCTTCTATTTCATTTTGATACGTAACCACACCCTCGTTTTGCACGGATAGGATATTTATCTTTTCTCTCTCATCTCCAGTTAGGCGATAACAAGACCTCCCTAAAAATTTAAGAAATGTGAACTCAGTGAATTCCAGATCACTTAAAGAGCGAGAAAAACAATAGCTCAGATAGGATAAAAGCAAATTCAATTCCTGATCGATATCCCTTTTCGATCCATCTTCTTTGAAGAGTGAAGTTGCCTCATGCTGGAAATCGCTGTCAAAAACGACCTGGTTCAAATTCAAGCCAACACCAACGATGCTGCGTGTGATCAGGTCGTTCTGTAATTTGTTCTCTATGAGGATGCCGCACACTTTCTTGCCATTGAGAAAAATGTCATTAGGTAATTTGATCACTGGTTTAAAACCGGTATTCTCGAGATATAGGCAAATGGCCGAACACACCCACTTTGTCAGGATCAAGGGTGTGCTGGCCTTTAGGTTCTTTGGCCTTAATAGAAAGCTGAACGTTAGGTTCTGCCCGGTATCGCTGTGCCATTTCTTGAAAAAACGACCTTTCCCTTCTGTCTGCTCTAATGCCAAAATGACGGTACCTTCGGCCATCTTTTCACTTTCACAATACTTGGCAATATAATTGTTCGTTGAATCAAGAGTATCAAATTTTTGTATGTGGTTTCCGATAAGGGAACTCATCTCTTGCATAAATGGCTTATTCTTAGGATGGTTGGTACACTTAGCTGTCCAAATTTGATTAATTTTGTATGAATGCAAAAATACTGAATGACGAAAAAGAAGGGGGAAGAAAAAGAAATACTTTTAGAAACGATCATACAAGGCATACAAGAAGTAAAAGGAAATAACATTGTCTGTCTTGATCTTTCAGAGATACCAGCCTCCGTTACCGATAAGTTTGTAATATGCGATGGTAGTTCATCTACTCAAGTAGACGCAATAGCAAACAAGGTAGAGGAGTTTACATATAAGAAATTAGACCAGAAGCCATGGAAGAAAGAGGGCTATACAAATTCAAATTGGATCATACTTGATTACTTTGATATTGTAGTGCATGTTTTTTCAAAAGAAGCACGTGCACTCTATGACCTTGAAGGGCTTTGGGCTGATGCAAAAATTAAAGAAATAGCAATGGACCTGTGAACAGATCCACAAACATTTACGTTATCATAGATATAGAACAGAATGTCAGAAAAAAAGGAAGATAAAAGTCCATATGACAACTTAAGAGAGCGTTTCCAGGGTAACAAGACTCCGGGAAAGAACAATGGTTCAGGAAATTTTTACTGGATCTTTGCCTTCATGGGCATATTCTTTCTCGTGATGCTTTTGATGAACGGGAATGAGCCTACGAAGATCAGCGAATACGAACTCACTGAATACATCGAAAAAGGAGATGTAGAGAAGGTCATCATCATAAGGAATTTGGAATTTGCCGAGGTCGTCTTAAAGAGGGAAGCCGTAAAAAGCGAACCACACAGTGGTAAAATAAAACAGAACATGCTGGGCTCTACAAGCAGTGGGCCTCACTACATGCATGAATTTGGGGATGTCGGTAACTTCGAATTAATGGTAAAAGAGCTCAAAGGAGAGCACGATTTCTCGTATACATTCGAACGAAGAGAGAACTGGGGAATGGAGATCTTCCAGTGGATATTGTTCTTGGGGATCATGATCGCCATTTGGATGTTCGTTATGCGAAAGATCTCAGGAACGGGTGGCCCTGGTGGGCAGATATTCAATATCGGAAAATCCAAGGCACAACTTTTTGACAAAGGAAAAAGCACGAATACCACATTCGATGATGTTGCTGGATTGGAAGGAGCAAAGGAAGAGGTTATGGAGATCGTAGATTTCCTTAAGAACCCTCAAAAGTATACAGAGCTCGGAGCAAAAATACCTAAAGGTGCTTTGCTTGTAGGACCTCCAGGTACAGGTAAGACATTGCTCGCCAAAGCCGTAGCAGGTGAGGCTCAAGTACCTTTCTTTTCTCTATCGGGGTCAGACTTTGTAGAGATGTTCGTTGGGGTAGGAGCTTCCAGGGTAAGAGACCTATTCAAGCAAGCCAAAGAAAAAGCACCGGCAATTATTTTCATTGATGAGATAGATGCTATTGGTAGAGCAAGAGGAAGAAATGCAAGCATGGGATCGAACGATGAAAGAGAGAACACACTGAACCAGCTGCTTACAGAGATGGATGGCTTCGGGACCAATTCAGGTGTTATCATATTGGCAGCAACGAACAGAGCAGATGTTCTTGATAGAGCATTGATGAGAGCAGGTCGTTTCGACCGCCAGATCTATGTAGATATGCCAGATCTTAACGAGCGTTTGGAGATCTTCAAAGTTCACATCAAGCCATTGAAACTGGACGAATCGGTAGACATAGAATTCATGTCTAAACAAACTCCTGGCTTCTCAGGGGCGGACATAGCCAACGTGTGCAACGAGGCTGCATTGATCGCAGCACGTAAGAAAAAGAAAAGTGTGGGTAAGCAAGATTTCCTGGATGCCGTAGATAGGATCATCGGAGGACTGGAGAAGAAGAATAAGATCATTACTCCTAAAGAGAAAGAGACCATCGCTTTTCATGAAGCAGGTCATGCAACAGTTAGTTGGCTATTGGAACACGCTTCACCACTTGTGAAGGTGACCATAGTGCCAAGGGGACAGTCTTTAGGGGCGGCTTGGTATTTGCCGGAAGAAAGACAGATCACTACAACAGAACAAATGCTGGACGAGATGTGTGCTGCCCTCGGAGGAAGAGCTGCAGAAGAGATCATTTTCAATAAAATATCTACAGGTGCATTGAGCGATCTTGAAAAAGTAACCAAACAAGCACATGCCATGGTAACGATCTATGGGCTCAATGATAAAATTGGGAACGTGAGTTATTACGACTCCTCTGGTCAAAGAGACTATACATTCCAAAAACCATACAGTGATGAAACGGCTCAATTGATCGATCAGGAGATCAAAGACATGATCGAAGTGCAGTACGAGCGAGCGAAGGATATCCTTTCAAAGAATAAGGATAAGCTGCAGGAATTGGCCCATCAGCTAGTGGAAAAAGAGGTGATCTTTAAAGAAGATCTTCAGAGGATCTTTGGAGAAAGAAAAGAAAATGACTCTACTGCAAAAGTGCTCACGATTGCGAATGTGAAAAAAGCAAAGGTTGAAGTCAATGGTTCGCCAAAGGAAGAAGCGAAAAGTGAAGCGGTAGAACCCGAGAGTACAGATAGTCCGGAAGGATCAACTGAAGGAGAGAATAGAGAAAGCGAAAATCTAGCTTCTTAAATGAACGAACAGTGGGTAATGGTTCATTCCTCCACAAATTTTTATGAGATCACATTTATGCGAGGCTTGTTAGAGGCCAATCGCATTCCATCTATTGTGCTCAACAAACAAGACTCTGCCTATTTAGCATTTGGATTAGTAGAATTGCATGTGCGAAATGAAGACTTCATGCGGGCAAAATATCTCATAGACAACAAAGAAGGTGAGTAATTTAATGACCCGCATATTAACAGGTATTACCTTTGGCCTTGTAATGATCTCGGGCATTCTCTATTCATACCAGTCTTTGGTCATCCTCTTTGCTCTCATTGTTTTTTTGATGACGATGGAATACCTCGGGCTTTTTAAAATGTCACTGGCAGTTAGAATAGGATATGCCGTATTTGCAGCGGCCGCTTTACTGGTCATAGCATTTAAGAACTTCTTTCCACAGAGCCCGATCATATTGACAGTTGTCGTTCTGACGATGGTCAGCTTAAGTGTCAGGGAATTATATGTGCTCAAAGAAAAGAGCCTCTTATTTAAACTGCCTGGTACATTTGGCGTACTCTACATATTCCTACCTTTCTTCTTGCTTGCGATGATCGCAGAACACCCATATTTAGGGGCGCAATATGTCATGCTCCTTTTTGTAATTGTGTGGTCCTCTGATAGCTTGGCTTATTTCACCGGAAAGTACTTAGGGAAGAATAAAATGTGGCCTTCTATATCGCCTAAGAAAACCATCGAAGGATTGGTGGGCGGTATTGTAGGAGCCGTGCTCATTGCATTGCTTTTTAGTCATTTTACGATGGATGCCGGAGCTAGCTGGCAGGTCGCTGTGCTTGCAGCCATAACGGCCCTCTTTACGACAACAGGCGATCTTGTAGAATCTAAACTCAAGAGAAACTTGCAGATCAAGGATTCAGGAAATATGCTTCCGGGTCACGGAGGAATACTCGACCGTTTTGACGGAGTTTTATTAGCAGCACCAATTTATTTTCTATCGATCCTTTTCTTAGTATATATCTCTTAGATTTGGCCCTATGATCATCGGTTTGCATAGAGAAGGAAAAAAGATCTTGATCGGCCTTTTGCTCATTTTAGGGGCCATCAATTTTTGCGTCATTTACTTCCTTCAACTCAACAATATTGTTCTTTACATCATACTAGGTTTGTCCCTGGCATTGTTCATACTCTTTGCCCAATTCTTTAGAGTACCCAGAAGGAATACGGTAGCAGAAGGTCATCAGGTGATCTGTCCTGCAGATGGCAAGGTCGTGACCATAGAGACGGTAAAGGATCCCGAATATTTCACGGACGAGCGCATACAGGTTTCCATATTCATGTCACCTTTGAACGTGCATATTCAATGGTACCCTATAGACGGAGATGTCACCTATACAAAGTATCATGAGGGAAAATATCTTGTAGCTTGGCACCCGAAATCCTCTACAGAAAATGAACGCAGCACTACAGTCGTGAAACACTCCTCTGGAAAAGAGATCCTCTTCCGCCAGATCGCAGGAGCTGTTGCAAGGCGTATCATCCAATACGCCAAGACCGGTGACAAAGCAGAAAAAGGAAGTGAGTTCGGCTTCATTAAATTCGGTTCGCGTGTAGACCTGCTATTTCCAATCGGCACCAAGATCTTGGTAGACATAGACCAAAAAGTTACAGGGGCAGAGACGGTTATTGCGGAGCTGTAACCTCAATTCCCGAATCTGGGGTTCACGATGTTATTGTAAATGGAACCAAAGGTGTAAGAGAACCCAACAGAACCCCAATAGGCATAATTGGTTGCCAGTTGCCTTTGCTGCGTAAGTATATCTATATCTGACGCCCCTCCTTTGGGAAGAGCGATCTGGTCTTGAATGAATTCAATGTTCCCCCGAACATTCACAGATAATCCTTTGACGACCCTCCAGTTGATGCTGCCCCAAATGTCCAAACGTTTTAATGAAGTGTCATGAAAATATTGAGAAGCGGTCGCTGCAAAATCTATGGTTCCCCATTTCTGAACGAACTCAGCGCCCACACGTAAACTGTGGTTATAGAGGTGTTCATTTATTTGATTGTAAATGGTGGTATCGATATATTGGAAATTGTCGTAGGAAACCCTGTACTGGATCCTGATCTGTTTTTCATTGAAGTGTTTGTAATCAAAGATGTTGTATTCTATAGCCGGACTTATACGATGGTTGTAGTCGATATTCCGGAAAGTGCTTGACCGCACTGAGCCCACCAGACCCGCAGACCAATGGTTGTTGATCGACCTCACAGCTGAGCTCTCTACAAAGTAATTCTTATTGCTGTTGAATACAGTTGTAGCACTATCCAATTCATAGGTGTTTTCATCATAATTGTAACTGGCCCAATTCTCGAATTTCCATTTCTCCGTGATCTTGTTGATGGAAAGGGAGGAATTCAAACTCAAAGACTGATAGGCTGATTGTCCATTGAACCAGGTATTGCCGCGGATCTTAAAGACCCAGTTGTTCCATTTGTCAACTACCTCTTCCGTTTCGGTGCTGTCCCCATTATTTAGGAATTCTATGTCTATGTGATCGACCATTGGAGTTTGCGCAACATATTGCATCAGGCCGATCTTCAAGTATTTGATACGCAATTCTCTGCGTTCATCAGAGGTGGCATCTACTCTTGCAATGGCCGATATCTCACTGTCTTGCCCTTCAAAGTCTAACTGACCTACGAAATTGAAGGTGTATTGTGAAGCTCCGCTTCCAGTTCTCTGAAGTGTTGGTACGATCTGTACCTGGGCCAATTTCCTATCTCGAACATAGTTGATGTAAGGAATGTTCTTTCGAACAAAGTCCATGTCACAGAAGTTGCATTCAATATAGACATTTAGTGCTTCTTCTTTCAAATTGTCACTTTGCTCTTCTTGAGATTGGGCTAAAAAAGAGAATAGAAAAAGAACCAAAAAGAGAGGGATAACCTTCAAATTCATGGAAATAAGGCGTGTACACACGAATATTCTTTTCATTCCAAAGACGTTTCCCCTAAATTAGGCTTAATAGGAACGCTCCGCTATTGTGAATTGTAAATTTATGTAAAGAGGGGTGTAAAGAATTGAAAAGTCCTTTGTTCAATTGCCGAACGGATCAAACCTCTCATATTCCCCCTCATTGAATGTATACACTCCAGCATTGCTCGTGCCCAGCCAAAGCTGACCAGAGTTGTCTTCGTAGATGGAGATGATCAAGGCATCTTCTTCTCCGTATTTTACTGGGTAAAGAGTAAGCTCGTTCTCGGAATATTTCCAAACCCTTCCACCGTATGAGGTCATCCAGAGAACGCCATTACGGTCTCGGAGGCCTGCGTTGAAATAGGGGAGGTCATCATCTGGAGATGCCAGGCCTTCCAGTTTTTCATAGCTCAATACTCCATCATTTTCGATGATCTTATATTTACTTTTCCAGTTGCTCAGCCACATGTAGCCCTCTTTATCTTCAAGCATAGAACGCACTCCTGGAACTCTTCCGTCTGGTAGTGTGCTCAGCTCTTTTTCAGGGAACCATAAAAAGGATTTTCCATCATAGCGATATGCACCTGCGGTAATGGTCCCGATCCACAAGTTGCCATCGCTGTCCTTGTCTATTCCAAAAACAGAATATTGACTGGGATTCATTCCAGGGAAAGACAGACCATAGACTTTTTGGCCGAATGCTCTGGTCAGATCCTTATTCGGTAATTTAAGTTCGTAAAGCTTCTCTCCATCATATCTATAGAGGTCATTGGGCATTCCATTGCAGTTGAACCAAAGGTCAGTGGATTCAAGCTTCCATTCGTTCTTTGGAGATCTCACAACCTCTAAAGAGGTGAAGCTATTCTCGGTATACTTGCTTACGCCTAGAGGTGTTTCTATGAACACATTTCCTAAATGATCTGCTTGGAAGCCCCGAATGCTATTGTCTGCCAAACCATCATCTGTGCTGAATCTTCGAAGCTCTTTTCCATTATAAAAGAACAGACCATTGCCATTGCTGCCAAACCAATAGTTGTCATTCTGATCTTGGAATACTTGCCAGATGTAGCTGTCAAATTCTGTAACGACCTTTCCTAGTTCCTTAGGTTCACTTTCTATTGGTGGTGTTTCTTGCACTTGACCTTGGCAAGAATACAAAGCGATCAGGATGCACGTGAAGAGAATGGAATGGAATGTTTTTGTTCTCATACTTATTTGGTCGACCTAAGCATTGAATTTAATGACCCTTGCCTTTCGAAAAGCGTTCAAGTCCAGTTATATATTTTCTATTACAACATATATTCAAATATATTCTATTGATCCAGAGAAAATGATCTTTAACAAAAGGAGACCTTAATTCAATCTCCCAAAACCCATTTGATCGATCTTATAGGACGACTCTTTGAAGTATATATCGAGTATATACTCTTCTTGTCCCTTGATCATTAGATGGGAGATCTTGTTTGAAGATGTGGATAAGACTTGTTTGAGTTTTGAATTTTGAAGCTTCTCAATTAAAACAGGCATATTATGATAGATCTCTTCAGCATTTCTCCTTTTCAAAATTTCTGTGTCATAAGATCTTGAGATCGCATCTATCATTTTCTCTTTTGAAAAACTACTTAATGCATCAATAATGATCTGAGCATTTTTTGCTTGGTCTGAGCCTGACAAATCAATGTTTGATGAAAGGTTAGTTGTAGTCGTTTCAGTCAGTGAAAATGCTTTTTTGGTATCGGGCAAATTTATGGTTTCAAGGATCCAATCTTTGAATTTTAATACCCTGACAAAATGTTCGATAGCACCAAAGGATGCAGGTCCGTCCATTCCTGGTTCACCCATTGAACTCACTCCTGCAACGAAATATTTATCATTTACTTTTAAGAGTGCAGGGCCACCGCTGTCTCCCGGACCACTGGTTCCTTCTCTTTCTGTTGCGCCATTCTCTGGAGAGTCGTAGTCAAAGATCAAGTGCGTTTCAGTTACTTGATCGATCATGTTTGTGTATGCCCTCAATTTCCCGTCTTTTATCCAAGTGCCATCAGACCTTTTTTTGTCACCATGGCCAACAAGGAATATCATTTTGTTGACCTCATTTGTGTCTTCATTTAATTCGATCGGAGCAATGTCTTTTACATTTCTCTCAAGTTCCAATAAGGCAATGTCATACAGCCCCATGGGTACGAACTTTGGATGCAGGAAAACGTTCTTGACCTTGTATTCAGTTCCATTTTCAAAATAGACTGAGAGATCCCCATTTGTTCTTTGATACATTCCTTCTGCTACATGTGCTGCAGTTAAGACCCAATTCTTTTCAATTAGGGTTCCATCACCTCCTTTTATTCCAACCTTGCAAATTGATGTAAAATTTTCTGCAAAAACTGCAGGGTCTGATAAGTCAGTGATCTGATCCTTTGATGGCTGTCCAATACAAGAGGTCAATATGAAACCGAATAGCCCTAGGAGGGCCAAGTACTTTCTTTTATTCATGGCAATTGGAAATTATTTTGTTTAACAACGTATTTAATTGGTCGATCTCGGTTTTTCGTATTCCTTTTAAAGCGTTTTTTCTGTTCTCCAAAACAATTGGTTTGACAGCCTTAAGTGCTTTTTCCCCTTTTGGTGTTATGTTTATTTGAAAGCGTCTTCGGTCTTTTTCCAAGACACTTCTTTTTAGTAGGCGAGATCTGACCAATAAGTCTATTATTCTCGAAACAGAAGCGGCATCCTTAAATACTTTTTCTGCTATTTCAATTATACTTTTTTCAGGATGTTTTTTAATGACGGATAGCACAAGCCACTGATCAATAGTGATCGAATGGCCCGCAGCGATGAGTCGTTTCTGTGCGTATTGTCTGTACTTTTTTATTGATCTCTCAAGCATATAGAACACTATGTCATCTAGTTTTTCCATTGTTAGAACAAAGATATATCATTATTTGATATATCATGAAAATTAACAATATTTAGTATTCTCTGATCTGTCTTTTTTCTTGGTCAAATTTCTGGAATAAGTCTTTATAAGGTGTCCGAAGAAAGGATCACGTATCTGAACGAGTTGATCAACACCACTATTTATTCTTCACATAAAGGTCCGTCCACATGGATCTCCATATCTTCCAAGACCCATCTATCTGTTTTCTATATATGGTTGTATTTAAGCCTTTCTGAAGCATTCCGAAGTTTGTAGAGTCTTTTTTATAATCCCAATCCAGGATCGAACTATGGGTAGTTATGGCTATTGTATCCAGGACCGATAGACTTATTATTTCCGTGGTGAATTCATTGATGATGGTTTCGGAACTATCATTAGGGAACCAAAAATCCCGGATGTTTTCTTTACCGATCACCGGATCGAATTTGTTGGGTTGGATCTGTGACTTTTCTTCTAAAAGGCCCATTACTTTATGTTCATCCATCGTTTTCCATCCTTCAATATAATCGGCATGGACCTGTCTGATCATGGACTCATCTTTGCTCATGACGGCATCTACTTTTCCTTCAAAGTTCTGGCTGCAACTCATTGTAATTAGAAGCAGAAAGATCCCAAGTGCCTGTTTGCCGAATTTGCGATATTGCATTTTTTCTGGTCTCGTCATATATGAAATTACAAAAAGAATGTTTGACACAAGGATCACAGATCCGCGAGAGCGGGATCTATTTTTTAGAACACAACTGTTCTGTCCGGAGCTTTCTTTTTGAAAAGTCCGTATTCCATTTTTAATTGATCTGAAAAATTGTTTTGTTCAATACAGATCATATTAAGGTTTGGTAGTGTTTTGATCCAATGCAGTATTTCTCTTCCTCCTTCATCACCGATTCCACAGTCAACTAATCCGAGTTCACAAATTGATGAGGGTAGACTTCTCGCCAGAACGCTTGCTCCCTTATCTCCGATCAGGTCATTGTAACTGAAACTTATTGACTGTATTAGATCGCTATTCTTTGCTTTTTCTTGTTTAAGAATGTCACAGATAGCAAGGACGTCATTGGGTTTCAAACCAAGCTTTCTTAGGTCCAGGGTCCTTGCACGATAACCTTCCTTTTCAAGGCTCTGCGCTTTTTCAATACATTCTGAGTTACCCGTATCTCTTAAGAGCCTTGCTATTTTTTGATGCACCACAATTTTTAGTTTTATGTCGTCTTGTTTTTGATTGGCTTTCAACATCTGCATAGAAAACACACCCGAGCCAGCAAAACAGCATTATTTGAATTGATCATATTCTGCTCTGATAGGTGTGCAGTTCATAATACCTTCCTTCAGATGCCAATAACTGATCATGCGTTCCGCGCTCAGATATCCTGCCGTCCTCAATAACCAAGATCTGATCTGCTTTGCGGATCGTACTCAATCTATGGGCAATAACGAATGTCGTTCTATTCTTCATTAGTTCGTTCAAGCTTTTCTGAATATAGGACTCGCTTTCATTATCTAAATTGGATGTTGCCTCATCAAGAATAATGATCTTTGGATCGGCCAGAATAGCTCTTGAGATAGAAATTCTCTGGCGCTGTCCCCCAGACAATTTCACCCCTCTTTCACCAATAATAGTGTCCAGTCCATCCTCAAAGCGATCTGTGAATTCATTGACATATGCTCCTTTCACTGCTTCTTGCAATTCCTCTTCCGTAGCATCTGGTCTCGGAAAAAGTATGTTCTCTCGAATACTTCCTTCAAAGAGAAAATCATCTTGAAGTACAACTGCGAGATGCTGTCTGTAACTACTCAAATTCACAGTAGAAAGATCAATTGAATCGATGGTCACTTTGCCCGATCCAGGTTCTAAGAAGGTCGCTACCAAACCAGCGATCGTAGATTTCCCGGAACCTGATGAACCGACCAAAGCTGTCACGCTGCCCGGTTCAGCTTCAAAAGAAATGTTATGCAATACACCTTTACTTTCCTCATAGCTAAATGAAACATCTCGAAATTCAATATGTCCTTTAATGTCTTTCAAGATTTCTGTACGGACCTCAGGATCATCTTCTTCTTTCATGTTCATCAATTCCTGCGTACGATCCAAACCTGCCATTGCGTCTGTCAGTTGACTTCCAATATTTCCCATTTGAACAATTGGAGCGATCATGAAGCCAAGTAATAAAGTAAAGGAAAGGAATTCACCCATTGTCATGGTTCCTCCCATCATGAAGTAACCTCCAATACCCATAATTCCAGTAGAAGCAAGGCCGATCAAAAAGATGGATGAACTACTGATAACAGCGGTTGCCGTTAAACTCTTTTTCACATTCTGGAACAAGCGATCGACACCTTTCTCAAAGTTGGCGTTCTCTTGCTTTTCAGCATTGAATGCCTTTATTACCCGTACTCCCCCCAAAGTCTCTGTAAGGTTACCTTGAACCTCCGCACTGATCTTACCTCGCTCTCTGAATATAGGCCTTACATAGCCAAAGGCTTTCAGCATCACAAAAGCAAAGAACAGTATGGGGATCAATACAGAAACGGTCATTATCGGGCTAATTTGAACGAGCAGATATATTGAAGCAATTGAGGTTAGCGTACCTCCAATGAGTTGGACAAAGCCCGTCCCGACAAGATTTCGAACACCTTGAACATCTGTCATTACTCGGGAAACCAATGCTCCGGACTTATGATCGTTGAAGAATGAAATGGGCAACTTCAATAGCTTGCTTTGGACCTGCGCTCTCATATGGGAGATCATGAGTTGCGCTTGAACACTGAGTAATCTGGCAAGGCTAAATGATGTTAGAGAACGTATTAAAATTGAAGAAACCACTACAGCTAAAAGAAGCCAAAGCCCATTCATATCTTTATTGGGGACGATATCGTCAAACAAGAAACGACTTGCATAGGGAGCCACCAAGCCAGCAGCACTTTGAATTAATATTAGAATTAAACCGATCCCAAGCATTCCTCTTCGGGGCCAAATATATTCTTTGAACGCCCATTTAAAGGATACCTTTTTTTTGTCTTTACGCATGCGTAAATTTAGACGAATATCAAGCCAATATCATTTCTCTGCCATTTAGACAGAGGATCGGGAGCAGGCTTGGTGGAGTTGAAGATCTGCGAGAGTGGGACGCGACCTTACGATCAACAGTTTTAGAATGTGTACACTTCTGTTGTATTTGACTAGTTCAAATTACCTCTATTTTAGAATTAGGGTCTTATATTAGTCTTAGATAAACCAATATAATCTGAAACATATGAAAACTTCTACCCGAATTTTAGTTACTAGTTTGCTGTGTTTATCTTTCACAATTCTACAAAACGAGAAGGCCAATGCTTGCGTTGACCATGCAACGACCGTTACTGTGACGTGTCATTACGATACCACGAATTTCACAGATATTGCTTTGACCGTCTCTAACTTGAGGTTGTTTGGAGGAAACCCAAATGAGTTTTGTTCTTGCGCAGTCACGAGCTGGACAGACATATTTACCGACATATCATACGTAGCATTCGTAGATTCAGGAACAACCATTCCCGTTCCAGGTTTTGATCCTTATGTTGCCGATGCTAATGCAACCAGTGCCTGGGAATCAGTGCTAGCGACAGGTGGCTGGAGCGGTTTTGTTTCAGAGGTTAATGGAAATGGATTAACGGCAAATGCCCCAGTTGAACTCATTATCAGAGCATCCCTGCCCCCGGGTTATACTTATAGTATTTTATATTCTTCTTTCGAAGAAAATTATCTTGGAACTGATGAGTGGGATAATACGAGTCAGGACCTAGCTAATTCTCATCAAAACCTTCTCTTTTTAGATATCCCAACATTCATTGTAGTAAACGATGGATCCACTTATTTCACAGATCTGGATAATGCGATCCTTACAAATGTAGAAATGCTTGGAGCGGAAAAGATCAAGATCTATCCGGTACCTGCTACTAATGAAATTCGTATTCAGTTAAACCAAGCTGAAATTGAAAACTTAAGTATTTATTCTATTTCCGGTCAGTTGATCAATTCGCATGATCTAACTGCATTTAGGGACGAAGAATACACATTGGATATTCGTGAGTATTCCTCCGGAATTTATCATGTATTACTTAGATCTTCATCAGGGATCGTAACAGAAAAATTTATGAAGGAGTGATCTCTATTTTCAGTAGACTATAATTTACTTAGCTAAAAACTATAGCGAGCTGCTGGGCATGTTAAAAGTGGAATTGTTGGCTCCACAGTTGAGTGAGAATTGATAGAAGGTAAGCGGTAAGCGTTGACGCACGGATTGCAAATCCGCGCGAGCGGGTTAATTGACCGGGGCAACTGGAAGTTGAATTTCCGCGCGAGCGGGTATTTTCTTTGCCGATCACCGGATCGAATTTGTTGGGTTGGATCTGTGACTTTTCTTCTAAAAGGCCCAATACTTTATGTTCATCCATCGTTTTCCATCCTTCAACATAATCCGCATGGACCTGTCTGATCATGGACTCATCTTTGCTCATGACGGCATCTACTTTTCTTTCAAAGTTCTGGCTGCAACTCATTGTAATTAGAAGCAGAAAGATCCCAAGTGCCTGTTTGCCGAATTTGCGATATTGCATTTTTCCTGGTCTCGTCATATATGAAATGAAAAATAAAGTGTTGACACGTGGTTTGTATTTTGCTATGTACTGAGTACAGTTGTTCCTTTTATCTGACACATTCCCCCGTTCGTCTAAATCTTAAATAATGTTATGCATGCATAACAAAATTATATTATATTCGTAGAGTATAATACATGAGACCCGAACAGACCATAGATTTTCATATGCGCAGAGCATGGCAGCAAATGGCCAACCTTTATAACAAGGAAGCCAGCCAGTATGGGGGTACCATGTCCATAGGATATATTTTATTGAACATCGAAAAGGAGGGAACGCCTTCAACGAGTTTGGGGCCCAAAATGGGCATGAAAGCCACCAGTCTGGCGCGTTCGCTCAAGGTCCTAGAGGCGGAGAAACTGATCTTTCGCAGGACAGACAAGGAAGACAAACGAAAGGTCTTGGTCTTTCTAACACCGCAAGGAAAGAAATACAGGGACCGCTCCAAAGAGGCGGTGCTGAACATGAACAAGATGTTGATGGCAGACATCGACAAGAATAAATTGAAGACATTTTTTGAAGTACTTGACCAATTCAATTGCACATTGGACAAGACAGACTGTTTAACAAACACAAATGAAAAGACACATTAAGAAAGTTGCCGTCCTGGGATCAGGAGTGATGGGAAGCCGAATCGCTTGCCACTTTGCCAATATAGGGCTGAACGTCCTTCTGCTGGACATTGTGCCCAGAGAACTGAACGACAAGGAAAAAGCCAAAGGACTTTCACTGGAAGACAAAGCCGTAAGGAACAGGATCGTGAACGATTCCCTGACCGCTGCCATAAAGTCAAATCCTTCCCCGATCTACAGCAAGCGTTTTATCGATCGCATAGAAACCGGGAATTTTGATGATGACATGTCCGGCATTTCCGAATGCGATTGGATCATTGAAGTCGTGATCGAACGACTGGACATCAAGAAACAAGTCTTTGATAATGTAGAGAAACACCGCAAGCCGGGAACATTGATCACTACCAACACTTCGGGTATTCCCATCAATCATTTATTAGATGGACGTAGCGAGGATTTTGCGAAGCATTTCTGTGGAACGCACTTCTTTAACCCACCACGATACTTGCGCTTGTTCGAAGTGATCCCAAGTAAGAAGACCGATCCTGAAGTGATCGACTTCTTGATGGAGTACGGAGAAAAATATCTCGGAAAGAAGTCGGTCTTGTGTAAAGATACGCCTGCCTTTATCGCCAACAGAATTGGAGTGTATAGCATTCAGGCGCTTCTGCATTTGGTAGAGGAAATGGACATGAAAGTAGAGGAAGTGGACAAGCTTACCGGTCCAGTGATGGGCCGTCCAAAGTCTGCAACTTTCAGAACAGCAGATGTCGTTGGTCTGGATACCATGGTGCACGTAGCGAATGGTGTGCGAGAGAATTGCCCTAACGATGAGGAGAATGCCACTTTCATTATCCCGGATTACCTCCAAAAAATGGTGGACAATAAATGGTTGGGTTCTAAGACCAAACAGGGCTTTTATAAAAAGGTAAAAGGTGAAGATGGCAAGAGCCAAATACTTGCACTTGATCTTGCGACCTTGGAATATCGAGAGCAGACCAAGCCCAGGTTCGACACGATCAAAACCGCCAGAGAAGAGGACGATCTACGTTCCAGAACGAAGATCCTTTTCAAAGGAAAAGATAAAGCAGGCGAGTTTTACAGAAAGATATTTTCGGGGATGTTCAAATACGTGTCTCACAGAGTTCCTGAGATCACGGACGACATCTACAAGGTGGATGATGCCTTGAAGGCAGGCTTTGGATATGAACTGGGACCATTCGAAACATGGGATGCCATAGGCGTGAAAAAGGCTTTGGAAGTGATGGAAGAGCTGGGCAAAAAACCAGCGGCTTGGGTCTATGAAATGTTGGAGGCGGGGAACGAGAGCTTCTTCAAATTGGACAATGGCATACGTTCTTATTACGATCAGGCCAGCAAGTCTTACAAAATAATACCGGGGCAGGAGAGCACGATAAATCTGGACTACATTCCGGAAGACAAAGTGGTTTGGAAGAATAAGGGTACGACCATAAAAGACCTTGGAGATGGGATATTGAACCTGGAATTCCACACGAAAATGAACACCATTGGTGGGGAAGTGCTTCAGGGATTGAACAAGGCCATGGACCTTGCGGAGTCTGAATATGAAGGATTGATCATCTCTAACCAGGGACAGAATTTCTCTGCAGGTGCCAATGTAGGAATGATCTTTATGCTGGCTGTAGAACAGGAGGCCGAAGAGATAGACATGGCCGTGCGCATGTTCCAGAACACGATGATGCGCTTGAGGTATTCTTCTTGTCCGGTGATCGTTGCGCCACACAACCTTTGCTTGGGTGGTGGTTGCGAAATGGCCATGCACTCAGACAAAGTGATCGCACATGCCGAGACCTATATGGGCTTGGTAGAATTCGGGGTCGGGGTGATCCCGGGTGGTGGCGGAACCAAGGAATTTGCATTGCGCCTGAGCGATGAATTGGACGAAGGGGACATCCGTACGAATTCTTTGAGGAACAGATTTCTTACTGTAGGACAGGCCAAAGTAAGTACTTCTGGAGAAGAGGCTTTTGAGTTGGGTTATTTGAGAAAGGGAATAGATGAAGTGATCGTGAACAGAGAGCGTCAATTGGCTTATGCCAAGCAAAGCGCACTCACGATGCTTGCAAAAGGATATGTAGCGCCATCACCAAGAAAGGACATTACCGTGCTTGGTAAAGAGGGGCTGGGGATCGTTTATGTCGGTGCCAACTCCATGGAGAGCGGACACTACATCACGGAACATGAAAAACTGCTTTCAGAGAAATTGGGCTATGCACTTTGTGGTGGAGCGCTCTCTGAACGCACCAAAGTATCGGAGCAATATCTTCTGGACCTTGAGCGAAAGACCTTCGTGGAATTGGCGATGACACGCAAGTCCATGGAAAGGATGCAGAGCATAATTACAACGGGTAAAGTTCTTAGGAACTAGAATTTTTAAAAGGAAATTAAGATGATGGACGCATATATAGTTGCCGCGAAAAGATCGGCAGTAGGTAAATCAAAAAAGGGTGGGTTCAGGTTCACAAGACCAGACGACCTTGCAGTAAGTGTGATCAAAGGCATGATGGCCGACCTTCCGAATTTGGATAAGGAACGCATTGACGATGTTATCGTTGGGAATGCTACACCAGAGGCAGAACAGGGATTGAACATCGGAAGGATGATCTCGCTTATGG
>JABDKJ010000031.1 GCA_013002285.1 Flavobacteriales bacterium
GGTGTAGTTTGATCACGGAAAAAATTAACGTCTGGAGTATCCCTAGAATGCAATACGAGGTTCCATTTGCTATTCGTGCGTTCTCCGCGAACATTTGAATGCAAGAGCTCATAGTCCTCCTGCCCTATATCCCTATTGTAAAAAACGAATTTTCCATTATTGAATTTTCCAGCTTTATAGTAGTGCCAAATGTAATAAGGGTATGCTCCTTCTTCTCTGGTTTTATCAGTGATCGTGTTTGGTTTGCCGTATCTCAAATAGATCGCACCACGATCTGTTTGCCAGCCCTTTTTTAATCTTGTTGCGAATAATTGATCAGTTTCCCAAAGAGCTTGTTTGTATGCTAGCCATTTTTGCTTTGGTGAAATAGGGTCGCGTTCTAACCAAAAAGTATAGAAAAAAGATTTCAGTTCAAGGAGCGATAAGGGCTCTAAGCCATTATCCATGATGCCTATTTCCATTTGGTTCGAAATAGGATGAAGCGCATGAATGTATTCGATCAGAGAATCTTTATGCGTCATATCTCCTACAAAAGTTTGATTGATGTCTAGCTCATCAGATATTACGAGGGATCTTGGGTTATGTCGAGAGATAACTTTTTTGGAAATAGCGATGACCTCATTCAGTTTATTTTTCAATTCTAAAACCAAATTGTATTTACCGCTTGGCAATTCAGCAATATTCAATTTTGAGAAAAGGACGGAAACCAATTCCGTTTCCATTTTTTTTCTTTGGATGATATCAGCAACATTTTCTTCGGTGTCTATATCCTCAATATAATAAGAGAGGAGATACTGTTCGTTTTCTCCCAAGTCCAAATTAGCATTATAGATCTCTGCATAGAACATCAATTCGTCAAATTCCTGTCCATAGTGAGAAGAGAGAAATGGGATCACGTCCATTCCAGACTTGGCCCACTCACTATTTGCACTAGCTTCTGAATAGCCAGCAACTAGTTCTAGGTCAGATATAAAAAGTTCATTCTTTGGATTACGGATCGAGATCGGTATCTCATGAAATACCTTTTCACTTTCAGGATCATTTAGGTCAATAAGATTGATCTCTAACAAATAATCTCCGTTTGGAGCGATCAATCTTCGTTGGTCAAAGAAATCGATCTGTTGGGCTCCTAATACTTCAGGACTCTTAACAATTGATTTTTCGAAATCTATGATCTCACTATGTCTTCTTAGTATGAGAGTTGCCTCCACTTGGGCCTGGAAATAGTTTTCATCTGTAGGCAAAAATTTTAACGAACTTCCATCATAATTAAAGTAACATTCGATCATATTTCCTTCGCCAGGCACATAGAATATTTTATGATCGAATGTGGCTCTAACTTTCGATGCTTCTGCCGCAAACGAGGCCAATAAAATGATAACCAATAACTTATATCGCATGTTTCAAAGTTATGAATAGCGCGTGAATTGTGCTAATCAGATATGTATGAATTATTTTGTTCTTACAGGTTCAACAAGTCCGAAATCTTTATATTTTTGCCGCGGAGAGATGGCAGAGTGGTCGATTGCGGTAGTCTTGAAAACTATTGTGCGGCAACGTACCGGGGGTTCGAATCCCTCTCTCTCCGCCACTATCATTAAAGGCTTCGTTATATAACGAAGCCTTTTTCATATTGGGTCACTTTTGAAATATTAGTTAGGATCAAACTAATGACTTATAAAATAGTCAAGAAAGGCTACTTCAACTTATAGCTCAGATATTTTAACCTTAATATTTCACGGCTCAACGATCATCTATAATATGTGCAACTAATTAGCATACATTTGATATGTGTGTATGTGCTAGACGGTCGCACTTAGACCGTCACTTGGTTACAAGGTCAACTATCACTTCTTAGAATTAGTTGGTTGGTTTGGGTGTAGTTCGCAAGAGCTACACCTTTTTTTGTAGATATATGAACAACAGAAAAGTCATAGTGTTAGGCGCTTCTCCAGATCCGGCTAGATATTCTTTTCGCGCAACGCAAAGATTGATCTCTGCTGGCTTTGAACCTATTCCACTTGGAATTAAAAAGGGAGCAATAGAAGGTATTCAGATCAGCGAGAACTGGCCCCTGGATGAAGTTTATGCAATAACTCTGTATCTGAACCATACGAATCAGTTGGCATTTTACGATAGGATCTTGAGTTATAATAACACCAAAGTGATCTTCAACCCTGGAGCAGAGAACAGAGAACTTATGAAGCTTTGCAAGGCTAAGAATATTGAGGCTGTGGAAGCTTGCAGTTTAGTTCTTCTTTCTTTAGGTACATTCTAAAACGAACTTGTTAATAATCGAATACACTTTTTTGGTTAGGTCTTTGTTATAGAATTAACTTGAAAAACTTATGATCATTGATGAAACCACTGAAAATATTTAGGTCAGCCCTATTTCTTATTGTCCTATTTACCGCTCCATTGACTGAGATCTGTGGTCAAGGACAATATTTAAGAGAATATGAGGCCCCTGAATTTTTACAACAGCCGTGTCCTTGGGCAGATTCAATTATTTCAGAAATGGATCTGGATCAAAAGATCAGCCAACTTTTCATGGTGGCTACTTGGTCTAACAAAGACGAAGAACATTTCAATGCAATTGAGCAATTGATAAAGGATGAACAAATTGGAGGTTTGATCTTTTTTCAAGGTGGTCCTGAAAGACAAGCGACTTTGACCGATAGATTCCAAAGTATATCCAAGATCCCACTGATGCTTGGTATGGATGCAGAATGGGGTTTGGCTATGCGTCTGGATAGCACGCTCTCTTATCCAAAGCAAATGACACTTGGCGCGATCTCTAATGATACCCTCATATATAAAATGGGCTTGGACATAGCCGAGCAAATGAAAGCCCTTGGTGTGCATGTGAATTTTGCACCGGTAGCTGATGTAAACAATAACCCTGATAACCCGGTGATCAATTATCGGTCTTTTGGAGAGAACGTCCAGAAAGTATCCGTTAAAAGTTACGCTTACGCAAAAGGCCTTCAAGATGCGGGAGTATTGGCAAATGCCAAACACTTTCCTGGGCATGGCGACACAAATACTGATTCGCATAAAGACCTTCCGATAATAGAACATTCAAGATCAAGGTTAGATAGTATTGAGCTAAAACCTTTCAAATATTTAATAAGCAGGGGCATAGGAAGTATAATGGTTGCGCATCTATACATTCCTTCATTAGATGATTCCAAGAATACTGCAAGCACGCTATCTAAATTCGTGGTGGATTCCATTCTGAAAAAAGAACTCGGCTTTGACGGTCTCATTTTTACGGATGCTTTGAATATGAAAGGGGTCAGCAAATTTTTTGAGCCAGGGGAAACGGATGAGAAGGCCCTGTCTGCAGGAAATGATATTCTGTTGTTTTCCCTGAGTGTGTCAAAAGCCAAAGAAAAGATAAAAGCCTCTTTGAAAAATGGCAGTATAAGCGAAGAAGATATAACAGACAGATGTCACAAAGTTTTAAAAGCTAAAGAATGGCTGGGACTAACCAAGTATGAGAAAGATACCATAACGGATCTCAAAAAGGTCTTGGATTCACCCTATAGTAATAGTTTGATAGAGAGACTGTATACGGAGTCTGTAACACTATTAAAGAATGAAAACTCTATTATTCCTTTACCTAAATACTCTACTCGCGATAAGGCTTTGGTCATAGTTGGAGATTACCTGGATAACCCTTATCATATAGAAGTTAGGAACAGAACTTTGAAGCATACAATTGCAGTCCCTAAAGATCTTAAGATAGACAAGATCAATGCAACGCTTGAGAAACTAAAAGATATAGACGATGTTATTGTAAATATCCATGGTATGAGCCAAAGGCCTAATAGATATTTTGGGATTGAAAAACAAACTGTACAACTTGTAGACTCCTTGCGAAAGCATCATAGAGTTGTTTTAAATGTTTTCGGAAACCCTTATGCTCTGATCAAATACCCTGAATTGTTGGAATGCGATGCAGTTTTCGTTTTGTATGAGGATGTTCCTTATTCTCAAAAAGCTGCAGCCAAAGCTTTGCTCGGAGACGTAAATATTAAAGGGCGTTTGCCTGTTACGATAAATTCAGATCTTCCCGAGGGAACGGGAATAATGATAGAGCACAATAAAATGACTTATGGCTTTCCAGAAGAAGTAGGCATTTCATCAAACATACTTTCTAAGATCGACTCTATAGTCACTGACGGTATCGAAAAACAAGCCTATCCTGGATGCGTTGTTTTGGTTGCCAAGAATGAAAAGATCATCTATCACAAGTCATTTGGTCATACCACATACGAAAACAAAAGAGCCATAAAGCCAGACGATATTTATGACCTTGCGTCAATAACTAAAATTGCGGCCACAGCTGCAGGAGTAATGCGCCTTGTTGAGGAAGGAAAGCTAGACATAAATAAAACCCTAGGGCATTATTTACCAAGCATACCGGACAGTTCATTTATGCACGATGCAGTTATAAAGAATGTATTGACCCATCAAGCAGGTTTCAGATCTTGGATACCATTTTATGTTGGGTCTATGAAGGATGGAAAACTTAGGTCAGACCTCTACAGAAAAAAGAGATCGAATAAGTATTCTGTGCAGGTTTCGGAGAATTTATTCATAACTGAAAGCTACAAGGACTCGATATTCTATAAGATAGTAGGATCAGAACCGAGATCCACAAATGACTATAAATACAGCGATCTTGGATTTTATCTGTTGCCAATGGTCATTGAGAAATTGAGCGGACAGAAACTCGAGGAATTTGTTTCACAAGAATTTTATGCACCCATGGGCATTGAGACGCTTACTTTTAAGCCCCTCCAATTGTTCCCAAAAGACAGGATAGTTCCAACTGAACATGATCTTTATTTTAGGAATGAACTTCTACAAGGATACGTTCACGACCCTGGGGCGGCTATGCTTGGTGGTGTATCGGGCCATGCGGGACTATTTGGAAATGCATACGACTTGGCAGTTTATATGCAAATGTTGACGAATGGTGGATTATACAATCACAAAAGATTCATAGAGCCAAAGACAATAGAAGAATTCACAAAATGTCAGTTTTGCCTCGGAACAAAAGACGACAATCGAAGAGCGTTGATCTTCGATAAACCAGCGCCAGAAGGTCAGGAAGGACCTACTTGTGAATGTGTGAGCTACCTTAGTTTTGGACATTCCGGATTCACGGGTACGTTAGCTTGGGCAGATCCTGAAGAAGATCTGGTATATATTTTTCTTTCTAATCGAATTTATCCAAGTGCTAAGAACAAGAAGCTCATCTCTATGAATATTAGGACTGAAATAATGCAGGTTATCTATGATTCAATTTTGGAGAAAAAAGCCTTTTCCGAGCATCATTAAGCTTATTTTTACCTCCTATGAAGATCGGGATCGTGCTTTATCCCACCTTTGGTGGAAGCGGAGTAGTGGCAACAGAATTAGGGAAATCGTTGGCTAAACAAGGTCATGAAATACATTTTATTTCATACGACCTTCCAGTGAGATTAGATGCTCTGAGTGAACGACTTCATTATCACGAAGTAAGTGTTTCTGATTACCCTCTATTTGACCATACACCTTATGAATTGGTCCTTACTAGCAAGTTGATCGAAGTCGTTAAATATGAAAAGTTGGATCTTCTTCATGTTCACTATGCAATACCACATGCTTCAGCAGCCTACTTAGCAAAAAAGATATTGAGCGATGAAGGAATTTACATTCCATATATTACGACTCTGCATGGTACTGATATTACGCTCGTAGGAAAAGACAAGTCTTTCGAGCCCGTAATTACTTTCGCAATAAACCATTCTGATGCCGTCACAGCTGTGTCTGAAAGCTTGAGGTCTGACACCTATGATCTATTCAATGTTTCTAATGGAATAGATGTGGTCCCAAATTTTGTTGATCTCGATTTCTATAAGGGCATTGATTGTGGGGGGCTGAGAGAAAGATATGCTCCCAATGGAGAAAAGCTTTTAACGCATGTATCCAATTTTCGGAAAGTAAAACGAGTAGAAGACATTGTGAAGACATTCTTTAATGTTCAAAAAGAACTGCCTTCCAGACTCCTTTTAGTTGGTGACGGACCTGAGCGCTCAAACATTGAAGAAATGTGCCGAGAAGAAGGTCTGTGTGATTCTATAGTATTCCTTGGGAAATTGAAAGATCCTCAGGTGATCCTCAAGATCTCAGACCTCTTCTTATTAGCCTCAGAGCATGAAAGTTTTGGACTTTCTGCACTTGAAGCAATGGCTTGCGGTGTGCCGGTGATCTCAACAGATACAGGTGGTTTGCCTGAAGTAAATAAAAATGGATACTCTGGATTCACATTGCCATTAGGAGATGTGTCAGGCATGACCTCTAGAGCTTTAGAGATCATTTCCAATGAGGAGACTCATTCTCAATTCAAGGCACAAGCTTTAGAACAAGCTAAGAAATTTAGTTTAGACAAAGTATTGCCTCAATATTTAGAGATCTACAAAAGGGTGATAAAGGATCAGCGCACCAGGGTCACATCACCTGTATAGGTGTACTGTTTATCAAATACATCGTAATTTATGATGTAATAATACACACCTGGAGCAACTTCTTGTTCGGTATCTTGGTGAATTCCATCCCACTTAAAGTCCTTGTCCGTTGCAGAATAAACTACATTTCCCCATCTGTTGTACAGTTTCATGTCAAATTGCCTTATACAAAAATCTGTGTCCTTGAATGTTGTGAAATCTACATTCAGCGCATCTTCATTTGGTGTGAAAATATTTGGCAATTGGATCTGGCCATCAGTCTCGGGAATGATGTTCACTAAAAATGGGTATTTGTATGTATTAACGACATCACATTTTCTGCTATCTACATAGAAATCCAATTGATGCGGTTGAGTAAGGTCAAACGTAATGTCAGGACATTGTGGTCTCCAGCAATATTCCCCTGACACATTGAACAAGGCAGCTGGTGAAGGAGTAAAAGTACTTCTGATCCCAGCCTGAGAAAAGGAATAACCCGTGGTGTCAGCATAGATCCTCAGGGTATCGTAACAATCGACATCATTCAACTGAACAAAGAAACAATGTTCATCGCCATTCATAACATAACTCAGGTCAGTACTTAAAGGAAGGACCAT
This sequence comes from Flavobacteriales bacterium, assembly GCA_013002285.1. The sequence goes on from JABDKJ010000031.1 coordinate 7,118, forward strand.
CTCTGTGGGTTCATCTGGTGGCAGTTCTACGAGGATCGAGAAAGTGTCTTGAGAAGTAAATGTAGAATCCGTGCATCCTGTAGAAAAAGAAGAGATCTCGATTTCATAGGGTTCAGTTCTTAGTGAGCTGCAATCTGGGGTCCAAGAAAACTGAGAACTCACTATCCCTGTACCTGTGACTGGCGTGAACGAAGCTGCAGGAAAGAATGCAGTATCCAGGACTTCCGAATCTACAAATAGAAAAAGCGTGTCCTCAAAATTAGTATCGTTCGATTCAATTGTAATACAGAAAGGTTTGTTAGGCTCTATGACATAGTCTGCAGGGTTTACAT
>JABDKJ010000034.1 GCA_013002285.1 Flavobacteriales bacterium
TCTCAGGTACAAACCAACCATTATTCGTTGTGGACGGTGTTCCTTTTGCTACAGAAGGTAACTCAGACAGAGGTTTCGCAGCGGGTGGATCTACATCGTCAAGTAGATTCCTGGATTTGGATCCTAACAACATTGCTGAGATTTCTATTCTTAAAGGTCTTTCTGCAACCGTACTTTATGGTGAGGCGGGTAGAAACGGTGTGGTTCTCGTAACAACGAAGAACAACGACATCGATCTTGACAAAGACAAAGGATTTGAAATTTCTGTAGCACAATCACTTTCTCAAACACAGATTGGAAACCTTCCAGATTATCAAAATACTTATGGCAATGGTTTCTCTGGTGACTTTGGATGGTTCTTCTCGAACTGGGGCCCAGCATTTGACGCAAGAGGTACGAACGGTATCGCTTCTGATGGTACCATCGAACACCCCCTTGATCAAGGGCAGTATAATGATGATTTTCCTGAGTTTATCGGTGTAAGATATCCGTATCAGCCGTATTCTTCAGTTGAAGATTTTTTCCAGAAAGGAACAACATCTAATACTTCTTTCTCTTTATCAAAGAATCTTGGGAATGGCGCAGCTGTTTCAGCAACGTACTCTTACTTAGATGATCAAGGATTTACACCAAAACTTGATACAAGGCCTGGTGCTGGATTAGCTCCTCAAAGAGACGGGGAAGCTTCCAACTTTTTGAGAAAGCATAACTTTGGTTTAGGTGCAAGAGCAGAATTGGCTAATGGACTTAACATTAATGCTACTTTCAACTACGTACAGTCTAAATCTAGAATACCCCCCGCCGGACCTGGATTTGGTGGTGATGGAAACGGTCTTTTTGCCGCACTTCTATTTACACCTAGATCAATTGATTTGAACGGACTACCATTCCAGAGTCCTTTGGATGGTTCGAATGTTTACTATAGAAGAGGTGGAGCAATTCAAAATCCTTACTGGACTTTGAATAACTCTTGGGACAATGAAGAAATTCAGAGATTCTATTCTTCTACTACATTAAATTATGAAATTAACGATTGGTTAACTGCTACATACCGTCTTGGATTCAATCAGTATACTGAGAAAGATATAAGATCAGTAAACAGAGGTGGACCAAGAGATTTCAATGGTCGTTTGGAAACATCTGAAACACTTGCCAGAACTGTAGATCAGGTATTGAATCTTACTGCTGTGAAGCAGATAAATGAAGACCTCAGTGTTGATGTTTTAGTTGGTGTTAACTTCAGAGAAGAAAAGGCTGACTATGATGGTCTGTTTAGTTCTAACCAATTCGTATATGGTTTCATGAACCATGGTAACTTTATTGACCACAATGGTGTAAGTTTCCAATCTCTTGAAAATACGATTGGTCTTTATGCTACCGCTACAGTTGGTTTTAAGAATTTCTTATACTTGAACTTACAAGGTAGAAATGACTGGACTTCCACATTAGAAGAAGAAAACAGATCTTTCTTCTATCCATCTGCTAGTTTATCATTCGTTGCATCTGATGCGATTCCAGCACTTCAGAACAACAGGGTTGTAGATTACCTTAAGATGAGAGTTGGATTCGGTACTTCTGCAGGTTATCCTAACCCATATAATACTAGAACCGTATTGGGTAGTAGTACAAACGTATTTGTTACGCCAGGTGGATCTGTATTGAATACTAATACCGTTGCGAATAGACTAGGTAATCCAAACTTGAGACCTGAGAAGCACGAAGAATTAGAATTTGGTGTTGAAGCAAGATTCTTCAAAAACAGATTTGGAGTTGATCTTTCGGTTTTCGACAAGAATTCTTCTGACCTTATTATTGCTCAGGATCTTGACCCTGCTACTGGTTCGACATCGACAACGACTAACGCAGCTCAGTTGAATACCAATGGTATCGAGCTTGCACTGGATTTCGTACCAGTAAGAACTAAGAACTTCACATGGGATTTCACTTTGAACTATACTAAGGTGAACTCAGAAGTTGAGAAGATTGCTGATGGTGTGGACCAAATCCAAATCGCTGGTTTTGGTGGTGGATTGGGTAACTGGGCTATTCCTGGTCAGGCTTATGGTGTGATTCAAGGACAGCCATTCCAAAAGAATGATGATGGTGTATTGCTAGTTGGTGGTGATGGTAACTATGTCCCTGGATCTGGTATCGAGGTAATTGGTAACCCACAGCAAAACTTTACGGCTAACTGGTTGAATAACCTTTCATGGAAAGGAATATCATTTGGATTCCAATGGCAGTATATAGATGGTGGTGATATTTACTCTAGTACTGTTCAGGCAATGTTAGCTAGAGGTAATACCACTGATACAGATGTTGACAGATTCCTTCCTATTGCTCAGCCAGGTGTTTTAGCATCTGACGGAGAAACTCCCGCAAATATCCAGGGATACATCGGTGACTTGTTTTTCCGATCTTACTTCTTCGCAGACGAAGGAGGTATCTTTGATGGTACAGTTATCAGACTTAGAGAGATTTCTTTAAGCTATACGCTTCCAGCCGACATTCTTAAGAATACGCCTTTTGGTAGTGTAGGTATCACCTTCGCAGGTGAAAACTTGTGGTACAATGCGCCTAACTTCCCTGAAGGAATCAACTTCGACCCCGAAGTACTTTCTGTTGGTGTTGGTAACGGTAGAGGTTTTGACTTCAGAACTGGACCAACGGCTAAGAAATATGGTGTTACTTTAAATGCAACATTCTAATCCATAATTGAATAGTAAAAAGAATTAGAAATGAAATTGATAAATAAATTTTTAATCATTCTCTCTTTCACTGTTGTGTTTACAG
>JABDKJ010000045.1 GCA_013002285.1 Flavobacteriales bacterium
ATCCATAAACGGTTGGGAAATCCAGCTGCCATTCTTCAGCACCTAACTCGAACATCAAGTCAAAAACGGCTTCATGTACCTCTTCAGGTGTGCAATTCTCCTTGTCTACCTTATTTATGACCACACAGGGTTTCAAGCCTAGGTCAATGGCCTTTTGCAAGACAAAACGTGTCTGTGGCATTGGACCTTCAAAAGCATCCACTAATAACAATACGCCATCAGCCATATTGAGAACACGCTCGACTTCGCCTCCGAAATCGGCGTGACCAGGCGTGTCTATGATATTGATCTTGGTGGCCTTGTAGATCACTGAAACATTCTTTGACGTTATCGTAATACCACGTTCTCTTTCTAGGTCATTATGGTCTAGAATGAGGTCGCCTTTATTCTCATTTTCACGGAATAATTGACAATGGTACATGATCTTATCGACCAAGGTGGTCTTGCCATGGTCTACGTTAGCTATGATTGCTATATTCTTGATATCTGCCATAATCGAGCCTTATTTTAGCGCGCAAAGGTACGTTTAATTATCTTAGTATTCATAGGTTAAAGTAGAAGGCCAAAAAGTTAAATAATTGTTATTCTTTATTCCTATCATACGGTTTCAATTCATTCATCGTTATAACTCATGACCCAGCCAAGCTCTCGACAGCCATCGGGATAAATACGTTATACTATAACAAGATGAAAACAATGAACAAGTACTCGAAATTTGTACCCTATTTTTATTTTATAGCAGTTGTTGGTTATTTCTTCACGATTATTAACAGAACCGCAGGATTGACTGCCTACCCGATTCTACTGTTGGGCATTCCATTCCTTTGGCAGATCATCAAACCAAATAGAAAGCTCAATTTCACTTTAGGAATCACTTTCGTTTGCCTTTCCTCTTATTTGATCATAGTATTCCTTGCCGATCTATTCCAATTTTCCTCTTTGACCACAGGGACCAAAAATTTCATGGTCTATATTGGACTGTTCGCAGTTGCAAATTTCTTAATGGCACTATGGATGATCCGAAACAGTCTAGCAGAAGCTTTTAAATGATTATCTTTGCGACTTATTGAAAGAATACAATAAGCAATGAATCTTCAAGATGTTCCTAAGTTAAAACACACGAATTCAAACAACTTTTTCTTACTGGCCGGACCTTGTGCCATCGAAAGTGAAGACATGGCTCTTCGAATTGCTGAAAAAGTACTGAAGATAACTGATTCCTTGTCCATTCCATATGTCTTTAAAGGAAGCTTCAAGAAAGCAAACCGGAGTAGGATCGATAGTTTCACTGGAATTGGTGATGAAAAAGCACTTAGGATCCTTAAAAAAGTTTCTGAAACATTCGATATACCAACTGTAACCGATATCCATGAAGCTAGCGATGCTGCTAAAGCTGCTGAATTTGTTGATGTTTTACAGATTCCTGCTTTCTTGGTACGTCAAACAGACTTGGTCGTAGCAGCTGCCAAGACTGGCAAAGTTGTCAATTTAAAGAAAGGGCAGTTCATGAGCCCTGAAGCCATGAAACATGCTGTGCAAAAGGTAAAGGATTCCGGATCGGACAAAGCTTGGATCACGGACCGTGGCACTATGTTCGGGTATCAAGACATGATCGTGGACTTTAGAGGCATCCCAACAATGAAAGAAATTGCACCAGTTATTCTCGATGTAACCCATTCGTTGCAACAGCCCAAACAGACTATTGGGGTTACTGGCGGTCGCCCTGAAATGATCGAGACCATAGCCCGTGCTGGAGTGGTCAATAATGTTGATGGTTTGTTCATTGAAACCCATTTTGACCCTGCCAATGCCAAGAGTGATGGTACCAATATGCTTCATTTGGATAATCTAGAAAACCTTTTGAGTAATTTAGTGGCCATTAGAAAACTGGTCAATACACTTTAGATCATTTCCTCCTGTAGAATTTCTCGTTTTTATGCTTTTCTGCCTTCTTAAGTATGGCAATGAAAATTACGTCATTAATCTCTTCCAAAGTACTATAACGTAATGACTTCACCACTTTACGCTTTTCTTTTACCAAATATTCATCCCATTCGGTCAAGAGATGGGCTGACTGCCAAAACCCAACATCCACGTATTGGTTTTTATGGCTAGCATTGAAATAGCATATTGGTTTCTTGCCAATATAATAGCAAGGAATACGCCATTTGTACTTCAATTCTGCATCAGGAAGTGTGTGTTCTAAAACAACTTGCAAATGCATTAAGATTGAACGAAATGGCTCTGGTTGATTCAGGATGTATTCTTCTGCAGGATTCATTAAGGTATATGTTCAATCATTCAATTCCATCCACATAGTTCTGCAAATAAGCAAAACCTTCAGTGAGCTTTCCATTTTCGCAAACCTTAGCACGAGCTAGAATTCCGTCTTTATCTTCATTGAAGAAAGCTGGAATAACCTCATTAAGAAACGTATATCCAAATCCTCGACTTGAATTATCAGGTAACTCACATGGTAGGTTATCAACAGCCATGACCATTATAGCTCCAATGGCGTTATAAGGCACTTCCTTTTCTGTTTGAGGATGATACCCATAAAACGGGTCTGCAATGGTAGACGCCCTTATTGTAGATGCAACAGGACCATCGATATCACAGCTTATATCTGCCACTAGGTTAATGTTGAAATCCGGGTGCTTGGCATCCTCTCTTGTAAACAAGTAGGGTGCATCATTGCCATAGAAGTGTCCAGCAATGAAAAAATCGGTCTCCTTGGCGTAGGGCATGAAATTGCTTTCGTACCCTGAAGGGTCTTTATAGAATTCATATTTATCACCAACTCTTCCATCCTTTCGTTTCGAATATTCCATGACATCTACCATGCAATAAACAGGTTCTGAAAATTTGCTGGTTAAGTATAAAGCATCACTGACTTCCTTTATCTTAAGGTGGTCCAAGATCTCTTTTGCTCCTTTTGCCACTTTACCGGTCCCAGAAAGCAATATCTTGATTTTCGGTATAGTGATCTTATCAAGTTCTGCTTTCATGGCATCCAGGTCTGGCAAGGTTTCAACCTTTGGGAGGTCAAAAAGACCATCTCGAATCCCTAATGCCCTGAAACCATTATAGGCTCCGACAAGGCCGGCATAATAACCAAATCCTATGATTCTGAAACCATTCTCATTGACAAGTGTCTCATGGTCATAAAAGGTGATGTTCTTATCCAGCATGGCTTTTAACAACTTCCTGTTATATGGCTGCTTCTTGATTGTATGCGAAAAGAAAAAATAAGATTTATTAGGTATCAAATTATCTACAGGCACTTCTTTTACACCAAGGT
>JABDKJ010000051.1 GCA_013002285.1 Flavobacteriales bacterium
GTGGTTCGTCCTTCTTTATTATGAAGCCTAATTTTTCAGTATAAAATTTTAATGCTTTTTCTTGGTCTCGTACTGGAATGCTTATTAGTGTTACTTTCATTGTCTACCTTTTTTAATTACTGCCAACGTATGCATAAACGCTATTAATAGCGTTTATACCTTATTATCTCGAAATATAGACCATTAATAGCGTATATATCCATTGTATTTTTTGTTGGTTGTTCAACTAATGTATTGAAAATTGACGATAGATATGATCTACTTCGTCTTTCCCCAAGTCTTGTATTCAGAAGACATCGAAGGAAGGTCCGTTGGTTTCGTCCTTAGCGGTTCACTGGGTTTTAGGGTCTCGTGAAGGTCTTTGGGCAGAGACTGGTACAAGGCCGTGCCTTTGCTTTTCCAAGCGATCATTTCATCACTTACATCTTTCACGATCTTTACCGGGTTGCCCACTGCGATCTTTCGCTCGGGGATCTTCATACTGTCCGGCACAAAAGCCAAAGCACCAATAATGGATTCTTTTCCAACAACTACATTGTCCATGATCACCGCATTCATGCCTATGAGACAGTTCTCCATTAGCGTAGCTCCGTGAATGATCGCTCCATGTCCTACATGAGCGTCTTTGTGCAGCCGTACTGTTACACCCGGGAACATATGAATGGTGCAGTTCTCTTGTACATTGCATCCATCTTCAATGATGATCTCCCCAAAGTCTCCTCGAATGGCAGCACCAGGACCTATGTACACATCCTTGCCTATCCACACGTTGCCCGTGACAGCGGCTTGAGGATGTACGAAAGCACTTTCATGCACGACAGGCTTGTATCCTTTGAATTTGTAGATCATAATGCGAAATTCTTGTTCATGAGTAAAACGATCAGGAAAACACCGATCCCAAAATAGCGGATGGCTGTGGCGAACATATACTGCTGAATGTATTTTTTAGGAAAGCCTTGTTTTTTTAGAATGTTCCGTGTGATCAACGTTGTGCTCAACATCAAGATCAGTAACAGTCCGAAATACATAAGGAACAATTGTTCCATGCCCAGACCGGAGAATTTGTATAAAAGAAAGAACAGGGCAACGATAATGATCACCGCCACCAAAGTCTTTTTTCGAATAGGAGAGAGGATGTCTATCAGTCCTGCTTTTTGTTCCTGGTCCAAAAGTTTGAATGCGTTCTCACTTATGAAACGTGCTCCAAATATGGAAGCGAGAAAAGCTGCACCGGCTATGATCAATGGGTCTATCATGTTAACTATTTCTGTATTTATCGTGTCTTCCTTTTCCTTCGCTCATCATCTCTATGGACTTTTCTATTCTGCGTTCTCGTGTCTCTTCGCGCTTTGCCTCAACCACCCATTCCACATATTCCTTTTTGTGGGAATAGGAGAAATTCTGAAAGGTCTCGTAGGCCTTTTTGTTCTTCTTCAGTCTTTTCAGAAAGTAGTCCGGGACGTCTAAGGTGCGGTCTTTTTTCAAGTCTACCTTGATCCCTTTCTCATTGAGCAGCATAGCCTCTTTTACATAGGCCAAAAGGACTTTTGGATCAAAGTCTTTCATGCTCTTGTAATGAATGCTCCGCAGACCTTTGGTCTTGTATTGTGCTTGGATCAAGATATTCTCAGGGTCGTAAAGTAAAGAACCCTGGTAGAACCAGATGCCAACATGGTTCTTAAAACTGGATACTCCAACCACCAAACCGCGGTGTGAATAGCTTGGAATTCCCCATTTCACTTCTTCTATGGTGCCGGCTTTTAAACAGATCTTGCGGGCTGCTTCACAAATAGACCGGAATTTTTCATTCTCTATCTTCTCAAGATAGGCTTCTACTTTTTCTTTGATCTCTATGTCGCTCAGCCCTTTTTTGGCCATTAGGCTTTCTCTATGATCGTTGCATAGCCCTGACCAACACCTACGCAAAGCGTGACCAAAGCATATTTTTTGTTCTGTTCGTTCAGTTCCAGAGCTGCAGAATGCATGATGCGCGCTCCTGTAACTCCCAATGGATGTCCGATCGCGATGGCTCCGCCATTTGGATTGATCCTAGGGTCATCGTCTTTCAGACCCATCTCTCTTGTACAGGCCAAAGCCTGTGCTGCAAAGGCTTCATTGATCTCAATGATGTCCATGTCATCGAAGGTGAGGCCTGCCTTTTCCAGTGCTTTCTTTGATGCTGCAACAGGTCCTATTCCCATGATGCGTGGTTCCACGCCTACAACAGCTGATGAAACAATGCGAGCCAGAGGCATCATGTTATATTTTGCAACCCCATCTTCTGAAGCCACCAAAACAGCAGCTGCGCCATCGTTCAGTCCAGATGCATTTCCCGCGGTTACACTTCCACCTTCTTTCTTGAAAGTTGCCCGAAGTTTTCCTAAAACTTCGAGGGACGTGTTTGGCTTTATGAATTCGTCCTGGTCAAAGACCAAGGGATCTTGTTTTCTTCTTGGGATCTCAATGGCTGCGATCTCTTTAGCCAAACGTCCAGAGGCCTGTGCCTTGGCAGCTTTCATCTGAGACCAGTAGGCAAATTTGTCCTGATCCTCTCGACTGATCCCGTATTTCTCAACTAGGTTTTCTGCCGTAACACCCATGCCGTCCACTCCATACACTGCTTCCAATTTGGGATTGATGAAACGCCAACCAAAACTGGAGTCATACATCTGTGCATCTCTACCGAATGCTTTTGAAGTTTTAGAGATCACCCAAGGGCCTCGACTCATGTTCTCTACACCGCCAGCGATGAACAGATCACCATCTCCCGATTGGATGGCTCTATGTGCATGTATGATCGCGCTCATACCGGAGCTGCATAATCTGTTCACCGTTTCTCCTGGAACAGAGTAGGGCAGACCTGCCAAAAGAAGGCACATGCGCGCTACATTTCGGTTGTCTTCACCTGCTTGGTTCGCACAACCCATGATCACATCGTCATAAGCCTCTTGTGGAATATTTGCATTTCGCTCTACTAAAGAACGGATGGCGTGTGCTCCAAGATCATCTGTTCTAACAGAAGCCAGTGTACCTGTGAAATTCCCAATGGCGGTTCTTACGCCATCTATGATATATGTGTTTTTCATTACCATTCTGTACTTTTTCTGTAAACGGTGCCTTTGAAGGAAGCCACCAATTCACCTTTTTGGTTTTGCACCTCTACATTGTAGACACCCAACTTATGGTTGTGATGCACTTCCTCTGCTACTGCCGTGAGGATGTCTCCAGCATGAACCGCAGCATGGTGAGAGATCGTTGTTTCTATGCTCATTGCATGCCTTCCCCGGCTATTCGATGCAAAAGCGAAGGCGCTGTCTGCAAAACTGAAGGTGATCCCTCCATGTGCTACTCCGAATCCATTGACCATTTCTTCTCGAACTGTCATTTTCAGCGCAGAAACGCCTTCTCCGTCCATAACACGTTCTATCCCCAGCCATTGGCTAAAGAGGTCTTTGTCCATCATTTTGTCGGTGATCTCAGAGGGTGAAAGCATAGGGCGAAAATAGGTAGAATTTAGTGGAAATTAGGAAGTCTTTTGAGAGGAGAAAAATTATGCCGAATATTCAAATTACTCTTGCAATTCTAAAATTTTGATCTGATCCGTTTGATCTCATTAATAAGATCCAGACCAGCCTCTGCGTTTTTTTCATGCAATAAGTCTACCGCTTCATGCTCAGGATCTAACCAGAGGAACAACAGTTCATCTTCGAAATAATATCTGTTTTCGGCAATGGTCGTTTTATTTGGGTCATAGAATTCAGTGTCATTATTTTCTTTGGCTTTTGCTTCATCCCAATAGATCGGTCGGTTGTACGAATAGGCTTCATCCAAAACGAAGATCGATCGATCATCTTTGAAATAGAATTCTTGGTGTACCCTCCCCATTTCGCCAAAGCGTTTAACTTTTATGAGTCTGATCTCTCCTTCAATGAAATAAGCAATAGCTTGTCCTCCTTCACTAGAACCTTCAGGTAGAGAGACCATGACCGTGTCATTCTCATCTACATTCTCTCTTATCTCTGAATAAATGAGCCTGACAGCATTGGTTTCTAGATCATAGTCCTGAGAAAGGGCTGGTTCCATTAACATGATCGAAAACAAAGTGAGAAAAGCTTTTACAAAGTATGACCTGTGCATCATTCAATAAATACTTTCTTGGAAATTTTCTTATCGCTATTCTCTACAGTAAATATGTAGATCCCACTCGATAGATCATCGAATTCGAAAAAGAGATTTTGCTTTTCAGCGATGAATGCATTGTTCTGTTCGTAAACGACCTGACCAAACAAATTGCTCAGTGAAATATTCGCCCCTTGGATATCTTCAGAAGAGCCATTGTAGAGTAAGAATTGTCCTGTATTCGGGTTAGGGTAGAGTGTTAAGCCTTCATTGAAAATATCTGTATCACCTTCGCATTCTGATCTGAATTCAGATAGATCAAAATATGAAATGAGGTTGAACTTCATATAACTAGGTCTCTCTCTTGCGAATTCTCTGAGAACATCTACTTCGCTTCCCCAGGCATTGACGGATCCCGGATAGTGCCACCTGTCGATGTATTCCTCGATCTCGTTTACATACAGCAATTCAAACTCATTGATCTTGGACAATACCTCATTTGTGCAAAATGTGTTGCTTAAATGATAGGTGAACCTTTCTAAGAACTGTTCCCGAAACTTTTCGTTCATCAACAAAGTCCTAAATAGCAGATTTGAACACTCGCAATATGGCCAGCCACTTTGAGTGCTGGTAGCGTGTTCCATTGATTGGGTCATGAAGGTATTGTTGGCATCGCTGCCAAAAGTATTGTCAAGGTCATAGATCAAAAACCTCCATTTGGAATCTGGTTCATTGTCTTTCCAGATCTTAAAATTATTGCAGGGCCAGTCACCGTTGGCGAAGTAGATCTCTGCTATTTGGAAATCAATGAAATTTGCAATATCCATCTTACTGCTAACGAAATTGTAATTCGCTTCTATTGAAAGATCGTTTTGTTCAACAAAGTCAATGAGGTTTACATAATCGATATTTGTCCCTTCTTCTACTGCTCCGCATATCCCTAGAATATTCACATCTTCTTTTCCGTATTTGTATCTGAAATAGAACTCGTCATACTTCTCTCGAATATTGTAAACGCCCCAATATTCTCCGTTAATAAATAGAACAGAAGGTTGAAAGTCTTGTTTCTCCAGATCCATTGTGCTCATGATCTCTTGGAGCATCGCATCTCTAAAATGGGCTTGAAGAAAATCATTGCCACCATTTCTGAGTATGAGTCGTTTGTGAGTTTCGTTTGGAAAAGAATTGAATACGGGATACTCAATGCGGGGCATTCCGTACTCCGACCGGAAATAGAGGTTAAAGGATTTTTGTGGGAAAGAAGCACTGCTATAGCCACGCATTCTTATTCCTGCATCTGTTTCAAAGCCAATTGTACCATCATTCTCGAAAAAGCTTATATGTACATCTCGTTCCCATAGTTCGCCTCTGTTATGGTAATTTCCTTCTGGCCACCAATTGAAACCGACCTGGTCAAAGCGTTCTCCAGGAACATATATCCCTGTATCATGGTCGAATAGATTTAAGCTATCTGTAATGAATGAAATTATTGGAAAGTCGTATCTATCCTCTATTTCAGGGTCAACGAAAAATGTTTTAGAATAGATCGAACCCTTAATTTCTCCATCCTGAAAAGCTGCGAAACGAACTACATTGCTTTTGTACACACTCTCAGGTTCTTTCCATATGTAGTCGTTCAAGCGGTCAGGTCCAGACAACGGTGTTGTGGGTATGTCACTTATGCTGTATGGAGTTTGGGAATTATTCTCGATCGAAATAGGTGCAGTATACAAATTGCTGTTGCTTGAAGGAAGCTCTCCATTCAAAGTATAATAGATCTCATAATTGCCATTGAGATCGACCAGTTCAAGATCGAAACCTTCGTCATAGAATCCAGAGACATGTGAACTATAGATCCCTTCATTGATGAAGTTCATGGCGTTAGGCGTGGGTACGCTGCTAATGGTCATTGCTGCGATGTCATCTGAAATGCGCGCTGCAGAGTGATCTGCTGGAACGAATGTCGCATCAGTTTGTGAAATGATCTCACCCAATTCATTGCTTAAAAAAAGAGGTTCTCCTGTTTGGCTGATCTTAAAATTGCTGTGTAGCTCATTGGATACGAACATGTCCTTATTCGAGGCGAAGATCAATAAGTAACCATCGGCCGGAATTGCGATATCAGGAAATTCCCATTTGTCTAGTGTGTCACTGTCATCGGACAATGTATAGCCAAGCATGCTGATCTCGGTGTCTTCCAAATTGTGTAGTTCGATCCAGTCACTGAGATCACCGTCAATATCCAATAGTCCAGAATCATTGCTTGACAAGAATTCATTGATCACTACATTTTGGCTAAACAGAAGACTTTGAACTGAAAGGGTCAATGAGATCAATAAACTCATTTTAAGAAATACCACGAACCTTACAAGCATAGGACCAGTAAGGGTGAAATATTTCCAACTAGGTGCTATTCTTCGTTGTGTGATGATACTTTGTAAATTATTTCTGATCTTTCAAAGATCAGCAAATATGAATGGTAAATGAATGTTCTTGGCGTTTTATTTTTTGTTAATCTCGTACTGCTTCAAGAGCATTAGTTCCAGTTCGGAAAAATTTGACTTGAGTCTTGTAGCAGTGATGCTCAAAGGAGTGCCATACTTCTTGTGGTTCATTTTCATGGCTGTTCTACCCAAGACCCTTTTGTTTTTTTCAATGTATTCTTCTGGGTTTTTTACATCCACTAAAATGAATTTTTGTCTGGCGCTTGCAAAGAGACCAGCGCTAACGGTTTCGGTTCTTACTCCACTAATGTCCTCCCATTTGATGAGCCCTATACTCGTTGCTTTGGTATGATCTGTTATTCCGAATTCATCTATTTGTAAACCCGCATCTTTATGAAAAAGTCTTCGGCCAATAGAATAAATTACAGAACCAAAAAAAGCTATGGCAACGGCCCCTATGGTTTGGATCGCATAAGGATGGCTAATTATCCTTGACCCAAAGACTTCTGGTTTGAAGGTCATGGCAATTCCGATGCAAACAAGTGCAATGCTTAAAAGGAAGGACAAGACCAATTTGGTCTTACTGAGTGGGATGTGAATGGAGTTGTTCATAATTGCATTTTAAGATAACTATTTCTGATGAAAAGTATATTTCCTTTTGGCCTAAAGCTATAGATCCAAGAACATCTTTCAAAATGGGACACGCACATTGAAATACTTTATCAGGAACATAGTTCTGTTCCCTTAGCCTATTTTGCGCTTAGGAATACCTTCTTGGTGACCAAAACATCAATGCCACTGCGGATCACGAGAGTGCTTATCCGTTCATTGGAATTATTTCCGAATTGCAACATTTTATCACCAGGCGAGACGGAAGCGAACGACCTTTGGAATGTTCTTTTTCCTTGTAACGAGAACAACTCAATACTGATATTGGAATAAACCTGGTCAAAATTCAGGAAAAGTATATTTTCATTCGAAAAGGCATCAATATTAGCCGATCCAATGTCTCCAAGACCTACAGTGAACATTTGACTGATCTCCTCACCCAATAAGTTCCCTTGAAGCCAACCAGCGACCTCAAAGACGATCTGTTGATCCATATTGACCAAATAGATATATGGGATCGAATTGATATCAAAAGCTTGCAATGTTTCTGTGGAGGAGGCAAAATAGAGTTCATAAGTCCAGCCATGGTTTTCATAAAAGTCAATGACGTCTTGTTGTGGCAAGGCATCATCAATGTTTATTATGATGAACTCTACATTGTATGTGCTATTCCAAGTGTTATAATATGTGTTGTAGTCGTCAAAAGCACCGATGCTTGGAGGGTCTTGGGCGGACCAAATGACAATGCCGTAATTGGTGTCATTCTGAAACAGGTCAGGTAGATCAAATAAGCTTCCCGAAGCATCCTCTACTTGCAAAGAGGGAACTTGAGAAAATGACCCTATGGCTATGAACAGAGCCAGGAAAAATGCCAGGAAATGTTTCATATATGTGTATTTACGAGCGAAAAGATCCGCCCTGCGCGTGCATTGTCGTTCGTTAATTTACTAAATAGAACGCAACTAAGGCTCAGTTAAGTATGATGAAATGTCTTTCTTGAGTTCTCTTACCAGTTGTGATGCAAGCTCAATTGCAGCTGGTCTTTAAAGGAGCTATTTCCAGATTGACGCATAGTGCCTAACTGGATCTTGGTCTTTTCGCTTAATTTATATCCCAGTGCCGCATAAGAACGGTTACGGTCAAAACGCGGAACAGATGTGTCATCAGCGACATTTCTTTGCCCATTGATGAAGAGTTCGTTATACAAAGCTAGATAGACTGCACCCTTTTCAAATTTCTTGCCCGTTAAAGCAAAGTTCAGGAAGAGAGCATAACGATAGCGCGTTCTAAGGTCCTGGTCCTCAACATTCCTTTGCTCGTAACGAAAACGATGGGTAAGCTTGATCTTTTCTGAAATACTTTGAGGCAAAAGAGCTTCTTGGTAAACTCTGAATTCAGATGATGTTTCATTAGAGTCTCCAAGTGTTCCACTTGTAATATGCCCAACGCCTAGTGTAAATTTTACAGGTGTGTCTTTTGGTCTAAAAGTGACGCCACCTCTCAATAACAATTGTTCCAGGTCTCCACCCAAGTCCCAGTTCCTGAATTGTACATCGCCTTGAAAGCCCCAAGGGCTTTCCTCAAGATCATTATTGAAAAAATACATGTACCATGCTCCCAATTGTTCTTCGTTTTGTGCATAAGAAATTGTCGCACTTAGGTTTAAAGCGATCAGGGCTATGATGATCTTCGAGATACTTGTCATTTTCATTCAATAAAGATTCGTGCCAAAAGTAATTGAACAGATAAATATTTGAAAAGTTTAGCCAGGTCAAAATTCAGATATGTTAACAATGAAAGTGATGGTTGAATCGAGGCATTATTTTCACTAATTTTCAAATCCTAAGAAATTGCAAAGCTATGAAAAGGATATCTTTAGTTGTTGCTGCATTTATGCTGCTCTCTTTATTTTCCAATGCGCAAGGAATTGCCTTGGACCAATTGGTGCAGATGTCAGACTGTGCTGACGATTCATGCTTTGCCGAAGTTGTTTCCCCGTTGGGTTATACCTTCGGAGAGTCCAATATCAATGAAAAAAATGAGATCTATACATTCAGAGGTTCTGAGCGTTATAAATTGTACGCAGTAAGAGGAACGGATTTTGCTGATATGATCACATACTCAATTATGAATACAGGAAAGACCCGATCGGTTGCTTTCCGAACGGTAAATGCTGAACATTACCATGATTTTTTGGGGCAACTTTTTAATTCGGAGTTCAAAGTTTCGCAAGAAATGAAGATCGAAGGAGGAGAATTCAAGTCTTACAAGTCAGATGACCCTTCAAAAACGATAACCGTTACATCTCGTTCAAAAAGCTTTGAAGACAAAGACTATATAGAATTTAGCATTGCGATCATTAGATCTTAATGTTTTTAGTGAGGCATTAACTCTGATCACTATCGGGCAATGAATTGAAATCTTTTTTTCGTGCCTCAAACCAAACGCTTATAGCACTCGGCTTTGCCATCATTTCTCTCATTTTATCTATGGCGTCTATATGAGCGGCATCCTCTATGGTGAATATATCCAGGCCATGTTTTTTACTTCATTCTACGATCTCTTCAAAGCTACCGGCTTGGAACTCTATATCGCAAGCCCCGTTTAGTGGCTTACATCTCATTTTTTCACAAGGATCAAATATTGGTCCGTGTATTCCGAAAGCACGAAAATGGGAGGAGCAAAATAGAAAAGCTTTGAATAGAAGTGATGATCTTCAATCTGAAGGCCTGACTTATTTAGAGATCTTATTGTACTTGCTGATGTTCCCAGGGTCTATGTCCTGCAAAGCATCTACGATCTTTGTCTTTTCGGACTGTGGAGCTTCTTTGAACATATCAACCAATTCATCAGACTTGGCTTGAAAGAACAATTGCATATTGTAGGAGAGTGGTCGCAACTGATGAACTTTTTTTAATTGCTCAATACTTTGAACCACTCGTGCTCTGCCCAGATTAGTGTTTTGATACATCATGTCTAGCCCATTTCTATGATAGTCATAAGCAGCCTTGCGCATGGGTTTAAAGGAATTGTGCAATAGGTTCTCTACGATCCAATATCTGTTCTTGGTATTCTCAAAAGCTTTCCATCCAGACTCTGGAGTGTTCTGTGCATTTGAAACGATCTGCTGGGCAATTGTAAAATATGGGGACCCACCTTCTAAGGAAAATGTATCATAGTCCATTCCTATGATCAAATATGCATAATACCCCAGCAATGCTGCTAGATTAGACTTATGGATGTCAGGAGTGAATTCTAATAAAGTGTTCTCTATATATGTGAATTGCACGTCATTATCTACGAGATTGATGACATTGGTTTCATAATCTGAATTGAACACGACCCTCTTCGAATTGACCTGAATACTCCCGCTAAAGTCCTGATTATTGTTCAGGCTATTGATGTTTATAAAGATGTTGCAGACAATGCGTTCGTGGATCTCAAATTTATCTCCTGTCCATTTTCTATTGTTCATGAAATCGTAAACAGTCTGTTCCAAAGATTCAAAGATCCTGGTCTGCGTACCTTGAATAGTTGGGGCTACTACCTGTACTTTGCAGTTCAGTTCTTGGGTCTTGACATCGATGAATGAAAGACTTAACAATACGATCAGAAGGGTTCTCATGTAAAAATTCACGTTCAAAAATAGCTTTTTATTTTGCTCACAATATCCTTTGCTACCAAGGCCTTAGACTTTAACTCAAATTCCTCAATATTATTTTGTTTGTCTATAAGTGTCACTTTGTTGGTGTCATGGCCAAATCCCGCACCTTTATCTTGTAAAGAATTCAATACGATGAAGTCTAAATTCTTCTTTCCCAATTTTTTTTTGGCATTCTGCTCCTCATTGTTGGTCTCTAATGCAAAACCCACCAGTATCTGTTCCTTTTTTAGCTCGCCCAATTTTTTAAGGATGTCTTCGGTCTTCTTCAATTCTAAAGAAAGTGTATCGTCCTTTTTCTTGATCTTCTTGTCTTCTTGTTCAGAAGGCCTGTAGTCTGCGACTGCAGCCGACATCACGGCAATGTCCATGTCTTCAAAACGCTCAATACATGCGTCATACATTTGTTGCGCAGAAAGCACATCTATGCGCTCAACAGAACTTAGTTCGGTCTCGATCTTTGTCGGTCCGGATACTAGGGTCACATTTGCTCCTTGTTTTGCCAATTCATCCGCAATGGCATAACCCATTTTGCCAGTGCTAAAATTCCCGATGAATCTTACAGGGTCGATCATTTCATATGTAGGGCCAGCGGAAACCAAAGCTCTTTTACCATAGAGCGGCAAGCTCTTCTTTTGATCTTGCTCAATGAATGACAAAATGTTCTCCGGCTCAGCCATTCTCCCAACTCCGCTCAAGCCACTGGCCAGTTCACCATCTTCAGGAGCGATCAATATTGCCCCATTTTCTTGTACTTTCTGTAAATTTTCTTGTGTGCTTCCATGTTGATACATGTCTAAGTCCATTGCGGGTGCTATATAAACGGGACAACGCGCAGAAAGAAATGTAGCTAACAGAAAATTATCGCACACGCCCTCAGCCATTTTAGCCATGGTATTAGCAGATAAAGGAGCTACAATAAACAAGTCGGCCCACAGTCCCAGATCTACATGGTTATTCCATACACCGCTATCTTTATCTTCGGTAAAATCTGAATGAACAGGGTTCTTCGATAAAGTTGATAAAGTAAGTGGAGTGATAAAATCTAGTGAAGCAGGGGTCATGATCACCTTAACC
>JABDKJ010000052.1 GCA_013002285.1 Flavobacteriales bacterium
CTCTTCCTTTTCTTGTTTCTTATGTTCTCTCTTCGCTCGTCGCTCTTCCTTTTCTATAGCTATAAGATTTTCCGAATCGGTCGTATACCCATCTAAAATATTGATAATATTCTTCATCCCCTTCGCATAGGCAAACGCAAGCGCAGCCTGTTCTTGGCCAGCATCCAAAGGAGTGCTTTCGAAGATACGGTCCACTTCACGCTGTACGGTTTCAATGAGCAAATCATAAGTGGAATTTTCTTTCCACCCACGGGCAATGTTGCCAAGCTCTTTAATACTTTTTTCCCGGAGCTTTTCGTTTTCTTCGACATTCCTAATCAGTTCTTTAACCGACATTATTACCTCCTATTAACGGCCAATTCCTTCTTATCCGAACCATTACCATTGTTTCCATTTGATTTATTTGCAGACTTAATCTTTAAGTTCTCCAAAGCAACCTTGATTCTACCTTCGGCCTCAATTTGTTGTAACTTGGCTTGATTCTCCACTGCGAGTTTATCAAGTTCAAACCGCCTGCTATCTTCAATCGCTTTCTCCGCTGCGGCCGCTTGGTTGGCCTGAGCTTCTTGATTTTGCTTTAACTCTGCCTCTTGTTCTTTCATTACCTGATCTAAAGGTTTCACATACTTAGATACCGTCTCCGGGTCTCTTGCCATGTACCAATCTTTATATAAGTTATACTCATGTAAATAAATCGAAGCCCTTGGGTTTTCAAGCATCGCCACATTTTCATTTGATCGAGTTATTCTTAAGGCAGGATTAGAATTGAATAAGTTACCAACGGGTCGCATTTTCATATTACGCAAACCATATTGTTGTTTCCAAACAACGGGGTTCTCTTGACCTTTAATGAGTAGTTCAATTTCTTTAGGTCCATACTGCAACCACCTAGACCAAATCATTTCCAGCATTTCATTATAAGATTCTAAGAATACACGCGCATCTAAAGTAAACCTATCCGCCTTGTCTTGTTTGGCTGCCATAACCTCGCCAAGCGTTCTTGATTTAGACCCTCCGCTTTGTGGATCTGAAATAGAGAAATCAACAAATGGGAGGTAGTCTTCAATCTCTGCCTTCAATTCTCTTTCTTCTTCCACATAAGAGTTTTGAGCATTGGGGAAAACTAACGGTTCGACCGCCTTGATATCTTTAACGGGAACCCCTTGACCTGGAATATACCTAATGTTTCTCATTGAAACCATGCCAGGAACATATTTCAACATCGGAGCATTACCAACGGTCATTCGATCAATCTTTTGATTATGCATGGTATCGCGAGTGGTTGCTAAGTAGTCCAAAACTTGAGGAATTCCACGACTCGCAAGCCAACCATCATTAGTGATTTCAGTTTCAAACTTGACAAAAGGCCACTTCCCGTCCTCGTAATCTAATTCTATGTGACGTAAAGGCTTTTCCATGTAATCCGGAGAATAAAGCATCACATACTTTCTAGGAATGCCGTCCTTATCCGAACTCACATAATAAACTTCTCTTAGTTCTAAAGGCTCCGAGGAATTACCATATTGATATGCATAACTTCCCTGAAATTGATCTTGAACAGCCTTTAAAGAAGTCGTGGAATCTCTCTTTCCTCTCTTAACATTTTGAGAAGGCTTGTCGTAATTCCTTTGGATGATCTCGTCTAAAACCTCCGCGTCAACTAATCCGCCCCTAGCCATCTTCCTTAATTGATTCTCAGTAAAACGCATCACGTGAGCGCATAACTCAGAGTCTTGAAGGTTATTAATATCCCCAGCGATTAGGAAGTCTTCGCCGTTTACAAGTTGAATATACGGCGCATGTCCTTCTACAATATCAATCTTGAATTTATATTTCCTATCATCACTTGATTGAAACTTCTTAACATTCCTCTCTAACTCTTCACGATCCTCTTTGAAGGAAAGATTAAGCACCACGCCTTTTTGCTCAAGTGCCGTGACAAAGAATTCGGATAGTACCTTTTGATTAGTCAGAAACTTGTCCATGTTATTAATCAACATGTTCTTTTGTTCGGTCGTGAGATCCTTATCTAAATCAAGTATGACCTCTTTTGTTCGCGTCTTGTACTCATAAGAAACTTTCATCAAAGCGTGGCCATGCTGCAACATCTTATCAACCATTTGGACTGTCTTCTGGAACGTGCTATCCATCTTTGTCTTAAGAAGGTTATCCAAAAGATCCGCATTGTATTCGGCTACTTGGTAGGAATCCTCACCGGAGTTTGCATCCACTTCGAACCTTGCAACCCTTGGAACACCATAGACTAAATTGACAAAAGACGGGGCGAGCTTCTTAATGCCCTTATCGATTGTTGGCATAGAGATATTTGAAGCCCCAGGCCAAGGAAATGTCCTCTTAGGCCTAACCCCGTAACGTTGCTTATACCACCTAGTGTTCCTTTGTTCCCACTCTTGTCTTGATGAAATATATTCCTCAATCTCACCATCCAATTCCTGAATCATTTCTTTAGGTGAAAACTCCCCTAAGTTTTTGATTTCTTTCTCATCGGCTTGTGGGTGATCCCCTTTGACCTTTACTTTACCTTTGGCTTTATTGTCCCTGAAACCCATTTACTTTGCCTCCATATATGCGTAAACTTTTAATCCTGGCGGTAAGCGGAACTGTAAGGAGAGAGTATCTAATTCTAGATAACATAGTTACATTTCCTAGAATTACGTTAGCGCACCGCCTATCTTTCATGAGTACATTCCCATTTCTGGAAGATTCTCGACAAAATCTCTCTCCGATGCTGCTTGCGCCCATTCCGGTTGATCTAATTTATTCTCCACCTGATACAATTCAACCTTATTCTCATTAGCCTTATATGACTCAATATGTCTAAACCCTTCCTCAAGCATTACAAATGCGTCGGCATCATCCGGGGAGCCATCCAATTCTTTCTTTAATAAATCTTTAGGCTTAACCCAAAACTGAAGGTCCTTCCTATAGTCATATTCAATCGCACATAATTGTTTATGAAGATCGACATAGTCCCTTGGCAATCCCCATTTCTTTTCAAGGATAGCTTCTCTTGCGTGGAGATACATTTCAGAACGCTTGAGAAATGCTTTAGTGGGTTCGGTTGCAGATCTTCCAAAGTCAATACCGACAACACGAGAAGGCATGATCTTGTTTAAGTCATCAAACACCGAAGCGCCGACTTGCCCCCCTAGATCAATCACAATGATTGCTTTGTTTCCTGTGAAGTCGTCCCAATACCTAACACGACCATAAGCG
>JABDKJ010000077.1 GCA_013002285.1 Flavobacteriales bacterium
GTAGTGAAGGTTCTGCACCTATAGCTTTCGAGATCTTCAAGCAAGTCGGCACCCTCGGAAATCCCTTTGTATTCCTGATGGCTGGCGTAGTAACGGACTATACAGAAATAGGTTTAATATGGACCAACATCGGAAAGCGGACCGCGATCTGGCTGCCATTGATAACTGTACCTCAAGTAATGATCATTGCCTATTTGTTCAATCAGTTCCTATAGGACCTTTCTTGCTAGAGATCAAGAACATCCCAAGAAAAGTAAACAGTCCATTGTAGATCAATAGCTCGAAACCGATCTTTGGACCCCAGAAATAAAGGACCGCACAGAGCGCAACGGACAAAACTGCCACGATCGGAACGTAGGTATCCATGACCTGTCGCTTGACGAAGAGCCCAAAGGCATACATTCCCAAGAGAGGTCCGTAGGTAAAGCCTGCTACCTTGAACAAGCTGGAGATGACGCTGTCATCATTTATTTCATGAAATACGATAATGGTGATGAGCAGAACAAAGCTCATTCCCAAGTGGATCTTCCAACGAAGTGCCTTTTGTTCTTTCTGTGTCTCTTTCTTGGCCTCAAGGATATCCACATAAAAAGAAGTAGTTAGTGCAGTCAATGCAGAGTCTGCACTCGAGTATGCCGAAGCAATAAGTCCGAGAATAAAGAAGAGCGCAAGACCGATCCCCAATCCTGAATCCAAAGCGATAAGAGCGAAGAGGTTGTCCCTTTTTTCTGGAAGTGCTATACCCTCTGCACCAGCATAGATGTATAGTAAGGCACCAAGACCCAAGAAAAGAAGGTTCACGAAAACCAAGACCAGGGAAAAGGAGATCATGTTCTTCTGTGCGTCCTTTAAATTCTTGCAACTCAGGTTCTTCTGCATCATATCCTGATCCAACCCCGTCATGACCACTGCAATGGCAGCACCTGTTAAGAATTGCTTGATGAAGTGTTTGCCATCTCTCAGGTCATCCATAAAGAACCATTTTGAATACTCCGACCCTCGAATGGTCTCTACGATCTCCCATCCACCAATGCCCATGGCTTTGGAAATAGCATAAATGGAAATCACCACGGCAATGAGCATGCATAGTGTTTGCAAGGTATCTGTCCAAATGATGGTCTTGATCCCTCCGCGAAAAGTATAGATCCAGATCAATGCAATGGTTATCAGCACGATCCAACCGAAGTCGAGCTGGTTCTTGAACACGAATTCATCGAGGACCAAAGCAACAAGGTACAGCCTGAATGAAGCCCCAATGATCCGCGAGATCAGAAAAAAGGTAGCTCCCGTTTTGTAGGACGATCTTCCGAATCGTTCTTTCAGGTAACCGTAAATACTCGTCAACTGCATGCGGTAATAGAGCGGCAAGAGCACGAAGGCTATGATCGCGTAACCCAGCAAATAACCCAATACCATTTGCATGTATGAAAATTGGCTGGCTTCCACCCAGCCCGGAACAGAAATGAAAGTAACTCCACTAAGGCTGGCACCGATCATCCCAAAAGCAACGATATACCAAGGAGACTTACGGTTGCCTAAAAAGAATTCGGCATTGTCCCCTTTCTTAGAAGTAAGGAACGAAATGAGCAATAGCACGGCAAAATAGGCCAGTATTACCCCTATGATCAATTGCGAGCTCAAATCCTATTTCTTATGGCAAGTTTATTGTTAATGTACGAGTGACAAATAAAGCCAACATTTGTTTGGGCTTTGTACATTCACAAAATATTTTTGAAAAATGAAATTTATTAGACCCCTTATATTCTTTTTTATCATCGCTAGTTTTTCTTGCACGAACCAAGAGATCTTAGGTGCACTCGGTAAAACCGGGGAAGTGCTAGGAGGCGAAGACAATGCACTTACCAATACAGAAGTGATCGCAGGTTTGAAGCAAGCACTCAGCATTGGCGCTGAAAATTCAACGGCCCTTACTTCTAAAGAAGATGGCTTTTACAAGAATCCATTGATCGTCATTCCATTCCCGGAGGAAGCCATAAAAGTGAAGAACACATTGATGGATATCGGTTTTGAGAATCACGTGAACAAATTTGAAATGGTGATGAACCGTGCAGCTGAAGAAGCAACCAAGGAAGCCGCGGTCATTTTCGTGAATGCGATTACTTCTATGAGTATTCAGGACGGATTCAACATCCTGAAAGGTGGAAAAGGTGCGGCAACGGATTTCTTAAAGAATGCAACACGCGCACAATTGGTCAATAGTTTTTCGCCAAAGGTGGAAACGGCCATTGAGACCGTGGAGCTCGGAAAATACTGGGAACCACTCATCATGAAATACAATCAGGTAAATGCCTTGAACCCTTTTGGATCGGGAGACGACATTAACCCAAACCTCAACGACTATGTCACCAACAGGGCTATAGATGGCTTGTTCACCATGGTGGAAAAGGAAGAGGACAAGATCAGGGAAGACCCGGCTGCGAGAGTTACAGACCTCCTAAAAAAGGTTTTTTCGCAGCAATGAACATCTCCTCTGCACTGTCAAATAATAATTTAGAGGCTTCTGAGCTTCCGCTGAATGGAGACGGCTCAATATATCATTTGGCCCTCTTTCCGGAGGATATTGCCGAGACGATCCTGGTTGCGGGAGACCCTGCCCGTGCTAAGAAGATCGCATCTTATTTCGACAAGATAGAGCTAGAGAAAAGCAATCGTGAGTTCCACACGTACACGGGAACGCTCAATGGAAAGCGTCTAACGACCATGAGCACAGGCATTGGAACCGATAACATAGACATTGCACTTCAGGAATTGGATGCCTTGGCCAACATAGACCTGGAGAAAAGAGAAATAAGAAAGGAGCACAAGAGCCTTTCACTGATCAGACTAGGTACATGCGGGGCATTACAAGAGGACATACCTGTAGACACGCTGGTGGCGAGTAAATATGGACTGGGCTTTGACGGTTTGCTCAATTACTACAAAACAGACTATTCCAAGAACGAGATCTCTATACGGGATGCTTTCATCGCACACACTTCCTATCCCATGCAGTGGGCAAAGCCCTATGTGGTAGAGGGAGATCAGGACCTACGTTTGAATCTCGCATACGACCTGGTAACAGGGATCACGGCTACAGCCAGCGGTTTCTATGGCCCTCAAGGCCGGGAACTCAGACTTCCAAAGTATCACGAAGACATGAACGATCTCATCGCCAGTTTTGAATGGCAGAAAGAAAAGATCCTCAATTACGAAATGGAGACCTCCGCGCTCTATGGATTATGTGCCAGTTTGGGTCATAAAGCCACCACGATCTGCGCAGTGATCGCCAACCGATCGCGCAAAGAGAAGTCTAAAGACTACAAAAAGACCGTCCAATTAATGATAGAGATGGTTTTGGAAAGATCAACACAATAGTGGTGAAAATTAGGGGCCACGCCTGGGAAGCACCTTCGCTTTATCCCTTAATTCGTATTCAAGCATTTTTAACACAAAAAAACCAATTTATGACCGCTGACAACACAAGCGCACTTATCAGCATGATCGAAGATCCGGACGTGGAGATCTACGATCAAGTGAAGAAAGATATCCTTAATATAGGTAGAAAGACCATTCCCTATTTAACGGAGTTCAAACTGGATCATCCGGAAAGCGACATCATCAATAAACGTGTGGACGCCTTGATCAACGACCTAAAGTCTTTAGGAATTGAAGAGGCTTTAAATGACTGGTTATCAACTAATAATGACGATCTACTGGAAGGTGTACTTTTAGTGGCTAAATATCAATATCCAGAACTGAATAGCGATGAAGTGAAACGCGAACTGGCCAAGATGCGTCAGGATATCTGGTTGGAATTATGCGAAAATTTAACGGCATTCGAAAAGGTGAACGTGATCAACCACATCCTTTTTGAAGTGTATGGTTTTGCCGGAAGCAAAAAGAATTATCACGCTCCTAAAAATAGCTTTATCAATGCTGTGCTTGAAACAAAATCAGGGAATCCATTGTCACTGGCGATCATCTATATGATCCTTGCGCAAAGTCTGGACATTCCTGTTTATGGCGTAAACCTTCCTAACCACTTCATTCTCGCTTACAAGGATGAAAATATGATCATTGAGGAACTGAGGGAATTCGAGCCAGATATTGACCATACAGAGGATGTGCTTTTCTACATCAATCCATTTAGCAATGGCTCTATCTTGCACAAATCGCAGATCAACAATTTCTTACAGCATTTAGAGTTAGAGCCAGAACCAAAACACTTCAAACCCTGCTCTAACGTAGAGATCGTAAGGCGTTTGTTCAACAACCTGGTTTATGCTTACCAAAAGCTGGGTTATACCGATAAGGTGGATGAAGTGATCAAGATCGCTTCAGTGCTGAAGAGTTAAGCAAGTTTTTTACTTCTTATGAAGTTAATTGGCTTTGACCAAACGACTTTGATCGATCCTCTTCCCGTTCCTTAATAACGCGATGATGTATACACCTGAAGGTATATCTGAAAGGTCTAGTATTTCAAAAGTTGCATTGTTGACCCGGCCATAATGCACCATTTTCCCGCTCACATCATATATCTCCAGTTCGATCTCTCCTCTCTGCGTGTTGATGGCACTAAGGTCAACTAATAATTCATCCTGAAAAGGATTGGGATAGACAGTGATGATCTGCCCCATATACGTATCAAAGTTGACTGAAAGGACATCTGAATATTCATAGCTGCCATCAAGGTCTATCATCTTCAATCGATAATAGAACAAAGAACCTTGCTCTGTTCCATTGGAAATATCTTTGTCCAAATAACTATATGAAATCGGTGAAGAACTGTTGCCTGCAGCTGAGACATCATCGACAAAGATCCAATTCAGACCATCAACACTTCGTTCTATTCTATACAGATCGCTATTTATCTCAGTATGGCTAGTCCAATCCAATTCAGTGCTGTTTGCGTCATATGGTTTCACATTGAATGAAGAAAGGAATATGGGAAGTGTCGTATTACCTGTTGTTAATGGGGACGGAGACTGGTAGAGCCCCCCCGCTGAATAAGCCATCCAAAAAAAGAAGTAAAAATTGCAGTCCACAAGGCCCGTAAAGTTGTATGTGAAAGGTCCGGAGCCTGACATTCCAACAAAAACCCCACCACCCAAATGCAGTTGAGGAACAAGAGCCGGTGGAAGAGGTGTAGAGAACGTGACCGTCAATGTCGCAGAGGTCGGAGGGTCATCGCATTCTACAACAAAATCAAAAGAATATTGACTAGAATTTCCAAACGTAACAATTCCAGAATAGGTCTGTGCTACAATTTCGCAATTATAGAAAAGTAGTGCAGAGAACAAAAATAAGATCTTTGTTCCGCAAGGCAATAAAGGCAATATCTTTTTTGACTCATTTATCAATTCCATTGAGCTTGTACTTGCTAATATACAAAATATTCAGGGTGTATTTAAGACACTATGTATGAAGGCCATCTAAATTACTGCACTAACCCATCTTAATGATCGCTCTTCCGCCCTTTCGTTCTTCTACATGCAAATGCGCTTCTGCAATACTCTCTAAGGTATATTCCTGACCGATATCCAATCCTGACCAACCCTCGCTCAAAGCCTCCGTAAGATCATTTATTGCGGCAATTTTCACTTCTTGTGAAAGATCATCGCTTCCTAAAAAATACACAGAAATGTTCGAGAAGACCAGTTGCCAAAATGGAATGTTGGCAGGATCATCATTTGTAGCATAAGTCGCAATAGAACCTCCTTGCTTTAGAATTGCAACATCCGTCTCAATATTGGCTGCAAAGGCCACCTCCACAATATGGTCAATGCCTTCTGGAGTATCAGCCAAAATTTTTTCTTTTAGCGTTCCATCGGCCAGATATACAGAACTTGCGCCCGCTGTTTTGGCTACTTCAATTTCTTCTTTTTTTCTAACTGTAGCGATCACTCTTGCCCCCGCCTTTACGGCCATCGCAATAGCGCATTGACCTACAGCTCCACTTCCACCTTGAACCAATATGACCTGTTCCTGGCGATCTACCCTGACACTATTGCTTCCCACATTAATCGATCGATGAGCTGTAATTCCAGGAATTCCCATTTGTGCGGCCTGCCTGATATCGACCCTATGGCCTATTTCAATTGCATTCTGAACGGGCACACAGCAGAATTCCGCAGCTGTTCCATATTGCCGATAGGATTGAGCACCAAAACACAAAACTTTTTTCCCTATCCAGCTTTCATCAACCCCTTCTCCGATCTTGCTGACAACACCGGCACCATCGCTATGCGGAACGATCAGGTCATAAGGCATACCAACTCCAAAAGCATCTGAGCGCTTTTTTACCTCCCCCGGGTTTACAGCAGAGTATTCAATTTTGATCTGGACCTCATCTTCCTTAGGAAGGATCTCCTCAATATTCCCGATTTGTAATACTTCTCTGGCATTCCCTTGTTTCGTGTAGTATGCAGCTTTCATTGTATTCTATTTTTGTGAATGTTGACACAGTTAATTTGATGATAAAACCGATGCTATCCAAAAACGGATAGACAGGTCAACGCGATCTATCTATGACATTGACCATATAGAAGATGTACTTTTCTGCATCAATCCCTTTAGCAATAGCTCTATACGGCACAAATCGCAGACAAATAATATCTTACAACATCTTGACCTGAAGCCAGAACCAAGACACTTCAAACCCTGCTCTAACGTAGAGATCGTAAGGCGATTGTTCAACAACCTGGTCTACGCATATCAAAAGTTGGGTTATACCGAGAAGGAGGATGAAGTGATCAAGATCGCTTCTGTGCTGAAGGGTTAGGCCTTCGATGGGTCATGCCCATAGAATAAGTTCTCCAGAACAGGATCGATCTGGATAGAATATCCTTACTTAGTTCATATCTTGTAAAATGATACCTTGGCCAGGTAAGGCCTTGGCGATCACAGCCTGAATTAATTCTGATATCATTGACACTATGATCTATCTCAACAACGAAAAAAAACTCTGGGAGTCTAAAAATAAGCACTTACAGTTAACGACCCATCGACTGAGGGAAGTGAAGAAAAGCATTTTTGGGAGCACCATTAAAAGCATCATGCTTAACGAATTAACGGCTTGTGAATTACACACAAGCAAGGAGCCTCACTTTCTCAGAAAAGGGATCACTTATTTCATACTTCTGAATATCAGTGTTTTCTTACTCAATAAATATTTGTTTGATGCAGAATTGATAAAAAAACTATTTGGCGATGTACACATTGGACCGAATGGGGCGGGGCTGGTGTTCTACATTTCATTGGCGATCTTGATCATATTCATTGCACTCTTTATGTTCTCCTATAAAAAGACCTTTACTTTTCACTCAGCGGGCATGAGCATAAACTTTCAATTGAGATGGCTTGACTTCGAAGAGCGAGAAAGCTTTATCAGCAAAGTGGAAGCAGCCAAAGAAGATCGACTACAACAACTTTTCACAGCGCAGAACAAGAACTCCAAAGACCAAGGATAACGTGAAACGAATAAAAAACATAATGTTACTTCTTATTTGCTTGACAGCTTCGCAAAGTGCTCTTGCTCAAAACAAGGTAGAATATAGAAAACCCGCGATCTTAAAGAATGTGCCTAAACTGGTCTTGACGGAATTCAAAGCACGATATCCAAACGTATTAACGCAAGGCTGGTATAGCACGCATCTAACCTATTGGCAGCAAGATCGAAGTGCAGGCTGGTATGTTGACTGGTATGGACAGCGGTCTTTTGTCGTATTCACTTATGAGAAACCCACTTATTTTGAAGTAGAGTTCATTGACCAGCCTGGTGAACTAAGCCGAGCCATTTTTAATCTGCATGGCTATTGGCATGAGACCAGGTCACGTGTAAAAGCTCTACCCCTGACCGTTCAGGAGGGCTTAAAACAAACGGAATACAATAGCTGGTATATCTCAGACCTGAAAGAAAGAATAGAATCTCCAGGCTGGCCCATAGATGTCTATCGTTTCAGTGTTTCCAGAAAATCACAGACAAGGATCATACGTATGGACGAAAAAGGCAACATCATCCAAGCGAAATATTTGGGAGAAGATGAGGAGTGATGATCATGAACAAAAAAGCCCCCTTTGAACAAGTTCAATGAAGGCTTCAATTTTGAGTTCCGTTAATATTAATTCAACATGTCTGCCATGCCAAACGCAGTTATGAACTTATCATAATCCTCTTTTACGTTTTCATTCGCTCTTGAAACGAATTCTCCCGTCATTCCATCCACTACTGTTCTCAATGGTCTTTGTCCTTTAGGCATATCCATCAATTTAAAGATAGCGTCCGGTACCATTTGAGGGTTTGGCTTCATGTTCTCGAACATCTCACCCATACCTGCTGTCATCTGCTCAGGTACTTTTGCAAGGTCTCCATACCCAGCCGTCACGTCCTGGTCTGACCCGAAAGCGACTTTACTGAATATTTCAGTAGGGAATGCACCCGGTTGAACTAAAACTACATCAACACCCAAAGGTCTTACTTCGTAATGTAAACCTTCTGTTAAACCTTCAACGGCAAACTTGGTTCCGTTATAGACGGTCATGAAAGGTGCAGAAAAACGACCTAAACCACTAGAGGTGTTTATGATCAAACCTTCGCCTTGCTTTCTCATTTGAGGAAGAGCGGCTTTCGTTGTTCTCCAAGTTCCTTTGACATTGACATCGAACATCTTTTCTAGGTCATTGTCCGTGTATGTCTCGGCAAGTCCTCCGCCAAAATATCCTGCGTTGTTCACGAGAACATCTAACCTACCCTCTTTTTCGATCACTCCACCAACTGCAATCTTCACTCCATTTGCGTCTGTCACATCCAACTCGATGACATTGATATTATCGATAGCCTGCAATTCTTTTGCTTTCTCGGCATTGCGACCATTGATGTTTCGCATAGTGGCGTAAACCTTATGTCCTTTTTCTGCAGCTCCTTTAGCTGTCAAATACCCAAATCCGCTGTTCGTTCCTGTTATTAATACTACTTTATTTTCCATTTTTCCTTAGAATTTGTTATGTTTGTTACCCAAAGTTACTATTATTAGTTACTTTTTGTATAAAATAAGATCAATTAGATCATTAAGTAGTTACCTTTTGGTAACAAGAAAGAGAAAAAATGAATTGTAGCAACCCCACCTGTCCCTTGACCCAAGCGATCTCCGTGATCGGAGGTAAATGGAAACCACTCATCATCTATAGTCTACATAGATCGAAAAAAAGGTTTGGACAGTTGGACGCCATCATTCCCGGTATTTCCAGAAAGGTGCTCACCTCACAATTGAGTGAACTCATTAGAGACAAATTGGTGGAGAGAAAATCCTATGCAGAATCTCCTCCACGCGTTGAATATAGCTTAACGGACAAGGGAAGAGAGCTGATACCCATCTTTTCTTCCATTGCCAAATGGGGGAAATACTTGGTGAAAGAGCACAAAGCGCTTTCGCCCCTAAACTAACGACTCCCCGCTTCAATTGTAAGAGCGCATAATATTTCTAAAATCTTCTTAATTTGGGCTCGATCTTATGCATATGCACTTAAGCCACATGTTACATGCCACTTAAAGTAAGTGCTCAATGAAAAGAATGATCCTCGTTATAATTTTATCATTTGGGACTTTTCAGCTAAAGGCCCAAACCAAACTGGATTCTCTCTACACCATTTGGCAGGATGGATCTGAAAGCGACTCGGTCCGAGTTGTGGCATATAAAAATTACATCTGGTATGGATTCATGTTTTCACATCCCGATAGTGCTTTCGTTTTGTCTACAAAACTTGTTGAATTCTCAAATGAAAGGAACTATGCGCTGGGTAAAGCAACAGGGGTATATAATCAAGGTGTTTCTCATTATGTGCAGAGCAATTATCCTAAGGCCTTGAGATATTTTCAGCAATGTTTGAATATTTATAAAAGTATCAATTCATACAAAGGCATTTCCTCCTCTATAAATAATATTGGAAATATTTACTCTGTCCAAGGGGATTACAATAAATCATTAGAACTCTATTTCCAAAGTGAGATGATAGCAGAAGAAGCCCAAGATGAGGTCGGAAAAGGCTATGTGTGGAGCAATATTGGTAATATCTACTATGAACTAGGAGATCATGATAGATCTTTCGACTATTATCAAAAGAGCTTATCCATACTTGAAGAGGCAGGCGATCAGCGGGGTATTGCCATGGCGCTCGGAGGCATAGCATTATATTATCAATCGAAAGAGGATTATCCAGTAGCACTTGATTACATGGATCAATGCATAAAGATCTTCCAAGCATTAGACAACCAAACCGAAGTCGCAGCAGGACTTGCCATGGTCGGAAATATTCATCAGATGCAGGGGAACTATCAAGTGGCTTTAGAAAATTGTGATCAAGCGTTGCTGATCGCTGAAAAACTTAAAGTCCTTAATAGAAGAAAAGACGCGTGTGAATGTCTCTATAATACATATAAGGCTATGGGTAATGGTAACCAGGCGCTTGTATATCTTGAAAAACTAAACGTACTCAGCGATAGCATGAATCAAGAAGAAATAGCTAAAAAGCTTCAGCAAATGGAATTTCAGAAAGAAATGCTGGCTGATAGCATAGCTACGGCCGAAGAAAAACGCATCGTAGAAGTAGCCCACCAGAAAGAAGTAAGACAAAAGAACAGGACAAGAAACATATTGGCTGTAAGCGGCCTCTTGGCCTTTCTTGTAGCAGGTGGTTTCTATAGCCGATGGCGATATGTCAGGAAGTCGCGTGACATCATTTCCAAAGAAAAAGACCGCTCAGAAAATTTGTTGCTCAATATCCTTCCAGCCGAGATCGCAGAAGAACTCAAAGAAAAGGGCGAGGCGCAGGCACGTGATTTTGAGATGGTCTCTATCCTATTCACCGATTTTAAAGGCTTCACCGAAGCTTCAGCAAAACTAAGTGCTGCAAAATTGGTAGAAGAGATCAACACCTGCTTCAAAGCATTTGACGCTATAGCAGGCAAGTATAATGTAGAAAAGATCAAGACCATTGGTGATTCCTATATGGCCGCAGGAGGTTTACCCGTACCCGATGATTCCGCAACTAAGAAAACCGTATTGGCTGCTTTAGAAATGCAAGCCTTCATCATAGATCGCAAGGCCAGTCGTGACAAAGAGGGACTCCCAGCATTCAGTATGCGTGTGGGTATCCACACAGGTTCAGTAGTAGCGGGGATCGTTGGTGTTAAAAAATTCCAGTACGACATCTGGGGCGATACTGTCAACACGGCCTCAAGAATTGAAAGCAATGGTGAAGCCGGCAAAGTGAATATCAGCCAAGCGACTTATGAGATCTTAAAAAACGATCCTGACTTTGCATTTGAAAGTCGAGGGAAGATCGAAGCGAAAGGAAAGGGTGAGATGGAGATGTGGTTCGTCAGTTTAGAATAACACGAACTTTTCAATTTATCCTTAACTTGCTTTCCAACTGACCTGATAAGATGAAATACGCACTTCCATCCTTCTTTGTATTTTTCTTGATGTTCTGTATTTGCTCAATGGTAAGGGCACAGCAAACAAACCTCGATTCTCTATACTCTATTTGGGAAAATGAAACACAACCTGATTCCAGCCGAGTCAAAGCATATGCTGAATATATTTTCTATGGGTATAGCTCAGCAGATCCGGATACTACTATTCTATTATCGAAGCAATTGTACGATTTTTCTGTTCGGAGGAATTCAGAAAGTGGCATGCGAAAGGCTGCATACAATCTTGGAATATCTTTTTACCGGAAAGGTCAATATGCCAAAGCACTTAAGCATATGAGAGAAAGTGAAAGACTTACAGGTAAACCTCACGGTGGAACATTAACATTGATCGGAGCCATTTACGGCCAAGTTTCAGATACAGCGAAGGTCCTGGAATATTTTAACAAAGGCCTGGACTTTGAGAGATCAGAAAAGAATCAGATGGGGATCGCTGCTGGCCTTATTAATATTGGATTGATCTACATAGAATTGGGTAAACTGGATACCGCATTGAGTTTAACTTCAGAAGGCTTGAAATTATCGAAAGAAATAGATGCAATGCTCTTTTACGCGAACGCAACCACAAATCTTGCTCGGATCTATGAAGCTAAAAAAGATCACTACTCTTCTCTCCAATTGTATGAGCGAGCCATAGCTATTTACGATAGTATCGGATATCGATCTGGGCTAGCTTTTAATCAAATCCGTATAGGATCGATCCATGCGGAACAAGGAAACCACAAAGCTGCAGCGAACAAATGTTTGATCGGGTATAATCTGGCACTGGAAAGTGGAGCCGTGCAGATGCAGTGGATGTCTTGCGAGTGTCTATACAATGCCTATAAAGCTCTTGGTAAAAGAAGTAAGGCTCTAGAATTCCATGAATTAATGATGACGTTCAAAGACAGTCTTAATATAAATGAGGCCGACAAAAAATTGCAGCAAATGGAATTTGAGAAAGAAATGTTGGCTGATAGCTTGATACAAGAAGAGGAAAAAAGAATTGTTGAAATAGCACACGAAGAAGAAGTTCGAAAGAAAAACAAAACCAAGAATGTTGCCATCGGAGCGGGTTTGTTATTTCTTCTATTGGCAGGTGGATTCTACAGCCGGTGGAAATATGTTCGCAGATCAAAGGCTGTTTTACAGGTAGAAAAAGACCGTTCAGAAAATTTATTGCTCAATATCCTGCCTGCCGAGATCGCAGAAGAACTCAAAGAAAAGGGCGAGGCAAAGGCCCGTGATTTTGAGATGGTCTCTATCCTATTCACAGATTTCAAAGGCTTTACTGAAGCTTCCGCAAAATTAAGCGCTGCAAAATTGGTTGAAGAGATCAACACGTGCTTCAAAGCTTTTGACGCTATAGCAGGCAAGTATAATGTAGAAAAGATCAAGACCATTGGTGATTCCTATATGGCCGCTGGAGGTTTGCCCGTACCCGATGATTCGGCAACAAAGAAAACCGTGCTGGCTGCTTTGGAAATGCAAGCCTTCATCATCGATCGCAAGGCCAATCGAGATAAAGAGGGACTCCCAGCCTTCAGTATGCGCGTGGGTATTCATACAGGTTCGGTCGTGGCAGGGATCGTGGGCGTAAAAAAATTCCAGTACGACATCTGGGGTGACACTGTGAACACAGCAAGCAGAATGGAAAGCTCTGGAGAAGTTGGAAAAGTGAATGTCTCTCGATCTACCTATGACTTGATCAAGGATGATGCTCAATTTACCTTTGAGAGTCGAGGTAAAATTGAAGCCAAAGGCAAGGGAGAGATGGAAATGTACTTTGTATCAAAGATCTGAATGATCAAATCGGTACACGGCAAAACCTAAACTGAATCGAATCATAGTTTTGTCCTGAGATCATCTCTTCTTATCCAAAAACCTTCCCTACGGTCTTCAGCATCAATCCCAGATCATCTAGAAAAGACCTTTCCTCAATGTATTTCAGGTTCAGGGCCAGTTTGGCAGGCATGATATTTCCTACATATTCTTTCTCAGGGTCATCAGCTTTGGCGAGGATCTCCGCTTCGTTCAGATATGCTAAGGAGGCTGGGTCTGAAAGCCCTGGTCTTACAGATAATACTTTCTTTTGTTCTTCGTTGTAGAGCGCAACGTATTTGGGTACCTCCGGTCTGGGACCAATGAAGCTCATCTCGCCCATGAGAATGTTCCACAGTTGTGGCAATTCGTCCAACTTGTATTTGCGAATGAAGGCTCCTGTTCTGGTTATGCGGCTGTCTTGTCCAATGGTCAATTGCAGATCGTCCTTTTCCACTTTGCGCATAGAACGGAACTTGTGCATCCTGAATTCCTTTGCATTTTTCCCCACTCTTATTTGGCTAAATAGTGCACCTCCCGGTGAGGAGAACAGCACCAGAATGGCCACAAAAAACAAGACTGGAGAAAGCAGAATAAGGAAGACCAGCGCACAGAAAAAATCGAACATACGTTTCATGCTTCAAGTATAGTTTCAACTGAAGTGATCATTGAATTAACTACTCTATCTATCTGTTCTTCAGTGATATCATAAAAAACAGGAAGGCTTATTTCGCAGGAATAATTCGCAAATGCATTCGGGAAATCGCCAATATCAAAGCCGCGCTCTTTATAGTGCGAAAGCATAGGAATGGGAATGAAATGTACGTTCACAGCGATCTGTTCCACTGCGATCTTTTTCATAATAGCATTGCGCTGTTCCTCAGTACAATTTTGTATTCGTAGCATATACAAATGATAAGAGGAGATCATGTCATCCGTCTTGAAAACAGGAAGCTGAGCCCAGTCATATTTCCCAAAAGCCTCATTGTATCTTTCAAAGATCTCCTTGCGTTTCGTCAGGTTCTCTTTGTAGCGTCCTATCTCCACTAAACCGAGAGAAGCATGAATGTCGGTCATGTTGTATTTAAAACCTGCAGCGTTCACATCATATCGCCAACCACCAGCGGTGCTCTTGGCCAAAGCATCCTTACTCTGCCCATGAAGGGACATGG
>JABDKJ010000006.1 GCA_013002285.1 Flavobacteriales bacterium
AGTTTAAGATGCTTAATAAATCAAAGGGTCCGGCCATGTGGAGCCCAAGGGTTCAAAGTGACAGAATGCGCTTTGCGGAAGATTGGAGGCTTTTATTGGAGAAAACTCCTAACCTTGACTTCTATCAGGAAATGGTCTCTTCTCTAATAATAGAGAAAGACAAGGTTGTAGGCGTTAGAACATCACTTGGCATAGAGATCATGACTAAGATGGTGGTGTTAACTAATGGCACTTTTCTTAATGGACTAATACACATTGGAGACAAGAATTTTGGAGGAGGAAGGGCTGGAGAAAAAGCAGCTACAGGTTTGACTGAGCAATTGGTGGGTCTTGGATTTGATTCTGGAAGAATGAAAACTGGAACACCTCCAAGAGTAGATGGAAGGTCATTGGATTATTCAATGATGGAAGAGCAACCGGGGGATGAAAACCCTGAAAAATTTTCATATTTAGACATCACGCAGCCCCTCGTGAATCAGCGTTCTTGTCATATGACATATACAAGCCCTGAGGTTCATGAATTACTTAAAGAGGGATTTGATAGGTCGCCTATGTTCAACGGTCGTATTAAGAGTATTGGTCCGCGTTATTGTCCTTCTATCGAGGATAAGATCAATCGGTTTGCAGACAAGGAGCGACATCAATTATTTGTAGAACCCGAAGGATGGAATACAGTTGAGGTTTATGTAAATGGATTTTCGACTTCGCTTCCTGAGGATGTTCAATTCAAAGCATTAAGATCTGTCGCTGGTTTTAAAAATGTTAAGTTTTTCAGACCTGGTTATGCCATTGAATATGATTATTTTCCTCCTACGCAGCTCAAACATACCTTGGAGACCAAATTGGTGAAAGGGTTGTTTTTTGCTGGTCAGATCAATGGAACGACTGGTTATGAAGAGGCTGGCTCCCAAGGGTTGATGGCTGGAATTAATGCTAGCTTGAAGGTTCAAGGAAAAGAACCGTTCATACTAAAACGCAACGAAGCCTATATAGGCGTGCTTATAGACGACCTGATCACAAAAGGCACTGAAGAGCCTTATCGAATGTTCACCTCTCGTGCTGAATACAGAACATTGTTACGTCAAGATAATGCCGATATCAGGTTAACGCCGCGAAGTTATGAACTAGGATTGGCGAGTGAGGAGCGTCTAAGAAAAATGGAAAAGAAACAAAAGGAATCCTCGGATTTTGTAAAATTCTTTAAAGAAACCAGTGTAAAACCAGAAGAGGCAAACCCAGTTTTATTGTGTAAGGATTCATCGCCTGTGAAACAATCGGATAAGATGTTCAAACTATTCGCCAGGCCTAACATCACGATTGATGATGTGCGCAAATTCAAGTCTGTAGAGTCTTATATTCGGGAACATGACCTAGACAGGGAAGTCATTGAACAGACAGAGATCCAAGTCAAATATTCAGGGTATATAAACAAGGAGAAGAACAATGCTGATAAATTAAATAGACTTGAAAATATTAAAATTCCATCAAATTTTGATTATTCAAAAATCAAGTCAATGAGTTATGAGGCGAGAGAAAAGCTTAAAAAAATTCAACCGACAACTATTTCACAGGCCTCAAGAATTAGTGGGGTATCTCCAAACGACATATCGGTTTTGTTGGTTTATATGGGACGATAACAGAAAGAATGTTCCACGTGGAACAAATCCAATTCCGTGAGAAAGGACAAATCAATATATCTTAAAGTAAAAGACCATTCAGTTACTGGGGAGATGTTTGAATTGAGGCACGATTCAGAAAACGATATGCTGGAAACATATCCTCAGCCTTCGAAAGAAAGTCTTCCGAAATACTACAAGAGTCAAGACTACATATCACACACAGATACCAAAAGGAACTTGTTTGAATGGGCATATCATTTGGTGCGCAAGACCACATTGAAGAGCAAACTGAGTTTGCTGGAAACATTTAATATCGATGCTAAGAATTTACTGGATGTAGGTTGCGGCACTGGAGGTTTCCTGTTGGCAGCAAAGAACAATGATTGGAATATTACTGGTGTCGAACCAGATGAAAAAGCAAGGGAGATCGCTAATGAAAAAACAAACAACTCAGTATATGGAATTGAGAAGCTTTTGAATTTTGACAAGCACAGTTTCGACGTAATCACGTTGTGGCATGTATTGGAAC
>JABDKJ010000060.1 GCA_013002285.1 Flavobacteriales bacterium
ATGCAGGATCTCTTTTGGATTTGCCTTCTTAACTGCAACTCTGGAAATGATCCGCTCAACATCACCTATTTGTTTGAATTTCAGAGAAATATCCGCTATTCGGTCTTCCTCGGATGCAAAGAATGAAACACCATCCAATCGATCATTGATGCTTTGTATGTCCTTCAAAGGAAGGAGTATCCAACGTTTAAGCAATCGCGCTCCCATAGGAGAACTTGTATGGTCCAAAACGCTCATGAGCGATAGGCCATTTGGGTTCAAAGGATGAATGAGTTCTAGGTTGCGGATAGTAAAAGGGTCCAACCAAACGTGTTCATTTTCATCTAGCCTTGAAATGGAACGAATGTGGTTAAGGTCGGTATGATGCGTGTCTTTGAGATACTGCAGTACAGCTCCAGCGGCAATAACACCATTGGGGAGTTCTGAAATACCAAATCCTTTTAAGGAAAGTGTTTGAAATTGGTCAAGCAACTTTTCTTTTGCAAAGTCTGGTTCAAAGATCCAATCTTCAAGTTCAAATGAGTTGAATGCATTTTTCGAAAGATCATCAAAGTCATCGTGCCTGCTTCTGCAATGAAGAACTTCACTTGGTTTGAATGCTTCCAGTAGTTTTTGAATGTAAGCTTCATCTCCTTCAGAGATCAGAAATTCTCCAGTTGAAATATCTAAAAAGGATATTCCCAATTGAGCACGATCGAAATGAATGGCAGCGAGAAAGTTGTTTGACTTATTGTCAAGGACATTGTCATTCAAAGCAACTCCTGGAGTGATCAATTCGGTAACTCCTCTCTTAACGATAGTCTTTGTCTGCTTTGGGTCCTCAAGCTGATCACAAATAGCAACACGAAATCCAGCTCTTACGAGTTTCGGTAAATACGTTTCTAGTGAATGATGAGGAAAACCAGCGAGATCAATAAATGCGGCCGCCCCATTCTTTCGCTTTGTCAGAACAATACCCAGAACTTTGCTCGCTCTCACTGCATCTTCTCCAAATGTCTCATAAAAATCTCCGACCCTGAAAAGCAACAATGCATCTGGATATTTCGCCTTGATGCCATTATATTGCTTCATCAAAGGGGTTTCTTTCGATGATATTTTATTAGTTTTGACGGCCATTTCTAACCTAGCGAAGAAAAGGAATTGCCTTTTGATGGCCAATTTTTATTGCTTCTTTTATGAACAGGAAACTGAAACTGGATGAACTTAAAAGACCTACTCTCAGCGAGTATGTGGAAACGCATAAATTCCCTGTAGTTTTGGTCCTTGAAAATGTGCGAAGTTTAAATAATATTGGGTCAATGTTCCGCACCGCTGACGCCTGTGGTATTGCATCTATTTATCTTGCTGGCTTCACTGCTAAACCGCCTCATAAGGATATCAATAAAACAGCCATTGGAGCAACAGAAAGTGTCGATTGGAAATATTTTGAGAACATAACAGATGCATTGGATGATCTTAAAAAAACAGATCATGTTGTTTACGCAGTAGAACAAACTGAAGGCTCCATTAAACTGAATGAAATGGACTGGCAGACCAGTGAGAAAATTGCCTTGGTCATGGGAAATGAATTAACGGGAGTGGAACAAAGTACTATAGATCTTTGTGACGGAACGATAGAAATACCTCAATTCGGGACTAAACATTCATTTAATGTCAGTGTTTGTGCGGGTCTTGTTCTTTGGGACTTGATAAGTCGGAAGTACCTTTAATTCGTCTCTAAAAATTGAGGATTTGGCTAAATTTATGTAACTTTAATTCTTATTATTTGTACTTTAGAAAGCATTCAGGTCAATTAAAATGCAGAATCACTACTCAAAATTAGCTATTCTCGGCATATTTATATTTGTCGTAACAAGCATCGATGGTCAATACTTTCGAAGACAAACCTATTGGAAACAGGATAGGGCAGAGATCTTTGGAGGTATTGGAGTCTCTAACTTCTTAGGAGATCTTGGGGGAAGGGATCAGATCGGTACTGATTTCTACTGGGATCTTGAGCTTTCCGTGACCAAGCCAGCCATCACTCTTGGATATAGGTATAGAACATCAAGAAAAACAGCACTGCGAACAGCATTTAGTTTTGGTGTAGTAGCAGGGGATGATAAACTTACAAAAGAACAATTCAGAAGTACTCGAAACCTTCATTTTAGATCAAATATTTTTGAGCTCTCGACCACTTTCGATTTTGAGATCTACGAATTCAGACCTGGACACAGGTATAGTCTGGGTGTTAAGGGTACAGGTTCCAGGTATGGAGCAGTTATATATGGTATTGTGGGAGTTTCTGGATTCTATTTCAATCCGCAGGCAAATTACCAGGGGAATTGGGTTGACTTGAAACCATTAGGAACCGAAGGACAAAATTTTGAAGATGGGGCCGACTCGTATTCTAATTTTGGGATTGGAATTCCGGCAGGTATTGGATATAGAAAAAGAGTGAATTCAGTTGCAAGTATTGGAATTGAATTTTTACATCGCTTTACCTTCACGGATTATATTGATGACGTAAGCACAAATTATTATGATAACACAGAAATTACGCTTCAAGATGGTCCTATTGCAGGATATTTAGCGGATCCTTCACTTCCTGTTTTTGTGACACCAGAGGGAGATGTTTTGCCTGGGATCGCCACCAATCCAACCGCTCAAAGAGGGGATGAAAATGATAAAGACGCTTTCATGTTCATTACAGTTAACTATCAGCGTAGGCTAAAGAAGAACAACTTCAGACGAAGCAAGCGTGTGATCAGACGTAGAGGTAAGAAGATCGTTTTCTGATCCTCACTTTTTATCTACATACTATTTAGGAACTTAAATATTCAGCGAAGAGTGTCTCCAATTTTGGATCCGATGGTCTGGGTGCATCAGCATTGATAATGTTCCCATCCTTATCAATAAAGAGAAATCTAGGAATGCCGGTTATGCTATAGCCTTTTACAAAAGAAGATGACCAATCTTTATCTGCGATAACTTGAACTCCTCCTAATTCTTTTTCGCTGACCATTGAAAGCCATTTCCCTTTGTCCACTTGTTTATCGATAGATACGCTGACAAATTCTATGGGTTCGTTGTGATACTTGTCTTCAATTTCTTTCAAATAAGGGATCTCCCGTTTGCAAGGCCCGCACCAAGTTGCCCATACATCTACATAGACCAATTTGCCTCTAAGATCTTCAAGAGAAACCATTTTACCATTCGCATCTTCATATGTGAATGTAGGTGAAGGCATGCCTTTAGCAAGATCCTTTACCTCTTCATACTTGGTGTTCACTCTTGTTCTTAGATCTTCATCTTTAGAATGAGTGTTAATAAGAGCGACCAATTTGGATAAATTCTCATTTGAAGGAGATACCTGAAACGCCAAGTCATTAAGCACAGCCTCTTTGATCAAGGGACTTTTTAAACTTGAGATGATACCAGAGATCTGATCGAACTTTGCTGGGTCGCGTGATATCAGACTGTAGTAATTTATAACCACGTTCCTGTAGTTTTCCAAATTCCTGAATTCGGCATCGTTGTCTTTATCCATCTCTTCTAGTGGCTTCAGGAATTCACCACTGGGCTCAAAGTCTGTTTTTTTAGTGAAGTATTCATGTCCAGACTTATAAGAAACGATAGAAAGCAATTTTCCATATTCAATATCTTTCCTTTCCCATTGAAGGAAGGACTCAGGTAAGTCTTCGAAAGAATTTAAGAAGGCTAGGTCAGCGTCATATTTATCCTTCATTTGGGTTTTGTACTCTTCTTCTTCCGAAGAATAGAATGCCACCACATCAAAAGTCTTTCTACCCTGTTCTTTTTTTAGCGCTTTTGCAGACAGATAGCTATTTGGTGCTGCTCCTTCACCTGAATAACTGAGGCTTTCATCGAACTGCATGTAGTTCAGTTCTACATGAAGGTCTTTACCAGGGGTCAAATAAATATTCGTGTTCTCATTTTTGTGGATAAAACGGTAATAACCTTCTGCAATGTACAATGTGTCTCTGAAGGATCCATCAGGCCCAATATTGATGCTCTCTAAAAGATTTCCTGCTTTCAATGTTATGACCGCATCGACAGGAGCAGTCAATTTTCCCGAAATAACTATTGGGTCTGGGACATGTTCATCACCTGCATTTTTTGAAGTACATGAAAAGATCATCATGATCGATACAACCAACAAATTGGAAAAAGTGAATGGTCTCATAAATTATGTGTTTAGAATATTTTAGGCCGGAAGATACTCAACGATGGTAAAATCCAAAGGGTCTTTGCCATCGGCAGGGTGATCGAGGATCAGTTTGGCCTTCCAATTGTCCGTGTCGATCTTAGGAAAAAATACGTCTGCTTCAAAATTACCGCTGACATGCGTAATAAGCATTCGACTTACAAGTTTATTCTCTAAAGCATAGGTATAAACCTGACCGCCACCAATAATGAAGACTTCTTTTTGATCTTCAAGTTCAGCGAAATCCAAGGCTTTTTCCATTGAAGAGAATATTTGGACACCATCAAGTGTTAGGTCGGTCCTTCGACTTACAACGATATTTGTCCTGTTTGGAAGGGGGCGGTATTTCTCAGGGATAGAATAATAATTTTTTCTACCCATAATAACGTAGTGACCAGAAGTGGTTTCTTTAAAAAATCTCATGTCCCGTGGCAGATGCCAAAGAAGGTCGTTATCCTTTCCAATGGCCCCGTTTTCGGCTACGGCCGCGATTATGGTTACTTGCATTAGATCGAAACCATAGCTTTAATATGTGGTTCAGGATCATAATCGACCAATTGAAAGTCATCGAAAGTAAAAGCGAATATGTCTTTAACCTCTGGATTGATGATCATTTTTGGCAGGCTCTTAGGTGTTCGACTTAACTGCAGTTCTGCTTGCTCTATATGATTATTATATAAGTGAACATCACCGAAGGAATGCACGAATTCACCCACCTCAAGATCGCAAACTTGTGCGACCATCATGGTCAACAATGCATAAGAAGCAATATTGAATGGTACGCCCAAAAAGGTGTCAGCGCTTCTTTGATATAGCTGACAACTGAGTTTACCATCCCCTACAAAAAACTGGAACAAACAATGACAAGGTGGAAGTGCCATATTCGGAATATCAGCGGGATTCCATGCCGAAACGATGAGCCTTCTAGAATCTGGATTGGTTTTGATCATCTCGATCAAGTTCTTTATCTGATCAACTGTTCCGCCTTTTTTGTCTGGCCAACTGCGCCATTGATGTCCGTACACCGGGCCAAGGTCACCATTTTCATCTGCCCATTCATCCCAAATGCGTACACCATTTTCTTTGAGGTACGAAACATTCGTATCTCCTTTCAAAAACCATAAGAGCTCGTGGATGATCGATCTCAAGTGCAATTTCTTTGTGGTAAGAACTGGGAATCCCTCTTGAAGGTCGAATCGCATTTGATAACCGAAACAAGCTAATGTTCCAGTTCCCGTGCGGTCGTGTTTCTGCGTTCCTTTGTCAAGTATATGTTGTAATAGATCGAGATAGGCTTTCATGGAAAAATTTAATAGGTGCAAAGTTATAAGTTCCCTTTGGGCTTTTTAAATTCTGTTGATAAGTTGTAAAGTATCTTGATAAGATCAATAGAACATCCCAGCGATAGCAGCGGTTGCAAAACAAGCTAATGTGCCACCGATCA
This sequence comes from Flavobacteriales bacterium, assembly GCA_013002285.1. The sequence continues at coordinate 5,652 of JABDKJ010000060.1, forward strand.
GTGCCTTTATTCCAAATTGTGACAGCGTTTTTCGTTGGCTAGGTGCGATGGCTCCAATACCTCCTATCTGTATTCCAATAGAGGAGAAATTGGCAAATCCACATAATGCATAAGCCGCTATGATCTTGGATTTTTCAAAGCCAAGAATTGAAGACTTCAAGGAAGCGAATGCAACAAATTCATTGATCACAGTTTTTGTTCCCAAAAGCTCTCCTACGACCAAAGCATCAGACCATGGCACGCCAAGTATCCATGCGAATGGTGCAAAAAATAATCCGAAAATATATTCCAGGCTAAAACCTTCAAATTTACCACCTTCACATTTGCAAGTTTCGACATTGTACGTGCCACCAGTTACTTCTCCAATGCTTTGATTAAGCCCCGTCCAGCAGCCTATCATATCAGTGAGCACATAATTCACCATAGCGATCATAGCAATGAAAACGAGCAACATGGCACCTACATTTACGGCCAGCTTTATACCATCTGTCGTTCCATTGGCTATGGCGTCCAATACATTCGAACCGATCTTTTCTTTGGAAATATCCAGATCGGTGTTGATCTCGATATCCTTGTCTTCTGGATAGAGGATCTTGGCCATTACAATAGCAGCTGGCGCTGAGATAACAGAAGCAGTTAATAGGTGAAAGGCATATTCATCTCCAAGGAAGCCAACAAAAGCCGCGAATACCCCTCCTGCGATAGTTGCCATTCCTCCTGTCATAAGACACATGATCTCAGACTTTGTCATGTTCTCTAAGTAGGGTTTTACAATAAGAGGTGCTTCTGTTTGGCCAATGAAAACATTCGCTGCAGCAGCTAGACTTTCGGCTCCTGAAAGACGCATGACCTTGCTCATGACCCAGGCCAATCCATAAACTATCTTCTGAAGTATTCCTAAATAATAGAGAAGGGAAGAAAGGGCTGCAAAGAACACTATAGTGGGTAATACTTTGAAAGCGAAGACATAGCCTATAGTGTGCAGTGCCTGGCCATCTTCGCTAGGAGTGTATACCTGTAACCAATCCGGCCATGCACCAAAAACAAATACTGCGCCTTTTTCAGTGAAATTGAGGACCTCTATAAAGAATTGTGCGATACCATCAAAAACCCAATAAACTGGCTGGAACTTGAATATGGCCAGCGCAAGAATGATCTGAAAGAGCATTCCTTTTCCGACTAATGCCCAATCTATATCTTTCTTTTTTGAAGAAAACAGATAGGCTAGCGCTACTATCACGACAAGTCCAAATATTCCTCTGGGAATAGCACTCCAGTGCCAAGGTAGTTGTTCCAATGAAGTTCTTTATAAAGTCTCTAAATATACTTTTTTGGATCCAATGGCAAAAAAAGGGATCTTCTAGTAATATATCAGCCTCTGAACTTTTGAGACGTATTTGGCCATTCGCAATACTTGTTTGGTGTAGCCAAACTCATTGTCATACCAAACATAAAGAACAACACTTCTTCCATCCTTTGAAACGATGGTCGCAGGACTATCAAATACGCTGCAACATGTATTTCCAATAATATCATTGGAAACCATTTCTGGTTCTACGCTATACCTGATCTGATTTACCAGATCTCCATGAAGAGCTGCGTTCTTCAATAAGTTATTCACCTCAACAAGGTCAGTTTTCGTATTCAGGTTCAGGTTCATTATGGCTAAAGAACCATTTGGAGTGGGAACCCTCACTGCATTTGCGGTTAACTTTCCTTCTAATTGCGGAAGTACTTTTACAGCGGCCTTCGCTGCACCTGTTTCAGTGATCACCATATTCACAGCGGCAGACCTTCCTCTGCGGTGTTTGCTATGCATATTGTCCAATAAATTCTGATCATTGGTATATGCATGAACAGTTTCTATATGTCCGCTGTTAATGCCGAATTCCTGATCTATGATCTTTAATACAGGAACGATGGCGTTTGTAGTACATGAAGCTGCTGACCAAATATCTATTTTGTCGTTGTCGAAATCTTTGTGATTCACCCCATAGACCACATTTGGGATGCCTTTCCCTGGAGCCGTAAGCAATACCCTTGAAACTCCTTTTGCTTGTTTATGCTTGCTCAGAGCCTCAAAGTCTCTGTAAACACCCGTATTATCAATGACCAAGGCATTTTGAATTCCTCTCGACTCATAATCGATCTCACTAGGGTCATTTGCGGCTATGATCTGGATGATCTGACCATTAATGATCATTTCATTGGTATCTGTATCTACTTCAACCACACCTTTGAATGGCCCATGTACGGAATCCATTCTGAAAAGGTCAGCTCTTTTTTTCAATTCCTCAGCACTGATCCTTCTTACGACTATGGCTCTGAGCCTAAGTTGCTGGCCTTTTCCAGCCATGTTTATCAATTCTCTTGCACAAAGTCTGCCAATTCTTCCAAAACCATAGAGAACAACATCTTGAGGCTGGATATTCGAGCTTTGTTGCTGACCTAAAAAACCAGAAAGTTTGTCAAGAAGGAATTCTTCTTTGTTTTCGTATTTGGTTTTTTCAGCTTTCCATTCCCAATCCAACCTTCCAATGTCCAACTTTGAAGGAGCAAGATCCATTTTCGTAAGGATCTCTGCGATCTCTGCAGTGCTCTCAATGTCAATTGGTTTTTGAACGATCTTACTGGCATAATTGTGCAAGTTGAGCATTTCTGAGACACCTGTCTCAATGAGCGGGTTTCTGAACAGAACCAATTCTACCCCCTTGTTATACATAAGTTCTCCGATACATGAGACCAATTTAACAGCATGCTTTTTTTGGTCTACCCACATATCTGCTTCTTTTGTGTAGATCTCTTTTTCAGTCATTTCTAAGGACATATTGTGCGTTGAAAATTTGCGCAAAAGTAGCACAAAAAAAAGCCGCAAACACTAATGTCGCGGCTCTTTTTATTTAAACTTTTAAAGACTATCCTAAATAAGCTTTCAACAATTTGCTTCTTGAATGTTGCTTTAGCTTTCTGATCGCTTTTTCTTTGATCTGTCTTACTCTTTCTCGAGTCAGATCAAATTTTTCTCCGATCTCATCTAAAGTCAATCCATGATTCATGCCTATTCCAAAGAAAAGTCTGATGACGTCTCTTTCTCGTTCCGATAATGTGGATAAGGAACGTTCTACTTCGTTGTGAAGCGATTCGCTCAATAAACCTCGGTCTGCTTTAGGTGAATCATCATTGATCAATACATCCAATAATGAGTTGCTGTCGCCATCATCAGAAAAAGGTGCATCCATAGATACATGTCTTCCGCTGACCTTTAACGACTGTGCTACTTTCTCTGTAGGTAGGTCAAGAGCTTGAGCTAGTTCTTCTGCTGAAGGAGGTCGCTCAAATTTTTGCTCTAACTTAGAGAAGCATTTGTTGATCTTGCTTAATGAACCTACCTGGTTCAAAGGCAATCTCACGATTCTACTTTGTTCTGCCAATGCTTGGAGGATGGATTGTCGAATCCACCATACTGCATAGGAAATAAATTTAAACCCACGTGTTTCGTCAAATCTTTGGGC
>JABDKJ010000026.1 GCA_013002285.1 Flavobacteriales bacterium
CCTATATGTGGGGCAAAATAGACCGCATTTCTCCCGAAGCTCCAGTGCCTATCGTTGAGATCAAAAAAAGAGAAGATCGTTTAGGCGGAGCTGCCAACGTAGTGAGAAATTTGATCACCATGGGATCTAAACCCATTTTGTGTTCTGTCATTGGGAAAGACAAGAATGGAGAAGTCTTCTTAGAAAGGTTGGAAAGTTATGGTCTGAATAAAGATGACCTTGTGCTGAGTGAAGAAAGACCTACTACACAAAAGACTCGAGTGATCAGTGAGCAACAACAAGTGCTTCGTGTGGATGAAGAAAGCAAGAACCCGCTTTCAGAAAATGAAGAGATAGACCTTTTACAAAAAGTACAGCATTATGTGATCAATAACCTTGTAGACTTGGTTATTCTTGAAGACTACAACAAAGGCGTATTGACACAAAACGTGATCTCAAGAACGATAGAATGGTGCAGAGCAAAGAACATTCCCGTAACAGTAGACCCTAAGAAAGAGAATTTTTGGGCCTATGAAGGAGTCACACTTTTCAAACCAAACTTAAGAGAGATCGAAGATGGTTTGAAAAGCGAGATCGACCCAAAGGAAAGGAAAGAATTGGATGCTGCTTGTGCGGAGATCATGAAAAGATTGAATGCAGAAATGGCCATGATCACTTTGTCTGAACATGGCGTTTACATATCACATAAAGGAAGTTCTGAGGTGATCCCGGCAGAGAAGAGAGAGATCGCAGATGTCTCTGGTGCAGGTGACACTGTTATAGCTGTGGCCTCACTTTGTTTGGCCGCTGGAATGGATGCAGAGCATATCGCTAGACTCAGCAACCTGGCAGGTGGACTGGTTTGCGAAAAAGTAGGTGTTGTTCCAATAACGGCAGATACCTTATTGAAAGAAGCGATAAAACTTAACATAGGGGAAAAGAAAAGTGGCTGAGAACGTAAAACCTTACAAAGAGCGAACAGATGGCAAGAAGAAACAAGTTGCCGACATGTTCGACAACATCGCTCATAAGTACGATTTCCTGAATCATCTTTTGTCTTTGGGTATTGATCGTGGTTGGCGTAAAAAGGCCATTAAAATGGTCGCTCAGTATAAGCCTAAGCAGATCTTAGACCTTGCTACGGGAACAGGTGACTTTGCCTTTATGGCTATGCGCCTGAAACCAGAACACATAGAAGCTGCAGATATCTCTGAAGGCATGCTAGAAGTAGGCAGACAAAAGAACAAGAAAAAGGGTTTTAGCAATATCATTGATTTCGTTCATGGAGATAGTGAAAACTTGAAATATCCTGACAACCATTTCGATCTGGTGACCATTGGTTTTGGAGTTCGAAATTTTGAGAACCTAAAGAAAGGATTGGCCGAAATGCGCAGGGTGATCAAAGCAGATGGACATGTCTGCATCATTGAATTCTCGAAACCACGAAAGTTCCCGATGAAACAACTCTTTGCTTTTTACAGCAAATACATTCTTCCACTGATCGGTCGTCTTTTTTCAAAAGACACTTCTGCTTATACCTATCTCCCAGAATCTTCCAGAGCCTTTCCAGACGGATCGGATTTCATAAGCATCATGGATGAGATCGGTTATTCAGAGACCTTTGAAAAAAGGCTTACGGGTGGTATTGCTACGATCTATTTGACAAAGAAGTAGCTAACCTATTTCATTCACACTCGTTTAAAATAAAATCCTGAACCACAATGAAATACATACAAATGCGTTTCTTAACATTGTAACACATTTTTGAAAAGGTCAATTTTCATATTCATCTTGCTCTTTACAGCTGCTCAATGCACTGCACAAAAGAAAGGAAGCCTAAAAACGATAAACCTCCCGAAGTTCGATCTTCGTTGGTATCATTTCGGTATGGCACTGGGTTACAACAACTCAGATTTTTTCATGGAGCGCAATATTGATCCTACCTTCAGCGATTCATTGGTTACCTTAAGAGGACAAAGCCAGCCGGGTTTTAATATAAACATTGTTACAGCCGCTCACTTGGGTAGAGGTATCTCTATTCGTTTTTTGCCAGGCATCTCTCCTAAAGACAGGTTATTGGAATATACCTTTCTCAACCCCGACCTTTCAGAGTCTGTGTTTAAAAAGCGTATCGAATCCTTTTATTTGGAATTTCCTGTTTTCTTGAAGTGGCGAACAGACCGCATCAACAATTTTGCAGCCTATCTAATGGTAGGTGGAAAATATGCCATAGATATGCAGTCCCAAAAAGATGTAGACAATCAGCTAGACGAAGCCATTGTCATAAAGACGTCAGAAAAGGAATGGGCGGCAAGCTATGGTGGTGGCTTCGACTTTTTTCTTCCCTATTTCAAATTTGGTATAGAACTGCGCCACGAAGTAGGCATGAACAACATTTTCATAGATGACAATACGCGTTTCTCGCATCCCCTGCAGTCGCTGAGATCTCGCAATTTCGTTTTGAGTCTTACATTTGAGGGTTAATAAACGCCCTTGCCCAAAAAACTCACCATACGACTTAGCCCAGAATTTGCATTTGACCAAGAGGCCATACGCCAAGAGATCTTGCGTTGGACAGCCATCAAAGATGAATTCCTGTACACGGTAGACAAACGCTCTCTTGACGCTCGTAAAGGCATAGCCTACGAATTACAGATAAGCATTTACAAGACTGGGGAAGAAGTTCCGCAGCGCATTCCAGAGTTCCATTTCAATAATGTGAAAAATAGAAAGCCCGTGGCCATTATTGGAGCTGGGCCTGCGGGACTTTTTGCTGCTTTGGAATTGATCGAACGTGGATCTAAACCCGTCATTTTTGAGAGGGGAAAAGACGTGCGCTCCCGTAGAAGGGACCTCGCAAAGCTCAACAAAGAACACGAAGTCAACCCAGAGTCTAACTATTGCTTTGGTGAAGGCGGTGCCGGAACCTATTCAGACGGCAAGCTCTATACGCGAAGTAAAAAAAGAGGCAACGTTCAAAAGGTATTGCAGCTACTGGTTCTGCATGGAGCAGATCAAGACATCCTCGTGAATGCACACCCGCACATAGGAACGAACAAACTTCCGCAGATCATTACAGATATACGAGAACGAATCATTGCTTGTGGTGGAGAAGTGCATTTCGAACAAAAACTTACGGACATCCTTATAGAAGATAACGCTATAAAAGGCATTGAGATCAATGGCAACGAAACACATGATTTCGATCAGTTGATCCTGGCAACAGGACATTCGGCCCGGGATATCTTTCGACTTTTGGACAAGAAAAAGGTAGAGATCCAATTCCAATCCTTTGGTCTGGGCGTAAGAATAGAACACCCACAGCAGATCATAGACAAGATACAGTACAACATAGAAGACCGCGGAGAACATCTACCACCCGCGTCCTACTCGCTGGTTCATCAAGTAGAGAACAAAGGAGTCTATTCCTTTTGCATGTGTCCGGGAGGTATTATCGCTCCCTGCGCAACAAGTCCGGGCGAGATCGTTACCAATGGCTGGAGTCCTTCTAAACGGAACAATCCTTACGCCAATTCTGGTATGGTGGTAACCGTTGATGAAAAAGACGTTCCCAATTTCAGAAATGCACTTTCCGGAATGGAGTTCCAGGCAAGCATAGAACAGAAAGCATGGTTGGCAGGTGGCAAGACACAGACTGCTCCTGCACAAAGGCTCACAGATTATTTGGAAAATAAGGTCAGCTCTACCCTTCCAGATTGCTCCTACCAACCGGGCATAAAGTCGGCCTCAATCAAAGACATCATTCCAGAATTTATCCATTTTCGTTTGCAAGAAGCTTTCAAGGCCTTCGGCAAAAAGATGCAAGGATTTCTAACAAATGAAGCTGTAGTTGTTGCTACAGAATCGCGCAGTTCTTCTCCTGTTCGCATTCCTAGGGATAAAAATACCTTACAACACATTCGCATAAAAGGCCTCTATCCATGTGGGGAAGGAGCAGGCTATGCAGGAGGCATCGTTTCAGCCGCCATAGACGGCCAAAGATGTGCAGAAGCGATAATGATAGAAGATAAATGAGCATTTTCGTGTATAAGTTCTATATCCAGAGACTTGACTTGAACCCATCCTTTGCATAACTTTTCCTTTGAAACGGAAAGACCTCTCTAACCATAGGTCTCAAACAACTACCAAATGCGATCCAAAAGATCAATAATTCTTATCCTATTATTTGTTATCCTTTATGCATCACAAACCTTTGCGCAAGCCAAAATGGCCATGCCTCACGGAGTAGAGATACTAGATGATGGTATTGTTACCTACTCAACGGATCAAGTCACATATAAGCTTGAAAGCTCTGACAGGTCGACTTTCTCTGAAAGTGTAAAACCCTCTGTAAACATCTTTCCTGTGGGAATGGGTGAAGGACCAGTGAATATGATGCTGGAAGTTTATCCAGAACCAAATTCTCAATTCTTATTGCTTACAACCTCAGACGAACTCAGAGAAGACATGTACTTCGAGATCTATGACGAAAAAGGAACATTGATCAACAAAGAAGAACTCATGGGCATACAAACGGAGATCGACATCAACGACCTTTGGCCCTCTTCCTATTTCATTCGTGTTAAGAATGGCGCTATGGGAGAGAAGATCTTTAAGGTGGTTAAGCGCTAGAATACCTCAAGATCTTATTTATCTTTATATGTGATGAAACACAAAAAACCACTCATTGGTATTTTTGTGATCGCTTTGGCCCTCACAATTCTAGGATATGTTTTAGATACGGATGAACCTTATCCCAACTGGTATGACAACGTTTTTGAATTCTGCTGGATCAACTTCTTTATTTTTGCCGTTCTCTGTACCATTTACATTTTGTTTGATGTATTTTTAAGGATGATAAAAAAAACTGGATGAAGAACTTTGCAATTCTCTTCGCCTTGCTATTTGGCTTTGTTCCATTTCTTAGTCTTGCCCAGAACAACCCCAATGTTACCTATGGCGCAGAGCACATGGACATTCCAGAAAAGGGTGACACAACATTTGTCTATTTCGAAGGGAGTGATATTGTCAAGAAGTACACATGTTTACACAATGACAGTTTGAGAGTGGTAGAAAACTATGTGAATGGCGACATAAAAAAGATAGCAGACCATCCTTTAGAAGATCTCAAACAAAAGACCCTCACCAAATACAATAAGGAAGGCCACATCGTGCTCATTGCATCTTATAGAAAGGGAATTGTGGACGGCTATTTCCAAAAATTCCATTCCAATGGTTTACCTAAAGAGAAAGGCAACTTCGACCTTATGCGTAAAGTGGGGCCCTGGGAATATTACAATGAAAAAGGGGAATTGGTGAATACTGAGGTCTATGAGTAGTTTTGGTTGATCATGACATCTGCCCAAGACCACACCCAATATACCGATGAGGAGTTCCTTTCACTCTTCCGAAAGTGCGAACTAGAAGAAGCTCTTTTTTCTCATGAGGCGCACTTACGGATGGCATGGCTCAACGTAAAAGCCTTTGATCTGGCAGAGGCGATAGAAACGACCCGAAAAGATATTCTGCGCTATGTCGACCATCTTAATGCTAAGGACATCTATCACGAAACGGTTACGGTAGCTGCTGTGAAGATGATCCATCATTTTTACACACGTTCGAACAAAAGATCATTCAAAGAATTCATTGAAGAATTCCCAAGAACGAAAACCAACTTTAAAGAACTTATAGCCGCCCACTACAGCGTGGATATATTCAGCTCTGAAAAAGCAAAACAAGTATTCATCGAGCCCGATCTCCTACCCTTCTAGTATTAAAAAAATGCTATCTTAAGGCCTTAATAATTAGGCAAATAAGAAGAATTTTGGCCTGGATCGAATTCAGCGCTAATGCATTGATCCTTAGATATAGAAGGGTCTTTTTTGTGCTAATGAATTAATGAAACCGTCATTGACCTATGAATGCTGAACGAACAAAATCCTCTTTTTTAGACTTTTCCAATTTTAGGGGTGACATTATGGGAGGTATAACTGCGGGGATCGTTGCCCTTCCTTTGGCATTGGCCTTTGGTGTTTCCTCCGGTTTAGGACCAAGTGCTGGTTTATACGGTGCTATTTTCATCAGCTTTTTTGCGGCATTGTTTGGGGGGACCAGCACGCAGATATCTGGTCCAACGGCACCCATGACAGCGGTGAGTATGGTCATAATTGCGGGGATCATTGCTACTAATGATGGTGATGTTAATAAAGCACTCCCAGCTATCTTAACGGTTTTCTTACTGGCAGGATTGATGCAGATCGGTCTTGGTGCAATAGGTTTGGGTAAGTACATCCGTTACATTCCCTATCCTGTCGTTTCAGGTTTCATGACAGCCATTGGTGTGATCATTTTGGTTACGCAGATCCTACCTGCAATTGGTTATTATCCCAAAGAAGATGATGCGTATGTGGACCAATTCAAACCCCAAGCGGAAGAAGTCATTCTTGAAAATATACTCAAAGAGGAAGCTGGTGAAGGTATTCTAGTACTTGAGGATTTCAAAGAAACGATAACGCGGGCTGAAAGAGTAACACAAGCAGATATCTTAAAAGAGTCACAAATCCTTGCGGCTAAAAATGCATCTGGTGTTTTAGGAACACTAAAAGTGCTACCAAGAGCTCTTAAGAATATTAATTGGCTCGAGGTAATACTAGCACTAGGTACCATTTTTATTATCTATGGCTTTAAGCGCATTACCAAGAAAGTACCCAGCACCTTGGTCGCATTGGTAGTTATGTCTACAATAGCCATAATAGCAAAACTTGAATATGAGCCAATTCCATTTATTCCCGAAGGTTTGCCAATTCCCAAATTAGGTATAATCACGGAATTCAAATTAAGCTCGATAACGCCTTATATATTTACTGCTTTAGCACTTGCATTGTTAGGAGCAATTGACTCATTATTGACGAGTATTGTTGCTGATAACATGACCAAAACCAAGCATAAACCAAATAAAGAATTAGTGGGTCAAGGCATTGGTAATAGTGTTGCAGCACTTTTTGGCGGTATTCCTGGCGCAGGAGCAACGATAAGAACTGTAGTGAATATCAATTCCGGAGGTAAAACAAAACTTTCAGGTATGATCGCAGGGATCTTACTATTCAGCATTCTCATGATCCCAGGATTGCCCAAATTAGCATCACAGATCCCAGCAGCAGTTTTAGCAGGAATATTAATTACTGTTGGTATAGGCGTGATGGATTATAAGGGCTTGCGAGCAATTCCGGCCATGCCAAAAGACATTAAGTTGGGACCAATTAAATTGAGTTCAGAAGTAATGATAATGCTGGTTGTTCTGCTTTTATCTTCTTTCTGGGATCTAGTATATGCAGTTGGAATTGGACTAGTTATCGCCTCACTCATGTTCATGAAAAAAATTGGTGATCTTACCGCAGCCAGGTCCCAGGTTACCAGATATGCATGGGAAGAATCTTGGGCAGATGAAGGTAATTTCCCTCAGAATTTAAGAGAAGAAGTTTTCGTGAAGCATATCAATGGGCCATTATTCTTTGGTTCTACCAGTGATTTTCAAGCATTAGCATTGCAAATTCCGAAAACTGCTTCAACGGTGGTAATGAGACTCGATCGCATGCAGTACATGGATCAATCTGGTTTGTATGCCATGGAAGATATGCTACAAGACCTTCAGAAAAATGATGTACAAGCATTATTTGTTGGCTTGTTGCCTCAGCCAAGATATATGATGGAGCGTATTGATATCATTCCAGATTTTATCCCGGAGGAACATATATTCGAAAATTTTGATGATTGTATAACTTGGATCAAAGCTTTCGTAAAAGACGAATTCTGACCCTTCATATGGGATTCAACATAGTTCTAATAGAACCAGAAATACCAATGAACACGGGAAATATCGGTCGTTTAAGCCTGGCTACAGGATCTCATTTACATTTAGTAAAACCATTTGGATTTGAAATAGATGACACTCGCCTAAAGCGTGCAGGATTGGATTACTGGAAGCATCTATCCCTCAGTATTTATGAGAACTCTGATGAATTCTTTGAGAGATATCAAGGCAAGAGAATGGCCTTCTTTTCAAGTCACGGAAAAAAAGAATTTTGGTCGCTCAACTATGAAGACGGCATGTTCTTGATCTTTGGAAAAGAGTCTGTAGGGCTTTCCGATAAGATGAAAAATGAATACACAGAAAGTCTGTACACGATCCCCCTGTATAGCGATCACGTCAGAAGTTTGAACTTAGCAAATGCAGTGAGTGTGGTAACTTATGAAGGCCTCAGGTCATTGGGTAATTAGTTCCTTGAATTTCAGAATGATCATACGAAATAAGCAATAGACCAAATAGATCATTGAAATGCAAAATATGAATCCCGCAACGATGGTGACAAATTCAACGACCCGCTCTGAGAAACTCAAGTACGTGTCATCTTGATCAATTAAATATCCTAATGCAGTGAGGAAAGTAGCTAAGGCGACAATGAACGAAAAATTTTTCCTGTGTTCCATATCGTCTTATTTAGAATACTTAACGCTAGAACAGCGGATCCATTACATTTTTTTCCATTAAGACTTGGAAAAACTATATTTGAGCGACTTACATAGAACAATTTAAGAACATGAATAATCAAGAGATCAAAGAAAGACTAATGACAGGGAACGAGAGATTCGTTGCTGATAAATTAGATGGGAAATTACAAGATAGTTCCAGAAGAGAGAACCTAACTTCAGGTCAAGAACCCTACGCGATAATACTAAGCTGTGCTGACAGTCGTGTAGTTCCAGAATTGGCCTTCGACACAGGTTTAGGAGAACTCTTTGTTGTGAGAGTTGCCGGAAATGTGGCCAATAGCTCATCCATTGCAAGTATAGAATATGCTGTTGCACATTTGGGCACGAAAGTGATCGTAGTGCTTGGCCATGAAAGTTGTGGAGCTGTTACAGCTGCAGTTTCTGGTGGAGACAACGGCTACAATTTGAATCACTTATTATCTCATTGTGCTCCTGCTGTAAGCGCTATGGGGTCTGACGCACCGATCAATGATGTGGTCAAAAAGAATGCAGAGCTAAACGCGAATGAATTGGTCTCACGTTCTAGTATCATCGCTGATGCCGTTAAGAATAGCGGACTGGAGATCATTCCTGCCTATTACAACTTAGGTTCAGGGAAAGTGGATCTTTTGTAGTCAGACTCCTACAGATCAATAGCAGATCACTTTGAAGAACCTGATCCAAGATATCCGCAATTGCGCTTTATGTGCGAAGCACCTTGAGTTGGGACCTAGACCTGTATTGGCTGCGAGCAAAAGCAGTAAGGTTATCATCATTGGACAAGCCCCTGGAACGGTTGTGCACAAAAGTGGGGTACCATGGGAAGACAAGAGCGGAAAAAACCTCCGTACCTGGATGGAAATAGGCAATGAAACTTTTTACAATGAAGAAAAAGTAGCTTTGATCCCAATGGGATTCTGTTATCCTGGGAAAGGAAAAAGCGGAGACCTGCCCCCTAGACCTGAATGCGCGCCTAAGTGGCATCCTGAATTGTTTCAACAATTGAGGCATTCCAAATTGATCTTGCTGATAGGAAAATATGCTCAGGACCATTACCTCGGAAAAACAGCGAAAAGAACGCTAACTGAGACCGTTAAGAATTTCGAAGACTATCTGCCTAAGTATTTCGTTCTGCCTCACCCTTCTCCAAGGAACAACATCTGGCAGGCAAAAAATCCATGGTTCAAGTTTGATGTTATCCCGGCTTTGAGATCAGAGATCAGAAAAATTCTTCCATAAAAAAGGGCAGCCAAATGGCTGCCCTTTTCTGTTACGAAACAGAAGATCTCTTATGCCTTGAATATTTCGGCAAAACGGTATTTCTACGCAAATACCAAAATAAAACTCAAGACCAAACCGATCAACGCTCCCATAATATTTCCCATATCGCGAAGAATATGGAACATGCCTGCATTGAACAATATGGCAATTAGGAATGTCAGCGCAAGAGGAACAAATTTTACTACGAGCAAGGCAAGTCCTTCAGCCGCTTCCAACTCTCCTATCAATTTTATTAATCCTGACGAAACATATATTCCCATCAAAATACCTCCATCACCCTCGACAGGTGGAAAAGGAATAAAGCCCATGAACTTGATTAAACCGAATGTGATCATGAACAAGCCTAACAGGATGCGGACCACCATTACTACTTTTGGATCCATATGTCTATTTTTATTGATCAATTGTCAGTATTGAACTTAGAAAAGGAAAAAGCTATAAAACAGAACTTGAACAGGCTTTGTTCACTGACATATATTAATGAATATCAGGCTATTAAAGTCAATATTTTGGGATTAGAGATATCACACTATCTTTAAACAATTAAGTATTCAACATGGGAATTAAGGGAGATAAAATGACTCAAGGTTCTGTTTTGTCGGCAGAGATACTTTTAGAAAAGCTAGTAGGCCTTGGAGACATCACTTCTAAGAAAATGTTCGGTGGCCATGGTATTTTCCATGAGGGTAAAATGTTTGGCATCATCGACTCAAAAGGCAAAGGTTTTATGAAGGCAGATGAAGAAATGAAAGAAGAAATGGTAAATATGGGTGCAGAGCAACACAGTCGAATGCCATATTACAGTATCTCTGACGCCATTTTCAAAGACCAGAATAAATTGAAAGCCTTAGCTAAAAGATCGATCGACCTTTCAAAATAAATGGAAGAATACAAACCCATCATCTCTGTGGTAATTCCAGCAGCAGCAGGACTTTTTTGCATCCTTGCGAGTATTTTAAATTGGGACTTTTTCTTTGAGAACAGAAAAGCCAGTTTTTTTATGTCTTTATTCGGCAGAAAAGTTTCTCGGATATTCTATGCACTTTTTGGTCTTTTTCTTTTCTACATAGCTTTTAAGATTTATACAGTGCAATGGACAGAATAAGTTCAGTAGATTCTTGGAAAAGAATACTTTCCAAAACTTTTCTACCCTCGTCCATTGCACCGTTCTCCCAAAGTCCTTCAACTACTTTTATATAGTGTTCGGCCTATGCACAGCGCTTGTTCATCACGGTTTGTTTCAAGGTTAATAATTCATCGGGCTCTCACCGACATTGTTCTTATAAAAATAATTTTCCGTTTCCCGGAACTGGAGTCTATGAGAATTTCAAGATGTACATATCCATGCGGTCAGGAAACTCGCTCTCACCCAGAATGAGGCATTTAATTCGGAATATGTTACTCTCTTTTTGCATTTTCATTTTGCAATAGGATAAATAGACCAAGCAAAGTAGAATAGGTTGCCTTTTGCAAAAAAAAAGCGACCAAAATGGTCGCTTTCTGAATTCAAGATTTTTTTTCTTAGGGCTGAGGCATAACAACAGCTACATTCATTACATCGACAATTCCACCAATCAGAGCAAGTGTAATGATCCAATACCCAGCGTTTATCAGCATATTTGACCACGACTTCTGCTCAAACAATCCATTAGTGATGAAGATAGGTATCACAAAGAATAAACTTATGATGACGCCATGTGCGGCTCCATGTTTAAAAGTGTCAAATTCAGGAACATCCTGTCCGACACCATTGCAGAAAACGAACATAAAAAAAGCTATAAATGCTGACATTAGGAATGACACCCCGAAGGTAACGGCCATATTTGCTTCTTTTATCTTTTCATCTGTCATTCCGATCGAATCCATCCAAACTCTGCCAAACAAAGCTTTGTGATAATAAATGAACCCTACGACCATCGGAACAAGAGCCGCAAGCACGATAGATAACCAATTAATTTCCATTGTTGTTAGATTTAGTGTAGTTAAATATATCAATTTTCCGTTGCCTCATATTCATGGTTTCTGAATATAAACCAATGTAATTCATTAATTATCACAAACAAAAAACTCCCCTTCAGCATTCGCTGAAAAGGAGTATAGTCTTAAAATAATATGTTTTTCTATGTGTTTCTCTACACGATAGTTCTGTTTCTTACTTAAGTCTTGCGGCTTGATCTTTACCTAAAACTCTCCAGCACTCATGCGAGCCACTTTGAGATTTTGTCACCGCAAAAAATCTTCCACTTTTTTCTCTTACTTCGTATTCGTCCGTCTCAAATTTCGACTTACTTTTTACATCGTAAAAACTCAATTTTTCTTTCGCCATTTTTCTAAATTTTAATGTATTAATTCTAAATATAACGAAATATATCCTAAAAACCTATATATGAGCACCTTAGAGCTCGCCACTTATCAACGATCCAATATTTCCCACACAGGGAAATGATCCCTATTTCCGAGTGTAATCAGTAGAGAATTCTAGCTATGAAAAGCATAGTTCAGGAAGATCCCACAGGCAACAGCAGCATTCAAGGATTCTGAACCTCCTAAGCGCGGGATCTTGCGCTCATGAGTGCAAATACCCAATAGTTCCGAAGAAAGTCCCCTACTTTCATTTCCAATGAGCAACAGACCCTTTTTAGGAGCATTCACTGTAGTGACCTGCTCTCCGGACAAAGTAGTTCCAAATATATCTATATCATTGTTTTTCAGCTTATTACAGTATTCTAGCAAATCTACATATTCAACAATCACTCGGAATATACTGCCCATGCTAGCCTGTATCACTTTAGGATTGTACTTCTCTACTGTATCTTCAGAACAGATCACCGTTTTCACACCAAACCAGTCGCAAGTCCTTATGATTGTTCCTAGGTTTCCCGGGTCCTGGATATGGTCCAGTCCTAGATAGAGTTCTTCTTTGGGGAGTGGGCTATATTCTGTGTTTAAATACGGTAGCAACGCAAGTGCCGAAGATGGGTTTTTCAAAGCTGAAATACGCCCCATTTCTGACGACTTTATTTTGTGGAAATTAGGCAAATTCTCGTACAAAGGCTCATTTTCTGTGCTGTAAAGCGCATTTATGGGTACGTTATTTGCAATGATCTCCCTGACCATTTTCGGACCTTCGACAATGAATTGTTTATGCTGCTCTCTGAACTTTTTTTGATGTAAAGAGCGTATATGTTTAATGTCGCTTTTGTTGATCATTCAAAATGTGCACTTTCGTAGAAAATTGAGAAAAACGCCACAAGACATATCACTCTTTTTAAGAGCCCAACGCACCCTCCTTCTTGGCCTATTGTGTTTCTCTTTCTTGACTGCCTGTGGACCTTCTCGTAGATTGCAAGAAGGTGAATATTTCCTAAAAAAACAAAAGATCCTGAATTCGCCTTCAGACCTTGATAGTGAAGAAGTGCATGCCAATTTGAAACAAAAGACAAACAGAAAATTATTTGGTCTAATTCGTTTCAATCTGCAGATGTATAACTTACCAAACCCCGATAAAATACCGAAAAGAACCATTAAGAAGATAGAGCGCCTGGAACGGAAAAACCAGAAAAGGTTAAGCAAGGGTAAAGACACTAAGGAAATGAAACCTGCCGCTTATTGGTTGCAAAATGTCGTGGGTGAGGCACCCGTTCTATTGGATTCGACCGCGATAGTAAACTCAAGAAAAGCACTCCAGAAATATTTTATGGCAAAGGGATTTTTTGACAATGTTGTAAGGGATTCTGTTGTCTTTAAAAAACCCGATAGTAAGAAAAGAGCAAAGGTCTATTACAAAGTTGAACCGGGTCTTCCTTATCGCGTAAACAAGAGAGAATTTCCAATGCACCCTAATCTCGAAAAATTGGTTAAAGAGATCCCAAATTATCCCATGATCAAAGAAGGTGATAGATTTGATGTGGACATAATGGATGAAGAACGAGAGCTTATCTCTGATAAACTGCGGGATAATGGATACTACTTTTTCAATAAGGATTTCATTTATTTCAAAGCAGACAGCGCTATCGGAAACAGGAAGGTGGATCTATTGGCTGGTATCCAAGGAAGTGATCTAAGAGATTCGATACCAAATGACCTTATTCGAACATGGCGGATAAATACAATTACAGTTGAGCAGTTTGGAGGGAGAACACATAAAGACACTACCGGATCAAAGGGTCATTTTTTCCTGGATGCTCACACAATGGCAGTAAAACCAGAAGCTATCATTCCGCATATCCTTTTTAAACGAGGGAGTTATTTCAAAGAAAGCGTAATAGAGCGCACTTACCGTAGATTGTTGGCACTGCCTGTTTTTAGTAATGTGAACATTTCATTCGAAAGATCTGCCATAGATGGGTATCTGGATTGTAATATTAAGTTGAGAAAAAGCAAGAAACAGAGTTTTTCCATTGAAACAAAAGGCACCAACAGTTCTGGTTTTCTTGGCATAGAAGGCGACCTTGTCTATAGAAACAAGAATATTTTCAAAGGAGCAGAATTACTTACCGTTAAATTGAGAGGTGGTATCCAGTCTCAAGCACCACTGACTGAAGATGGAAACGAGAACCCAAACAACATAAGCCTGAATACTATCGAGTTCGGACCCGAGGTGAGCGTTCAATTCCCTAAATTTCTCTTGCCAATATCCCAGAATAAATTTGCAAGATCATCAAACCCAAAAACCAATATAACAGGCTCATTCAATTTTCAATCAAGGCCTGATTACAAGCGCTCAATAAGCAACCTTAACTTTGGATATTCATGGTCGGAAACCTCTACTAAAAAACATTTCATAAATCCATTTGAGGTAAGTGTGATCAAAATTGACCCATCTGAAGAGTTTTCTCAAAGGCTTGATGAACTCAATAATAGGCTTCTCGTTGATGCTTATAAAGATCACTTCATAACCTCCACACTTTATGGTTTCAATTTTAATAGCCAGCGAAAACGTTCTCAACGAAGAGCTTTTTTCTATCAGGGAACTGCAGAGTCTTCTGGGTCATTGCTTAGAGGTTTGCACAAGTTGTTCAATGCCGATCAGGACAGCACAGGATCATATTCTATGTTCAATATTCGCTTTGCGCAATTCGTGAAAACGGATCACGACTTTAGATATTACAGGTATTTTTCGGATAAGAGTAGCTTGGCTTTTCGTTTCGCAGCCGGTATAGGTGTACCTCTTCAAAATCTGGATGTTCTGCCATTCTCGGAAAGTTTCTTTGCTGGAGGATCTTCTGGAATAAGAGCGTGGCAAGCTAGAAGCTTGGGTCCAGGATCTTATTTTGAACCTAACACAACACTTGATAAGATCGGAGACATACACCTGGAGGCCAATTTGGAATATCGCTTTGATGTCATTGACTATCTAGAAGGTGCACTTTTTTATGATGCCGGCAATATCTGGCTAATAGATGAGGACCCATTGAGACCCGGAAGTTCTTTAAAGGCAAATGAATTCCTGGATGAGGTCGCCATGGGTGCTGGAATTGGGATACGTTTAGATTTTGACTTCTTCATTATCCGTTTAGATGTTGGCACACAATTAAAAGACCCTGCACTTGAAAAAGGCGAACGATGGTTCTATCAACCAAAAGCACTTTACAATACTGCCATAGACGATTACAACTCTACCCTTAGCGAACCTGATAATTTCTTGAGTTATTACCAACAGCGTTATACGTTCAATTTGGGTATTAACTACCCGTTTTGAGTTTGAAGTCTCTTTTGATCGGTCAGGATGTAGATAAAAAATACATGATCTAAATCCTTAGTTATCAATTTTTTATTAAATTTAGAGATACCCTTTTTATTAAACTTAAAGAGAATTGCTTTGAAGTCAACATTATTTTCATCCTTATTCGCGCTTCTCTTTCTGGTATCTACACCTTTGAATGGACAGATGTCTTTCGATCATGAAGATCCGGACGAACCAGAAGAAGCCATCGTTTACAATGACCAATTGATCAAGTTGAAAATGGTCATCAACCCCATGTGGGAGTTTGAATCTGCTGCCGTCAAGATCTCTATGTCGAAAAATGAAAAGTTCGTAAGGTCTGCCGCTCCTGATAACAACGGTAAATACGACCTCTTTTTAAGATATGGCGAAGTCTATGACTTTGTGGTCTCGCAAGCTGGTTGTATGGATAAGAAATTCCGAGTAGACACGCGTTATAAAGGTTACTACGACAGTATGGTCCGTCAGATATTTGAGATCCATCTGAGAGAACCCAAGAAAGAAGATGATATTTCTGAGGATTACGCCTTTAAATTATTCAAGAACCAAAGAGGTAAACTTCAGCTCTTTTTCGAAGACTGATCTACGATCGCCTTTCTTACACTGCCTTTTTCCTTTAATAGCCGATTGGCTTCTTCATAAGTTATACCCAGCGTTTCCATGACCATTTTTGTGCCACGGTCTACAAGCTTGTTGTTGCTCAACTGCATGTCTACCATGCGATTCCCGACAACTCTACCTAATTGGATCATTAGGCATGTCGTGATCATGTTCAACACCAATTTCTGAGCTGTACCTGATTTCAGACGTGTACTTCCTGTAACATATTCTGGTCCAACAACCGGAACGATAGGATGATCAGATACTTCTGTGACCGGAGCCCCAGGATTACATGTGATACACCCGGTGAGAATTCCATTCTCCTGGCACTTTTCAAGTGCACCGATGACGTAAGGTGTTGTGCCGGATGCTGCGATACCGACAACCGTATCTTCTTTACTTATCGCATGTTCCTGTAAGTCTTCCCAACCAAGATCCCTATTGTCTTCTGCAAATTCAACGGCTTTACGTATAGCGCTATCTCCACCCGCAATGATCCCCACAACCATTCCATGAGGCACACCAAATGTCGGAGGACATTCAGAAGCATCTACGATACCAAGTCTTCCACTCGTTCCTGCTCCGATGTAAAACAACCTGCCTGCTCTCTGCATTCTCGGGACGAGATCTTTAACGAAAGCTTCAATGTTCGGAATTATCTTTTCGACAGCCAATGGAACATTGGCATCCTCACTATTCATTCCAATTAAGGTCTCACGAATGCTTTTCTTTTCGAGGTCTTGATGGTTAGAGCTTTGTTCTGTGATCTTTTGCATAATATCTATGTTACCCGCACTTTTTGCCCCTCCAACTCCACCTCATCACCTGGCCTGATCTTTTTTCGCCTTTGCAATTCCACTTCACCATTCACTATCACCATACCTTCGTCCACGATCATCTTTGCTTCACCTCCTGATGAGCATAATCCCGTTGCTTTAAGCAATTGGATCAACTGAATGTATTCGCCTTCTATCTCGAATGTATCCATTTAGATCACTGGAAAAGCATTGGGGTCGCTTTCATGCATCATAGCATAGACCTTTTCGACAATATCGCTGATACTTGGTTTAGAGAAGTAATCTCCATCTGTTGAGTAAGCCGGTCTGTGGTCTTTAGCAGATAACGTTTGAGGTTCTTGGTCTAAAAGGCTAAAAGCTCCTTGCTTAACCAAAACCTGATCCAAGATGTAAGCGCTTGCTCCGCTGGAGACATCTTCATCTAGAATAAGTAAGCTATTCGTTTTCTCCAAAGACTTCTTTATGATGCCATTCACATCGAAAGGCAAAAGGGTTTGTGCATCTATAAGTTCAACACTTATATCTAATTCTTCTAAACGCTCCACCGCAGTTGCACATAGGTTGAAAGTTGAACCGTAAGACACCAAAGTGAGGTCTGACCCTTCTTTTGTGATCTCAGGAACACCCAGTGGAACGTTAAATTCACCAAAATTGCTTGGTAATCTCTCTTTCGTTCTATAGCCATTCAATGGTTCTATGACCAATGCCGGATCATTAGCTTGGATCAATGTATTGAACATTCCAGCAGCTTGGGTCATGTTACGGGGCACGCAAACATACATCCCTCTTAAGGCATTTATGATCGTTCCCATGGGGGATCCACTGTGCCAAATACCTTCCAATCTGTGTCCTCTTGTTCTTACGATCAAGGGAGCCATCTGTTGTCCCTTTGTTCTGTAGTGCACAGTTGCTAGGTCATCGCTCATGATCTGAAGCGCGTAAAGCAAATAGTCGAGGTATTGGATCTCTGCAATGGGACGCAAACCTCTCATGGACATTCCTATACCTTGTCCTATGATCGTACACTCCCTAATTCCAGTATCCATTACACGGTTCTTTCCGAACATGTCTTGCATGCCTTCCATGCTTTGGTTCACCCCACCAATTTTTCCGGTGTCTTCTCCAAATGTCAAGATCAAGGGATCGTTCTTGAATAAAGTTTTGAAATTCTCTCGTAGTATGATCCTTCCGTCCACCATTTCATCACCTTCGTACACTACCTCGGTCATTTCAACGTTCATGGCACTTCTGGGGCCTTCGTTGTAGAGTTGTGCGCTGTACCGGTCGTGATTGATCTTGTTCTGGTTCGCTAACCAATTTTTGAGTTGATCTCTGGATGTAAGGTCCTCACCGCTGCTTTCCAATAAGGCTTTCCTTACAGCATCGTAAATATCTTTTCTTATAGGGCCCAAAGTGCTTTTCAAGGCCTTCAAAGTCTCACTTATGGCTGCTCCATTGGTACTTTGTTCTGCAAGGTTATTCAAATAGGCCACAGCCGTGTTCAGGTCATTTTTTATTTCTGAAGAGAATTTTTCCCATGCACTTTTTTGCGCAGCCTTCACTTCTCCCCTCGCCTGCTCATGTATTTTCTGCAGTTGTTTTTTTGTAGCAATAGGCTCACCATCATACTCGAAATCCAAGATCCAATTCTTGAATCGCTCAATGCAATCGTATTCCTCTTCCCATTGTAATCTCTTTTTTGACTTATAACGTTCGTGCGAACCTGAAGTCGAATGCCCCTGAGGTTGCGTCACTTCCTCTACATGGATGAGCACTGGCACATGCTCCTCACGAGCTAACTCGATGGCTTTCTTATAGGTATGTAAAAGGTGGGCATAATCCCAACCCTTGGTCTTATAGATCTCGAAACCGGGTTGATCGGTTGTTCTTTGAAAACCAGCTAAGGCTTCAGAAATACTTCCTTTTATAGTTTGATATTCTTTAGGAACACTGATCCCATATCCATCATCCCAAATATTCATAGCCAAAGGAACCTGGAGAACTCCTGCTGCATTCAAGGTTTCCCAAAACATTCCCTCTGATGTACTTGCATCTCCTATGGTACCAAAAGCTACTTCATTCCCTTTGCTGCTCAATTTCTTGTATTTGTGCAGGACTTTGTTGTTTCGGAAAAGCTTAGAAGCAAAAGCTAATCCCAACAAACGTGGCATCTGAGATGCCGTAGGGGAAACATCTGCACTGGAATTCTTCAATTTTGCTAATGACAAAAGATCTCCGTTGCTATTTACATTTGCTGTGGTATAGTGACCACCCATTTGCCTCCCGGCAGAATGAGGGTCTCGATCTAGGTCTGTATGTGCATAAAGCCCTGAGAAGAATTGTTCTACCGTGAGCTTTCCAATTGCCATCATGAAAGTTTGATCCCGATAATATCCTGATCTCCAATCGCCTTCCTGGAATTGCTTGGCCATAGCTATCTGCGCTAACTCTTTGCCATCTCCAAAGATCCCGAACTTCGCTTTTCCTGTGAGTACTTCTTTCCTGCCCAATAAAGAGGTTTCCCTACTTAGGCAAGCTAGTTTTAGATCTGCTAAGATCTCATCTACAAAAGGAGCTATCTTCTTATTTTTTTTTGCGGTTTTTGTGGCCATCTATCATTAAAAATTGCCCCGTAAAGATACGATTTTCAGAAGGTTTCAAGTCATCTTTATATCGCCTCTTCTTCACATGAAACACATAGAAGACCATCTTCGCTCATTAGCCAGGTCTCTTCTACCATGTCATTGTCCCAAATACCTTTTACGTTGGGAATGTTATACATGATGTTTCGCATAGACCTATCAAAAAATATTTTGTGCCCTACAGGCAAACGCAGGATCACCTCTACCTTTTGATTTCTGAAAAGATCCTTCTTATTGATAGTTATGAATGGATCAAATATCATTTTCTCACCTTTTACATTCCAATCGTAAGATATACCGGAGATCCTTTTCTTTGCTTCACTTTCATTTCTACCATCGCAAGATCGAATGACCTCAACCTGTGGAATGGTATCGTATGCACTTTGCAATACAGTGAATTCCACTCGCTCCATTTTTACGACATCATTGTCAAATCTCAAGAAGGAACCTCCATCATGATGTCTGTAGTTATCTTTTTTCTCACTGCTTTCCAGAATGATCGTTTCGGCTTCAACCTCTACTCTGCTTATATCCTGAACGATCTCGTGGCGTGTGTGCTCCTTGGTCAGTCTGAGTGCAGATGTTGCGGCCAAAGAAACTCCAACTATGAAAACCATGACCAGTACCCAACCTAAGGCTTTGGAATTCGTCCTTATCTTAAATATCAATTTCAGGCCGGCATAGATCAAAGCTGTAAGGGGTGCAACCACAGCCATAAGTATTCCCAGTGTCAAAAGACCTCCTTGGCTACTGTCACCTATGTAAAGATCTTTAATGTCTCCGAATGAAATCGCATCACCTATAGAACTTCTTTGAAAATCTATTGCTGCTGGATCCACCAAAAAGAACAGTAAGCAAATAAGTACAATAAGTCCTATAAAAAGCAATCCTGCTCCGAAGATCTTTCCAACGAATTTGAACAGTGCTTTGAATATTGATATGATCGCATCGAAAAAACTCTTTAAGCCACTCCTCACCTTCTCTTTTCTCGCCCCTTGCGAAGAATGGCTATCTGCGTTTCCCACTAGAGAGTCTATTCCGTCATCTACTACTTTCTTGATGTTCTCAACTGTAACAGGTTCTCCATACATCTGTATCTTTTCTGCTGTTGTTTCTGCTTTAGGGATAACTACCCATAGAATGATGTAAGTAAGCAATCCGAATCCCGCGAATATAAATAGGACTACGGCTAAAATTCTTAGCCATACAGGGTCCCAACCGAAGTAATTTGAAATACCGGAACAAACACCACCGATCAAAGAATTGTCTTTGTCTCTAAAAAGTCTTTTCTTCTTTCCTTTACGAGAAGATCTTTGCTGCGAACTTTCCTCAAATCCTTCATCAACATATTCTTCTGGTTGACCCATAATGCTTATCACACGATCTACGTCCTCTATATTTATTACTTCTTTTCGGTCATTGATGTCTTCCATGAACAGTTCTCCTATCCTAGATTCTATATCAGTGATGACCTCATCTGAACCCACATCGTTCTTCAAATACTTTCTGATCGTATCCAGATAATTTTTGAGTCTTTCATAGGCCGCTTCTTCAATATTGAAAATGAGGCCGTTTATATTTACTGAGATCGTCTTATTCATTTCTTAAGGGTTTTGGTGGTTTTTTTAACTGCGTTTACTAATTCTGCCCAAGTTATGTGCAACTCCGTCAAGAATTTCTCGCCTTCATCTGTCAAGCGATAATATTTTCTCGGTGGCCCAGACTTGGACTCTTCCCATCTGTAAGCCAAAATGCCTGCATTCTTCAGTCTCATCAGCAAAGGGTAAATGGTTCCTTCCACTACCAATAGTTTTGCGTCTTTGAGTTCCGCTAGAATATCCGAAGGATAGGCCTCTTGAGCTTGCAAAATGGAAAGAATACAATACTCCAGGACTCCCTTCCTCATTTGTGCTTTTGTATTCTCTAATTTCATATTCTTTATAAATAAATAATTTAATTCGGGTCTATTACATCTTTCTTGGAGCCGTAATAACCACCTCATCCAATTGGATCATTGGCACCATTTCTCCTTCTATTAAAGTAGCTTCAAATCTATTCTTTCCAGTATAGGTCGCTACGATCTCAACTTCTGGTAGATCTATCACCCAGAGATCTTCATTTTCTTTTTTCTTTTCGATCAGGTTTTCGAAGGATGGTAACTCGAAAGTCACTACACGATCGTTTTCGTATACAGTTGGTTCAGTGACCACGGCATCTGAATTATGGGCTGAGCCCAGTGAAGTTGCGATGATCAATAGTGCTTTTATTACAAGGTCTACTAACATGGTTGTGTATTATTAATTGTTTATAGTAATATCTTATACAAATATATGTCTTTAACTTGGTACTATGCAATACATTGTACTATAAATTTTAAAAAATTGTTACCAATTAGGTTCAAATACGGATGAACGGTATTGCGATCGTTTAAAAGGAATTGTGGTTTGTTTATAAGAAAAAGAGGCATTTCTCGTTGTAGGTAAAGACCCTCACTAACTTTGAACTTACAGCAATACTTCTATTTAACACAGCACTAAAATGAAGATCTTATATTTAGACAAAG
Organism: Flavobacteriales bacterium; assembly: GCA_013002285.1. The sequence continues at coordinate 22,117 of JABDKJ010000026.1, forward strand.
ACGAAGACAAGACAAGTGTATTAAGGGAAAAATTGTCAATGGACGGACTTATAATAGAACGTCTTGAGAATGTGTCGCAGGCCATTAGGGCACTTCTTACGAGCAGATATGACCTTGTCATCTCCGATATTTTCCTAGACGAACTGGATGGATACGATCTTCTGAAGTTGATGAAGAAATTCGATCTAAAGCACCCTGTTGTGTTTTATACCCATAAAGATGACGAATTGGAAAAAGCCTTGGCAATAAACGAAGGAGCTTTCACTTTGATCAAAAAGGGAAATTCAACAGAACTAAATGAAGTGATCGAACAACTGACGTTAGCTGTCTGATAGCTTTTCATTTTTTATAACGATCATTGTGATCGTTAACATTCTCTTATTAATGTATTCCAACATATCGCGATCGGTTTTGTAAAGATCTACAAAGCGATCATCTCTCCTATTTTGCCTTCTTCGTGCAGATATGACCCAACGTGTTCTACGTATATGATAGAAGCTGTTAAAGAATGGGGTGCTCTTAAAGGTACATGGTTGGGTATAAAGCGCATCGGGCGTTGTCATCCGTGGGGAAGCACAGGATATGACCCAGTGCCAAAAAAAGAAGAAAATAAGGGTCAATAAAGCTTAGATCGCTTGGTCAGATATTGGGCAAGCACCGTGTTGAAGCCTTCATTGATATCTGCTTCTACAAAGTCAATTTTATATTGAGAACATTTGAGCTTCAATTCTTCTGTATATTCCTTCATGGCTTTTTGATAGATCTGCCTTACTTCCTTCGGATGTGCTTTTACTTCTTTGTTAGTTTCCAGATCAATAAACGTATAGGGCCTATTCTCAAACTCGAAATTTGATTCTGTTTTGCTATCTCTCACATGGAACAACATTACTTCGTGCTTGTTGTGTTTCAAATGTTGTAATGCAGAAAACAATTCTTCACTCTTTTCAGAATTGTCCATCATGTCACTAAAGATCATGACCAAAGAACGCCTTGGGATGGACTCGGCTATTGCATGTAAAGCATCTATCGTAAATGTTTTTCTCTCTTTTGGTCTGTTATTTTCCTCTATCAGTTTTTCAAGTTCACTGAAAAGGTATCTGTGATGCACCTGATTAGACCTGGCTTTTGTATGTAAGCTAAGATCTTCATCAAATAGGGAAACACCCACAGCATCTCTCTGCTTTTTCAATAATTCTATGATGGCCGCGGCTGCATAAACAGAGAACTTAATTTTATTGAACTGTTCTGACTTAAGGTCAAACTCTTCCGGATAATACATTGACGAAGAGGTATCGATCACGATCTGGCAGCGCAGATTGGTTTCTTCCTCATACTTTTTCAAGAACATTTTATCTGTTCGCGCAAAAAGTTTCCAATCCATATGCTTCGTAGACTCGCCCTGGTTATATGCCCTGTGTTCTGCAAACTCGACAGAAAAACCATGAAATGGAGATTTATGTAGCCCTACGATAAATCCTTCTACTACTTGCTTTGCAAGCAATTCTAGATGCGATACTTCCTGTAGTTTTGTTCTATCTATGTTAATGGGCATATTGCTAATACGTCAAATCAGACTTCTTGTTGTCAAAGATATAAGTTAATTGATGCTGTCAAATGAGAACTATTTTAGAATGATCTCAAAGTCTTCTTTAGAATAGTGTTCATGCACTTTTAATTCTTTTGCTACTTTGCTTTCCCACTTTTCCTGCTCTGCTTCATTGATCGAGTGACCAGTCTCTTTGTCATAAAAGTCGTGCTGTTTGTTAACTTGATCGTTCATTTCCTTGAACAATTTGCTCAAGGTCTCCACTAATTGATCAACCGTGTTGTAATTCTTCTCTTGAACAGCCTGTCTAAATTTTCTGGTATACACTTCTGTTATGTCGAAATGCAATTGTTCATGTGCCAATAGCTTGCCATTCAATTCTGATCTGTCCACCCAACTTTGCTTTCCATCAAAATAGCTATAGATGCGCACTTTAACTTCTGTTCTAGAAGTTTGTTCCATTTCATAGAGGAACCCTGAGGCTGTCAGAGCCTTAAAAGAAGAATTGGCCTTAGCACGTGCTTTGAAATCTTTCCATTCAAGTTTCTCACCTTCTTCCCATTTTATCCAATGGGGCTCTTGTGCATTAAGGGAAAAACCAGATATCAATAAAAAGGCCCCAAAAAAAATACTTCTAATTGCTGTTCTCATTGACAAAACCATATGCTCACCATCACAAAAAACATTCCACAAAAAAACCCTGTTGGTCATCGAGCAGAGCCGAGATGCAACAGGGTTTAAATTCGTTAAGACGCTATCTTACAGATGCGCATCTATCTTTTCCGAAAGTACGTTCTTAGGAACTGCACCAACAGATTTGTCAACTACTTCTCCATTCTTTAAGAAAAGGATAGTCGGTATATTTCTTACTCCATATTTCATTGAGATCTCCGGATCGTTGTCTACATTAACTTTTCCTACGATGGCTTTGCCATCATATTCAGTAGCCAATTCATCTACGATAGGTCCAACCATTCTGCATGGTCCACACCACTCTGCCCAAAAATCAACCATTACTGGTTTGTCAGAGTTCAATGCCAATTCCTCAAAATTAGCTCCTGTTAATTCTAAAGCCATAATCTTAATTTAATTATAAAATTCGTTATCAAAAATAGTTCTATTTCTTGGTCTACAAGTGCTCATTTACACTTTAAACTCACAATCCTATTGGCAAAAGACCTGCCAAAGGGAGAATTCTGCCATTATGACGTTAATTCAACTCGTATTTCACTGTTTTTAGATCATTCAGCGCTTTTAAGAATTCGGGACTTGCGGATATTCGCATGCTTTTCGAGGGCATAACGATCTTTTTATTCTCTTCATCTCTAACTTCTATTGTGAGCGAACTATTGCCTTTATTCTGCGAAACCAGTGATTTTAGCCTATTCAAGAATTCTTCATTGAGGTCTTGGAGATTAACACTCAATGTCACAGTTTTTGACTTATTCAATATCTCGGCCAGCAATTCTATCTGCGTGATCTTAAATTCCAATTCGTCTTCTCTGTACCTCTTGTCTTGGATCTGCCCAGTCAGCATGAGGAAATTGCCTTTGTGTAAGAAGTGCTTCAACTTCAGATAATCTTCTCCGAAGAGCAAGAATTTCTGCGTGTCGCCATAATCTTCTATCTCGAAACTTCCAAAAGGTTTACCATTCTTAGAGAATCTATGTTCTACGCTGGTGACCATACCTGGTAGTTTTAGGATCTTTCCGCGTAGCTGCTCCATTCTATCCAGCAAAGAAAGCGAACCCCGTGCAAAGAATTTGATCTGGTCTTTATAATCGTCTAGTGGATGTCCTGAAACGTAGATGCCGATCACTTCTTTTTCTTTTTGGAGCATTTCCAATTGAGACCATACATTCTCAATTTGTGGAATCTCTGGCTTCCTGATCTCAACCTCGAACGAATCCCCAAAAAGGTCTGGCGGTCTTTCATCGTTTTGTTTTACCGCATTTCCATATTTAATAAGGTCATCAACAAAGATCTTGTCACCATCATAAGGGATGACAAAGTTGGATCTCAATATCTTGAAGCAATCGAAAGCTCCTCCAATGATCATATTCTCAATGCTTCTTTTATTGGCCGCCCTAAGATCGATCCTAGAGACTACATCAAAACAATCTGTATATTTTCCATTCTCCTCTCTTTCCTGAACAATGGATTCCATCGCATTGCCACCTACTCCTTTAATGGCGCCCATCCCAAAACGCACCTCACCTTTTTTGTTTACGGTAAAGTTGTAGTCGGATTCGTTAACACAAGGACCTAAAACTGGAATGCCCATTCGCTTAGATTCGTCCATGAACTTGGTCACTGTCTTTAGGTTATTCATGTTATTGCTGAGCAATGCAGCCATGAATTCTCCAGGGTAATTTGCCTTGAGGTAAGCAGTTTGATAACCCAAAAGTGCGTAACAGGTTGAGTGAGATTTGTTGAAGGCATATGATGCAAAGGCCTCCCAGTCTTCCCAGATCTTTTCTACGGTTTCTTCCGGATGGCCATTTGCTCTGCAACCCTCCAGGAATTTTGGCCACATCTTATCTAGAACATCCTTCTTCTTTTTACCCATGGCCTTTCTCAAAACATCGGCCTCGCCCTTAGTGAAGTTGGCCAACTTCTGAGAAAGTAACATCACCTGCTCCTGGTAGACTGTAATACCGTAGGTCGGTTTCAACAGTTCCTCGCAATCTTCAAGGTCGTACTCGATCTTTTCTTTTCCGTGTTTCCTTTTTATGAAGGATGGTATATAAGCTATAGGTCCTGGACGATATAAGGCGTTCATGGCTATAAGGTCATCGAACTTATCGGGTTTTAAGTCCTTCATATGCTTCTGCATACCGTCCGATTCATATTGGAATATCCCTACTGTTTCTCCTCTTTGGAAAAGCTCGTAGGTCTTTTCATCATCCAGTGGGATGTCATCTGCAATGATCTCAATTCCTCTATTGCTTTTTACTAGAGCAATGGCATCGTCAATAATAGTCAGTGTTTTCAGACCAAGGAAGTCCATTTTTAGCAGACCCGCGTCTTCGACAACGTTGTTGTCGAATTGCGTACATACCATGTCCGCACCCTTTGGCGTAGCCACAGGGACAAGGTCTGTTAGATCTGTAGGGGTAATAATAACCCCACAGGCATGTATCCCCGTGTTACGGACCGAGCCTTCCAAAACCCTTGCCTGCTGAATGGTTTCTGCGGGTTGGTCCTTGCCTTCAGCAATGGCTACCAACTTTTTGACCATTTCATACTGGTCTCCTTGTAAGTTCTTTTTGCGCTCCCGGTCATCCCAATTGAAGATCTTTTTTAAAGAAGTAAAATCAGGGATGAGCTTAGCGATCCTGTCTGCTTCTGAAAGTGGCAGATCCAAAACCCTTGCTGTATCTCTGATAGAAGACTTGGCTGCCATAGTACCATAGGTAATGATCTGGGCAACCTGTGAAGAACCGTATTTGTTTACCACCCACTCAATGACTTTGTCTCTTCCTCTGTCATCAAAATCTATATCGATATCGGGAAGTGAAACCCTTTCAGGATTAAGGAAACGCTCGAAAAGAAGATCGTACTTTATAGGGTCAACATTCGTAATTCCAGTGCAATAGGCTACTGCACTTCCAGCAGCACTGCCTCTTCCAGGCCCAACAGATACTCCCATGCTCCTCGCCTGTCTTGTGAAATCCTGCACAATAAGGAAGTATCCTGGGTAACCCGTGTTCTCAATTACCTTAAGTTCAAAATCCAATCGATCTGTGATCTCTTGGTTCAGCTCTCCATATCTTTTCTTGGCCCCTTCATAAGTAAGATGTTTCAGGTAATTGTTCTCTCCTATATTGCCACCATCTGCTTCATCTTGGGTGTCTACAAACTCTTCAGGAATGTCAAATTTCGGAAGTAACACATCTCGCTTAAGACTATACGATCGGAACTTGGTGATCAGCTCGCCCAAGTTGTCGATGGCTTCAGGAAGGTCCTCAAAGATCTTCTTCATCTGATCAGAAGTCTTGAAGTAGAATTGATCGTTCGGAAATCCGAAACGATAGTCTCTGCCTCTCTTGCCAGTATATTTCTTAGGTGTGCTTTGCAATGCCCCGTCCTTCACACACAACAAGATGTCATGCGCATTGGAGTCTTCTTTATTAATATAATAAGTGTTGTTGGCAGCGATCATTTTCACACCATGCTTTTCCGAGAATTTTTGGAGTACTGGGTTCACTCGTGCTTCTTCAGGTAAACCATGTCGGTTTATTTCTAGATAGAAGTCCTCTCCAAAAGTCTCTTTCCACCAAATACAAGATTCCTCAGCTTGTCTTTCCCCCACGTTCAAAATAAGTGAAGGTATTTCACCGAAAAGCCCGCCAGAAATTACAACAAGGTCTTCCTTGAATTCTTCAACCAAAACTCTATCAATTCTTGGTATATAGTAGTATCCGTGGGTGTAAGCTCTGGAAGCAAGCTTAACCAAGTTCTTGTAACCATTCTCATTCTTTGCCAAGAATACTGTTCCGTAACCATTGTCTTTTACCGTCTTGTTCTGATGGTCTTTACAGACATTCAATTCTATCCCAATTATCCCAAGGATATCATTCTTTTCGCATGCATTCACAAAATTGAATGCGGCAAATAGGTTTCCATGATCACTGTATGCCACAGCAGGCATTCCCAACTCTTTTGCTTTCGAGACAAGGTCATTTACGGAAGTGGTTGATTGTAATATGGAATACTGGGTATGGTTATGGACATGAAAGAAATCGGCCTTACTCTTGGCTCGCACTTTTTCGGTCTTGCCATACTCGTCTATCACATCTCCTTGAACACCTTCCTCTTCTTCAAATATAGGTTCATAAGGTTGAATATTCAGCCCGATCGCTTTTATTGGGTCAGGGTTTTGTTGTTTGAAGGCAGAGCTTTGTTCTACATTCCATCCTAAAAGATCCAAACTTAGAATATCTCTTCTGATCAGTTCTAAAAAGCATCTGGTGGTAGCTTCAACATCTGCACTTGCATTGTGCGCAGCATTAAAACCTTCTCCAAATAATTTGTGATGTAGTTCTTCCAGTTTTGGAAATTTGAACTTACCACCTTTACCACCTGGAATAGCACAAAAGTCCACCGTAGTCTTCATTGTATCCAAGGCGCCCAATTCGTGCATCAACGTAACAATACCAGCACGAACGAATTCAGAACCTACTACTCCTATATCAAAACCGATATTGTGCCCAACATTGAACTTAGCTTTAGCGACTGCCTTATTGAACTCTTCCAAAGCAAACTTGATATCAACTCCTTGCTTGATAGCTCGTTCTGTAGAAATACCGTGGATCTGTTCAGAGTTGTATGGGATGTCAAATCCATCCGGCTTAATGATGTAATTCTTTACTTCTACAAGGTTCCCAAGCTCGTCATGCAACTGCCAGGCAATTTGCACCATGCGCGCAGACTCATAGGCCTTCAAATCCGTATGCGGAGCATTGAAATAAGCTGGAAATCCTGTGGTTTCAGTATCGTAAATTAAAAACATCCGTTCAGTTTAAATAGGCGATCAAAAATACATTTTCCATCCTCCTAGAAAGGTCCAACACAAGACTAAATATCAACACTGTTCCATTCCCTCAAAAACTTGTCTAAGTATGTTTGTAAGAAGGCATGCCTCTCTTCGGCTATCCGCTTACCCTCCTCTGTATTCATAAGGTCTTTGAGCAAAAGTAACTTTTCATAAAAATGATTGACCGTAGTGGTTTTTCCCTTCTTATATTCTTCGAAAGTATGATGCTCTTTTGGTTTAATATCAGGGTGATAAATAGATTGCCCTTTCTTTCCTCCATAGGCAAAAGTGCGGGCTACACCAATAGCGCCAATGGCGTCCAAACGATCTGCATCTTGAACCACCTTCGCCTCAAGTGTTTTCGGGATCGTATTCACATTGTTACCCTTGAAAGATATCTGGTGGCAGGCTGCCGCAAATCGAAGGGTCTCATCTTCCTCCATACCCAGTTCTGTGAGCAATTTTACACAATTACCATCTCCGTCAGTAAGCTTATAGTCGTCTAGCTCATGAAGCCAGGCTATCATTAGGCATGACCAAACATCGGCACCTTCCTTCTCCGCAATGTGCTTAGACAAATTTACAACGCGTTGAATATGAAAATGGTCGTGTCCGCTGCTTTCATTTTCAAACTTAGCGATCACATGCGCTCTTACTTTTTCGATCAGGGTATCTTTATCCAAAAACTAGCTTTAAATAGTTGCTTCAAGATTAGGAATATATTGAGAATTCGCGATATTTGCAGCCCGAAAAAAATTAAAGAATTAATAAACTGGGTTTAGGACCCTTTTAAAATTATTGATATGGCAACAAAGCT
>JABDKJ010000043.1 GCA_013002285.1 Flavobacteriales bacterium
CGCGAGATGCCAAACTCAAGGAAATCAGGGAAGAAGTAGCTGATTCCATGGGAGTTAAATGGTATAATTGGACAGAATTCAGGGCTTTGGAGGAGAAGGCCCAAATGGATTTCATTGCCGCACGGCAAAAGGTGCTTGATGTCACTAATGCCAAGGCAGATGCCTTGGAGAACTTCCCTCCTGCCGTTAACGTCAGTGATTTTGTAGACCACATAGATTATCTAATCGAGAAAATGGGCATTGACCATGTTGGTATTAGCAGTGATTTTGATGGAGGTGGTGGTATTGAAGGATGGAGCGATGCCTCAGAGACTTTCAATGTGACATTGGAGTTAGTTAGAAGAGGTTATTCTGAAAAAGAGATAGAACAACTTTGGAGCGGAAATCTTCTAAGGGTCTTGGATGAAGTTCAGGCAGTTGCTAAGATTTTGCAGGGGCAGGCATCGTAATTGCGAAGTACTTATAATTAAAAAAGGGAGCTAAAAAGCTCCCTTTTATGTTTGTTTCCTATTTAGGAAATCTTGATGTTCCTTGATGGTTTTTGCTTTGCTTCTTCTCGTATTGGAAGAACGACATTAAGGATGCCTTCGTCGTACTTGGCTGAGATCTTATCGGAAGCAACTGTGTCCGGTAAACTGAATGTTCTCTTGAACGAAGAATAACCAAATTCCCTTCTTGTGAAGTTGTCTTCTTCAGTTTCCTTTGTTTCCTCAGTTTCAGAAGAAATGGTAAGAACGTTGTTTTCTACGTTGACGTTAAAATCATTCTTCTTGAACCCAGGAACAGCCATTTCTACAACATATGCATCAGCATTTTCCTTGATATTTACCGCAGGAAGCGTAATGCCAGTGTTGAAATTGGAATGGAACCTGTTTGGAAGGTCATCTCCTAGAATATCATCAAACCAAGTTGAAAGACTTGGAAAAGTGCCAAAATTGGTTCGTGCTCTTTGCACTCCCCTTCTTTTCGGTGTGTTGATCAAATTACTCATAGCGTATTCATTTAAATTTAACTTTATTTCAATGTTTTCTAGAAGTGTTCAAATTATATACCAGTACTGATTACCAAAATGTTAGATGACATTTTTTCAGAAAACAAGACGTTTCGTCAGGAATTATTCAAATTTTAAATGACAATAATGTTTAGAAAAGAAAAGGCCAGAGCACTATCTATGCACTGGCCTTTAATTATAAAGTTATTAATCTACAGCTTGAAATCAGTCAAACCCTCTAAATTAAGTAAGAACGTATAGTACAATGCAGTCCGTTTGTAACGCTCAAATCGTCCAGATTTACCACCATGTCCAGTTTCCATATCGCAATCGAGTACCAGAAGATTGTCATCCGTTTTCAATTCACGAAGCTTAGCTGTCCATTTAGCAGGCTCCCAGTACTGTACTTGGCTATCCCAGTAACCTGTGGTTACAAGGATATTAGGATAGTCCTTGGCCTCAACGTTATCGTACGGCGAATAGGATTTCATATAGTCGTAGTATTCCTTGTTCTTCGGATTGCCCCATTCGTCAAATTCAAACGTAGTAAGCGGAATTGTTTCATCCAGCATAGTGGATACAACATCCACGAAAGGAACTGCTGCAACGACACCATTCCAAAGTTCTGGTTTCATGTTAACGACAGCACCCATAAGCAAACCTCCTGCGCTTCCTCCCATAGCATACAAATGCTCTGGACTCGTAAAGCCCTCATTGACCAAGTGTTCGCCACATGCAATGAAATCTGTGAATGTGTTTTTCTTTTTCAACAATTTACCATCTTCGTACCAATGCCTTCCCATTTCCTGTCCTCCACGAATGTGGGCCAATGCGTAAACGAATCCTCGGTCCAACAAACTAAGCCTGTCAGACCTGAATGATGGCTCTGAACTTGAACCATAGGACCCATAAGAGTATAAAAGCAAAGGCGTCTCAGGATTGATATCTGTTCCTTTCTTATAGACCAAGGAGATTGGCACTTTTACACCATCAGGTGCTGTGGCATAAATACGCTCTGAGACATAATTGTCCTTACTGAACTCATCGTCGAGTACCGCTTCTTCCTTCAACAAGACTTGCTCTTTTGAATTCATGTTGTAATCAAACGTGCTGTTTGGTGTCGTAAGCGATGTATAGCCATAACGTAACGTATCTGTATCGAAATCGAGATTTGTACTCGTATAGGCCACGTAAGCTGGATCATTGAATTCTATGTAATGATCATTCTCCCCTTGCCAGTCCTTGACTCTAATGGTCCTTAAACCATTAAGACGTTCTGTCAATACCAAATGGTCCTTGAAAACAACGAATCCTTGAAGAAATACGTCTTCTCGATGAGGGATGACATCTACCCAATTCTCTTTGGTTGTCTTGTTAACAGGAGTTTTTACAAGTTTGAAGTTCTTGGCATCTTTATTCGTTCTGATATAAAAATGATCCTCAAAATGATCCACTGAATATTCCAGGTCCTTTTCTCTGGGTTGCACAACCTTGAATTCAGCATTTGGTGTATTCGCATCAAGGTACCTGAATTCTGTTGAAAGTGTTTGGTAGCTGCCAATCATGATATAGGCATCGGACTTTGATTTAAAGACGTAGCAACTAAAGGTGTCGTCGGTTTCCTCATATACCATTTGATCTTCAGATTGATCGGTGCCCAATACATGTTTATAGATTTTGTGGGCTCTAAGGGTTACAGGATCTTTACTGGTATAAAAGACCGTCTTATTATCATTCGCCCAAACAACGCCACCTGTTGTATTGCCTAATTGGTCCTTTAGCATTTCTCCAGTTTTCAGGTTCTTGAAATAGATGTTGTAACGCCGTCTTGAGACTGTGTCAATTCCGTAACCCAATAACTCATTGTTCTCGCTCACGGTGCGGCTTCCAATGCCATAATAATCATAGCCCTTTGCCATTTCCGGACCATTAAGCATGATCTCTTCTTCTCCTCCGTCAAGGTTCTTCCTGCAATACAATGGGTAGTCCATTCCTTCTTCATAGCGCGTGTAATAGGAATAGCCATTATTATTATAAGGCACGGATTGATCATCTTTTTTGATGCGACCTACTATCTCATCGAACAGACTCTCTTGAAGCCCTTCGGTATGCTTTAATG
>JABDKJ010000047.1 GCA_013002285.1 Flavobacteriales bacterium
TCGACCTCAAAAGGTAGATTTTGAAGATATTGTAAAGTACCAGGAAGGAGATCAAGAACAAAATCTTTATCAGGACTTTAGACAGGAAATCTATCAGAATCTTATTGGTGATGAAGTGACGAATGCCGTTAATTCATTGCCACTAGAGTTTAGAACAGTCCTTTTACTTTGTGATATTGAAGGATTCACTTATGAAGAAATCTCTAAGATCGTGGACATTCCAATTGGCACGGTTCGATCTAGATTGCATAGAGCAAGAAATATGCTTAAAAAGAGATTGTATCAATATGCTCAGAAGAGTGGATATAAAGACAAACGAGGGCCAAAGTAATTTTGATTCCTCGGCTGAATGCTTATATTTACTTTCGCCCAGACGTTATTTTAACTTACAATTCTAATTAATGATTACGGAGATCAAAATTCAGGAATTGACTAAGAAGGTGAGGATGATGGTCGATAACCAATTGACGAAGGAGGACGAAAAACAACTTCTTGAAGAAATTAAAAAAAATCCATCTATTATGGATCTATTGAAAAGAGAGCAGTCTTTCAAAGAGTATTTGAAAGCAAAACTGGTGAAGAAAAAAGTTTCACCCACACTTATCCAAAATATAAAGGATAAGATTCGAATCATGCCGGCCTAATTCTGTGTAATACAATCCCATTTTCCAGATTCCTGGATACCTATTACGTACCGAACATATCAACCTCTACAGTATACAGAACAATTGGAGATTCATTAGCCTAGTCTATTACAACTAGTAGGCTTCCTTTGTCGCATAGATGCAACAATCTATTACCTTTGCGGCCTAGTTACTCATTGCCAGCGTTATTCTGGTCTTTATTGCATTGTGATGATAGAAAAGTTGGAAGCTATAGTTGATCGCTATCATCAGTTGGAGGAATCTCTAGCTGATCCTGATGTCATTTCGGACATGTCAAGGTTTACGAAAATAAGTAAGCAGTACAAAGATCTTAAGGCAATCGTCAATACCTTCAATAATTATAAAGATGTCATTGGCAACTTGGATACGGCCAAAGAAATGCTTTCCGAAGATGACGATGAAATGAAGGAAATGGCCAAAGCTGAGATTGCGGAGTTGTCCAAAGATCAGGAAAGAATAGAGGAGGAATTGAAATTCTTACTGATTCCTCAGGATCCTAATGACTCAAAAGACGTCGTTTTCGAAATACGAGCAGGTACCGGAGGTGATGAAGCTGCTATTTTTGCCGGAGATTTGTATCGTATGTACTCCAAATTTTTTGAGTCCAAGGGTTGGAAAACAGAAATCATTAGTATCAACGAAGGTTCGGTAGGTGGGTATTCAAAGATTACTTTGGAAGTAAAAGGGGATGAAGTATTTGGTAATTTGAAATTTGAATCAGGCGCCCATCGTGTTCAAAGGGTACCAAAAACAGAATCCCAGGGAAGAGTTCATACTTCGGCGGCAACGGTAGTAGTAATGCCAAAGCTTGAAATGGAAGACGTAGATATCAACAAGGCGGATCTTCAAGTAGATACCTTCAGATCGAGTGGAGCAGGGGGACAGCACGTCAACAAAACCGAATCAGGCGTTAGATTTACACATATTCCTACGGGTGCTGTCGCGGAGAGTACTGATGGACGATCACAACACAAGAATAGGGAGATCGCTATCCAAAGATTGTATCAAAAGATATTTGAAGCCAAGCAAGCAAAATATAATCAAGAGATTGCCAGTAAGCGGAAAACCCTCGTGGGGTCAGGAGATCGGTCAGATAAAATAAGAACCTATAATTACCCTCAGAATAGAGTTACCGATCATAGAATAAACTTGACCCTTTACAGCCTGGATAAGATTGTGTTGGGTGATATAGGCGGGATCATTGAAGAACTCAAACTATTTGAGAATACGGAAAAGCTCAAAGCAGGAGAAAGTATTATCTAAGCTTACTTTTTTCGATCTATTACAAAGTGGACCAAATCCTTCATCGAAGTCTTTGCTTCAGAATCCTGAATTGAATCCAACATCAATAAAGCCTCATCTCGATACAGGTTCATTTTTTGTTTGGTATATTCAATTCCGCCCGATGCATGTACTCGTGTTATAAGCTCACGTACTCTTTTCTTATCTGTATTATGGTTTTTGATGGTATTTATAATCCATCGTTTTTCTGACCGATTCGTATTGGCTAGGGTATAAATGATCGGAAGGGTCATCTTCTTCTCTTTTATATCAATTGCGCGAGGCTTTCCAATATCCGCATCTCCGTAATCCAAAAGATCATCTTTTATTTGAAAGGCAATGCCAATTTTAGTACCAAAATCGGCCATTTTCTGAATGAGCGCTTTGTCCTCTGAAACAGCGGCAGCTCCTGAAGCACAAGCTGCTGAAATTAATGCTGCTGTTTTCTGTTCGATTATGGAAAAATATACTTCCTCATCTATATCAAGTTTTCTAGCCTTTTCAACTTGTAACAGTTCTCCTTCTGAAAGCTTTTTCAGTGTGGTAGACATTATCCTTAGCAAAGCATATTCTTCATTGTCAACAGCCAGGAGCATTCCTTTTGAAAACAAGTAATCCCCAACCAGAACGGCAATTTTATTTTTCCAAATTGCATTAATCGAGAAAAATCCTCGCCTGATGTTAGAGTCGTCAACGACGTCATCATGAACCAAAGAGGCGGTGTGAATGATTTCAATAAAACTTGCGGCGTTGAAGCTAGATTTATTTATTTCGCCAATCATCTTTGAGGAAAGAAAGACAAAAACAGGTCGAAGTTGTTTCCCTTTACTTTTAACAATATAGTAGGTGATACGGTCAAGCAAAGGAACCTGGCTTCGCATTGACTGTTTGAAGAAGGATTCAAACTTTTTAAGTTCGGATTTGACCGGAGCCTTAATTGAATCGAGAGTTACGACCATATGGTCTTTGCTGATTAGTTAGTGAGGCATTTTGCCAATAG
>JABDKJ010000055.1 GCA_013002285.1 Flavobacteriales bacterium
ATCCAGAGGGGTTGCATGGCGAAGAGAACATCAACAATTTTGTTTTAGGAGTGATGCTTTCTCTCAGCTGTTCTGCAGTTATCTTAAAATCACTTTCAATGCCGGTTGGGATAACAACGGGCACACCTTCCACCATTTTCACCTGTTCTATGTAGGTTACCCAGAACGGTGCAGGGATCACCACTTCTTCACCAGGGCCAATGATACCTAAGATGAGGTTTGCGATCGATTGTTTGGCTCCCGTAGATACTACGATCTGGTCTGGATCATAATTGATGCCGTTATCTCTTTTGAATTTTTTTGAAATGGCTTCTCGTAAAGCTTTAAATCCGTTTACAGGTGGATATTTAGTGATGTTATCCGCAATAGCTTTTCGTGCGGCTTCTTTAATGAAGTCTGGTGTGTTCTGATCTGGCTCACCCAAACTAAGACTTATGACATCAATGCCCTGTTCTTTCATTTCACGGCTCTTGCGAGACATAGCTAAAGTGGCAGATTCAGAAAGCCTATTTAAAAAAGGAGAGGGTTTTTCCATGTAAAATAAATTCTGGGCAAATGTAAAGCTATATTCGAGTAAAGCTCAAATATAGAATGTTGAATTTTTAGTGCTGAATGCCTGAGTAAGGCTTAGAGGTTGTTGTAGCTTTTTGGAATTCTGTTCTCCTTTTGCCGATGTGCGGTCATCGATCATTCGAAGCGAGCGCTTTGTCGAGATGTTAGCTACCCCGAACTTTCGCACGACCTCGGCTACGCGCGGTCAGCGCCTACGCGCCTCAACTATCAACTATGAATTCTGAACTTTGCACTAGATACAAAGTATCACATAACCATTTTTTACGTTATTTAGTATAAGTTAAGAAACAAGCAATGGAAATAGTTGAGGTACTGGCATACGTACTGCCATCGATCATCGTATTATTTGTCGCCTATTTTATGTTCAAAAGGCTCTTGGCCGAGATTCAATTAGCTCAAAAAGAACCAGTTAAGTCCAGAATGGGTAATGCTCCCTCTAGCCACATCAATTATCAGGCTTATGAGCGATTAGTGCTATATCTGGAGCGCATCAATCCATCGAACATGGTTCTTAGGACCCATAAGAATGGGATGAGTAAAAAGGCTCTTCAAGCCGATATGGTGAAGGGAATCCGTGAAGAATATGAGCATAATCTTTCTCAGCAGATCTATGTTTCAGACGAGATCTGGCAAACGATCAAGCAAGCGCGACAAGAAACCATCAATTTGGTGAATCTTGCTTCTAAGAAAGTGGGCCCAAGTGGCACAGCTAAAGACTTGGGCAAATTGCTTATAGAAATGTCTACGAAAGTGGAGAAACTACCGCATGATGTGGCCATTCATTATTTAAAAGAAGAATTGCGGGACAAAGTAACCTGATCCTATTTTTTCAAAAGCATTCTTGCGGCTTTTGCAGGATGCATCTTTCCTTCCGAGATCTGTTCCAGAAGATCTGCAATTTCCTTCTTGTTCAATGCAGAATATTTTTTTGCGATCTCGCTTTTAATAGCGTCTTCCAACCAGTCTTTTTGCTGTGATCTTCTGTCTTTTTGTAAGGCACCAGACTTCTCTGTATTGGTGAAAAATGCTTCGAGCTTGCTTATAAGGTCATCAAAACCATCTCCATTGATGGAAGACACTGCAAGCACTTCTACTTTTTCTCCATTTTCTTTTGGAGGGAACATGTGTATGGCATTCACGTAGCTGCGTCTAGCTTTTGTGGCGTTCTTTATGTTGTCACCATCTGCTTTATTTACGATCACAAAGTCTGCTAACTCCATGATCCCTCGTTTTATTCCCTGCAACTCATCACCTGCTCCGGCCAGGACCAAAAGAAGGAATACATCTGTCATTTTAGAAGCCGCGATCTCAGACTGGCCTACACCTACCGTTTCGACAATGACCTTATCAAAGCCTGCAGCTTCACAAAGCAAAATGGTTTCTCTTGTTTTTCCGGCAACTCCTCCTAATTGTTCGGCAGCTGGGCTAGGTCTAATAAACGCATGGTCACTTGCACTTAGTTTTTCCATTCGTGTTCGGTCGCCAAGAATGCTTCCGCCACTACTCTGGCTACTGGGGTCTATTGCCAATACTGCGACTTTGCTACCTTGCTCCACATAAGACAGTCCTAATTTTTCTATGAAAGTGCTTTTTCCCACTCCCGGGGAGCCGGAAATTGCAATACGATGAGAGGATCTCTTTTCGGACATACAAGCTTCCAAGATCTCTTCTGCGAGTAACTGATCACTATCAAGGGTGCTTTCCGTTAGAGTGATCGCTTTTCCCAGTATTACCCGATCACCTGACAGTATGCCATTTATGTATTCTTGTTTGTGCATTGAACGAGGTGAAAATAGGAAATAAGATCAAAGTCCATTTGAACTTATACGTTTTTGATGAATTTGAAAATGACGAAAATAAAGAGTGCGATCAAGATAGCTGTTAGCCAATAATTCTCAAGAAGGATCAGACTAATGAGAATGGTAGGCATGAAAATAATAATGATCAAATGCCATTTGCCCTGATCCTCATTCATGGCTTCTTTTCATAACTTGTTGTGGACTTGCAATGAAATGCAGGGGAATATCAAAGTCATTCGTTTCGATCTTCGTCTGCAATGGTTCAAAAAGTGAAAGCCCTATGAATTGGCAAGTCGGAGTGCATTTTGCAAGAAAGCGATCGTAAAATCCTTTTCCGTAACCGATCCTATTTCCAAATATGTCTATCGCCAAAAGCGGTACGAGAACAATGTCAATGTCTTTTGACTCAGCTGTTTTTCCATCTATGGGTTCCGGAATACCGTATTTGCTTTTCGCTAATACGGTGTCTTCATCGTAGCAATAATGCTTGAGTTCCCGATCTTCAAAATTGCATTTTGGGATCACCCATATAACATGTTTATCTCTTTCTTGTATGGCTTTGATCAATTCGAAGGTATCGATCTCATTCTTGTCTTCGATAGGCAAGAACACATGAACGACTTTTTCAGAGAGATCAAATTCATCCTGAATATTCTTGAATAAGGCAGACTGCAGTCTAGTGAGATCTTCCTTAGAAAGTGATCTTCTCTTTTCTAAGAAAAGTCGTCTGATCTCATTTTTTGTCATAGTCCCATTCCGGGCAAGAAGTCTTTGGCAGATGCAGCCATCTCGGCTTCATAAACTTTTTCAGCCTGTTCTATGGCTCTATTTGTAGCCTGTACCATCATGTCCTGAAGCTCTTCTTTGTCCACAGTATTGAGGTCGAAATTGATCTCAACATCTTTCATGACCTTATTCCCATCCATTGTTACCACAACGTTTTTATTAGAACTTTCACCCTGAACGCTAATTGTGCTTAGTCTTTCTTTTACTGCGGCCATTTTGGACTTCATATCGCCCAATTTTCCCATAAGGTCTCCAAACATGTGCTTTTGATTTTATTTATTGATCTATTTTCAGACTTTTGCGCAAAAATAGGAATAGCTTTTGATAGAGTATTCCTTAAAATTGAAATAGATGAGAATTTTATCGACCTTTTTTGCCTTGTTCTTTGTTTCCAATGTTTTTGCTCAAGGCCAGGATTATTGGCAGCAAAAGGTGGAATACCAGATGGAAATAGATGTGAACGTGAAAGATCATAGCTATTTGGGATCCATGTATTTGAATTATCACAACAACTCTCCAGACACATTGGATAAAGTTTTCTTCCATTTATATTTCAATGCTTTTCAGCCAGGAAGTATGATGGATGTTCGAAGCCGAACTATAGAAGATCCGGACAGAAGGGTTGGCGATAGGATCTCTCAGCTTTCGGAAAGTGAGCAAGGGTATATCAATGTAAAGGACTTGAGGCAAGATGGTAAACCGCTTTATTTTCAAACTGTAGGTACAATTTTGGAAGTACAGCTTCTCGAAAAAATACTACCCGGTGGCAGTACACAATTCATGATGGGTTGGCAAGCGCAAGTACCTGTTCAGATAAGACGTTCTGGAAGGGACAATGCCGAAAATGTTGCCTATTCAATGGCTCAATGGTATCCAAAATTGTGTGAATATGATAAACAAGGTTGGCATGCAAATCCTTACATAGGAAGGGAGTTTCATGGTGTTTGGGGCGATTTTGATGTCAAAATAAATATAGACAAGGAGTATACAGTTGCCGCAACTGGGATATTACAGAACAAAGATGAGATCGGACATGGTTACTCAGACGCAGAAGGTAAAGTCAAGAAAGGCAAATTGAACTGGCATTTCAAAGCAGATAATGTTCATGATTTTGTGTGGGCGGCAGATGACGAATATATCCATGACATCTTGGTAGATGGTGATCTCGAGTTGCATTTCTTTTATAAAGATGACGAGAGTATTAAAAAGAATTGGAAGGATCTACAGCCAAAGACCAGAGATCTTTTTCGAATAGTAGGTGATAAATTCGGAGAATATCCTCATAAGAAATATTCAGTGATACAAGCAGGAGATGGTGGAATGGAGTATCCAATGGCCACCTTGATCACGGGCAAAAGGAAGTTCAGAAGCCTTGTAGGTGTCACCGTACACGAGGTGATGCATAGTTGGTATCAAATGACATTAGGAACGAATGAAGCCCTATATCCATGGATGGACGAAGGATTTACTTCCTATACATCTACGATCATAATGGATGAGCTATTCCCTCCTGATAAGGAACCATTGAACAGTCATTTTAGATCTTACCAATCTTATATAAATCTGGTTAAAGCTGGTTTGGAAGAACCCCTTTCGACTCATGCGGATCATTACAATACTAACAGAGCTTATGGAGTTGCTTCCTATAGTAAGGGAGAAGTATTCCTAAAACAGTTGGAATATGTTATTGGAAGAGACGCTTTGCGCAAGACCTTGATCAGGTATTACAATGACTGGAAGTTCAAGCACCCTACAGATAAGGATTTTATTCGTGTTGCTGAGAAAGTGAGCGGTCTGGAATTGGATTGGTACTTAGAGCATTTTGTGAATAGCACGCGTACTATCGACTATGGTATTTCAAAAATGGAAGCGATCGACAGAACTACGGAAATATACATTCATAAAATTGGCGACATGATCATGCCCTTAGATGTTGAGGTTACATTGAAGGATGGGACCAAAGAACTTTATCATATTCCATTGAGGATCATGAGAGGTGAGAAGAAAGAAAAGTATAAGGGAAAACGCATAGTTGCAGAAGATTGGCCGTGGACACATCCTGGTTATATACTTTCTGTAAACTATCCAATTGATGAAATTGATACTGTGGAAATAGACCCAAGCATGAGGTTGGCAGACATTGACAGGGATAATAATTATTCTTCAGGAGAAAGTGTGCCAGAGATCTTTTTTAAAGGAGAGATCGGTCGATAATCTCTTTCGAAGGCTAGCGACTGTTAGTCGATATATCCTCTGATGTCGTATACCCAATAGCCAATGATCTCTTTGATAATGATATTCCAATCAAGAAGGGTTTCAGCTTTCGGTATGAGCAGATACGATAGGTCGTAATTTTTAGTTTTAGATCGAAAATCTGCGGGATAAGAAATAGTCTGTATCCCTTGTGTATCAAAGCAATCTTTAGCACGTCTCATATGAAATGCAGAAGTTATCAGTAGGAATGGACCTTTCAGCTTGTTCGTTTCAATAAGTGACTTTGCATTCACTGCATTTTGGTGTGTGTTCAATGAGGTATTTTCAACAAGGATATCACGGTCTTTCACTCCAGACCTTCTTAAATATTCGACAGTTATCTTGCCTTCATCTTTTTCTGGGAATTCTTCTGAGGCTGCACCACTCAATACAACTATCTTGTTGATCCTCTTAGAATGATAAAGTGCTAAGGCCTCATTTAAACGGTCTGCCGAATGATTTAATTCGATCTTATCTGAGGTGTCATTATAAGAGCCATAACCTCCAAGTAAGAGTGCAGCTTCAAAATTATTAGGGAACAATGAACTATCAAATGGAGGGTTCTCCAGCTTTGACATTGACCAATTATAGAAAGCTTCATTCCCAAAAATGAAAAAGATCAAAAGAGAAACAATGAGGTATTTCTTTCGCTTGTTCTTTAAGATCAAAGCCAGAACAATGAATAGAATAACCCAAAATGAAGGTTGAAGTAGAAAATCCAGAAGTTTAGAAAAGAAGTAAAACATTATCGGGCTCTAGATAGTGCCAAAGGTATATATTTGCATGAAATTCTATCTATTGGAGTGGTAGCTCATCTTAGGTCAAATATCACTTTTCTACTGATCTTGGCAATTTGGTTGATGGCCGGTATATTGTATGGCCCATCCAGCTTTGTTGTTATCCCTTTCTCAGCTCTCTTGCTGATGAGGAAAAACCATTTTATTGAGATCTTGCTTGGGTTTTGGTTCATTCTCATTTTAAGTGACGCCACCATTAATTCCTTTCAATTTGCCCAGACCTTTAAACCCTTTTTTATTGTTATTCTTGCCCTGATCTTTTGGTTGAAAAGAAAAGCATTTTTTCATTTCGAAAATACGGTATTTAAGCTGTTCCTTCCCTTCATCATTTGGTCATTTGTGGTGATCGCTATTTCTCCGGAACCATTTATTTGTTTTCAGAAGACATTGTCTTATGGACTCCTTTTACTGATAGTACCCTTCATTGTTTCTTGGGCGATCAAAAATGACAGAAGGGAATTCTATAGGGGGTTCATTCTTTTTGGAGTATTCATATTGACTCTTGGCTATCTTTTGTATCTGGTTTTTCCTGAGTTGACAGTGCTTTCTGATCGCTATAAAGCAATATTGGGAAACCCCAATGGCTTAGGGATATTCAGTATGTTACTCTTTATTTTATTTGAGTTTTCATTGAGTCGCGACAAGACCTTTTTCTCCAAACGTGAAAAATGGTTTATCTATATCATTATTATCAGTTCACTACTTTTGAGCCAAACACGGTCGGCCATATTTGCCGCGGGTATTTACTTTGTATTTAGCAGGATCTATTTCATTTCTGGTTTTTTCGGATTCATTCTTTTTGCTTCGATCCTTGTTTTCTATAATGAGATCGCTCAGCAGATCATTGGATTTATCCAGGTATTGGGCTTAGGGGAGTTCTTTAGACTTGATACTTTTTCGGAAGGCTCAGGTAGATGGATTGCCTGGCAATTCGCATTTTCAGAGATCCAGAACAACATTTTTGTCGGTAAGGGTTTTAACTACACTGAGATCCTGTATAAAGAAAACTATCCTATACTTAGCAGGCTTGGGCATGAAGGCAATGCCCACCAAAGTTTTCTTACATTTTGGTTGGATACTGGTTTGGTTGGTCTGCTGAGCTATAGTATAGCACTTTTCTTATGTTTTTGGAGAGGTGCTAAGAATACCAAATTGGCCTGGCCCATATTGTATGCCATTGTTTTTTCGGTCAGTTTTGAATCCTGGTTGACAGCGAGTTTAAATCCGTTCACCATCATTCTTTTCATTTTGATAAGCTGCATGATCATTGATGTTGGAGCTAAGGAAATTGATTACACAACGGATATTGAAACTAGCTAAGATCCTTTTTCTACACAGCGAACTTGCAAAGTATTTTATCGCGAGTTTAAAGGAGCTTTCAAAGAAAGCTGAGGTCCATGTTGTCCACTGGCCGATCAATTCAGAGGCACCTTTCAAATTCGATAAAGATCGAGAGATCAATTATTATCCTAAACATGAATTCACAAGTGAGCAACTACTTGCCCTTTGCCAAGATATTTCTCCTGATATGGTTATTGTCAGTGGATGGCGAGACAAGGAATACATGTCGATCATAAAAGAGTTGGTCCAAGTCCCAGTTCGGGTAATGTCATTGGATAATCCATGGGCAGGGAAAGTAAAACAAAGAATTTGGTCGGCACTTTCGAGAAAGAGTCTTCTTCCATTTTTCACGCATTGCTGGGTAGCCGGAGAAAGGCAAAGGACATATGCCAGAAAACTGGGGTTTAAAGAAAACAGGATACTGGATAAGTTGTATTCCGCAGACAGTGAATTGTTTGAACGAGTGAACCAGATAAGGGTTTCGAAAACCACTAAAGAGAGGGCTAAACGTTTTGTTTACATCGGTCGATATTCAGAAGAAAAGGGAATAGATATTTTGTTTGACGCTTTCCTGGATTATTCAAAGAAACCAGAAAACGATTGGGAACTTTGGTGCCTTGGGACTGGTCCTTTGTTTGATCAAAAACCCGAACACGAACGTATTAAACATTTTGGCTTTGTCCAACCAGAAGACATGCCGAAGATCTTGGAAGAAGTAGACGCCTTTGTATTGCCAAGTATTTTTGAACCTTGGGGCTTAGTGGCTCATGAAATGGCGGCAGCTGGTTTGCCAATGATCTTAACTGATAAAGTAGGGGCAACGGAGGAATTCTTGGTGGACGGAAAAAATGGCTTTTTAGTCGTACCGGGCTCAAAAAATGAGCTGAGAGTTGCTATGGAAAAGATAACACAACTATCTGAAAAAGAATATGTTGAGATGTCTAAAGTTAGTTCGGAACTTTCGAAAAGGCAAAGTCCTGCTATTTGGGCTGATAATGTGATGGAACTTTTGTAAATTCAATTTAAATCAAACAACATGAAGCGAATATTAGTTACTGGAGGGGCAGGGTTTATAGCGAGTGAGGTAGCCATTAAGCTTGCACAGGATCAAAATAATCTTGTTGTTGTTGTCGATAATTTAAGGACTGGCGATGTTAAAAAATTACCCTTAAGTGCATACGACAACCTTCATTTTATAAAGTCTGATGTCAATAATTTCAATGACATCTCAGGTGTTTTCTATGCCTACAATTTTGACTTTGTTTTTCATTACGCTGCCTTAGTAGGGGTGAACAGAACTTTGGAAAACCCCGTTTCAGTTCTGAGAGACATCGAGGGGATAAGGAACATACTTGACCTTTCAAAGAATTCTCGTGTAAAGCGAGTGTTCTATTCTTCTTCTTCTGAGGTTTATGGAGAGCCAGTGGAGATCCCTCAGAATGAGAAGACCACACCTCTCAATTCAAAATTGCCCTATGCCATTGTAAAGAATGTGGGAGAAGCATATCTGCGTTCCTATTATAAGGAATATGGTTTAGAGTATACCATTTTCAGATTTTTTAATACATATGGCCCAAAACAGAGCAAAGATTTTGTGATCAGCAAATTCCTGAGAGCTGCGCTCAAAGATGAACCGATCACGGTTTACGGGGATGGGTCACAGACCAGAACCTTTTGTTACATCAATGACAATGTTGATACCTGTCTTAAGTGTTTCAATGATGATCTAATATTAAACGATGTCATCAATATAGGATCAGATAAAGAGATGAGTATCCTGGATCTTGCGAAAACGATCATACGTATCACGAATTCCAGTTCTGAGATAGTTCATCTACCTCCTTTGGCCGAAGGTGATATGACGAGAAGATTGCCAGATAACGCTCTAATGAAAAAGATCCTGAACAAAGAGTTGATCCCTTTGGAAATGGGAATTCAGTATATTATTGAAACACCACAATACATCATTAAATAAATGTGTGGAATAAATGGATTGTTTGGTCTGGAGAAGATCGAACGGCCGCAAGAGACCGTCCAAAAGATGAATGCTTGCCTCACGCACAGAGGCCCTGATGCTGATGGACTCTATGCCGATGAGCATGTTGTTCTCGGCCATAAAAGGCTGTCTATTATTGATCTAGACGAGAAAGCAAACCAACCTATGACGAGTGCAAATGGCCGATTTGTTTTGGTATATAATGGCGAATTGTACAACTATAGGGCTTTAAAAGAGCAAGTCCCGAATTACCCATATAAGACCGAAAGTGATAGTGAGGTCGTTTTGGCTGCCATCACAGAATGGGGTATGGCTGCGCTGCAAGCATTCAATGGAATGTTTGCATTTGCTTTGTGGGATAGTGAGAAAGGTGAGTTGTTTTTGGTCAGGGATAGGATCGGGATCAAGCCACTTTATTATGCCGAAAGCCAGAATTCGCTTATTTTTTCTTCTGAGATCAGAGCGATCCTTGAAACCGATCTGGTCCCGAAAAAGATGGATCCAGAGGCTTTGATCGATTATTTAAGGTATGCTACGGTGCATGGTCCGCGCACGATCATTCAAGGAATAAAGATGTTAGAGCCGGGACATTATTTGAAGATCAGTGATAACGAAACCGAAGAGGTGAAATACTTTGAGCTTGGCGCTAGGAACAACTCGCGAAAGAGAGATAGCTATGACACAAAAAAGAACATTAGGATCCTGCTTACCGAAAGTGTGGAGAAACGCACGGTCTCCGATGTTCCCTTTGGTGCTTTCCTATCTGGAGGCATAGATTCAAGTATTATTGTTGGTCTTATGTCGGAAGTTATCCCTGGCAAAGTGAATACCTTCTCTGTAGTATTTGACGAACAAGAACATAGCGAAGCAAAGTACTCACAGATGATCGCTAAAAAGTATCAAACGAACCATCATGAGATAAAGCTGAGAATGAATGATCTTTTGGATATGATTCCCAGTACCTTGGCTGCCATGGACCATCCTTCTGGAGATGGGCCTAACACATATCTTGTCTCTAAGAAGACAAAGGATGCCGGGATCACCATGGCCTTGTCTGGTTTGGGTGGCGATGAGTTATTCGCTGGATACGATCTTTTCAAGTACTGTGCGGAGATCTCTCAGAAAAAATGGGTGACCAGTTTTCCAATGTTCGTTCGAAAAATGGCTGGTTCTGTTTATAGTGGAGTAAAAAAAGATGTTGCCTCGAGTAAAGTAAAGGACCTTTTAGTGCAAGATCATTTCGACCTTGAATATATCTACCCTAAAATGCGAACAGTGCTTAGGGATGAGGAGGTGTTGAATTTATTGGATAGAGAAACGCTACCAGAAAGTTCAGTTTTTCAGATTGGTAAGGATAAGATCAGTTTTGAGGGTACGGCATTTAAATTGCCTTATTTGAGCAAGATATCTGTTTTGGAATTCAACACATACATGAGCAATGTTTTGCTGCGAGATTCAGATCAAATGGGAATGGCAAACGCAATGGAAATTCGAGTTCCATTTCTTGACCACGAGTTAGTTGAGTATGTTTTGGGTTTGAGTGATCAGGAAAAATATCCCCATAGTCCTAAAAAATTATTGGTCGATACTTTTCAGGACTTATTGCCTTCAGAATTGGTGAATAGACCTAAAATGGGTTTTACCTTTCCATGGACCAAGTGGATGAAAAAAGACCTAAAGCCTTTTTGTGAGCGGCAACTAAAAGGACTAAAGAAACGAACTCAATTTTCTACAAACGCGATCGACTTGTTGTGGTCTAGATTTTTAAATAATGACCCTAATATCACATGGTCCAGAATTTGGCATTTAGTTGTTTTAGAACATTGGTTATCGGCAAATGGGATCGATGAATAAGAAGATCGCGGTTTTCATAGATTGGTTCAGGCCGGGGTATAAGGCAGGAGGACCGATCACTTCTTGTGCAAACATGGTAGACCTGTTGAAAGAGGACTTTCATTTCTACATTTTTACAAAGGATAGGGATTATATGGAGGACGAACCATATGATCAAGTTGCTAGCAATGAGTGGATCAACTATTCAAAGAATTGTGAAGTGATGTATTTGTCGGCAGAGAAGCTAGCTCGGAAATTCATGAAAAATGAATTTGATAAATTAGATGTACATGTTGTTTATATCAATGGCATGTTCTCAAAGCATTTTTCAATTTGGCCTATGAAATTCGCTGGTCCAAAAAACGTAATTGTTGCACCAAGGGGAATGTTGAGACCGAGTGCTCTTGCGATCAAGTCTTTTAAGAAGTCTGTTTACTTGATCCTATCTCGAGTACGAGGCACCTATAAGAATGTGGTTTTTCAAGCAACTACCGATGACGAAAAGAAAGACATTGAAGCACAGAAGCTTGGAGGAGAAGTTCAAGTGGCGCATAACAGTCCCAAGAGTATACCTGAAATAAAGGCGAATTCAAAAAAGAAGGATCTTCTTCGTATTTGTTTTGCTGGGCGAATAGCAAAGGAGAAAAATCTACTTTTTGCCTTGAAAATACTGAAGGAGATGTCATCGAATAAGATAGAATTGAATATCGCAGGAGAGAAGTATGATGAAGACTATTGGAAAGAATGTGATGAAGCTATTCAAGAAATGCCAAATGGAATAAAAGTCAATGTACTAGGAAGTTTATCGCCTGATAGATTTTCAAAAGAATTAGAAAAGGCTGATGTAATGTTCTTGCCTACAAGAGGTGAGAATTTTGGTCATGTGGTCCATGAAAGTCTTGCTTGTGGAACGCCCGTTATCATTTCTGATCAAACGCCTTGGCGTGGATTAAGCCGAGCTAAGGCCGGTTTTGATCTTGCTTTACAAGATAAAAAGGCGTTCCGAGAAGCGATCAATAAATTTTGGAAAATGGGTAGTGATGAATATCAGGAATGGATTGCTTGCGCTAGAAAATTTGCATCCGAAAGAATGGATACGGAGAAATTGAGAACTGAGTATATTCGCCTCTTCGAATGAGAACAGATCTTTCAAAATATGATAATAGCTGGTATAAACCGGGTTCAGCATTGAAGAGGATATTCTGGTATTTTTTTCAAGTTATTTTCATCAAGTCCCGATTGTTTCCTTTCTCAGGTTCTACAAAAGCGCTCTTGCGCTTGTTTGGCGCAAAGATCGGGAATGGAGTTGTGATCAAACCAGGTGTGAATATTAAGTACCCTTGGAATTTAGAGATCGGGGATCACTCGTGGGTAGGAGAAGATGTTTGGATCGACAATTTGGCCAAAGTAAGGATCGGAAACAACGTCTGCATTTCCCAAGGAGCCATGCTTGAATGCGGTGATCACGACTATACAAAGCCCACTTTCGACCTCAGGGTGAATGAGATCATTTTGGAAGACGGTGTTTGGATATGCGCGCAAGCATTTGTTTCTGGAGGTACGCAATGTAAAAGTCATTCTGTTCTTACGGCCCGCTCAACTGCCCCAAAATTATTGGAAGGATATTCCATTTATTCTGGAATACCTGCGATCAAGATCAAAGAAAGGGTCATTTCATGAAAGTCTCCATTATTACAGTTTCCTACAATGCTGTAGACACTATTGAACAGACGATAAAGTCTGTTTTGGAACAAGACCATGATGACTTGGAATACGTTGTCATAGATGGTGATTCAAAAGATGGAACCACAGATATCATCAAAGTCTATGCGAAGCAAATAAGCAATTTTGTGTCAGAACCAGATAATGGGATCTATGATGCTATGAATAAGGGTATAGCAAATTGCCAAGGAGATGTCATTGGTATTTTAAATGCTGACGATGTCTACACACATCGATCGGTGATCTCAAAGATCGTGCATACGTTCAACGAACACAATACCGATGCGGTCTATGGAGATCTGCAATATGTGGCTAAGAATGACTTGAATAAAGTGATCAGGTATTGGCGCTCAAGAGATCATCGGGATGGTGATTTCAAAAAAGGATGGATGCCTCCTCACCCTTCATTCTTTCTTAAAAAAGAGATCTATGATGATCATGGTACCTACCGAACGGATCTTCATATATCCGCTGATTATGAATTGATGCTAAGAATGTTCGTTAAACATGGGATCAGTTCAAAACACATTCCAGAGGTTATAACAAAAATGAGGGTAGGTGGAGAAAGCAATGTGTCTTTGAAAAACAGGATAAAAGCCAATAAAGAAGATCGTCTTGCTTGGAAATTGAATGATCTGGATCCCGGGAAACTCACTCTGATAAAAAAACCATTGAGAAAGATCGACCAGTTTTGGAAAAAGGCTTGATCAGAATTTCGCTCTCGACTTCCTCTTCCCTCTCGTTTTTCTCTTAAGCCAACTGTATTTTTTCTTTTTGGCTTGAAAACTTCTGGATTTTTTCTGAATAACAAGACCAGCCGTAATATTCATGAAAAGATATCCGTCATTATTCTTCGAAATACCTCTCGGGTTACGCTCGATCGATCCAGAAGAACCGCAATGAAGATCACTGCTGTACATAACATCATAGTCATAATTACATATCATCACCGGATTCCCTGGCCATATTTCGTCAATTAGCTCCGGAGTGGTTTGCATGGCGTACGCTATTCTTTCCGGGTCACCATCGAGCTCTGAATCCGTAGCATAATTTCCGCTAATGTCATCCAAATAATCCGTGAATGTCATTCGGTATCCCATTTCCCAACCCAACCTGATCCTTCTATTATATGTGAAATAGAATCCAAATCCCATAGGTACGCTGATGCCTTGAACATCATATGCAGTTTCTTGCCCTTCTGTCCTTAACTCTCTTAAACTAGTGGATTGGCCGGCAAATGCAGGGTTATTTCCATTGTATTCACCTATTGGTTCATGCAGGAACCCAGCAATCCCTGCCATTCCATAAACCCTGAAATTAGGATTGTATAAGCCCTTGCCGCCAAAATCATTATCAGAGTATAAAGTGTATTCCGCAAGAAGGGAAAGCTCTTTTATCGTATTCGTAAAATTTAAGTTCCGCGCTCTTCTTGGGGCATAATCGGTATTGAGGTCATCACCTCCGATCTTCCCATAAGAAGCACCTAATTTAACGTTCAATGACCTCGAAATTCGCCTTCTAAGATAGGCTCCGAAAACGTAGCGCGTCTCTTTAAGCTTCATGTCATAGACAAAGTCTTTTCTAGGTTCATCAGTTCCTCCAATGTCTCCAAGGTAATTTGCTCCTCCAAGCGTAATTCCGTAATCCCACAAGTATTGTGCTTCCATCATAGAAATGGAAAACAAGAATGTAATTATGACACTTAATTTTTTCAACTCAGCAAATATATACTATTGATTCATAGAAGCAAATGGGCTTTCGTCCAATCGCTGATCTCATAAGACGAGATTATGACCGAAAGTAATCCTTTTATACGTTCCAAATACTATTTTTGGTTTGCTCAATTAACAATTTTATGTATAAGAACAGGGTCTGCGAATTATTTGGTGTCAAGTACCCTTTGATCCAGGCTGGTATGGTATGGTGCTCTGGTTGGAAATTAGCAAGGGCAGTAAGTGATAGTGGTGGTTTGGGGATCATTGGTTCTGGGTCCATGTATCCGAAGATTCTGGAAGAGCACCTGCAAAAGATCACCGAAAACACGGATAAGCCTTATGCAGTCAATGTTCCTTTGCTTTATTCAGACATAGAAGCTCATTTCAACCTCATTTCTAAATACAAAGTTCCTATTGTGTTCACGTCTGCTGGAAATCCCAAGAAGTGGACAGGATTCTTAAAGGACAAGGGAATAACTGTGGTACATGTTGTCTCAAGCAAGAAATTTGCCATCAACTCTCAGGAAGCGGGAGTGGATGCGGTGGTCGCAGAAGGTTTTGAAGCAGGAGGACACAACGGCAGAGAAGAGACAACTTCTATGTGTTTGATACCTGATGTCGTTAAAGCAATCGATCTTCCTGTGATCGCAGCAGGAGGCATTGCAACAGGAGAGGCTATGTTAGCAGCGATGATACTTGGTGCAGAAGCGGTTCAGATAGGCAGTCGTTTTGTAGCATCAAATGAGTGTTCTGCCCATGAATTATTTAAGAAGGCTGTGGTCAAGGCAACTGAAGGAGAGACCCTACTCACCTTAAAAGAGGTGACACCAGTAAGATTGATGAAAAATGGTTTCTTCAACGAACTAATGGAAGCCTATGCCAGGGATGCAGAGGTAGATGAGCTAAAGTCTATTTTGGGGCGGGGAAGAGCAAAAAGGGGCATGTTCGAGGGAGATATCGAGAATGGAGAATTGGAAATAGGGCAGGTTGCAAGTCAGATCATCTCAATAATGCCAGCAAAAGAGATCATGGAAGATATCTTGGAGGCTTTTAGCAAGAGCAAAAATGCTTTAACTTTGGAAGGTCGCTTCAATTTTTGATGAATATGAATAAACTTATATTGACTTTGTCCTTTTTCTTATTCATCATGGTTTCTTGTGACAGAGTTGACCCATATCCTCCAGAAGCTCTTGAGGAAAATCCAGATGAGATCACGAACGGTTCATTTACATTGGTTGAACCCGAACATATTACCACAGGTCCGGCAGGTACAACATTCTTAGAGTCTCATGGTTCCATTATCAATTTGACCGAGGGACCGCTCAATGTCTCCTGGCAAAAGAATTATTTGGATGCGCCTCAGAGTTGGAATTATTCCATGTGCGACCCAGCGATATGCTATTTGCCTTCTGTTAGTGGTGCAAGCTTCTTTTTAATGCAAGACAGCACAGGGCTGATGGATATGCGATTTTACCCTTCTGGCACAACAGGAGAAGGTGAGGGGTCAATTTTTGTTTGGTTAACCAATGACAGCGCAGCGTCTGTTCTTGAAATGAAATTTACTGCTCTTGCTGAATAAAAAAAACCGGAAGATCTTTCGATTATCCGGTCTTTCAATTTTATTAATGAAAAGCAAAGTTTACTCCGTTCCTTCCGGAACTTCAACATCTGCAGTAATAGTAAGTATAGTTTGAACAGGATCTGTGTTTGCAGTTACTGTTACTTTTTTCGTTTGCTTGTTCTTTTGCTTTCCAGGTTTGTAAACGACTTTTATTTCGTCACTAGCACCTGGAGGAATAGGCTCTTTGGGATATTCAGGAACTGTACATCCACAGCTACCTTTAGCCTTTTCTATGATCAATGGCTCAGAACCTGTATTCGTAAATGTGAAAATATGTGTGTTCTCAGAGTCTTGCTTGATGTTCCCGAAATCGTATTCTTTTTCAGACCAAGTCAAAGACGTCTTTGGCAAAGCCGCAGAAGTACCTTCAGCAGGGGTCGCAGCAGCAGCTTGGTTTTGTGCATCTAACGATGTGTTTGCGTTAGCTTGATTTGTGTTATTTGCAACTGCAGTAGAATTGTCAGAGCTAGCAGTAGCATTTTGACTAATAATAGATGACTTCCCGCTGCTTCCAGAATAGTTCTTCTTGCTAAACAAATATACTCCGTTAATTATCAATCCCACTGCTAAAAGCCCTAGGATCGCATATTTAGTTGAATCTTTCATTTTTAAATTTTCTGAATAATAATTTACAAAACTATATAATGGTGTGAATTGTTACAAATCTTAACAAATTTTTAAGCCTGAGAAATGTTTTTATTCCGATTGCGCTAAGTTCAATCTCCTGAAAGTATCATCTTTCATCACTTCCATGGCTTTATTGTATGCGGGAATGATCGGATTTATGATCTTATAAAAAGACGACCTCCCCCAAAGACTTCGGGCGATCAAAGCTTTTATTCTTGTCTTAAAGAAGATCTCAGACTTTCTATAATCTTCTTCCACATATTCTACGCCTTCCACTTTACAAAACTCGATGAATTCAGGCATAATGGTTCTTATGTCAAAATTCTTGATGAAGTTGTCATCGGTCTTGTACTTTGTCATGAACATTTCTCTATTCCTATCCGCATAAGTTAGGCTGAACGTATTCATTAGACCCTTTCTCAAAGCAATTGAATAGTACTCACTAGTATTGTTTGTGTCCAATGGAACGAAGATGTCTGGCAATATTCCACCACCACCATAGACGATCCTATTATTCCTTGTCAGGAACTTCAATGAATCTGGGAAATCGATACTATCTAATGAAGTTAGTTCGCCCTTCTCAAAACGATCTAGTCTTTCATTTCTATAAGCTTCACTTCCTTCTTCATAAGGCTTTTGAATGCATCTTCCTGAAGGGGTATAATATTTTTGTGTTGTTAATCGTATTGCGCTGCCATCTCCTAGACTTAAGGGTTTCTGGACCAATCCTTTTCCAAAAGACCTTCTACCTATGATCAGGCCTCTATCCCAATCTTGAACTGCTCCGCTTACGATCTCGCTCGCGGAGGCCGAACCCTCATCTATAAGTATAGCCAATTTGCCTTCTTCGAAATTTCCCTCTTTCGTTGAGAAGGTCTCATCTTTTGGGTAATTGCGACCTTCAGTGAACACGACCAGTTTGTCTTCTGTCAAGAATTCATCAGCTAATTGTATGGCGGTTCTTAAATAACCTCCACCATTGCCTTTTAAGTCCAGGATAAGATTTTTCATCCCTTGCCCTTTTAAGTCATTGAATGCAACTTGCAACTCTTCTTTGGTAGTAGCAGCAAACCTGTTCAATTTGATGTATCCTGTTTTAGGTGTTGCCATGTACCAGGCATCCACACTGTAGATGGGAATTTTATCACGGGTTATCTCGAAATCGAGGATCTCTTTTTCTCCTTCTCTTTTAACACCCACTATCACTTTTGTGCCTTTCGGACCTTTAAGGTATTTCTGGACATCTCGATTCGTGATCTCAATTCCTGCAACAATTTCGCCATCTACTTTCACTATTCTGTCCCCAGCTCTCAATCCTACTTTCTCTGATGGGCCACCAGATATAGGCGTAATAACGAATATCGTGTCTTTTAGAATATTGAATTGTATACCAACACCCTCAAAATTGCCTTTCAAAGGCTCGTTCATGGCTTTGAGTTCGTCTGATGGGATATAAATGGAATGAGGATCTAAATTTTCCAAAATTCCTTTTATGGCGTCTTCTGTAACTTTCTGATTGTCAACTGAATCCACATAATACTTGTTAAGCTTGAACATGAATTCCTTTATTTTTTCTACTGAAGATTGATAATCCTGCTGGGCAGAAACTCCAAGAACAGATATACTGAAGAGGAATAGAAGAAGATATCGCATTATATTTTTCAATTTTTTATGGCTAATAGGTCAAAAATTATACCCTAATGGACCTATTTAATATATTCATAACGAATTCGATCAATTCTTAGTTTCGCAATAGGCTCTAAATATCTGAAAAAAATGCACCATACTTTGTTGTATATTGAAAGCTTATGATCATTAAGGAATCAATAAGATAACAAGTCCATATTAGAGCTGTGCGACCATTTAAAAATTCCTATTAATTTAGCCTAATAATTATTTAAACATGAAAAGATCTCTTCTATTAATTACACTTCTGTCTATTGTTTCGTTCACTTTTGGTCAGATCAGTCAAGGTGGTATGCCGCTTTCTTTCGAATTGGATCAAATAAAAAGGGCACCTATAAAGGTCGTTTTGGAAAAACCAGACCTTACGAATTTCATGGAAGATGATATAGAGCGAGAATCATTTAAATATCCTCCAAGAGATGCCGTGATCATTCCGGTCAATAAGAGCATGGAAAATGATGGAGAATGGGAGATCTTGGCAAATGGGGATAGGATCTGGAGACTTGAAATATATGTCCCTGATGCAGTTTCGTTGGAGCTTTTTTACGAAGATTTTTTCATGCCTCCGGGAGCAAAACTTTTTTTATATGATCCAGAACACAAAAACGTTTTTGGTGCTTTTACAGAGATCAATAATAAACCTAGATACCGTTTTGCAACAGATGCAGTTCCTGGAGAAAATACTGTTTTAGAATATTTTGAACCTGCTGAAGTTGCTGGACAAGGAAGGCTTACCATAAAAGACCTTGGATATGCATATAGAGATCTTCGCGGTCTGGGTGGTTCACAGCATTGTGAAGTGGATGTAAACTGTTCAGAAGGCGAAGGTTGGGCAAATGAGATAGATGCCACTGTAAGGATCAGAACCCGTATTTCTGGAAATCTGTTTTGGTGTACTGGAACGTTAATGAACAATACATCTCAGGATTGTAAGCCGTATATTTTATCTGCCTTGCATTGCGCGTTAAATGGTGTTCAATCTTCCACTGCTGATTATGATCTATATAAGTTCTATTGGAAATTCCAGACACCCGGTTGTGACTCAGGAAACGCTTCCGCTGCTTCAGCCATCACAGGCTGTGACTTAAGGGGTGACAGTAATGATGGAGGTGGAAGTTCTGGGTCAGATTTCATGTTGTTGGAATTACAAGAGAATATTCCAGCATCTTACAACCCTTTTTGGGCGGGCTGGAGTAAGAGCTCTGTGGCTAGCTCAGGTGGAGGTGTTTGCATCCACCATCCAAATGCTGATGTGAAAAAGATAAGTACGTTCAGCAATACACCGCAAACTGCTTCTTGGAATCCTGGTTCTTCGAATAACAATCACTGGAGAGTGTTTTGGGAAGAGACAGACAATGGATGGGGAGTGACTGAAGGTGGTTCTTCTGGTAGTGGATTGTTTGATGCAGAACATAAATTGATCGGCACACTCACAGGAGGTGCATCTTTTTGTGAAGGTGTAAATCCGCCAAATGGACCAGATGATCCAGACATGTTCGGAAAAATGAACAGGCATTTTGTGAGCAATCCAAATCCCTCTTCTGAGAAATTAAGCGAATGGCTGGATCCGATTGACAATGGAGCTACTACATTTGAAGGAAGTGCTAACCCTTGCGGAAATGTTGGTATAGATGAGATATCTGCTGATAAGGTATTTACGATATTCCCAAATCCTAGTAATGGCAATTTTGTTTTGGAGATAGTGAATGAGGATCTTAAAGTAGACCTTGTTAATATTTTCGATGCGCAAGGAAAGATCGTAAGAAAGATCCAAAGCTCTGCTTATCCGATCTCAGTAGATCTTAGCAATAATGAAGCTGGGATATATCTCGTGCAATTGATCTTAGAAGGAAATAAGAATTATACAAGAAAGATAGTTCTGGAAAAATGATCTAAAGGTCCACTGCAAGTACCAGTACATCATCCACTTGTTCATGATCTCCTTGCCATTCTTCCAGTTCCTTTTTGAATACTTCTAATTGATCCTTTAGGGGTTTTTTGGCTAAGCGGAGAAGTAATTCTCTGAATCTTTTACGAAGATATTTTTTACCTTTTTCACCTCCGAACTGGTCTACATAACCATCAGAAGAAAGGTATATCCTTATTCCGTCCTTCAGATCTATATCATGAACTTCAAAGGTTTTCTGGTCATTTTCCGCTCCACCAATATGATGTCTTGAACCCTTTATTTCTTCTAATACTCCATTTCTAATTACGTAGCAGGGCCGTCCTGCACCTGAAAATTTCAAAGAATCCTCCTTTTTATTCAGCACACAAAGCCCAATATCCATGCCGTCATTTGCTGTGTTTTCTTCGTTTTGATGCAGGGCTTCTCTTAGTCCAAGGTCTACTTTCTCTAGGATAGCATTGGGGTCGGTCAGTCGGTCTATTTTTACGGCTTTGTCCAATTCAGAAATGCAGATCATGCTCATCATAGATCCTGGTACGCCATGTCCTGTGCAATCGGCACCTGCAAATATGAAATGGTCATTTACTTCTGAAAACCAATAGAAATCTCCACTCACAATGTCTCTTGGTTTATAGAATATGAAATTATCTTTCGTGTTTTTCTCTACTATTTTTCTACTCGATAACATAGATCTTTGTATGCGTTCCGCATAGATGATGCTATCCTGGATCTCTTGGTTTTTCTCGGCTAGTTCGTCTTTTTGTCTCCGGACTTCAAGGGTTCTTAGATCCAATTCTGTGTTCAGATAGGTTTGTATCTTTTTGTTCATTTTTTCTCTATAGAAAACAAATCCGGTCATAAAAAGTAAAACGCCTAATGAAGTGAATCCGACAAATAGGGGTTTTTGATAAAAGGGTATGTCAATACTTATAGACCGAACAAGCGGTTCATTTACCCAATTCCCGTTCAGATCTGTGCTTTGGACCCTCAATTCCTGATCTCCTTTTAAAAGGCCAGGGTAATAACAATTAGGCTCAGCAAATCCAGGCCCATAATCTTCCTCCTGTCCATTTAAATAATAGCGATACTTTATTTTTTGCTGTTCAGCTAAATATTTTGTTTTGAACTGTGCACGAAGACTGTATTTGCCATATGGCAGTTTTATTGCTTCATTCACAGAATATAAGGAATCGTTGATCTGTATCTTCGTAAACCTCAAATATGGCTGAATTGAAATATCAATATCGTTGCTTTTGTCATAAAGGAACAATCCCTTATTCGTGCATAGAAAGAGACTGTCATTGTTATCATTTAGTCCGTCTTTTGAGATCGAAAAATTAAAAATATTCTCTTTTGTATTGTATTTTTTAATGTTTCCACTTTTCAGATCTAAACGGGAGATAGAATATGTACTTGATGCCCATATAGCTCCCGTGTCATGAGCGAGAACAGATGTTATATAGTTAGAACTGAGTCCATTGTCTTTATGAAAGTGTTTGAGATCCCCTTGCTTAAACGCATAGAGGCCCCCACCTTCAGAAGAGATCCAGATCTGACCGGAACTATCTTCTGTGACCGATGATAGATCATATTGCAGTATGCCTTCTTCCTTGCCATAGAGTACGATCTCATTGTCTTCAATGGCGTTTAACACAGTGCCACTCATTGCCAGCCAGATCTTGCCTTTGCTGTCTACAAAACAAGAGTTCACTTCATTATGGGTAAGCCCGTTCTGTGTATTGAATTGTTTAGAAGTGTTTTTAATGAGATCGTAGATGATCAGTCCACCTGTGCTCGTGGAAATATAAAGCTTGCTTTCATGCGTTAAAATGTGATTCACATTTTCAACCGTCTGTATTTCTTTGAATTTGTCTATTTGTTTAATACCCTCAAAACAGAGAATACCAGACCTTACAGTCGCAACAAAGAGATATTTTTGAAAGACCGCTAAAGAAACTGGATCAGCTATTGATAGGGTAGTGGTACTCTCGAATTCTATTCCAGAGCTAACTAAAACGTCTATACCATTACTCGTAGCGACATAAACTTTACCATTCAAAAATTCAACATCCTTCACTTCAGTGTCACCCTCTGTAGTTCGCCATACAGGCTTAAAAGCAGAATTGTATTTTCTGAACAAACCTTTACCAAAAGTTCCTATCCATAAGTTCTGTTCAGCATCTTTGAAAAGGCAATTCACACTTTCAGTGTCTATACCATCCTCAGGACCGAAGAATGTGCTATTGTCTCCTTGTAATTCTATTAAACCGTTACTTGCGGTTGCGGCCCACAATATGTCATTATTACATAGTTCCAAGTCCAGTAAATTGCTGCTGGATAGTTGTGGGAGTTTTTTCACTAATTGAAGATCTAGGTGATCATTGAAATTCAATATGAATAACCCTTCATCTGATGTACCAACATATACCTTTTGTTCGTATCTATTGAGAAAAGTGATCTTTGAAGGAGGAATTGAAACTACTTTGTCTATTAATGAAATAGCCCCATTGCTGGCTTTTCCCAATAAGAGCCCTTGATCCGTACCCAAAAGTAAATGACCATCTTTTAAGGGCATGAATGAATGGACCAAAGTACTTTCGGCCATTTTAAAGTGTTCAAATACACCATCATTAGAGTTGCCGAACTTGATGATCCCACTGGTTTTACTAGCGACCCAAACTGCCCCACTCAGGTCTTCAGCGATCGAGCTGATCTCCGAATCAAATCCTGTATCGTGCAGAACACTGGATCTTATGATCGTGTCAACTGACCATATTTGCCCGGAACTGTTCCCGATCCAAACGATGTTATTACTGGCAACGAAGACTTTGTTTATAATGGTCCGTTCTTTTGCAAGATATAATTCCCGCTCAACAAATTGATAGCCGTCATATGTGAACAGTCCTTTCTCGCATGCTACGAGAAGGTCATTGTTTGAGAGCTGTGCTATGTCATAGATAAATTTTGCATTTAGATCTTCTTCTCCATAAGCAATGAATGGGGTCTTTTGAGCAATTATTCCCGTACTAAAAAAAGCGCATACTAATACAAGAAGTAGTCTCAATCTTTGGGTTTTACATTGAATTGATAGACATATTTATGCGTGCCAAGAGGAGAGGAAAAGAACTTTACGGCTTCATCATATTGGTTTAAAACATAAAGCGATACATCATTTGTACTTTGCTCATCCCTGTGTATTTGAATGTCCATACACTTGTTTTTTTCTTTTTCAGTTATCTGATGAATACTTGAATTCCACATGTCATCGCCAGAGACTTCCCCATTATGGCCATTTTTTGCAGTAGAATAGATCTTGATCTTGCCATCCTTGTCAAGGTCAAAGTTATATTGCTTTATAGCAATTACTTCATCGTCTATAAAGGGATAAAAGTGTGCTACATTTCCCTTGTATTTTAGCCTGAAGGTATATTCATAAGTAAATGCATTGGCCCCATTTATCTCCTGATTGTCGTTCTCTTTTCGGCTGATAAAATATGAATACAGATTTCCATCATTCCCTTCTACGCCTTCTGCCAATATTTTGAAAAGATAGCCCTTCAGCTTCTCATCATATTCACCGGCCACAGGATCTAAGGGGCCAAAAGAGAACCATTTCATGTCATATTTATCAGATCCATCAAATGTTTTGGAATCGAGTAATTTTCCACTCCTATAATTTCCGATCGGATTTATCTTTCTGGCATCAGGATCGCTGTGTGCCCCCTTGCCACCATATATAGAAAATTTGGTGGTGCTGTTAAATACTCTGTCGCCATAGGCTGCGTCTAATTTTCCACCTATGTTCGGGTCAAAGATCCTGATGTAAAAGGGTTCCTCATGGTCGAAAGGAATAAAGACAAAGAAAGTCTGAACATTGTCGTCATCTCCCCATGCGCTTGGGGCCTCTCTGCTAAATGTCATTAAATTGGCAATATTCTCGCTCTTTGAGGGGATGGCCTGTGAAGTTGCAAAAAGGGGTAGGATCAATAATATGTTTAATAACAAACGTTTCATATGCTATTTATATTCATCAATAAAGAGTTGATATGAATTGCATTTGAGCGAAGAACGTGCCAGATTTTGAGGAACTTGATAAAACTCTATATAGTAATTGCCAGCTTTGTTGTAATTAAACCGCACATTTTTCCCAGAACTGAAAATACCATTACCGAAGTGCCAAAGAACAGTCGTTCCATTTTCAAGTTCACCTTCATATTTGAAAAGAATGTCCTTGTTGATCACGTTGTTTTCTTCAAGTTCAGCGAAGTTCACCGGAGGAATGATAGATATTGAGAATGTACTGTCTCTATTGCGGATACCATGCTTTTTGTCGTAACTACCTAATGTGATAAAGTGTGTGCCATGTATCTCGAAGCAATGATCAACAATCGTTCCCTCTTTTAATTCTTTTTCATTGAACTGCCATTGATAGACCACTTCTGGAAAAACCTGATCGACAGAGGCCGTGGCATCAAAGGTATAACAGAAACCATCGAAATTATTTTCTCCTTTCTTGAATTCAATACATTCATTTTCCTTTAGAAGCTCAGCTAAAATTGCCATTTTCAAATTTCGGTCATCTGGAAATGATCCGGGCTTTATTGAGTTCAATATACCGATAGCCTTGTCATAGTTGAATGTTTTCATAAGGAGCCCTGCGAATTCAATTTTCCCTATTTCAGATAAGCGTTTTTCCGAGATGAGCTTTTCAAATAAGGGTTTCGCATCCTCAAATTTGTAGTCGTATTTTAGAATAATTGCGTAGTGTTCTAGGCTGTGGGGTTTTTTAGTTTTTTCAGCTCTCAATTTCATTTTTTTGAGATAGCCGCGCTTATTCCCCTTTTTTAATTTATTATAGACTTTGGGGAGATCTTGGGAATATATTTGAGAACATAACAATGCACAGATCAGCAATGATATGATCTTAATAGGTCTCATAGCGTTCAATTATGAGACTAAAAATAGTAATTATGGAATAGAATGGACCTTAACTTAGTCTTTTAGGATCTGTTGGGTCTCTTCAGCTGAAATAACTTTTCCATTGAATTCTCCAATGATGGTGGCATCAGGGAAAATTTCTTTGTCAACGCTATTCAGATATTCTTCAGCTTTAGCTTTGGTCTTGAATTTACCGGCTATATAATAGCTTTCATTCTCTATCGACTTTGTATCAAAGTCAGATCGGGACATAAGCCTATTCAAAACATCTGTTGGGATACTCTCTGAGAATTTGGCGAGCTGCACTCTGTAATAAGTATTCTCTGTGTTCAATACCTCGCTGAGTTCCGATGTCCCATTTAC
This sequence comes from Flavobacteriales bacterium, assembly GCA_013002285.1. The sequence goes on from JABDKJ010000055.1 coordinate 25,960, forward strand.
ATCATTGCTATCATCCGTTTCACCACCTTTTGTTGCTTCAGATATTGAAATTCTTTGGCCTCCTTGGAATACTGTAATAAATGCACCTTCATAACCTTTTAGATGAAGATCTATTTTATGTGAAGCTGCTGCATCTATGTTCCCAAAAGAACCAGACATGTATCTGGTCAGTCCGTCATCTCCGGGTAAAACAATTAGATCTCTGATGTCACTGAAAATGTTGTTGGATAGTTCATTTGCGAATGCTCCAATTTGAACACGCCAGGTGAGTTCATTAGTAGAAGTAGTGATCCCTTCAAAGTCAGGTATTTCCTTCTCTGTTTCTATTTGTTTTATTTCCTTTTCTATAAGATCTACGGCATCTGAGACATCAAGTATCTCTCCCATGTCTTCAGCATAAACTTGTCCGTCAAAGCCTTCTTCTTCAAGTGTCAGTTTTCTTTTTACTGCATCTGGTAAATTGTCATATTCTCCCACTACATATAATACCGAATCTCCAATGTTTTTGGTTCTAACATCAGGAATACTCAATATCTGATCTATCATGTTTACATCTAGTTCATTCACATTGGTGCCAACTTGTACGAAAAAACTTCTATTTTCTTCTACTGATGAAGGCTTACTTGAAATCACAGGTACTTTCTTGAATATGGAAGAGGCAGAAGACTTTACAATATCTCCTGTTTTCCCGGAGTCGATGTAGATCATATATTGCTGCAGAAAGTAATCATCGTCTACGGTGATCCCGTCTTTATCAACTACTGCTCCAGATGCAGACTTTGGCTCACTATCCAAATGATCTGGTACTAAGTCTTTATCACCATCTTTAGGACAACCATTTTCGTCTACTTCAGCCTCTTTAGGAGTATTTGGACATAAGTCTATGATATCATTTACACCATCATAGTCTGAATCAATATTGTCGAGGTCTGCAAGTAAATGATCGAATTCACCACCTTCTTCGATCTTGGATCTAGGTTTCTTTTTCAGATTGAAATTATAGTTAAGGCTGAACCAAGTAAATAGGAATTTGTCATTCCCTTGATTTCCTTTTCTTACGCCTTCACCTTTACTAGAAATATTGTCAATTAGGTCTGTAGATGTCAAATGAAGTTCTGTGCCAATAGTAAAATGTGCTTTTTCAGAAAGGTCTACATTTGCACCTAGACCAATAGGAATAGCGAAAGATCTTTCATCATAATCACCCAAACCGTCAAGGTCCAGTTCTCTCAGGTCGGACTCATAAGTGTAATCCCTATTTAGCAACACGGAATTGTCTGCATTTGGGGAGTTCTGAGCGAGGTCTCTTATCGTACCATCTGTCCAATAGTGATAGAGTCGACCTTGAGCATCATACAAGTCTGATTTTGAAAGAAATTCAAATGATTCAATACCTATAGAAACATAAGGACTAATAAGCCTTTTTGGTGATAAGAGAGGGTCAAAATTGAACATTAAATTCAAACCGCCACCTCTTATCTCTGATTGAAAATTCAGGTTTCTTTCTAAACTTCGTTCACTGCTTGTCAATCTTCCAGCTGTAAATTGTAAAGACGCATCCATGAAATCGTAGATGCCATGAGACATTCTGAATCGATAAGCAAAATCACTTACCGTCCAACCATAACCATTGTTGTTATCTCCTACATCGCCTATAAATGTGAAGGTGCCTACCCCTACACCGAATTGAGGTCTTATCCAATTGTTATCTTCTTGTCCAAGTAGATCACCTGCACTAAGGATCAGAAAAATGAAAATGGCTCTTTTTATACTCCTCATTTTGTTTTGGATAGAAGAGACTAATTTAAATTTTTTATTTGAACCACTTCTGACCAGAGATCATTAAAGCTTCTTGAACAGTAATGCGATCCCCATAATTATAGGCAGTGACAAATGGTCCGTCCAGATCGTAATTCTTAACGATCATCCCTCTACTATTACGAGCCTGCTTGTATAAAGGATACTCTCCCGTTGTATATTTTATCCAACCATCATGGTTTTCAATGTTCACTTCGTATTTGAAATTCTTATGTTTTTTGAAATAATCTTTTTCTGCCACTTTTTTAGTTGCACAGATCTGTACTCTATAAGACACACCTTCACTTGATGAAGAAATACCGGTGATATTTTCAATTAATTCATCATCTTGAACTTCTGTTCTGTCATTGCCTTGAGCGGTTATATTCTTTTCAATTGCTTCAAGGGAGTCTTCCTCTTCAATTGATAAAGTGCTATTAACATCTAACATATCAGTTTCAGTTGTGCTTTCAGCTTTGCTCCTTACCACGTCATTATGCCATGTCTGAACAACAACATCTTCTTCAGTACTTTTTTCTTCTGAGGATGAGGCGACATCTTCAAGAGACTCAATTCCTGAAACCTTCGTGTTCTCACGTTCAGGCTCGTTTACATTATTCTGCTTCCACAAACTATTAGCGATCTCTTCAACAACCTCATCATCTTTGGACAATCCGTTGTCTTCAATAATATCAACCATATCAGAGGCGCTGATCTTGAAGTAAGCTGGGACTGTTCTGGAAACAACATCTTGGTCATCAATGATATAAGTAAATTCACCAGTAATATTATGTAAGCCGACAACATTTGATTCATCAGCTTCTAGGATATAGGAAATGTCGATCAATTCTGATCCTGGAAGATCGAACCAAACAAATTTGGCCTTACCCTTTACTTTTGTAAAAATGGCCCCTGTTGTACTTTCTTCTTTATATTCAAAGCCATCAGGAACTATCTCTTCAAGTTTTCCAAATCCCTCAATAGGTCCTTTATTTATAGTAATATTCATTCGGTAGGAACCGGCATCCAATCGTTCAAATTCTCTTTCCAGAACAACGGTGTGTTCTTTTATAGCTTTAAGCTTTTCTTCATCCGATCTGGCAGGAACTATCGGCTTGCTTTCGGTATTAATGACATTGTCATTAGCAACCAAAGAGTCATTCGAAAATTTCTCAATTAATAATTGGTGTGGAGTGAGATTAAAAACTTTCTTTTCATTATTCTTTAAATATGAAAATTGTGCGTATACATGTTTTTCATTACCTATGGTCTCGTCAGAGTTTTTCAAGATGTAGCTGATCGTGAAATCTGATTCTTCGGGCAAAACAAACCAAATGAACTTTGCAATGCCATTTTCAAAAGAAAAGGAAGCGGAACCGATATTTCCAACCATAACTTCAAGATCATCATCTACTTCTACTTCGAATTTCGCAAAGCCTTGTATCTCCTTTTTAGAGAAGTTAACTTTTACTTCATATGATTCACCAGGTGCCAGCGTCAAGGGAGCTATCTGCTCAACGCTTACTTCGTTATCTTGAAAGATGGCTATGAAACCCAATAGATTGAGTCCGAAAGCTAGAGAGAGAATTTTAAACATAGTCCTGCTAAAATTTTATTGCTTGAAAACAAAGCTATTTTATAAGGACCATATTGTGGTACGTCTATAAAACTCTTCTAAACAGCGTCTTGTTAAAAGGCTAGACTATGTAATTGGGTTCAAATTGATACTGTATATAGTGATAGAATTGGGGTCTTTGTCATAGAACAATTTGTCTAAAGCCCCGAGTACATTTTTCGCGCTGAAATAAGATGTTTGCAGTTGATCTTCTTTGATCGATGACCATTGGATAGTGTAGCTACTTTCCTTGTCTTTGTAGTTCTTCACATATTCCAACATCTTTTTCAATGCGTCAATTTTTGTAGTTCCTTCTTCTTTATGAAATAAAAAAGATTGATTATGTCTTGGGTTTACAGTAATGACATGAAGCATTACTACATTGTTGTTCTCAGAGAAATTGAAAAGGACACTGTCTTGACCAAGGCCAATGTAGCTTTCTATTTCATTTTGGATTTTCACCAGTTCTATATTCTTGTCTAATGTCATTCTGTACTTTATATCTCAAATTTATAAATATCCCTAGATGTTCAACTAAGATCAAGTTGCTCGAACATGGAATTATGGCTGATGTACTCTGGTACGATGTCTTTCATTTTAGTAACGATCTCTGTATTGTTCTGTCCGGTGAAAAGTCCGATCAACTCAGTTACATTTTCATTCACTTCCGCATGGTCGTTCTCTCTTACTTTGGCCACCATTATTTTTTCATGATGAGTTGGAAGAGTGCCCTCTTCTTTTGTCAATAGTTCTTCAAATATTTTTTCTCCTGGCCGCAAGCCAGTGATTTTAACTTCAATATCTTTACCTGGCTCCAAACCACTAAGTCGGATCATGTTCAAGGCCAGATCTTTTATCCTGACAGATTCTCCCATATCGAAGATAAAGATCTCTCCTCCTTTGCCCATCGCTCCAGCCTCTATGACCAACTGGCATGCTTCCGCTATGGTCATGAAAAATCGGTTGATGTTTTCATGGGTTATGGTCACTGGACCACCTTTTTCGATCTGTTTCTTAAATATCGGAATAACGGAACCATTGGAGCCGAGCACATTTCCAAATCGGGTTGTAATAAAACTTGTATCTGATTTTTTGTTCAGTGATTGACAATACATTTCAGCGATACGTTTAGATGCTCCCATGACACTGGTTGGGTTAACTGCTTTGTCTGTCGATATCAGGACGAAAGTTTTTACTCCATATTTGCTAGCTAGGTCTGCGGCTATTTTACTACCCAGAATATTGGTTAAGATCGCTTCTGAAGGGTTGTTTTCCATTAAAGGAACATGTTTGTATGCAGCTGCATGGTAGACAATTTCTGGTTCGAAAGTCTTGAAGACATTCGCCATTCTGTCTGGATTTCTCACATCGCCAATGGCACAAATGATCTCTGTACTTTTTGAGATCTCTTCTAGTTCCAATTGTAATTCGTATAACGGTGATTCGGCCTGTTCAAAAAGAACGATCTGTTTAGGTCCAAATGGGATGAGTTGCTTTACAATGCCAGAACCAATTGAACCTGCTGCTCCAGTTACCATAACTTTTTTGCCTTCTATCATGGAACGGATCATGGCCTTGTCCAATTCAATTTCCTTTCGCTCCAAAAGATCCTCGATCTTGATTGGTTTCAATTGCTTATAGGATAATTTGCCTTTGATCCAATCGTTTACAGGAGGTACGCTCAGCACGGGAACACTATGTGAAAGTGCCGTATCTATTATTGCTTGTCTGTTCTCTGAACTTGGTTTTTGAATCGCTAAAATAACTTGCTCAGCGCCTTTATCACTCAGTAATTGTTCTAATTTACTGCTGTGATAGATCGGCACACCCTCGAGCCTTTTTCCACTTTTCTTTTTATCGTCATCGATGAAAGCAACTACTTGTAATTTTGTGTTGGCATCTCTATCCAGAGTTCTTTTGGTGATCACTCCAGCTTCTCCTGCTCCATAAACCACAACCTTTCTTTTACCACTACTCGGATTAATAGCTTGCTGATACAACATTTTGGTAGCTATTCTATAGGCCATTAGACCAATAAAACATAGCATTAGATCTATAACCAGTATAGAGATCGGAAAAAAGTATTGACCATCGAAGAACTTTGCTCGAATGAAGTTGGCGGCAAGCATGATAAGCGTGCCGATCACAAGGGTCTTGAACATCCTTAAAGCATCTTCTGCTCCGGTATACTTAATAATGCCAGCGTAAGTCTTTCCAATTATGAAACTTATTACACGAACAGCGAAATACAATGGTAGGGATCGTACAAGAATGTCGATCTCATTTTGAGGCACATTGAATTCAAAGCGCAAATGGAATGCCATAAAAATAGCTAGACAACACAGAAATATGTCAAAAGCGAATATCAACCACCTAGGCGTATTCTTAGATCTGGAAATTAATTTGTTCAAGTCTAGATTTTACTGAGTTGTTGTGCCTTCATACATTTTTGTGAATATCTCGTCCACGGGTTCCCAAAGTTCAATTTTGCTTCCTTCGGGGTCCATAATATGCGCAAATTTACCGTATTCATATTCTTCGATCTCACCTACTATTTCGACACCATTTTCTCTAAGCTCTTCTATTAGTTCAACTAAATTCTCAACGCGATAATTGATCATGAATTGCTTCTCAGACGGGCCAAAGTATTTCGTGTCCTTTGCAAACGGACTCCACTGCAAATAACCTTTTTTCTCTGGGGCATCTGCTTTCCTAAATTCAAACAAAGATCCATATTCGTTGACCTTGAGCCCCAGGTGTTTTCCATACCATTCCTTTGTTTCTTCAGGATTCTCGCACTTAAAGAATATTCCTCCGATTGCAGTTACTTTTTTTCTCATAGAATTTCCTAAACGCTAAAGCTACTAAAAAGAGTACGTTAATCCATTTGACTAAGTCCATATTGAACTGGGATCGACTAAATCGAAAAAGCCTTCAATTGGCCTCTTATTGTGATCAGAGACTTGTCCAATAATAGGAAACTTAATAAATCGATTATCTGTATATGTTGTACAACAGCAACAGCATGAAATCGTTATTTAATAATAAATTTGTGGTTTGAAAAAACTGACTCTCATATTTGCTGTACTTGTGGCAGCCTTTTGTACCAAGGCTCAAGACTTAGTTCCGCCAAAACTTAACTGTCTGGAGGTGCTTCCAGGAGGAGATGTTGACATCTCATGGACCAAACCAGATGTTGAGCCAGCAGACTTTTCCCATTATGAGATCTTCTTCTCTATTACCAATATCAATTTTGTTACTTTCTTAACAGTTCCAAATTATACGGATGAGTTTTTTTCGCATGCAGTAGGAACAGCTGATAATCAACCACAGTATTATTTTATGCGTACTGTTGATATCACAGGAAATACTTCAGAGCATTCTGATACGCTTTCAACAATTTTCCTGACGCTTAATGGGCAGAGTTTCATAGCACCTATCGCTGAAATGCTTTGGAATCCATTATATACTCCTTCCGTAATGGATACAGCTGAAGGCACTTATTTTATTGAAAGAGATATCGGGAATGGCTGGGACATAGCGGGAGACTCCCAATTTGGAGAAGAAGCATATTCAGAATTGGTTCAGGTATGTCATGGACTTGAAGATTCTGTTTTAATAGGATATCGGGTGACCTTGCCTCACCCTAGCGGTTGTATTTCTCGAAGCCAAGACAGAACAGGAAAGTATAGAGATGTCAATCCACCGACATTACCGGATATCGAGACGGTTAGTGTAGACACTGCTACTAATAATGCCGTTGTTTGTTGGTACCCTAGCCCGGAAGGAGATACCCAGGGATACATTGTTCAAGAAGTTGTTTTTAGTGGTTTGGACACAAATTACTTCACTGTAGATCAAACAAATGATCCTTCTATCCTTTCTTTTCTTTATAATGTTTCTGACGCATCTGACATGGTCGAGTACTTTGTTGTAATTCCTTTTGATTCCTGTGTGCACTCAGGGAATACTATGGGTAATACCAATGGAAATATAAATTCATCATATATGCATCAAACCATTTTTATCGATACCGAATTGGATAGATGCTTGCGAGAAGTTACTGTGAATTGGAACAAGTATGAG
>JABDKJ010000061.1 GCA_013002285.1 Flavobacteriales bacterium
ACTGATGAAGTGTTTCCACATTCATCCGTAGCCGTCCATGTTCTGGTAATGGTCTCGTTGCAGCTAGAGTTGGCTACAGTTTGTAAAAAGTCTATTGAAGCCTGTCCGCAATTGTCCAATGCAGAAATGCTTGCTACAGCAGGCACATCGTCAAGACACTCAACTGCAATATCTGCAGGAGCTTCATCCAAAACAGGTGCAGTGTTGTCAGTTAAAGTGATCACTTGAGTAATTGTAGAACTTACGTTTCCACAATTGTCCATTGCGAACCACGTTCTTATGATCTCTGAACCACAAGGAAGATCATTCAATATCTCGTCAAATGTTACAACAAGGTTGTTGTCACAATTGTCTGTGAACGCAGGTTCATCCGTTGGTAAATTCACTTCACAATCTATTGAAACGTCAGTTACTAGAGTTCCTGTTGGCGCGTTAGTGTCCGTCACTGTAATGGTCTGAGAGACTGTTGTACTCACATTTCCACAATCGTCTGTCGCAAACCAAGTCCTCACGATCTCATATTGGCATGCCAATGTATTTGTTACTTCATTAAATGTAACTTCAAGAACAGAGTCGAAATTGTCTGTAAAAACTGGTGCATCTGAAGGGATAGGTTCGTCACAACTCACAGTAACTAAAGTTTCAAATGAAGTTGACGAATTGATCGGAGACAGATCATCTGTAACTGTTATGATCTGATCTATGGTAGTACTTACATTTCCACAAAAATCCGTTGCGAACCAAGTTCTTATAACTTCATAGCCACAAGGCAGGTCGTTCGTAGTTTCCTGAAATGTGATATCAAGATCAGTATCACAGTTATCAGTGAAAACTGGTGCATCCGTTGGAAGAGCATCATCTGTTGAGATCGTAACATCAGCAATTTCAATTCCAGTTGGAGCAGTTGTGTCTATCACAAAAATACTTTGCATGTGTTCAGTTTCATTTCCGCATGCATCAGTTGCCGTCCAAATTCTTCGGACACCTTCTCCACAACCATCAGTTGATGGATCTTCTGTAAAAACCAAAGTAGGCGTTCCGCAATTGTCCGTTGCGGTCACAGTTGCTACTGGTGGCAATTCTTCAATACACTCAATAGTTAAGTTAGCTGGGTAGCTCGAAAGAACAGGAGCGATATTGTCCATAATGGAGATCGTTTGAATGTGCTGGATCAAATTCCCGCATTCATCAGTTGCTGTCCAAGTTCTTGTAAGGCTTGAGTTGCAAAGGTCTGTTGGAACAGTTTCTAAGTATTGTAAATTAACAGTTCCACAATTGTCCTGGGCTATAACTTCAGCAGGCATAGGAACATCATCAAAGCAATCTACTGAAAGATCTGATGGAAGTACACTTGTAAAAATTGGGCTAATATTATCTTCAATTGTGATCGTTTGGGTGATCGCTGAACTTTGGTTACCGCAATCATCTGTTGCGATCCAAGTTCTCACATATTCATGTCCACAAGGCAGATCATTAAGAACTTCATCGAAAGTTATTGTCAGATCATTATCGCAGTCATCAGAGAATGTTGGCTCATCAGTAGGAAGCGCATCGTCACATCCCAAAGTAACATTCGCAACTGAAGTTCCTGTTGGAGCTGCATTGTCCGATATAGTGATCACTTGTGTCACACTGGCTGCAAGACCGCATGAGCTCGTTGCAGTCCACGTTCTGGTGATCAGTAAACCACAGGCCTGAGCTAGAGTCGTTTCGTTGAAATCTATCATTAAACCATTTCCACAATTGTCAGAGAAAGTTGGTTCTTCAGTTGGTAAATCATCAGTACAGGTCAGAGTGACGTCAGCCGGCATAGAATCCACAGTTGGAGCTACATTATTGTCTATGATCACATTCTGCAAAAATATTTGTTCGACTCCGCATTCGTCCACAACAGTCCATTCTCTAATGATCCTTTCTGTGCAAGCATCAGTTGGTGCGTAAGTGCAATTGGACACACTCGCATACATATCGTTATGATTTGACGCTGTCATAGTTAAAGTGTTTCCAGCAGGATAACCATTTACTGTTCCGGCATAATCTATCCAGAACCCAACTCCATATCCTCCATAAACGTCTCTTGGGCCAAGATCCATAAAAGCTACATCTCCGGTAGAAACGAGTTCCAGATCAGAATTGGCAAATTCACCAAATCCTTCAATAGAGTTTGGCTTTGTAAAATCTACTTGCGCATAAAGTCTTGACGATGCATCGGTATCAGTAGAATTATATCCTCCACCTGCTATCCATGTATTATAGTCTACCAATTGTTCAAAATAGTAATGGACAGTATAACCTGATGTTGTTAAAGTATTGTTGTAGACTGTTCCAAAGATCTCTGCAGTGTTATCAGGATTTACAACAACGTATCCTTCTTCCCAAACAAAATTCTTATCATAAACAGTTGGGAAGGAGTGGAACCAAAAATTTCTCCAGTCATAGCTTGCATGAGAGCTAAGCTCTATTTTACATGCTTGAGCAGCAGGATATTCTTCATAACTACTCACAGTTCCATTCGTGAATGTTGGAGTTGGTAGCGCATCTCCACATGTAACATTGGTCTCTGGTTGAAGGTCTGTTGAGACATTGCTCATACATTCGTTGCAATGAATTTCAAAAGAATCATTCATCTGACATCCATTAGCATCAATAACAATCACGCTATAAGTACCCGGACAAAGCCCATTAAGATCTTCTGTTGTATCTCCATTTGACCATATGAAGGAATATGGAGCACTTCCACTTGTTACTGTTAAATCAATTGAACCATTGCAATTTTCTGCAATAGAACTTCCACATTCATTCCAGTCGCTGTCAACATATCCTAGAATTTCAAAAGACCCTAGAGTCAAACCGACAATATTCTGTGAACAGGACGTATGAATTTCTGTGAATTGCCCATTGCTTTGAAAATATGTTTTTGATAAAAATCTACCATCACTATAACTAGCCGCATTTGCAGTTAAAATATCACCATAATTGACATTGTAGAAAGTTTGAATTAAAGTATTTTGTGAAATGTTGTCAAAAACATTGACCGTAGAATTTGATGCGCCAATATACTTGAATGTCACTTTTCTCATTCTTCCGTTGCATAGGCAATTAGTGGAGGGTGGATCTATAGTTCCATCACAAACGGTGGGATGATTTAGAGATGAAGAAATGTTAAGATCTCCCAGGGCATTTGTGATAGAATATGTTTCCATAAAGGAACAACCATTCGCATCCGTAACGGATACAGAATAATCTCCACTGCAAAGCCCATCAATATCTTCTGAAGAACTTCCATTGGACCACATAATTGTATAAGGCGCTGTTCCATCTATGATATTTAGATCTATAGATCCATTACAATTATTTATTTGAGTAACTCCACAAGAGTTCCATTCACCATCAACGTACCCAAGAATTTGGTAATCATCTAATGTGAGTCCGACAATATTTTGTGAACATGATGTGTGTATTTCTGTTATCTGTCCATTTAATTCTAAAAATGTTTTGGAAAGGAACCTGCCATCTCCAAATCCACTTGCATTTGTTGTGACCACGTCACCATGACTGACATTGGAAAAGGATTGTATAAGAATATCTAAATTACTGTTATTGTAAATATTGATAGTTGCATTAGAAATTCCGATATACTGAAATGTTACTTCTCTCATTCTTCCTAAACACAAACACGATGTTGGTGATCCAGTCATTGGGTCATCACATGACGAATTTGGAGTATGGCTTGCAGATATATCAATGGTACAGCATGGGTTCACTTCCACAAAAACCCAGTTAGATTCTCCTAAAAAATCCGTGCAACCTGCTCTTCTCGCACATCTTCTGTAGTATCCGCTTTCAGTTGGGCTTACAGTTAATGAAGCTGTATTTGAATTAATTGTTGTATGTCCTGAAACTTCAGGAGCATTTTGATTGAACAACCAAACATATTCCAAAGCACCAGAACCTCCGGAAGGAAGAGATACGCTATTGATCGTATAACTAGAACCTGCGCAAACAGTGCCATCAGAACCTATAGATCCAGCACTTGTTACATTGTCACAAGCATTCCCGCAACAGCCCAATACTTTTGCGCCTGCTAATTCCAGCAAAGAACAATCATTTGAGAATGGGTCACCGAAGATCTCAACTTTCATGACATCGCCATTTGACAATGTGATGGTGTTACTCGGCTCAATAGTCTTAATAACTATAACATCCTGAACCACACTACCTATTTGTGTGTCAACAAGGCTTCCATTCTTATAAAATTTCACGGAATATGCTTTTGAAGAAGGGCAATTATTATCATTTGAAGGGCCACCTGCAGTTCCTATTGTTACAGGATACAAGAAGTCTATTAGTAGCTTGTCAACTGTAAGGTCTGTATCTGCAGTCACACTGAATTCCCAATTATTGTATTGAGTTTGCAGGCATATAATATCATCATTGCAAGAAGCAGTTCCTGCTCCATTTGAAGGGAAAAGGTCTGTAGAACTAGCAACACATGAACCTATCACATTAGCAATGAATTTGTCATCAGGATCATTACATGAGCCATGGAAATCAACTAATGTTTCATTACAACTAGAAGATGGGTTGTTATCTGTTATTTCAAAAGTCAACCATAATTGCCCACAATGGTTGCCGCCTGCATCATCGGAACTATATGCGTTCACATCAATATTGTGAGTTCCAACTCCTCCTGTCCAATTTGTGCCATTATGCGCACCTCCTGGAAATGTGAAAGGTGTTTCGTTTTCATTAGAAGTATAGCCATCTACCCAAAACGTAACGCTCTCAACACCTCCTGAAACATGGGCCGCAAGGTAGTATTGTGATGTGAGTGAACTTAGATCTACTTGATCTCCATTTGAAATGGGTCCATAAATAGGGGCATCTGTAACTTGATCGTAAAAGTAGACTCCGTCAAGAGTACCACATGACAATTCAGCCATTCCTTCAGGAATTTCTGAAGATGCGTTCACTTCGTTGTTAATTGATGAGAAAATTGAAAAAAGAGCAACAGCCACAGCTGTTACAGCATTACACGTAAAAATTTTCATAGCCAAAATTTAAATTTCTAAATCTCTAAATCTGTCAGCACTATTAAATTAAAATGGCAGTCTTATAACAGAGATATTGCTCATGTTTACGCATGAACACCCTTAAAGTTATAGACGAATTGACATTAATTTTAGACAAATACTAAATTGTTTTCGGTAAATATACGGCAATGGGCACTTTGCTGTCAAGAAGCGGACTACCGAATTACCCGAATTATTCGACTAATTAGCATATTAATTCGATAAAAATTTGTATGAAGCGGTCTAAAATGGAAATTTTAATCTGAAAATGACGCAGCAACTTGCACTTCTTTGCTGTCTTTTTGATAAGAATAGAATCCTTCACCCGTCTTTCTACCCAAATTTCCTGAATTCACCATATTCACAAGTAAAGGGCATGGTGAATATTTAGGAAGACCGAATCCATCGCGCAGAACATTCAATATTGCCAGACAAACATCTAGGCCTATAAAATCAGCTAATTGAAGCGGCCCCATAGGGTGTGCCATACCCAATTTCATTACTTGATCGATCTCGTTCACACCGGCCACACCTTCATGCAGCGTATAGATAGCCTCATTTATCATTGGCATTAATATCCTATTGGCGACAAATCCGGGGTAGTCATTTACTTCAACTGGTATTTTTCCTATTTCCGAAGACAATTCCATGATCTCCTTGGTAACTGCATCGCTTGTATTGTATCCTCTTATAACCTCAACCAATTTCATTATTGGAACAGGATTCATAAAATGCATACCAATAACCTTAGAAGGGTACTTAGTGACCGAGGCAATTTTCGTAATTGAAATAGAAGAAGTATTTGTGGCTAAAATGCATTGGTCAGACGAATGCTTGTCCATCTCTGCAAATATCTTAAGCTTCAAATTCAGGTCTTCAGTTGCAGCTTCAACAATAAGGTCAACATCGGATACATTTCCCTGCAGAGAAGTAAAAGTCTTGATGTTAGAGATCGTATCGGCCTTATCATTTTCAGTGATCTTTTCCTTAGCCACCATTCTATCCAAATTCTTCGCAATGGTCGCAAGGCCTATATCCAATTGTACTTGGGATATATCAATTAAATGAACACTATGTCCTTTTTGTGCGAATACATGAGCTATTCCGTTACCCATTGTGCCCGCACCTATAACTGCTATTGTTTTCATTGCTATGATTTGATCGTAAATGTATTAAGAAAATAAAAATGGAGGCCTACTTTCCAGATCCTCTTAATATAGTTAGAACAGTATATCCGAGAATTTTAAAATCAACGGCAAGGCTCATATTCTCAATATATAATAAGTCAAATTTGAGTCTTTGTATCATTTGATCTACATTTTCTGCGTATCCATATTTTACCTGACCCCACGAAGTTATTCCCGGCCTCACTTTCTGTAAGTGTCTATAATGCGGTGCTCTCTCCATTATTTTATCTATAAAAAATTGGCGCTCAGGTCTTGGTCCCACGAGAGACATGTCTCCTTTAATGACATTGTAAAATTGAGGTAGTTCATCTAATCTGGTCTTTCGAAGCCACCTTCCAAATTTAGTGATCCGGCTATCTGTCGTACTAGAAAGTTGGGGTCCTTCTTTTTCAGCATCTGTGAACATGGTGCGAAATTTATGAATGAAGAAGGGTTTGTTATGCCAGCCTATCCTTTCTTGCTTGAAGAAAATTGGCCCTTTGGACGTGATCATAACACCAATTGCAATTGCAAGATAAACAGGAAACAACAATATGAGAACCAAGAACGAAACTGCCAGGTCTAATATTCTTTTGAGTGATCTTTGCCAAGCTGGCATGATCTCAGAGTTGATCTGGATCAGTGGAGTACCGAAAATACTGGTCATTTTCACTGAACCACTCATAATGTCATATATATCAGGTGATATCTTAACAGAGACATTTTGCCCTTCAATTTCGTTCAAGATCTTTCCTAGAGTTTTATGTTCTTGAGATTCTATAGCAATAATAGCTTCTTCTATTTCATGATCTTGAATGACATCATTAATATCTTCAAATGTTCCTAAATGTTGTAAACCACATTTATCTAAAAGGCCATTGTTCCCATTGATATTCAAATATCCCATGAATTTAAATCCCGGAGATTTTTTCATTTCTGTTACTTCTTTGTAAATATCAAGTGCCTTTTGCCCTGAGCCTATGATCAGGGTATTGAAACCAATAACTCCTTGGTGAATATTCTTTACTACTCTGCTTGTAATGATGAATCGAGGTACAAAAGTGAGTATAAAATGAGAAGCGAAAAGCATTCCAAATGAATGGTAATAATCGCGATAGTCTGATATCTGATCATCGAGGAGTAAAACGAAAAACAAAATGAGAACACCTATTAGCGTACTTAGTAATGTCTGACCCAGATCCTTGATCCTATGCCGTTTAAAGATGTCGTTATATGTTCCGAAAAGGTAATAAGCAATGACCCAGCAAATAGGAATGAGCATAAGGCCAAGAAAGAAATTGTCATCATACTCGACTTTTATGTCATAGCCAAATTTCCTTGGTTCTAATTCTGTCTTTCGATAAACATAAAACCACCACCATGAGGCAATTGCTGCAACATAATCCACAAGAATGTAAACGGTCCGGAGTAAAGATCTTTTCATTAATTAGAATAAACGATCTTTAGATTATCGAGTAATATCATAGGTTCTTCAACTTCTTTATCAGCAGAAATGAAGATCTCAAAATCGCTTGACCCACCGAGTGAGGCTAATATGGGCGTTAAAAAAACATAAGCTTTTTTCCATTCGGCCTCACCATTTTCATTCAAAGAAGGATTAAATCCTGCTAGCGAGACTCGCTCATTATCGGTAAAGTCATTTCGCATACCTATGGTGAATCTGTTGGTATTCTTGTAGTTCAGTTCTAGATATAGAGTAGTATTAAATGCGATATCCAAGTTTGCAATGGTTTGAGCTTCAAAATGGTCTTCATCATCGGTAAGTTGAATTGAGCCACAGCCGCCCCCTTCAAATGAAACGATCGGATCGAAGATCGAGAATATGTTGGATGTTGATTGTGGCAATGATTCTATCTTTACAGAAGCTTCTTCAAATTCTTCATGCCAAAATATCTGTTGACCTTCAAAATATTCAACTGTAGGTTCTATCTCAATAACTTCCTGTTCTATAAGATCAATATCTTGAAGATGATCATTGAAAAAAGGATAGATCACTCGGTCTTTGGCTATTCCATTATTAAAGATTCCAGGACTTACACGTAAGACATTATCCCCTGTTGGAACTGGAATGCGAGCAGGTAATTCGTAAACCCCATCCAAATTGTCATTGATAAATACCCAGGCATCTCTAATATCACTCGATGAGGTGCCTTCAGGAACAGTGAATCCAGGGTCTCCTGGTTGTCTAATATCTAGATCAATAGAATTGATCTCTATGAACCCAGGAATTTCTTCTTTTGGATCAATTATATCGCAAGAAGCTATGCAAAGTATTATGAATAAAAGGAAAACTCTCATTTTGGTTAGGAACTATACGCTAAGTGAAAGGTCTAGTTTATTAATGATATTTAAAGCAAGGCTCAAAGCATCACATCCATCTTCAACGGAAACAATAGGTCTTTTATTCTCTTTAATTGCGAAATAAAAAGACCTCAATTCTTCTTGAATGGCATTTGTTGGCTTTATATCAGGTTGGTCAAAGTATATCTCTTTAGGTACCTTATCTTTTCCAAGGTCAATTGTCATGGAAAGAGGATCTATTTCGCCCTCAACATCTTTCATTTTTACAACTTCAGACTTTTTCTCAAGGTAATCCACTGATATATAAGCGTTTTGCTGAAAAAACCTGGTTTTTCTCATATTCTTCATCGAAATTCGACTCGCTGTGAAGTTTGCAACACAGCCATTTTCAAACTCCACTCTAGCATTACAAATATCGGGTGTATCGCTTAGCACACTGACCCCACTTGCTTTGATGTCCCTGACATTGGAATTTACAACGGATAAAACCGCATCTATATCATGGATCATAAGGTCCAAAACAACAGAAACATCAGTGCCTCTGGGATTAAATTGTGCTAATCTGTGAGACTCAATGAACATAGGATCTGTGATCTCTTTTTTTACTGCAACGAACGCAGGATTAAATCGTTCTACGTGTCCAACCTGAACCTTAAGATCATTTTGATGGGCTAGATCTCTGATCTGAAGAGCACCTTCAACTGTGTCTGAGATCGGTTTTTCTATAAAAATGTGCTTGCCTTTGTTCAGACTTCTTATTGCGCAATCTAAGTGAGATAGTGTAGGTGTAACAATGTCAATGACCTCACATCGGTCGATCAGTTCATCCATGGTAGCAAAGGATCTGACGCCAAGATCATGAGATGCCTTTAATGACATTTCTTGGTCTGGGTCAAAGAATCCCACAAGATCGAACATCTCCAAGTCCTTTAGCAATCTAATATGGATCTTTCCTAAATGGCCTGCGCCCAATACGCCAATTCTCATAGGTTTATTTTACTTGCAAAACTAATGAATTAATACCCGCGAAGTTCAATATGAAATGTTCATTTCTTTTTGAAGGCAATATGGTCAAAGGTTGCATTATTGATACTTTGCTATCAGTGTTAGCAGAGAAGGATACATATAGGCATCAGGGGATGCGAAAGGGAATGATCAATACGCTCCAAGAAATGGGGATAAAAGATCACCGTGTGTTGGAAGCTTTTTATAAGGTTCCTCGACATCTATTTTTGGATACTGCTTTTTTGGAATTTGCATATGAAAATAAAGCTTTTCCAATTGGGAATGAACAGACTATTTCTCATCCATATACGGTGGCATTTCAGACAGAATTGCTTCTTGTAAAGCCTGGCGATAGGATTCTTGAAATAGGCACAGGGTCAGGATTCCAGACAGCTATATTAGTTGAGTTGGGGGCTAAGGTCGTAACTATTGAGAGACAGAAAGATCTGTATAGAAAAGCTAAGATCCACTTGCCAAAAATGGGATATCGAGCAATGCAATTGCTAGGAGATGGCTTCGCTGGAAGTAAAATGAATGGACCTTACGATTCGATAATCGTGACTTGTGGGGCACCATATATCCCTAAAGATCTATTGGGTCAACTGAAGCCAGATGGTAAAATGATAATACCTGTAGGTGAGGGCGAAGAACAAAAAATGATCGAAATTATTAATGAAAATGACACCTATATACAGCGTGAATTAGGAGTTTTTTCGTTTGTACCAATGTTGCCAAATGTTGCCAAATGCTAAAAAATATTGGTGCGATATAGAAAGTTTTTATCTTTGCGTTGGTTATGACATCAAAAAGCACTTAAATGTCTGTATGCCAATATTTTACACACGAATAAATAACCTAAAGAATAAAACAATCTAAAATTTATATAAGTTATGAGAATTACATCATTATTGATCGCAGTTGTATTTCTTAGTGTAACATCTTTTGGACAAGATCTTACTTCTAAGAAGGGAGAAAACTTTTTGCCTGAAGAAGGTGAGTGGGCTATTGGATTTGACGCTCATCCATTTTTGGAATATGCAGGAAACCTTTTCTCAGGAGGTTTTAACAATGCTCCAGAAGCAAATTATTTAAACGGAGTGAACACTATTTATGGTAAGATGTTCACAAGCCCTACTGAAGCTTACAGAGCGAAAGTTAGAGTTGGGTTCAATTCAACAACGAACAAAGCATTTAGTACAGACGCAACTGATGCAATGTTGACTGTTGAGGACAGTGAAAAGATATCTAGCACATTTGTTGGACTTGGGGCTGGTAAAGAGTACAGGAGAGGAAATACGAGACTTCAAGGATTTTATGGAGGTGAGGCATTCCTATGGTTAGCAAATAGCAAGACTTCCTATGAGTATGGAAATGCATTGGGTTCGTCCCATCCTTTTCATGATCAGGCATTCGGACAAGCTTCAGGATTAACTGAAGCGAAATCAGGAAGTACAGTTGGTGTTCAGTTAAGAGGGTTTATTGGTGCAGAATATTTTGTTCTTCCAAAGATCTCTATCGGAGCTGAGTACGGTTGGGGACTTACATTTGCTTCTACAGGAAATGGAGAATCTACTACTGAATTCTTCAATGTAGCGGATAACAATGTTGAGTCTACAACTACTGAGTCTGCTGGAGGTTCTTCTGTGAGCTTAGATACGGATATCAACAACTCTATGCCTGTGAGTGGTGTGCTTGGAGACATGAGTTTGAAAGCGATGTTCCACTTCTAAGAAAAGGAAAACATTTTCAAGAAAAAGTCCCGAAGTCGGGACTTTTTTTTTGACTAAATTCAAGGTCATTGAAGAAGTCCTTATCCATACTTTTAGTTTTTTCTATCTCTTTTCTAACACAAGCGCAAGACTTTGAGAATTATGAAGTGGATAGTGGCCATCTCATGATCTCGATCAGTTCTGAACGTATCTTCGAATATCTCGGGAACATTTTTTCTGATAATAGTGCCAGTGATCAGATATTTGATTGGGCTGATGGTGACAGTCTCATTTCTCTAAAGTATTTCATAAATGATAACACGGCTTTAAGATTAGGTATTGGAACGAATTTCTCTAGTTTCAAAACTGACGAGAATGTTCAAGCTTTTGATGATGAACTAAACGTGATCCCAGGAGAGGTCGTGCGAAATATATTCATTTCTGAAGCGTTCCGATATGGCATGGCGGTGGGATTAGAAAAAAACTTTGGATACAAAAGATGGCGTTATCATCACGGGTTCGAGGCATTCTTTAGTTTCGATACTTACAGGAATAGACTGATCAATGGAAATCCCTTGCCATTATATATTGGCGCAATAACTGACGATAAGAGCGGTGTTAATTTTAATATTCGGGCATCCATACTTACAGGATTTGAATACATGATCTCCTCAAATTTTGCGTTGGAATTTGAACTGAAGTGGGGGGCTATGGTGAATAGAGAAGCAGAAGGAGAATTCATTATTGTTGAGGAAAATAGCGAAGGAGATGTCATTGAGGTATTGAAGAATGGAGAGAACAAAAGCACTTCTTTTTCGATCGATAATATGCCGCAACCTTCGCTAAAAGCAAATATTTATTTTCCTTTGAACAACAAATAAGTCGGTTGAAAAAAGGTAAAAACTATATACTATTCTTCATTCTCATTGGTTTAGTTACTATCTATTCTGGATGCTTAGAGGATCCGCCTGAAGCGGCAAGATGTAAGTTGAACGTAGACAAGAAAAGAGTAATACCCGGCCAATCGATCAATTTTGACTTAAGTTCTAAGCCATTGATAGCAGGTACTTCTGGCAAGTTTTATTTTAATGGGCTGGAGATCACAGAAACTCCGTACAATATAGGAGATGTGCGATTAGGAAAGCATCGCCTTTTGGCAGAAATGATGATGGGTGATTCCATTATTTGTGAATCATACAAAACCATAGAGGTGTATTCAGATGTGGTTCCTACCAAATTGGAATTTGAGGTAGTTCGAGAATATCCACATAATGAAGAGGCATATACGCAAGGATTGCTCTGGTACGAGGATGAATTGTACGAAGGTACTGGTCAATATGGTGAATCGATACTTGCCAAAGTAGACCATAGAACCGGAGAATATAAAACCAAGATCGAACTTGGAATGGATCTTTTTGGGGAAGGGGTAACTATACTCAATGATAAGATCTATCAACTGACCTATATCTCTCAAAAATGTTTGGTCTACGATGTGAATACCTTTGAGAAAATAGATGAATTTGAGTACTCCTCCAAAGAGGGATGGGGCTTAACAACAGATGGTGAAGCACTGATCATGTCCAATGGAACGAACGTCTTGACTTTCTTTGATCCGGGATCATTCAAAGCGTTACACACCATTGAAGTATATGACCAGCGAAAGAGACTTGTGAATCTAAATGAATTGGAATACGTTGACGGTATGATCTATTCAAACATATATCAAAGCGAAGAGATAGCTGTAATTGAAGCAAAAAGTGGAAAGGTTGTTTCTTATATCGATTGCTCTGGGTTGCTCAAGAATACAACGATCAACAAGCCGATCGATGTTCTGAACGGAATTGCTTATCACCCCAATTCGGGCAATTTATTCGTTACGGGTAAATGGTGGCCAAAAATGTTTGAGCTAAAACTCAACTAGATCTTTCCGATCCCCTGTCGTATAACTTCTGGTAACTCATTCGTACAATCAACTACGGTACTTGCCACATTTTGGCAATAGCCACCATCGATCACGATATCTACCTGGTTCTTGTACTTTTCATAGATCAATTCCGGATCGGTAGTGTACTGCAATATCTCATCCTCGTCATGAACAGAAGTAGAGATCAGGGGATTGTCTAAAACCTTCACTATTTCTCTAGAAATATTATTGTCAGGCACTCTTATTCCCACAGTTTTCTTATTGCTTTTGAAAAGCTTGGGAACGTTTCCATTCCCGTTCAGAATAAAGGTAAAAGGTCCGGGCAATGTTTTTTTCATAAGCTTGTAAGTGGGATTGCTAATTTGCTTGCAATACTCGCTAAGATGACTCAGGTCATAACATACCAAAGAGAAATTGGCTTTGTTCAATTTTATTCCCTTTATCTGCGCCACCTTTTCCATGGCTTTTGGATGCAAAAGGCTGCAACCCAAAGCATAAACAGTATCTGTTGGGTAGATAATGAGCCCTCCATTTTGGAGTACTTCCGCAACTTTTGCAATTTTCTTTACATCCGGATTATCGGGATGGATCTTGAGTAACATGTAATTCTTTTGTTTAAGCCGTTACAGCATTTGTCTTTCTATGATCTTCCAAGAATTTGGCTAAGCCTATGTCGGTAAGTGGGTGTTTCAATAAGCCAACGATACTCTTTAATGGACCAGTCATTACATCTGCACCGATCTCAGCGCATTTAATAATGTGCATTGTATGTCTTACAGAAGCAGCTAATATCTCTGTCTCGTATCCATAGTTATCATATATGATCCTGATCTGCTCTATCAATTCCAAACCATCAGTTGAAACATCGTCAAGCCTACCGATAAAAGGAGATACATATGTAGCGCCAGCTTTGGCAGCCATAAGTGCTTGGCCAGCCGAAAAAACCAAAGTGCAATTGGTCTTAATACCTTTATTCGAAAAATATTTTAAAGCCTTAATACCCTCTTTGATCATCGGAACTTTAACCACAATATTCTTATGCAGACTAGCAAGATGTTCACCTTCCTTAACGATCCCTTCGAAATCTGTTGAGATCACTTCTGCACTCACAGGCCCATCGACAATATTGCAAATATCTATGTAGTGTTGCAAGATATTTTCCTGGCCAGAAACGCCTTCTTTTGCCATTAAAGATGGATTGGTAGTAACGCCATCCAATATTCCTAGGTCTTCTGCTTCCTTTATCTGTTCAAGGTTTGCTGTGTCAATGAAAAATTTCATAGGGTATTATTCTTTTGAGTTCTATTTGTGGGGCAATATTATGCAAATTTAAAGAAATAGGGCCGCAAAAAAGTGGCACTTATCCATAATGAAAATTTAAGTTTTCATTTTATAATTATTCATCATCAGTTTTTGAAAGAGACGAGTTGGTAGCCAATACCGAAGGTTTACGACCAGTTTTTGAAATGGGCTAGCAGCTAAGTAAAATGGTTTTGGGTTTTTGGCTTTTATGCATTTGTGAATTACTTGCGCAACTTTGATCGGGTCACTTGAAGTTTGCAATTCTTCGTTCATTATATCATGAACTTGATCAAACTCTGTTCTATAAACAGAAGTTTTCGATCTCTTTGCTTTTATCCGACTTGTATCGATCTTTGTCTTAATATCTCCCGGAGCAACGACAATGGCGTGAATACCGTAAGTGAGCAATTCCATGCGCATGCTTTCTGTGAGTAAATTCAATGCCGCTTTTGCTGCGCAATAGACACCTCTATACGGCAGACCAAAAATACCGGCCAAAGAAGAGATATTAATGATCTTGCCAAAGCCTTGTTCCCTCATTTTTGGAAGGAAAGCTTGCATGACATGCACAGCACCATAGTAATTGGTCTCGAAATGTGTTTTCATTTCTTCGATCGAAGAATCTTCTACAGAACCTACCATGCCGAT
Source organism: Flavobacteriales bacterium (assembly GCA_013002285.1). The sequence continues at coordinate 15,149 of JABDKJ010000061.1, forward strand.
ACCTGCGTTATTTACCACAACGTCTATCTGTTGTTCTTTAGAGAGTAAATACTGTGCAGCAGCTTTTACGGAATTGTGATCGGTGACATCTAATTTTAGATATGTAATACCATTTTCATGGCTTCCCATTTCTGCTTTTCGACTCGTACCATAAACGTTGTATCCTTTTTCTGCCAAGTATTTTGCTGCAGATAGGCCAATTCCCGAAGATGCTCCTGTAATAAGTATGACCATAAGAAAGAAAAAAAGGGCAAGCTACTCATATCGCACCGCTACAACCGTCTACCCTTGCTGCCTTCCGACCCTGGGGGAGTTCAACAGGAGCTGGTCGTACGAGACTTGCCCAGTCGGCAAAAGTATAAAAACTA
>JABDKJ010000025.1 GCA_013002285.1 Flavobacteriales bacterium
ATCCTGTTAAAACAAAGGTCTAGGTTTAGCTTTAGATTCGTTAGAATCATAAAAAATGATGAAATTCGTCGTCTTCAATTTTACATTATCACTAAACGTAAAAAGCTGTTTAAATGAGTGAAACCACTACCGCGGTTGATATAGAGGCGTTAAATCAACAGATTTACATCGAAAGTGCCTTTGTTGAAAAGCTTAATGAAGCAACTGGAAAAGTAATCGTAGGGCAAGCCGGAATGATAGAATCCCTTTTGCTAGGCTTGTTGGCCGGAGGTCATGTGCTTCTGGAAGGTTTACCTGGACTAGCCAAAACTTTATCCATAAAGTCATTGGCTTCATCGGTTGATGCAGATTACAATAGAATCCAGTTTACACCGGATCTTCTACCGGCTGATATAATAGGTACGATGATATACAATCCAGCCAAGAATGATTTTACCGTACGAAAGGGGCCAATATTTGCCAACTTCATTCTGGCGGACGAAATCAACAGAGCTCCAGCTAAGGTTCAATCTGCCTTACTTGAGGCAATGCAAGAAAGACAAGTCACGATTGGTGGTGAAACGTATATATTACAGGAACCATTCCTGGTACTTGCCACCCAGAATCCAATTGAACAAGAAGGTACTTATCCTTTACCGGAGGCTCAAGTGGATCGATTCATGTTGAAGGTTAATATTGATTATCCCGACATGGAAGAAGAACGTCAGATTATTCGACGGGTATTGAGCGGTGAAACATTGCAGAAAATTAAAGCAGTGGTCAAACCCTCCGCCTTGATCAAAGCACGTGAAGTTGTCAAAAAGATTTACATGGACGAAAAAATCGAACAGTATATCCTGGACATCGTTTTCGCCACACGTAATCCGGAAAATTACGGATTAGAAGAACTTAAGCCATTGATCAATTTTGGTGGATCTCCTAGAGCAAGTATTAATCTCGCCAAAGCTTCAAAGGCATTGGCATTCTTGAGAAGAAGAGGATATGTCATTCCAGAAGACGTGCGATATGTTTGTAACAATGTTCTACAACATAGAATCGGATTGACCTACGAAGCAGAAGCTGAAAATATTAATCAGGTAGATATCATCAAAAAGATCTTGAACGCTGTTATCGTTCCCTAAGTCTTGAAACAATATTGATGGAAACAAGTGAATTAATTAAAAAAGTTCGCAAGATTGAGATCAAAACCAAAGGTCTCAGTAAGCATATCTTTTCGGGTGAATACCACAGCGCATTCAAAGGAAGAGGCATGTCTTTTTCTGAAGTCAGGGAATATCAATATGGTGACGATGTTCGAAATATCGATTGGAATGTAACTGCGCGGGCCAACCAGCCTTATGTGAAAATTTATGAGGAAGAAAGAGAATTGACCGTAATGTTGGTTGTTGATGTTAGTAAGTCTTCCTTTTTCGGTACCGTCAATCAATTCAAAAGCGAGATCATCACAGAAATTAGCGCGGTAATTTCCTTTTCAGCTATTAACAATAATGACAAAGTTGGTGTCATCTTTTTTTCTGACAAAGTAGAGCAGTATATACCTCCTAAAAAAGGCAAGCAGCATATCCTTCGCATTATTCGCGAATTGATCAACTTTACCCCATCTGGAAAAGGAACCCAAATTCACGAGGCACTGGATTTCATGAATAATGTCATCAAGAAAAGATGTACCTGTTTTATACTTTCTGACTTCATGACCAAAGATTATTCAGAATCCTTAAGAATCGCTAAAAAGCGTCATGATATAATTGGTTTGCACATCTATGATCAAAGGGAAGAAAGCTTACCGAATGTAGGTCTTTTAAAAGCAGCGGACGCGGAAACTGGCAAAGTGATCTACCTCGATACAGCCTCAAAAGCCTTTCGCCAAGCATATGAAAAGCGCTTTCAAGACAATCAAACCTACTTTCAAAATACTTTTTTAAAATGCGGAGCTGACGTAGTCAATATTCGTACGGATGAGTCCTATATAAACGCGTTGATGAAGTTCTTTAAGAAAAGACATGGTTGATGTATAGAATCATTTTTGTCATATTCATAGGTTTTTCTCTCTGCCCTTCAATATTGACAGGGCAAATAAGCATACGGGCCACGGTTGATTCTACCAGTATGCTCATCGGGGATCAGCAAAACTTAAAGCTGAGAATTCAACATCCACGAAATGGTTCTGTAAAATCCTTTTACTCCTCTGCACTTGACACGATTCAGAATCTTGAAATCATAAGCGAAACGGAATGGGATACCTCAGGGGTTGACCCCCTTGCGTTGGAAAAAAATATCACTTTTTCCATATTCGACTCGGGTTATTACTTCATTCCAAGGATTCCACATGCCATGATTTTGAATGGGGACACTTCAATACATTTTTCGAATGATGTACCCATTTTGGTAAATACGGTAACCACTTCCGATAGTACTGCCCTTGCACCTATAAGAACCATAAAAGAAGAGCCGCTAAGTTTTGAAGACATGCTTCCTTATATAGGAACTATACTAGGAATCACCGCGATTTTTGGCTTGTTCTACTGGTTTTCTAAAAGACCACAGAAAGAAGAGAAAGCAGCGGAAATTCCAGAAGTGATCATTCCGGCTCACATCATCGCTTTGGAGAAGCTTACCGAACTAAGAAAAAAAGAGCTTTGGCAAAATGATCAACAAAAGGAATATCATTCAGTACTCACTTATATTGTTCGAGAATATCTTGAGAACAGATATAATATTTCGGCCCTCGAATCTTCCACACATGAAATACAGGATGACCTGAAAAAGGTAGACTTTGATGATCGATTTAAAGACAACCTCGCTGAGATGCTAAACATCGCAGACCTAGTGAAATTTGCAAAGGCGGAATCTACAGATGCAATTAATCGAAGAATTATCGATGAAGCAGAGGAGTTTATTACTACCACCAAACAAGCAGTTGAAGTGATATGATGATGG
>JABDKJ010000028.1 GCA_013002285.1 Flavobacteriales bacterium
AAAAGGGCAAGCTACTCATATCGCACCGCTACAACCGTCTACCCTTGCTGCCTTCCGACCCTGGGGGAGTTCAACAGGAGCTGGTCGTACGAGACTTGCCCAGTCGGCAAAAGTATAAAAACTACTAGAACGGCATGTATAGATCTGCTAAAACTTGCCTTGTTAAGCACTTTTTTTTCTAGACAATGAGATCATTGAACAATAGCTATATTTGTCTAAATCAAAACCAAGCATATGTTTAAGGAAAGTATTAAATATGGGTTGATCGGTGGAGCAATATTCATCCTCTATAGTCTTATTACCCAGATCGTGGGTATGGAGCACTTTGTCAGTTTGTGGGTCTATTTGCTAACTTTTGTTTTCATGATCGTATGGGTATTTGTTTCTATAGGCAAACAAAGAAAAGCTAATGGCAATTCTATATCATTCAAGAATGCTTTGATCTCTGGAATGATCAGCTTTGGAATTATGACGTTGATCACTACAGTCTATGGCATTCTATATTTTAATGTCATAGCACCTGACGCTAAATATGAACTTACTGAATTGATCATTGAAAGCACAGTTGAGTCGATGGAAAATTTCGGAGCTCCTCAAGATTCGATAGATCAGTTTTTGGACAATGATGCGGAGAAAATGCCAGAGCAATTTGAAACAGGCAGTCAGATAGTAAGCTATTTCAAACAATTGATATTTGGTTTGGTCATATCATTGATAGCAGCATTGATACTGAAGAGGAAACCAGAAAATATAGGTGCCTAAAATTTCACAGAGCTTTTAATGAATATTTCTCTTGTAATTCCATCTTTCAATGAAGAAGAGTCTATTCCAGAACTTGTTTCTTGGATAGATAAGGTAATGGTGGTGAATAATTTCAGTTACGAAGTCATATTCATTGATGACGGGAGTACAGATACAACATGGCAGGTCATTCAGACAGCTTCTGAACAAAATAAAAACGTTAGGGGAATAAAATTCCAACGGAACTACGGTAAATCAGCAGCACTGAATGTAGGCTTCGGTGCTACAAAAGGGGAGGTAGTCATTACAATGGATGCCGATCTACAGGACTCTCCAGAAGAAATACCCGAACTTTACAAGATGATAGCAGATGATGGTTTCGATCTGGTCTCTGGTTGGAAAAAGAAACGATATGATCCTATTACAAAGACCATTCCTACCAAATTCTACAACGCTGTGACTAGAAAAGTGTCTGGTATAAAGCTGAACGATTTTAATTGTGGATTGAAAGCGTACAAGAGCAAAGTAGTGAAGAGCATAGAGGTATACGGAGAAATGCACAGGTATATTCCTGTGATCGCAAAATGGGCTGGTTTTAGTAAGATAGGAGAGAAGGTGGTTCAACACCAAGCTAGGAAATATGGAGTGACCAAGTTTGGTTTGAACAGATTTATAAATGGCCCATTAGACCTCATATCTATTGCATTTGTAAGTAAGTTCGGTAAGAAACCCATGCATATTTTTGGACTTTGGGGTGGCGTGATGTTCGTAGTAGGTTTCTTGATCTTCCTCACCTTGGGAGTTCAGAAAGTTTATCATTTATGGGCCGATATTCCGTTTAAGAACCTTGCAGATATTTCATGGTTTTATGTTGCGTTAACCGCTATGATACTAGGTACTCAGCTGTTTTTGGCTGGTTTTCTAGGCGAATTGGTTTCCAGGAATTCTTCTGAGAGAAATAATTATTTGATCGATGGCTATAGCAATATGGGTCAGGAGATGACACCGGAACCAATGAGTTCTTCGCCATCGTACCAAGCAGCGAATTGACCCTTTGCAATACCTCTTTGAGGGTCATCAAATATCATGTAAATACCTTCTGAGTTTTGATGAAGTGTAGCTGCCTCCAAAGGTTGTCTATAACGTATCCTGCACATATATTTTCTTTCTTCTTCCTCAGCCATTTTCAGGTCTTCGCGGATCCAATGTACTTCGCTTTCATTGATCCATAGACCTTTTCTATAAAGCCCAGGATGTTCTGTTCCTTCGCCAACGTAAATGATGTTTTCTTTTACATCTGTCTGCAGAACGAACAGGGGTTCTTTGCTTCCTCCTACAGCTAACCCTTTTCTTTGACCCACAGTAAAATAATGAGCGCCATCGTGCTCACCCAAGATCTCTCCATCTCCATGGGTATATATCAATTCCTTTACTTCTTCCTTTTTGTTTTTTGCACTTCCATTTTTATAGCCTTCAAAGTCTTGGCTAATAGAAATGATCTTGCCTTTTTTAGGGGCAAGTTGTTGTTGTAAGAAAACGGGAAGTTTCACTTTTCCAATGAAACATAGACCTTGTGAATCCCTTTTCTCGGCTGTCACTAGATCAAGGTCCTTGGCAATTTTCCTTACCTCGCTTTTTTCCAACTCTCCAATAGGGAACAATGCTTTGGACAATTGTTCCTGGTTCAATTGACATAAGAAATAGCTTTGGTCTTTGGAGTTGTCTTTGCCTGCTAGCAGACGATAAATGGTTTTGCCGTCTTTCTTTATTTCATCCTTTCGGCAATAATGTCCAGTTGCAATGTAGTCTGCCTTCAGATACATGGCTTCACGCAAGAAAATATCATATTTGATCTCACGGTTACACAATATATCAGGGTTAGGTGTACGACCATTTTCATATTCCTTGAACATGTAGTCCACTATGCGGTCTTTGTAATCGATGCTCAGATCTAAGACTTGAAATGGAATGTTCAGTTTTTCTGCCACCATCATCGCATCATTACTGTCTTCTATCCAGGGACATTGGGTGTCTATGATAACAGATTCGTCATGCCAATTGCGCATGAATACAGCGATCACTTCATAGCCTTGTTCTATGAGCAAATGAGCAGCAACACTGGAATCAACACCACCTGAAAGGCCAATTACAACGCGTTTAGACATAGAGCAAAGTTAGCTATCTAATGATCTTACAAAAGAAATAAGATCATCCGCAAAAAGCTCCCATGAATGCTCAGCTTTCAATGCCTCTATTTCCTCGTTGAAATGCGCGGGGATGGGGAAAAGGCTTTGTATCCCTCTTGCCAGTTCGTCCGGGTCGGCTCTATTCACAAGTTTGCCTGTTTTTCTATTGATCACCGTTTCTTTTAATCCACCAACATCTGTTGCTACCACAGGAACATTGAAATGATATGCCACTGCAGTAATACCACTCTGTGTTGCATTTCTGTAAGGCAGTACGACAAGATCTGCGGCACTGAAGTAGATGTTTACTTTGTTTTCAGGAATGAATTCATTGAACAGGCTGATCCTGTTTTTAATATCGTCCTCTTCCATCAAAGTATAATATGGAGCCATGCTTTCATAATTCTCTCCGGCAATAATGAGGTGGTATGAATTATCCAATTTTTTAAAGGCTTTCAGAAGAATGTCCAATCCTTTGTATTTTCTTATGATCCCAAAAAAGAGAAGTACTTTCTTATCGGAAGGAATGTTCAATTGCTTCTGAGCAACTTCTTTATTGAGCTTATCTCCAAAGTGGGAATAGAACGGGTGGATCCTTTGCATGTGTTTAGCTCCGGGTTTCAAATGCAACAGATCTTTCCTTACTTGGTCGCTCATCACAACGAATCCGTCATTTCGTGAAAGGAAGCGAGTGGTGAGGCTACGATCCAATAAACGTTTTTCGTGTGGAATTACATTGTGCAGTATACTTACTGTTTTGCATCCTTCTTTCATGCGTTTTGCAACCGAGCCTAAACTGGGTCCAAAAAATGGCAACCAAAAACTTGTAAGTAACAGATCAGGCTCAAAAGCGTTGATATCTCTAGCGGTTTTAAAGAATGATCTAGGATCCACGGAGTCAAGCATTGCTTTAGTTTCTCCTCCAGCAAGTTGCTTTTTATCTACTCTGTATTGTGACTTTCCTGGAAATAGGATCTTTGGGTATTGTCTTTTGAAGTTATACGCCTTGATATCCGTCTTTTTAGAAAGCGCATGGTACAAAGCACTGCTAAATTGGCTAATACCACCTCTGAATGGAGGGAAGACCGATAAAAATGCGACTTTCAAGTTTTGTGTTCCAAAATGGTTTATGCAAAAAAAGAATTAATTCTGTCCTTGTAAAACTAATTTTGCATGATCTTTGCTAAGATGTAACGAAATGATGAAACCTAGATTTATATTTCTGCTTTTGATAGCAGTTGTTAGTGCTGATGCCTTTTCACAGGAATTCAATAGAATTGACGATAAAGGGCGTAAACAGGGGCCTTTTAAAAAGTATTTCGAATCTGAGAAGAGCAAAGTCTTCTATGAAGGGCAATTCAAAGATGATATTCCCTTTGGGCGTTTTACCTATTATCACAAAAACGGAAAGGTAAAGAGCTTCATGGATCACGATGGAAAAGGTTTAGTAGCTAGAGCAGAGGTTTTTCTTGATGATGGGATTCCTTTAGCAAAAGGGAAATACATCAATAAACTAAAAGATAGCACATGGGTTTATTTTGATGGAAATACGGCCATAGGATTTGACAATTGGATCGATGGAAAAAAGAACGGACTGGAAGTTGTTTTTTTTAATGGACGCGACACATCTGAGGTGATCAGCTGGAGAAACGATAAGATGAACGGGCCATGGAGGCAATACTTTCCAGATGGCAACCTGAAGCTAAAGACCACCATGATTGAAGATGAATATGATGGCGTTACAGAATTTTATCACAACAATGGCAAGCTGAATATCACAGGTAAATACGCTAATGGTTTTAGAAATGGTTCTTGGTACTATTATAATTATGACGGTTCTCTTCAAATGCAGGTGTTGTACAGAGGGGGTAAGGTAATAAAGGAGAAAAGGGAAAATGGTAAGTTCACAGAGTACTTCGGGCCTGAAATGCCGGAATCAGAGATCACATATAAGAATGGGAAAAAACACGGTCCGTTTGTCATCTATCATGATAGTGCAACACGCGTGAAAGTAGAGGAGAAAGACGAATTCACAGGTGAGGTCATTCCCAAGGAGGTCGTAAAAGGTGTGCAAGCTAAGATGGTAGGGGAGTATAGGAATGATAAGTTGCACGGACCAGTAAAGCATTACAATGAAGCGGGCAGGTTGATCAAAACAGAAACCTTCGAAAATGGGGATCTCGTTAAAAAGTGATCTCGTAAAAAGGACGATCCTTTAGAACATAACGGAACATATTTCGTAATTTAGAGCATGCACCTCGGTCAACGTACAACATTTTTCTTTGCGTTGCTCATTCTTGTTTTTTCATGTAAGAATAATGTGAGCGAACCTGCAGATCCTGGATATGAGTACTTTCCTCTAGTGATCGGGCATTGGGTGTCTTATCAAGTAGACTCTGTAGTGCATGATGACGATCTCGGTATTCATGATCATTTCTCATATCAAGTAAAGGAATTGGTTGAAAGTTCTTTCGAAGATAATGAAGGAGATATAGCATTCAGGATAGAACGCTTTAAGCGAAAAAGCGATACTTTGGAGTGGGTCTTATCTGATATATGGACTGCTAAACGGACAAATACTTTGGCTGAGAAAGTGGAAGAAAATGTGCGTTACGTGCGTCTTGCATTTCCAACACGCTTGAACAAGACATGGGACAATAATGCGAACAATACCCATGAAGAATGGGAATCTGAAATATTGGGCGTTCAGAATCTCTATGATAATGGAATTGAAGTGTTCAATGACGTTTGTGAGGTTTCAATGATTGATCAGATAAATGCTGTTGATGCGAAATTAGGACAGCAAGTCTATGCAAAAGGGATAGGTTTGGTATATCACAGATTAGATACGCTTGATTTTATATTCCCCGGTCCCGGTGGAACGGTATGGCCAGATAGCGTTATTAGGTTCGGCCGACAGTTTGAAATGACCTATCTAGAGCATGGCGTAGAGTGAACTATTTGACTTTGACCTCCAAGATCTTCTTTCCTTCTAAATAACCTTCAAGGACATCACCGATCTCTACTTTACCGACACCAGCGGGAGTCCCCGTAAATATCAAGTCACCAATTTTAAGCGTGAAATATTGTGATATCTCATTGATCAGTTTATGAACTGGAAAGATCATGTCCTTCGTATTTCCCGATTGAACGCGCTCTCCATTCTTTTCCAGATGAAAAGAGATGTTATTGATCTCTGGAAGTGCCCCCTTTGAAATAAAACTTTGAGATATGGGGGCTGAGCCATCAAATGCTTTTGCCTTTTCCCATGGGTGACCTTTTTCTTTGAGCTTGGCTTGTACATCTCGTGCAGTGAAGTCAATGCCTAACCCTAATTCGCTGTAGTATTTATGTGCAAATTGCTCATCTATGAATTTGCCGATCCGCTCTATACGCACAACTAGTTCAAGTTCGTAATGAACGTCATTAGAGAACTCTGGGTGAAAAAATGGCTGCCCTTTTATTGGGATCGCAGTTTGTGGTTTTAAAAAAAGTAAAGGGCTCTTTGGAACAGGGTTGTTTAATTCCTTTGCATGGTCTACATAGTTTCGTCCTACACAAATGATCTTCATTGCACTTGCTTCTCTTGCATTCGTGTTCTGATCTCTTTCAATACTTTTTTCGTATATCTAGGAAAATCTGCATTCATCATCCAACCATAGTAGCTTGGTTCATTGGTAAGAATGGATTCTACGGTCTTGCCCTTATGTTTTCCAAAATTAAAGATCTCTTCATCATTTTCATTCATGATGATCCTGCCGGCAAAATCAACATTCTTTCCTGTTCCTCTTGAAAATTCGGCCAGGTGGTCTATAGAATTTTCTAATTCAGGATATCTGTCCAGCTGAGATTCAAGAACGTCTATTGTAGCAATTACATCTGCTTCTGCAGAATGTGCGTTTACAAGTTCTTTATCGCAGTAGAACTTATAGGCAGCGACAAGAGTACGTTGCTCCATTTTGTGGAAAATAGTTTGAACATCAACGAATCGCTTTTTGGTAATGTCAAAACGTTCGCTTACTCGAAAGAACTCTTCAATGAGTAGAGGAATATCAAATCGATTTGAGTTATAGCCTGCAAGGTCTGCATCTCCTATGAAATCGTAGACCTCCTGGGCTAAATATTCAAATGTGGGAGCAGAGGCTACATCTTTATCATAAATGCCATGAATAGCAGAAGAGGCAGCAGGAATAGGGATCGTTGGATTTATTCTCTTCGTATACTTGTCCTTGCTTTGGTCTGGGTTTACTTTTATAATGCTGATCTCTACAATTCTGTCTGTAGCTACATTAGTTCCTGTGGTCTCCAGATCGAAGAATGCCAAGGGCCTTTCAAGATTAATTTTCATTGAGGAATTGAGGTGTTACTGACTGACTTGTAATCTAATTTCGTTGTTAAATTTATTCAGATTTTCAGTAGTAACCTCGATTTTTTCGAAATAGTTTTCGTAGCCATTCTCTTTTAGACTTAATTCATAGGTACCTGGTTTTAAGGCCAGCGTGTAACGTCTGGTGTTGGAATTCGCATAAAAGGTCCCGACAACATCACCTAATTCGTCCGTTACGACCATTGGCACGGAAGTAATTGCGTTGCCCTCATCATCTCTCAGATAAACGAGCATTACGGCATGTTTAAGAGTGGCTTCCTTATATTCGAAAGAATAAATGTCATAGCCCCCAAAACTGTCTTCTCCTACACTCGAAAAATATCCAGCATTTCCTTTTTCATTCAATGTAATGTTCTTGTCGTCCAACGGAGTGCTTAGAGGGTAACCTAAATTCTTAGGGCTTTTCCATTCATTCTTATCTTTTTTAGAACGGAATAGATCTCTTTCTCCCATTCCTGGGTGCCCATCTGATGAAAAGTACATGTAATTGTCGTATTGAGCTAGTTGTGGAAAGGTTTCATCCTTTTCAGTATTGATGTTCTCGCCCAAATTTATTGGCTCACTCCATTCACCATCAGGCAATTTTCTGGAAACGTAAATATCCTTGCCACCTAAACTACTTTCATGGTCGCTCGAGAAATACATTTCTTGAAGATCTTGAGATATGGTGATGCCATTGGTCAAGTCGTATCCCTTAAGGTTTTCATAGTTTTCCAAGGCAGAAATAAACTTTCCACTTGTATTGGAATAAGAATTCATGTTACCTGCAGAAATGCTGGAACCATTAAATACAAAGATCATTTCGCTTTTGGACGAGAGTCCAAGAGCAATGTCTGTTTTACTCGTGTTTACAGGGCTTTCTATGGTCCTTAAGCTCTTTAGTTTTTCATTGTCTTTATTGGCAATGAACACTTCGAAAGGCTTGTTGCCATTTGCTTGTTTTTTTCCTTGAACACTTTTTCTGTTCGATGAGAATACCAAGAGATCTCCATCTGCAGTTGAAAACGGAAGTATGTCATCTTCTTTGGAATTTATACTGGATCCAAGATTTTCTATCTCAATGTTCAATGGATGCGCAGTTAGAGTTTGCCCAACTTTGCATGTACTTATCACTTTCTTCAAAGATCGCGTATCTCCTTTTGGTTCTCCTTTTATCTTTTTGTTTGCAATGTCCATTGCTTTCATGAACTCCCCATTTTTCATATAGGCATTCATAAGCTTACTTTCCATTGAAGGATCAGAGACCAGTGAATTAGCTTTTTCTAAATATTCAACTGCTTTAGAGGTGTTGTTCAATTTACTCATGCAATCTCCCAAAGTCTCCAAGAACAAAGCGTTGTTGGGTTCTTTTTGAGATAGTTTTTCATACAGATCTGCAGCCTCGGAAATATTTCCCTTGTCCAAGATTTTTTTTGCCTTCTTATCACTTAGTTGTGAAGTTGCCAGGATGGGCAAGAGCATTAATATGAAAAAAATTGATCGCATTTAATCTTTTGTCTTAATTAGTTCACGGCTTCGATAAAAATAAGTTTGATACTTAACAATGTTCCAGAGCATTAATGTTTTTATAAACATGATCAAATGAAAATCACTTCTTCTCAAGATTCACGATCTTTGGATGGATCTTACCATCCACTTCAGATCTGAGGATCACTATTTCATTGTAATATTCTTTGTAGCCATCTACTTCAATGCTCATATTATAGTTTCCGGGAATAAGCGGAAGCATATACTTCCCACTTGTGCTTGGTCTATAGATCCCATAAATATTATCATCCATATCCAAAATGACTATGTCCGGTCTTAGTAATTCCTCGCTACCCATGCCCATAATTGAGTATTCCATGAATGCAGGTTTTAATTTTTCTTCATTGAAGATGACCCTGTAAATATCTAAGTC
>JABDKJ010000042.1 GCA_013002285.1 Flavobacteriales bacterium
CTATTCACCCCTAGCCTTTTTGTAATGTTTTCCACAGCATTTCGAAATGCACTTGATACCATCAGATCTGGATCTTCTGTCCCATCTATTTCTTTATTCTGCCACCAGATACTATTTGGGTCTAAAAGGATTTCTGGATAGCTATGCTTGAATACCATTAAAGACTTGAAGTCCTTGAAATGCTCAGTTCCAACTTCATCCAAAAAGACCTCTTCAAATAGATGGTGCAAGAAATTCACATAGATCACTGGCTCAGGATCCCCCAATTCATATGAACCATTCCATTCTTCCAATAATTTCAAAGTGTTCAATTCTTGCTTCTCAAGAGTCTGTTTTCTGATCATTTCGCATAACCCTTTGGATAATTCAGAATGTTTTTTGTTCGTATTGGTATAGATCAGTTCTTTGAACTTGTCTAAATCGAGCTTGTCATTTTCTTTCAAAAAATCATTGATCGTAGATGATCTTTGGTCTCTTGCATAATATCCAGGATGAAAATATCCATTTATTGTGTCGTAAGCATGATTAGCCGAATAAACATAGCCACATTCTGGATCTATTTGTTTTGGATTCACCTCGAATGGATGATATTCTTCAAGGTCTTGACTTCCATCACCCCTCAGCAATATCTTAGAATGCTGACCTTCTTTCCTATTCAATAATTTAGCCGCGGCCCAAATACCAATATTTCCTTTTTCGTTTGCATAGACTACGTTTAATCCTGGAGCTGAGATCTTTGAAACTGCATTTTCTGTTTCTTGGATCGAGTTGGAATAGCTGAGTTCATAAAACGCTTCTAAAAGATCATTTGGAAACCGTAAATAAGTCCAATACATCGAAACGGGTTGCTCGAACTTTACGGCCAAAAGGTCATTTACTATCGGACCATGAACGGATTCGAACGCTGTAAAACTCTCGGTCGAAGCGTTCTTGACCTCTATCTTTTCATCATGAACTGAGAATTCTTTCCAGTTGCCATTATGAAAGTATTTTTCTTTCTCTACTTGTTCTAAAAACAGGTCGGTATCATCATTCAATAACATGGTAAGACCCCATGTTTGTTTCTTCGTATGCCCAACTAAAGCGAAAGGGATCCCAGCTAAAAAATTCCCATAAAAGGAAAAGCCCGGATACTCCAAATGTGCTTCATACCATGTTCCCGGCTGAGAGTATTTAATATGAGTGTCGTTTGAAAAAAGAGCCTTTCCACTCTTGGACTTCCATGGAGAAACAGCCCATGCATTGCTCCCGTGAAAAGGCGCCACTGGCAAAGCTTCTATGAGTTCTGATGTTTCTTTAGGATTATAGGGTAGATCAGCAATGCCATTGAATAAATAATCCTTGTTTACTTCTAGATTCAATTGCGAAAGGTGAGCACTATCAAGTATGGAACTCAATTTATGGATCAGTGGGTCATTCTTAAGGCCTCTGGAGAAACTAAATGCCATATATCCTGAAATGGCGAACATATCGCGTAACTCGAACTCTTCTTTTTCTATGCCAAGCAAACTATATTCAATTGGAGTATCACCAGTTCGAATGAATTCATTGAACCCTTCCAAGTACTGCTCTGCCAATTGATAGCACCGTTGATCCAGATCTAGGCTCTTCAAGCTTTCATCTCCATGCCTTGCGATCCCCAGAGTCCGAAAAAGCTTATCTGTTTCTATGAGCTCTTTTCCGAAGATCTCAGACAACCTTCCTTGACCTACTCTTTTCATCAGGTCTGCCTGGAATAACCTTTCTTTAGCAACAGCATATCCCAATAAAAAATATGCATCATTCTGGTTACCCGCATATATATGTGGCACGCCAAAATCATCATAGTAGACCTCCGCCTTTTCTGAAATACCCTTCAAATAAAGGTCTCCATCATATTCAGGACCTGACGACCTATACATGTAAGCGCCTATTATCACTAGAATTACAAAAATGACCAATAAAATTATTGCGATCTTTTTGACAAGTTTCATTTTAACCAACTGATAAAAATTCTTTGAGTTTTTCCCTGAACAATGCAAAGGAAGAGAGATTATTGTGCCTGCCTCTCGGGATCGTAACCAGATGATTCTCTGTACTTTCCGATATGTTTTCAAATAGATTTAGAGCCAGCTTAAAAGGAATTATCCTGTCCCTAGTACCATGTAATATTAAGATCGGACATTTCACCTGCTCTATATATTCGTCATTCTTGAATTCATATTTTAAGAGCCACTTCACAGGAATGAATGGAAAATGGAAGTCTGCTGCGTTGATGAAATTATCATATGGAGTTTCCAGCACCAATTTATGAGGATTTTGTTCAGCCGCAAGTCGTGTTGCAAATCCCGAACCTAAAGACCGCCCATATAAAATTACATTTTTATTACTATATCTATCAACTGCATAGTTGTAAAAAGCAAGTGCATCCTGATGCATCAGCTCCTCAGATCTTTTCCCAGTACTTTTTCCATAGCCACGATAGTCATAGGGCAATACGTCATAACCAAAGTGCGTAAGTTCTTCAGCTAAAACGCTCCATTTATAAAGACTTCCTGTATTTCCATGAAAGTATAAAATGACGCCTTTAGGTTCATCGGCTTTGATCAACATACCGTGCAGGTGTCCATTTCCTTTCGTATTTAAGAATATATCTTCGTAGGATGATACGAGCTTAATGCTCGGGTCCTTTTTAATTAGATTTGGTGCAAAGATGAGCCTCTCCTGAATGAGATAGATCACCAAGAGAACAACTAAATACAAGAGCAAAGCACTTGCGATTATGATAAGCGCTACGGTCATTTAAGGCATAAATAATTGGTATTAGTTTAATTCTTTAAATTTAGAAATGTATTACTAGCAAACAACTTTGAAAAAGACTCAATGAGGAAAAATATTCTATTATTAACCTTTTCTTATTTCTTGAATTTGGGTTTGCAAAGCCAAACTTTTATTGAGGAGAACTTTGATAGCTATGACGCTGGTGAATATTTGACCTTGCAGTCCGACCTTTGGTCAACCTGGAGTGGGAACGGGTCTGGAACCTCCGAAGATTCTTTTGTTTCTGACGAACAATCTGCAAGTGGCACAAATTCACTTTTATGTCTAGGAGGAGGCAGCACCGATCTGATCCTTCCCCTTAATAACATCAATGAAGGAGAATATACGGTAGATATTTCGCTGTATGTTCCATCCGGAAATGGTGCATATTATAATTTTCAAGAAGACACTACTCCTGCTATAGGATGGGCTTTTGAAATATATTTTTCAGAAGATGGAAGCTGGGAGATCATTCAAGATCAAATACAGATCGCTAATGGGAATTACACCCACAACTCTTGGTTTAGAATGTCTCATGTTATCGACCTTATAAATGATGACATGACTTTTTACCAAGAAGGAATACCAGTTGCTTCCCTCGATTTTGATTCGCCAATAGGGGCAATTAATATATACCCTACGGCACCATCAGGACAAAATGCCATGTTCTATGTAGATGATATTTATGTATATAAATCGAAGGAGGATCTTGAGGATTATGTCAATGGATCTCTCCTGGGCAATGTTTCTCAACAATGGAGCACATGGACAGGAAATGGTTCCGGGACCGTTGAAGATGGGAGCGTATCGAACTTGTATTCGAGCAATGGGATCAATTCAGCAAACTTTTCGGGAACGGAATGTAATGTTATCTATCCAATGGGAAATTTTACATCGGGAAAATGGAACTTAAGCATGAAGCTATATACTCCCATAGGCTCGGGAGGCGCATTGAATATCCAACACGACACTTTGCCCGGAGCTTCAATTGCAAGCCAACTCTATTTCGGAGGGTCTGAGGGCTCATTAGATGCAGGGGGAACCAGTATTGCTAATTTTGTCTGGACTGATGGCGAGTGGCACCAATTGACATATCTTATTGACTTGGGCAATGATTTCACTGAATTAATGATCAATGGAGTTCCCATTTACTCATGGAATTTCAGCGATGAAGCAACAAGCATGGGAACAGGTCTGCCAATATTAGGTAACCTCAATTTTTACCCAAATGAAAATAATGTTGGCAATGGAAATTTTTATCTCGATAACTTGACTTTTCGCAGAACCGATCTGGCAACATTCATTCCTTATCCTTTAAATGCGGTTGAAACTTTTACCATACACCCCAATCCAGCCAAAGACATTGCCTTCATCAGCTCCGAAATAAACATTGCCCTTTATACTGAATGTAGGGTCTACGATACAAGTGGCCGGTTATTATATGATCACCAAAAGCTATTAGAACCAAATAGCATTATACAGCTCAATACTACAAAATGGCCATCTGGACTCTATTTTGTAGAGTTGATCTCAAATAGAGCGAACAAAACTATCAAATTGATCGTTGAAGGGAATTAGATAATAATTACCTTGACAGCCTCATTTGATGGCGATTCCATGTGACGAGTTAAATGATTTACGTCTAAAATAATAAATAGAAATTATGAGAAATATATTCATCTGGACACTTGCCGCATTATTCTCTTTGGGGATCAATGCCCAAGAAGCACCTAAAATGACCAAAGCTCAAGCTCAAGAGCTTTTACCAGTTCTCCAAAAGGAGATCTCAAAAATAGAATCAAACATTGCTAAAAATGAAAAACTTATCACTAAGAATGAAGCTGAGATAAAAGCGGGAGAACTTAAATTGGAAGAAAACAAATCTTTTCAAGCCGATAAAACCAGCGAGATCTCTTCGGCAAGATCAGAGATAGCGGGCTTAGACCTTGGAACTTTAGAAGATAAAATAAAAAGACTATCTGGAGAAAAAAAGAGTATCGAAACCGAAAATGAAAGATCTCAAAAAGCAATAGCAAAGAAGAGAGGTACTATTCAGCAACTTGAATCTGAAATAGAACAATTGCATGTCAAGATCAATATGAATAATTCATATATTATTGAAAAAGAAAGCCAGATGGCTGAAACCAGATCCCAAATAGAAGGGAGCAATTTGGAAGCAAGGGAGGAAGCGATCAACAAACAAGCAACAGACCTCAAAAAACTTGAAAATGAAGAGAAAAAAACAAGTGGACAGATCGTTAAATCCAAATCAGCGATCGAAAAAGCAAAGCTTTTGATCGATGCAAACAAAATTGAGTTGGAAGCCAAGAAAAACAAACTCAAAGAGGTTCAAGCTATCCTGAACGATCAATAATTTGTAGCTTTGCAAGCAGAAATGCTTGTTTTAAAAAAACTTATTACTACGATCTTGATAATGGGATCTATTTTTGTCAATGCACAGATAGATCCCATTTTTATTTCTACCATGCCATCGGAGGTAGATGAATCTTCAGGCCTTTCTTTTACTGGTCCGAATAGCATCTGGACACATAATGATACGGACAATGATGCCCTGATATTTAACATAGATCTCAATGGCACTTTTCTAGAAGAGATCGAACTTTCCGATGTAATTCCAGTCGACTTTGAAGATGTAGCTTTCGATGGGCTTATAAATTTTTATATAGCAGATCTGGGAAATAATCTGAACGACCGGATGGATCTTAAAATTTACAAGATCCCAAATCCAGACTTATTGGATAATAGCATTTTCCCAGAAGTCATCGAAGTTACGCTCTCAGATCAATCTCAATTTCCACCATCAGATGAAGACAAGAATTTTGACATTGAAGCAATGATCTATTTCAATGACGCGCTGCATTTGTTTTCAAGGAATAGGACTAACCCATTCAACGGGATCATAAAACATTACAAACTGGATCCTACTCCTGGAACTCAGGCAGCAGAATTACAAGGGACTTACTTCGGGAACCTAAGCGAAAACCATAGTGGGATAACCGGTGCAGACATCAGCCCAGATGGATCAAGGTTGGTTCTATTAAGTAATGCAGCACTATTCACCTTCACGCAATTTGAAGGAGACAATTTCTTTGGTGGAACCCAGACGTACAATTTCTTTAGCAACAACACCTCTAAAGAAGGCGTTTGTTTTATAGACAATTGCATGATCAGAATAGGAGAAGAGTCCAGTGCAAATGGGGATCCTGGAAATTTCTATTCCTTGAACACGTGCGATATAATTTCTTCTTTATCTGAGCTGGATGTTGAGACCACTTTCAAAGTTCAGGTATCAGGTCAATTGATCAGGATCACTAGCACATTTGGCGAGTTCACATCAAAACTATTTAGCATTGACGGAAAACTGGTTCATAATGGATCAAGTTCCGACAGATCCATGATAATTGATCTAGGCAATTGTGCCAGGAGTTCATACATACTGAGCCTAGAAAATGATACCGCTTTCCCTTCCTATTTCAAGGTCTCCAATTACTGATATAAATTGCTCTTTTTCAGAGGGTTTATGACCCATTAGTTGTATGAATAATTGGCATATACATGAAAGATCACGTATAATGCATTAATTTTGGTTAATGTTTTCTTAACCTTGTCCCCATTTTAGATGGTTTTCTTAGATAAACATATTGGAAAGATCGTTGTTCTTGTCCTTCTGATCCTCTTTTTGATCGCTTGGTTCGGACCATTTACGGTGAAATATGAATTGAACTATACGGGCAAGGTTTACTCAGCCAAAAAGTGGTCTATAAAACAAGAAAACGATCAATACATCACAGAGAATCGGAATTTTACGGATGGCATAAGTACATCTCAACAGAACTACATTTTTGAACGTGGTGATATTGTAGAATTGGAATTTTCAGAAGGTATTAAAAACAATGCATACGTAAAGAAAGATACTCCTCTTTTAGAGTTTCGATCATACTTGCTCGAACAGCAATTGGCCGATCTAAAAAGTCAGGTAAACCTGCAATTGGCAACCACAAGAGCAGAACAAACAGGAAGGAAGGTATCCATCGTGCTTGAAGCTGAAAAGAATTTGAAGCTCATGCAACAACAGCTCGATCTGGCAGAAAAGAATTTTGCCCGAAGTGAGCAGTTATATCAAGGAGAGATCATTCCAGCTGCAGAATTTCAGGTAGTGGAGAATGAATTGGCACTGGCAAAGACCAACGTTGAACTTGCTAAACAAAGAATTGTTTCAGTAACTACAGGACGAAAAGTAGAAAGCATTGGCGAAATAAACGCTCAAATGAATGTGATAGAAACACAATTGAACATCCTTAATGAAAAGAAAAGGAATTACAACGTTTCTGCTCCATTTGAAGGTGAAGTAATAATGGATGCCTTTAGCAATGATCTCATTTCAATAGTTGATACTTCAGCTCAAGTCGTGATCGTTCCCATAGAAGTAGAAGAAAGGTCATTTATAAATGCAAAAAGTTCTCGTGCATGTCTTGAATTAGAAGGATGCGATGACGATTTCGACATTGTCGTTCACCTGGATAAAAAAGTAAATCTTGTAGACAATAGACAAGTTATTCTAGCTAAAGTAAATGTTCCCGAAAGGCATAAGAGGCTAGACGAAGGCTTGCTCGTGAACTGTAGGATCATGTGTGACACAATATCCATCAGGGAATATATCAAACGAAAATTTTTCTAGGCGTTCTTGCGATACGAATACAAGTATATCGTTCCAATTGAAAAACTGGACAAACTACGTGCAATGTTTCTCCCATTCGTACACCCAGACAAAAATGCCAAAAGCAGAGAAGGCCATCAGTATACCGTTAAAAGCATCTATTTTGACACCCCCGAACTGCATTTTTACCATGAAAAAATAGAAGGTGTTCCCAATCGAAAAAAGGTGAGGTTGAGAGGCTATGATACACATGAGATCTCAAAAGGAGTTGTGTTTACTGAGATCAAACGTAAGTATCAGATCCCTATTTTAAAAAATAGGGCACAAATGACCTACAAAGAAGCCCTTGAATTATTTCGACAGGAAAAACACATTTCGGATGTCGTTTCTGACCCTAAGGCCTTGGAGAATGCAAATCGCTTTTTCTACTACATCGGTAAAATGAATTTGAAGCCAGTGGTATTGGTCACTTATGACCGAGAGCCTTACCAAAGTAATACTGACGACACGATTAGAATAACACTGGATAAGAATCTAAGGAGTATGAGCTTTCCTACCCTGGATGATCTATATGTAGATGATGATCTTAAGATGGCTATGCCAGACCATTTTATTCTCGAGGTGAAATTCAACGTCTATTACCCTGGTTGGATGAAAGCTATAGTGCATTCATTGAATCTCCGCCAAGTATCTGCGAGCAAATACTGCATCACTATCGATTCGCATGGCTTTATGAACAAAAGTCGAAAGTTTAAAGTAATTTCGAACGCTAAATTATTCAAGAAGGAATATGTTAGATGACTTATCAAATAGTAATTTAACCAACTTTAATAAAGACCTGGACCAGATCATTGTTCACATGTTAGTGGCATTGGTTTGCGGGATCATTATCTCATTGGTCTACCGATACACCTATAAAGGACCTAGTTATTCTACTTCTTTTACCAATTCATTGGTACTTCTTTCAATGATCACTTCCATTGTAATAATGGTCATTGGAAATAATACTGCCACAGCATTTGGTCTTGTAGGTGCAATGTCCATCATTCGTTTTAGGACGGCAGTAAGGGATGTTATAGATATTGTCTTCATCTTTTTCTCTTTAGCTATAGGTCTAGCCGCGGGAGTCGGGTTTAAAGAAATTGCGATAGCTGGAACTGCTATCATTTCTGTAGTTATCATCCTTGTTGTTAAAACCAATTTCGCAAAACCGAAAAGGAGGAATTATCTTCTTCAAGTGCTTTCATACAATGATGAAGAGACGGAGGATGGTATTCAGAAACAATTACGAAAGTATTGTAAACAGCTAAAGTTGGTGAATCTTCAGACACATGAACATGACAACAACATTGAAGCATATTATCATGTTGTCCTCAGAAAACAGGACCAGAGCGCAGAATTGTTAAGAGAGCTGAAAGAGATCTCAAAAGTGGAGAAGATCAACCTCTACTTTGATGAAGAAGATTCTCCTCAATAGACTTTTTCCTTGTATAAATACTTTTTCTGGCTCGACTCAAAAGGTCTGTAGATGTAAAAGGCATAGCCGTCCTTTAACTCTATTTCTTCAACATATCTGTGAGCCAAACGAAATGGATCAGATAGCTTCCCTATACTCAAGTCAATTTTTCGTAAATAACAATACCCATTTCGCAGGAATGAAGTAGATATTTCTTCGCTTGCGAGATCCAAATACAACTCGCCTTGCCATTCCCTGTTCGGAACGTATTTGTCTCCAAACCACAATTTTTTATGATATCCGAATTCCACGCTATCCAAAACACTATTCCACTTGTTCATACGATACATGCGGCCTTTTAGATGATCGAATATCAAGATCGTATCGTTTACTAAGAACAATGGAGCGTTTGGCTTCTTGAAATATTGCGTAGACTGAAAGCCATTCATGTAAGCTGCGATAACTTTCTTATCTACTCCCAGGCGCTTAGACAAATTCATAGCCTTAACTTTATCTGGCCCCGACAAGTATTTATATTCAGAACGCATGAACTCCATTCCTAATTCATCGCAGATGTATTTGATCCGTGAATAACTGCTGTCCCTATTATCGAATGTGAAATATTCAAAAGCTGGAAAAGTCTGGTCGAAAGTTGAGACATAATACACCTGATCTAAAGAATCAACTGTGGGACTAAAAAAGTCTTTATACAACTCATAGGAGATCTTATCTAGGTTTAATTTTCCTTGGAACGCTTTCAATTCTTTAACATCGTTCTCATCTATCAGAAGAACCGTTTCTCTGAAAGTCTTTTCCAAAGCAAACTCCCCTGTTCCTAAATAAAGACTATCCAAAATGTTCTCTTCATTGTCCGCAAGGAATATCATTGCCTCTTTTAGAATGGTGCTGTCGTATTTGTCTTGAGACCTAAATGACTTTTGCGTTGTATAAGACAAAACCACGAGCAGGTTGTCAAGAAATTCAAATTCTGCTACATGTCTAAGTCTATTCTGGAAAACAACTTCAGGTTTCGGTCTAGACCCAATAACAGATTCTGGCAGGTCTATTCCAGGCATAAGCTCGATCCTCAATACTAGATGACCCTCTGAAAATGATCTCCGATCAAATTTGACGGTTTGCGAAGAGTAACCGATATGACTAAAGTGTAGTTCTCCACTCCATGATCTGGATCTCAATTGAAAATTTCCTGAGACATCTGCACTTGTCCCGATCTTTTGGTTTTTCTCAATTATATTTACAGCGCCCATCTTTTCTCCAGTGATGGCATCTACAACATCTCCTGTGATCAGTTGAGACATTCCCATCAAAGGAAAACACATTAAGACAGTATATATACATTTGCGTAGCACTCTTAATGAAGATGCAAATTACGAACCAATTCCACAAAATGGACAGACACAATTATTTTGTCAATTTAACATGGCTAGGAAACAAGGGAGTCGGTACAGAAAGCTATTCCAGCTATGGCCGAGACTTCTCCTATGAAGTATCTGGCAAACAAAAAATAATTGCATCGGCAGACACTATTTTCAGAGGTAATGGAGATCTTTACAATCCAGAGGAAATGTTCCTAGTCTCTATTTCATCTTGCCATATGCTGTGGTACCTTCATTTATGTGCTGACAACGCGATCGTAGTAGAAAAGTATGAGGATATTCCGAAAGGGAACCTGATATTAGGAAAAGGGATCAATGGATATTTTGACAACGTAAAATTGTCGCCAAAGATCTGGATAAAGGATGTCAATAAAAAAGCCTTGGCAGTATCTCTACATACCAAAGCTCATGAAAAATGCTTTATCGCTAATTCGGTAAAAAGCCCGATAGAAGTCTACCCTACTATCTTAACCAAGTAAGCCAGTTGAATTTGTCTTCAACTAAACCTCGCTTGATATCTTTCATTTCTTCTTTTAGTCGCTCTGCAATAGAGTTTTCTTTAAGGGGTATTTCATAGTTGGTTCCATCTATCGAAATGGATTCCACTCTCGCAATTGTAGCTGCAGTTCCTATACCAAAAGCCTCTTGGACCGATCCTTTCTTGAAAGCTTCTTCTATGAATTCTACTTTTAAACGCTCCTCAACAATGGGCACTTCCCAATCCTTAAGCATTGTCAGTACTGAATTCCTTGTTATCCCTTTCAGGATCGTTCCTGTAGTAGGTGGCGTATAAAATATTCCATCTATCAAGAAACCAACATTCATTGTTCCAGACTCCTCTACGTACTCATGCGTAGAGCTATCCGTCCAAAGCAATTGATCGAAGCCTTGCTCAATAGCCATTTTCGCAGGGTAAAGAGATCCAGCATAATTACCAGCAGCTTTCGTCTGTCCAATTCCTCCAGGACAAGCTCTGCTGAACTCTCGTTCAACTTTCAACTTCAAAGGTTTGTTGTAATACTGACCTACAGGGCAAGTAAATATGATGAACTTATATGTATCAGAAGCCTTCACACCCACATACGAATCCGTAGCAAACATGAAAGGTCGTATGTAAAGCGATGTACCTCTTTTGTTTGGTACCCAATCCCTATCTATTTCAACTAAAGTTTTTACCGCCTTCATAAAGATTTCATTTGGGATCTCAGGCATGCAAAGTCTTTTTGCCGAATAATTAATTCTTTTTGCGTTATCCATTGGCCTGAAAAGGCAAACTCTACCCTCATCCGTTTTAAAGGCTTTCATTCCTTCAAAACAAGCTTGCCCATAATGTAAAACACTAGAAGCAGGAGACATGGATAACGGAGCATAAGGAGTGATCTTCTTATTGATCCATTCACCGTCCACATAGTCCATTTCAAACATATGATCTGAAAACACACGTCCGAAAGGAATGTTATCAAAATCAACTTGTGTTATGCGAGAATGGGGGGTTCTTATTATTTCAATTTCAGTATCTTCCGCTATCATTAAAATTCAATTAGAGTGTCCGCAAAATTAACAGAAAAAGGGGCTTTTTCAGAGATTTTCGCTATGTGTTATTAACGA
This sequence comes from Flavobacteriales bacterium, assembly GCA_013002285.1. The sequence continues at coordinate 11,939 of JABDKJ010000042.1, forward strand.
GATATTGGACTCATTTATTGACATATTGTACAAATATTGGGGCTATTCTAGCTTCAGACCCCTTCAAAATGAGATCATTAGCTCAATTTATAATAAAAAAGACACGATCGCCCTTCTTCCAACAGGTGGCGGGAAATCCGTTTGTTATCAGGTTCCAGGGCTCGCACAAGAAGGACTGACCATTGTTATTTCCCCTCTCATTGCCCTTATTAATGATCAGGTAGAAGGCCTAAAAAAGAAAGGGATAAAGGCTATGTCGGTAACCAGCGCCCTTAACAAAAGACAAATAGACATAGCTCTGGACAATTGTGCTTATGGGAATTATAAGTTTCTATATATATCTCCAGAACGTCTGCAGTCACCTCTTTTTCGAGAGCGCTTAATTAAAATGAAGGTGTCAATGGTAGCTGTTGACGAAGCGCATTGCATCTCTCAATGGGGATATGATTTCAGGCCTGCTTACCTTCAGATCGCCAGTATTCGAGAGATCCATCCTAATGTTCCTATCATTGCATTGACCGCTTCTGCCACTGAAAAGGTAATTCAAGATATTTCAGAAAAGCTTCAACTACAAGAACCTACTCTTTATAAAAAGAGTTTCACTCGGAGCAATCTGAGTTATGTGGTTCTAAAGGAAGAGAACAAGGAGAAAAAGATGTTGGACATTCTCAGGAAAGTAAAAGGCACCTCCATAATTTATGTCCGCAGTAGAAAACAGGCCGAACAACTTTCGGCTTTTATAAGGCAGAACGGTATCAGTTGCGATTTTTATCATGCTGGATTGAATACTCACAAAAGAGAAGAAAAACAGAAGGCTTGGATGAATGATCTTCTTAGGGTCATTGTTTCAACGAATGCCTTCGGTATGGGAATAGACAAAGCAGACGTGCGAACGGTCATTCATTTCGATGTGTGTGAAAACCCCGAAAATTATTACCAGGAAGCGGGAAGAGCAGGAAGAGATGGTAAAAAAGCTTATGCCGTTCAGCTTCTCAATGAAAATGACAAAAGCCTTGCAGCCTCAAAAATAAAGAACCAATTCCCCGATCTGGAATTCATTCAAAGCGTCTATCATAAATTGGGGAATTTCTTTCAAGTAGCCATAGGTGCTGGCAAAGAACAGAGCTATCCTTTTAGACTTGGCGACTTCCTTTCCTACACAGGAATGCCTTCTCTTCCTGTATATTATGCACTGAAGGTCCTCGAAAACAACAATTACATTTCACTCAATGAAGTAGACAACACTCCTTCTAAAGTGCAGCTATTGATGGACAACGAGTCCATCTACGATTATCAATTGCGTAATGAAAAATTCTCCAGCCTCTTAGAGATCTTGCTTCGATCCTATACAGGTTTGTTCGAACAAATGGTAAACATAAACGAACGAACGCTATCTAAACGATTGAAGATCTCAGAAAAAGAACTCTTAAGGCAGCTCGAGTTCTTACATAGCACAAAGGTCCTTGAATATCTACCTAAGAACAACTTTGGAAGTCTACATTACATTACCGAGCGCATACCTTCAAATTCAGTAGTGATAGACAATGAGGTTTACAACAAAAGAAAAAAGACCGCTTCCGAAAAATGGAATAACATGAAAGCTTACCTCGACAACTATCAAATTTGTCGCAGCAAAATGCTCGTTTCCTTTTTTGATGAGCACGATGCAACAAATTGTGGGATTTGTGATGTCTGCCTAGAACGCAAGAATTTGGACCTGAGTACCAGCGAATTCACGACCATCATCTCAGAGATCCGATCAGAAATGTTGACCGAGCCGATACACATGGACCAGCTTATCAGTAAGCTCGGGCATAGAAAACAAAATGCACTCATCTCAGCAGTTCGTTGGCTCACAGATCAAAAAAGCATCACAAAAAAAGAAGAGCAACTTCATTGGACACAAAAGTGAAGATCCCACTCTCCTACTATCAACAAGAAGATGTTGTTGGTCTTGCCAAAGATCTCATAGGCAAAGTCCTGTGTACAAACATTCAGGGAAACCAATGTGAAGGTATCATAACGGAAACTGAAGCTTATGCAGGAGCCACTGACAAGGCCTCCCATGCTTATAAAAACTTACGTACGAAACGGACTGAGACCATGTACGATAGTGGCGGGATTGCATACGTTTATTTGTGCTATGGTATCCACCATTTGTTCAATGTAGTTTGTGGCCCTCAAGACTTACCTCATGCCGTCTTGCTCCGGGGAATAAAGCCCTTGGGAGGTGTTCCTTTTATGGAAAAGAGAAGGCATAAAGATCATAGTTCCAAGAACTTCTCTAGTGGACCAGGAACCGCTACTATGGCTTTGGGTATAGATTTGTCGCATAACGGTACGCAGCTCAGTGGGCCTGTCATTTGGCTCGAAGATAGAAGTATTCAGGTTCCAGATAAGGAGATCATTATAGGTCCGAGAATAGGTGTTGACTATGCTCAGGTAGATGC
>JABDKJ010000057.1 GCA_013002285.1 Flavobacteriales bacterium
TCTCTTCCCTTTGACCAGCATAAATCAGAACCGTTCTGCCATCCTCTTTTTCAATGATTGCAGGCTTAACCTTTATCTTGAACTGTTGGCCGCGAACGGTGCACTCTCTCATTACAACAGCATTAGACAAGTCGTCATGCTCTCTTTTTTGGTCCCACATGTATTTTGGGAGAGCGTCATAAATCTCAATAGTATTCGAATAGTGTTCTTTCTTCGATGGGGGTTCAACGATCTCGAACAGGCTCATTTGAGGAGACTTTGTTACATCAAGCTTCTCCAAGTTTTTATCCTTCTTTACTTTAACCATATTTAACCATGCCTGTTGAGTTGTTACTCCTTCATTTGCGGCGTGCCCAGTACATTATGAACATATGAGCGCGTATTATATCACCAAAAATATCTAATGCAGATTAGATGTTCTTGCCGTTTTTCATAAGTTTCAATAATAGTAGGAAAAATGGCATTTGTGACTGAATCGAGGATCTTGGGTTTAATGATGTTCTCTTTTGAGTGTATTTTAAACAAGGTAAGAGACGGACGTAGACATTAAGGTTTTGGTGTTGAAACCTTATAATGTGCCTGAGTGACAAACTAAGCAACATTAAGTTTGTTAAGCTCACATGTGATGAAAAACATCGATCTGGAATACTAAGCGGCATAATTAATGAGCTAATTAGTTTCATTAGCATCACCATTGTTGAAAATCTCAACATTACGAATTTTCCTAGCAACAGATTTAAGGGTCTTACCTTGATTTCGTAACCGTGAGTAGTGCTCCTCAGTCATGACAGCGAGTTCTTTTTCATAGTCGTGAGCAGATCTTTTAAAAGAGGCTGCTGTATAACCTTGAGATGGCATACGAATGTTCTCTCGAATCAAATGCCCGTTTCCCGTTGGCCTTCTGTAGGCGAACCGCATGCAGTTTGTACCACCGTCACGACGAACAAATGAGTTAATGTACCCGTAGGACTCTCCTAGATCAGAAAATGAATTCTTCCCTTCGTGGTAAGCGTCACAATGCAACTTTGCTTCAAGATAAGTGAGGTTGTAAGCCCTCTCTAAAAGCCTCTCAACGTCATTGAGGACATGCTGAGTGAGTTTTCTAACAGCCGTTGCATCTAGATGAGATCGATCATCAGCCTCTCCCTCTGCTAGGGCCATTACATCATCATCGTTTAATAGGTTGCCCATAAAAAACTTCCCACTTTCCAGTATTACTATCTAATCTAAGGTCATCAAAAATTAGATAAGAGTCAATTTTCCTAAAAAATTAGATTAAATTAAGTAAATTTTTCCAGTTCTTCGAACGCGTGATTGACGCTCTGTAATCACTCGTATTTAGTCTGAGTAATGGAAAAATTAGATTAAATTAAATCATTGACTTGAACCATCAGACTAAATAAAAAATTCTTTTAAAAAACGGTAATCTTAAAATATAGCTTCGAGCGTCTCGTGATTTAATGGGTTTCAAAATAATCAAAGCCAGCTACCGAAATTTGAACCTAAGGTGATCCTTAAGATTCAAACGATCACATTAAGAAAACATTAAGCAAGCGCCTGAACCTTGCGATGTGCTTGCGGTACATTAAAGTCCCCAATACCGACGCCCTTACAAAAAGGACAAGCGTTCTTAATCTTCTGATCAACAGAGCTGTAGAAGCGAATGTCACATGATGGACAGTAAGGCACAAATGCGTAATGACTAACAAATTCTCTGGCTAACCAAAAGGTTGTGTCAGGAGATATTTGTTGCGATACATAACCAGCCTGCTTCCTTATATTTGTGTAAAGGTCATGCGCTTGTACAATCTCATTCATGGATAACTCTTCGTAAATTTTTTCACCATATAGGTAGTACATTGAAGATGCGAGCAATGACATCTCAATCAGTTGAGAGTTAGAGGTGATACCTTTACCTGGCACTTTGTTTGCCGGTCGTGTTGGCCACTTATAGATTTGATATGCAAGCCTACCTTCAATTTGGTCTGCGGCTCTTTCAACGGAGCGCTTGCCGAATGCGCTACCGTCATCGCGTATTCTTGCTTCGGCCAAAAGAGGTTTTGAGAATCCAATATGCATTAAAAACTCTAACCAAAGCGTTTCGGATGGTGATCTTCTTGCCTGCTTGCTGTCGATCATTATTTATTCCTCTTCCTTGGATTCTGATAAAAGTTGAAGCATCATTCTTGCGCCAAATTCTGGAGATTCATTTGGGGTTGAGAGCATGTTAAGGATTGTACTATCCGGCAAACAGGGGCCAAGAGTGCTTATCTCAGAGGAGCAGAAATTTCGAAGTGCTTTAAAGCTTGATTTCTCAACTTTCTCAGCGACCTCTCTTGAAATTCTGGGATATCTTTTTCTTACGGCTTCATATCCACCAGACTTGATAAGAGCTTGCACGGATAACCAGTATGAAAGCTGAGAATCGAAAAGATCAGATAGTGGCTCAGGTGTTCCAATTAGGTGTGCGGACTTGATTATTTCTTCCTTAATTGTGTCATTGCCCATCAGCATCTCCTTTGTTTGGGTTTAATCAGTTGTAAGCCATTATTTCAAGAAGGTTTCTATAAGTTTGCCAAACCCTTTCCCCATACCAATTGGACAGGCTGCTGGTCCAAGAGTGGTATCTTCCTACCCCTACAATTAGGTCACTTGTTGAATCCATAGTGGTCTTTAGATAGTTAGCAGCGACAGTGAGGTTGTAGTGTGGGTCCAGTAACTGAAGAGGGTTTTTTTGAGGGTGATAGTGGAGGTTGATCTGCATCATACCGATGTCAACGTGGGATGTTGTTTTAATAATCTCTTGTAATTCAGATGCAGCTTCTTTGCGTGTGCGAAAGTATTTTGGCCCATCGCTGGTTCTGAATACATAAGGTGTTGGAC
>JABDKJ010000072.1 GCA_013002285.1 Flavobacteriales bacterium
GTATTATATAACAACTCTCCCCCAAAGTCAACACCCCATTTGCGATTTAAGTAAATACTTACTGCTCCACTCCGACGTCCACTTCCTCCACCAATGTCTGAATGCCAGTTAATTTCTGCACCTTCAATCATAATATGAATTATTGAAGTATCAACTTCATGACCATACTCACTGACATACTCATTCACTTCATCGTGAACCATTTGCTGTAGATCTTCATTCTGTTTTCCGTAATGGTTAATGAAGACAGGAGAGGTTGAAATCGCCTTTGACCCCTTCAATGCTCTTTGCCAATGAAAGTTCACAGAAAAATTATTACCATCTTTCATCAATATTTCGTCGACATGTTTCTCGACTTCAAACATCGTGTGTTCGGATAAAAAATCTTTTTCCCAAATCTTAAACACGCTTTTTCATCCATATTTGTAATGTTTTGCGAAGGTGATCAATTGACATTTCTTCCCATGGTTTTGTAACTTCAGTTACACAATGATATATGCTAGTGTCGAATTGGATTGCCACATTATGTTCCGGAACCATAATATCTGGATGATTCTTGTGACCATATTTAAAAAGTCCGCCATCTTCTTTAGTCCAGTTTTTGCTCAGATGAACAGTAATCGATCCGTTTCTCTTTTCCGGAATTCTAAATGATTCACTCACCACATCTTTCCTTCCAGATGTGTTATCCCTATGCCAAGCAAGAGACTGGTGTGTATCCATAAATGTTAAAAACATATCTGCAAATTCCATTTCTGTATGAGCAGTCCTAACATTTACATGGTCTCGGATGCGGTCGTAAAAATCGCCCTCTATATAGTGATTCAATTGGGGTTGCATATACCAAGCACTTTTTCGGTCAGCGCGTTCTCTGAGTGGCATGGTGACAAAAAAGTTATTATTCGGAACACGAAAAAGATTTATAATATAATTATCTAACTCTTCAATAAGTTCTTTTGAAAAGAAGTTCTTATATACGCGAACAACACTCATGCTGCCTCGAGGATTTTGCTGAAGTTTTTAGATTTAACAAACTCGATCTTGCGCTGGAAGGCAGCGTCCTCGAGTTCAGACTTATGAGAGATAATGAACACATTGGTGTCTTCGGCAACAGCAGAGATAATCTTCATCAGGTTTTCGATACCGTCCTCGTCGAGCGAGGAGTCAAATGTCTCATCAAGGATAAGCAGATTGGTCGCTACGCTATTCTTCATCTTCGCAATCTGACGCCATGTGAACAGCAGCGACAAGTCAATGCGTTGCTTCTCACCCTCAGAGAATGAGTCGTATGAGAATGCATCACGATGGCGTGAGCGGATGGTTTCTTGGAAACTCTCGTCGAGATTGAAGTGGACGAAGAAGTCGAGGATTTGTAGATATTCGTTCGTGAGTTTATTGATGACTGGAAGATACTGCTTGATAATCTTGGTCTTGATGCCAGTGTCTTTGAGCAGTTCTGCTTTCACTCGGTCATAGGATGCTTGCTCGGCGAGTTTATACTTCTCGTCTTGCAGACTTTCTTTCTCTACACGAAGTGTTTCCAGTTCAGTATTCGCTTCACTGAGGTCACCTCTCTCTTCAGACAATACTGTGAGTTCAGAGTTAATGCCATCGATGGTTCGGTTAATTGACCCAATCTCTTGAGTATTTGCATTGACCTTCGATTGCCATTCCCGTATAGAGTCCATATGCGCTTGGAGTTCTTCTTGTTTCGCTCGTAGAGACTCTCTTTGTTTTTCACCCATCTCAAGTGCGTTCTTGATTGTCCCTGCTTTGGTCTTACAGTGTTCAATATGATAGGTCTTCGTGGTTGTGTCGATATCTTGTTCGCACGTTGGACAGGTATCGTTCTCTTGGAAAAACTTCGCCTGCTTGACAACATCTTTTTGTTGCGTTTTGAATTGCGCCATATATTCGTCGAGTTTTGTAATATCCTTATTAACAGCATCTGTTCTTGTATTGATACTTGGGGACTTCTCAGTGATTTCATTGGTCAACTCTTCGTTCTTCTCGTTCAGGACACGAATGTCTTCCTGCAAAGATTTGATAGTGTCGAGTTTTTCTTTTTTCGCTTGTGCGGTTATTGAACTCAGGTCGCGGAGATACTTCTTCTGTGCATTGACCTTTGTATTCACCATATCTAACTGGTGTTCGTTTGAACGAATCTTGTCCTTCAGGACAGACATTCGCTCCTTGAGCAACATGTTCATTTTGCTAAACATGTTAATGTCAAGTAGATCTTCGATCACTTCGCGCCGTGCGAGAGAGGTAAGTTGCATAAAGGGAACGAAGGACGAAGATCCAAGAACCACGATTTGATGAAAGGACTTGTGGTTCAACTTGACGATGTTATTCTCAAGCATCGTCTGATATTCACGAGCATGAGAATTTTGGTTCATCAGATTACCATTCATCCAGACCTCAAACAAATTTGGTTTGATGCCGCGAACGACTTTGTAATTCTGTGAACCTATCCGAAACTCAACCTCGACATGCAGACCTTTTTGATTGATGCTGTTGACGAGTTGGGGTTTCGAAATCTTGCGGTGTGCTTTACCGAACAAACCAAAGGAGAGTGCATCCAGCATGGTAGACTTACCCGCACCATTCTGTCCGACGACGAGTGTGGTCGGCGACTTCTCAAAGTCAATCTCGGTAAAGTTATTTCCTGTGGACAGGAAGTTTTTGAATCGGAGTTTCTCAAAATAAATCATAAATGTATTATACTACAAAATGATTAAAAAGTAAAGTAAATATTTTTGGTTGCTCCAGTATCGAAGTCAAAACCAAAAAACTCAATATCTTCTTTATACCAGTCTGCAATTTCCTCTCGTTGCTTGGAAGTATATAGGTCTTTGTAATCTATCTTCTCGCTCCGAGCATTTCGCTTCGGTATCGATGTTGATAGTTCCAGATACGCACGTGTGTCCTCATCATAGTTCTCAAATCGTAAAATGTCGCAGCGAAGATTTCCATCCTCATCGCTCACATAATCCTTTTGGTCAAACCAACCGACTGTCGTGCGATGCCAGAAGTATGGTTTGCCACCC
>JABDKJ010000070.1 GCA_013002285.1 Flavobacteriales bacterium
TCCATTTTCTTCATGGACCAAACGAGCCAACTCTTCACGATTCTTTGCAAGTAGCGATCGATAATTGTATAGAACTTGTACCCTCTCCTTGATCGGTTTGGAGGACCAAGCTTCAAATGCTTCCTTTCCTGCTTTTACTGCAGCATCCACTTCTTTCATTCCCGATAAGGGGATCTTGGATATCACATTTCCATCTAGAGGTGAAAAGACCTCTAATTCTCGATTTCCATTGGAAACAAACTCACCACCCACGTAATTTTTTATCTGGGGATATTTTTCTGCTGTCACTTCCATAACACTCTATTTATCTATATTCATTGATCATAAACTTAAGCATCTTTTTAGAACTTAATTAACAGGCAGAGCTTTCAAATAACAAATGAATATTCAAAAAAATGGACATTGAAAAACTCAAATACCCTATCGGAGAATGGCAGGAACCAAAAGCCATCAATACAGAAGGCCTTAGGACTTGGATCAGCACAATTGCTGACCTACCAAAAAAGCTGACCGCGGTTCTAAAAGATATGGATAATGAAAAACTAGAGTGGATCTACAGACCTGAAGGATGGTCCATTCGTCAGGTTGTTCATCATTTAGCAGATAGTCATATGAACAGTTTTATCCGTTTCAAGCTTGCTTTAACAGAAGACCTGCCCACGATAAGACCCTACAATGAGGCAAAGTGGGCAGAAATGGATGACCACTTAAAAACTGATGTCAGCGCTTCTTTGTTGATCTTAGAAGGTGTCCATTTAAGGTGGAATGTCTTACTGAACGCTATGAATAATGAAGACTTTAATAGAAAATACCATCATCCAGAAAGCAACAGAGAATATACACTTGCAGAGGCAACATCCTTATATGCTTGGCATTGCAAGCATCATTTGGCCCACTTATTGCAAGCTATGGAAAATGAAGGCAAATATAGTCTAGCTGAGAATTTGTGAAAAAGTCGAATAAACAGCCTATTGTATTGATTTTAAGGTATATTTGCCACTTAATATTTTATTTTAAATTTTTATTTTATGAGTCAAGGAACAGTAAAATTCTTTAATAACGAAAAAGGATTTGGTTTCATCGTACCAGATGACGGTGGAAAAGACATATTCGTTCACAAGAACGGATTAACAGTTAATATTGCAGAAGGAGACAAAGTGAGTTACGAAGTGCAAGAAGGACAAAAAGGATTGAACGCAGTAGACGTTAAGTTAGTTTAACATATACTCTTTAAGACATTTTATTCAAAGCCCGTTAAGCAATTAGCGGGCTTTTTTTTGTGCCTATATTTCAATATTTTGTTGATGAAATAATATGATATCCTACGGATACGCAAATAGTGAACAAGACTTAATTGAGATACTGATCTTACAGAAAAAAAATCTCCAAAGCGCCTTAAGCACAATTGAATCTGATATTGAAGGTTTTGTAACGGTTGATCACGATCTTGATCTACTTAAAAGGCTAAATCATCCTTATCCCCATATTATCTCACGTGCTGAGGGAAAGATAATAGCCTATGCGCTTGTTATGGAAACTAGATGGAAGAACGAGATAGAAGTTCTAAAACCAATGTTCAAAGAGTTTGAAAAACTCACTTACAAAGGACAAGGAATTTCAACGTTCAACTATTTTGTCATGGGTCAAATTTGTGTGGATAAATCATACAGAGGAAAAGGCATTTTCAGAGGCCTTTATCAAAAGATGGCATCAAGCATGAAGAAAGATCATGGTCTCATTTTAACGGAAGTCTCCCAAAAAAATCAAAGATCACTTAATGCTCACTTAAACGTTGGATTTACAACACTAAAAGAATATTTCAGTCAAGATGGGCACCACTGGCATATATTAGCCTTAGATATTTCTAATGCATAACTGCACATTTGCTAAAGCCGTATAAGAAGGGAATGTAAAAAAAGGAAAGGTTTAAAAAAGTTTCGTCCCATAAACATTTGGGTATATATGAAAATTCCCCGATCTCTTTTTGGATAGAAGATTGCTCAAACATGAATATCTATTTGGAGGACCTACGATCCATAGGCATCCGAGATCTGCATCAACACTTGACATTGAACCCGGACGAATTGACCAAGATCGCCTCTATGATAGAGGTGTTGGATATCAATGAAGCCTCTGTGAACATGTTCCAAGTTGAGAGCAAAGAAGAACTCTCACGAAAAATAGGAGATAATTTTAATGAGGGGTCTTTGAACGTCTTCAAAGAAGAGATCTTAGCGCTTGCATCTGGTAAACTCGATTCGAAAGTCTAATTCCTATTAAACGCCCAAAAGAGAAATTTATTGATGTTGGAGTTGAACTTGCACATTTTACAAGAATATCTGAACGATTGGTCAAAAGTGGTCATTTCTTTTGTAGATGTTACCCTGCAGAAAAAGCCTGAAGAAGACTTTAGGAAGGCTAACTTGTTATTGGAAGAAAGAAACAATACTAAAAACAAACTTTTTTCAATTGTTTCACACGACTTGCAAACCCTTTCAATTCCATCTTGGGATTCACAAATACGCTGGTTGAAGATTATGATACACTTAGCAGTCATGAAAGAAAATTATACTTAGAATTAGTCAATAATTCCGTAATAAATGTTCTGGAAAGATTAAGAAATCTGCTCTCTTGGTCTCGCTCTCAATTGGATAAACTAGAAATCAACAAAATTAGTGGATCTTAAAGAACTGGTTGATCTCTCGATAGAGCCATATTCCTTAAGCGCACAAATGAAAGGGATCAATACAATTATTCGTATTGACGAAAAGGTACTCGTTTTTGTAGATAAGACAAGATCACCTCTGTGACCGGTAATCTATATAACAATGCGATCAAGTTCACATCAGAAGAAAGACGTATCGAAATTTGCGCCAACCCTATGGAAAAACATGTTGAATTGATCGTAAAAGATAATGGTGTTGGGATACCCAAGGAGATCCTTCCAAGGATCTTCGAGCTGGATGGTTCGGGAAGCAAACCCGGAACAAACAATGAAAAAGGTACCGGTTTGGGCCTGATCCTGTGTAAAGATTTTATAGAGAAAAACGGAGGTGAAATAAGTGTTAAAAGTGCTGAGAACGAAGGAAGTACGTTTAAGATACTTTTGCCGAAATTCTATTGAATTTCTAATTACCGCGATCAAAGATCATATATTTCAATGATGATCGTCAATCCGCAACTCGTCTCTTTATAAGATATTTTACCCCTGAAATATTTTTGTTTTTACTCCATTAGATAGAACTCATGGGAGATCATGTCACCAATAGAAAACTCGACAAAAGGTCGAGAGCTGTATTCATAAAAGACCTACTAGACGACTTGAAGGCATTAGAGATAATGTTAGAGCAAGGACTTATAGAAGATGACATTGTTAGGATCGGATCTGAACAGGAATTCTGTCTTGTAAATAAGAACTGGCGACCTTCTAAGAGGTCGATCGAGATCTTAGAGGCCATTGACGATCCTCACTTTACCACCGAACTTGCACGGTTTGATCTCGAGATCAATCAAGACCCTGCTGAATTGAAAGATGATTGTTTCAACAAAGTGGAGGAGCAACTCAGGGAACTATTGAACAAAGCGAATGACATTGCTGCTCAACAGAACACAAAGATCCTCCTTACCGGGATACTCCCTACCATAAGTATGAACGAACTAAAGTTTGAATACATGACGCCAAATCCGAGATATTGGGCTCTCAATGACACCATGAGGGAGCTAAGAGGATCAGACTTTGATTTGCATTTGAAAGGCGTAGATGAATTGACCGTTTCTCATAACTCCGTGCTGTTTGAGGCATGTAACACAAGTTTTCAAACTCATTTGCAAATTCCTTCATATGATTTTACATCCAGCTACAATTGGGCACAAGCCATTGCAGGACCCATTCTTTCTGTTTGCACGAACTCTCCACTTTTGCTAGGCCGAGAGCTTTGGCATGAAACAAGGATCGCATTGTTCAGGCAAAGCATAGACACAAGAAGTTCTACCTTTGCACTAAAAGACCAACAAGCCAGAGTAACATTTGGTGAGGGCTGGGCTGAAGGCTCCGTTGCCGACATTTTTAAAAATGAAGTCGCGGAATTCAAGGTGATCCTATCCAAGGATATTGAACAAAACTCTCTCGAACAATTGGAAAAAGGTCAGATCCCAAAGCTTAGTGCTCTTTCCCTTCACAATGGAACAATATACAGATGGAACCGTGCTTGTTATGGAGTTGGGAACGGAAAACCTCATGTTAGGATCGAAAATCGTTATTTGCCTGCTGGCCCTACTGTGATCGATGAAATGGCAAACTTTGCTTTTTGGGTAGGTATTATGAAGGCTAGACCTGCTGAATATGATGACATTTCAAAACACATGCATTTTAAGGATGCAAAATCCAATTTCATTAAAGCCGCGCGTACAGGAAAAGAATCCGTTCTGTTTTGGATGGGTAAATTCTATTCTGCACGTGATCTTGTTTTGGATATTTTACTTCCTATGGCTGAGGAAGGACTGAGCAAAATGAACATAGATAAGAGCGACATACGCAAGTATCTGGGAGTAATTGAAAGCAGGACCAAAAGTCATACTGGCTCTCAATGGATGGTGAGAAATTACCGCCAACTCAAGAAAAAATTCAAAACTGATGATGCATTAACGATCATCACCCGGGCCATTCATCAAAATCAAATGACGAACACCCCTGTTCATGAATGGAATGATATTCACTTGTCCGAAGAAAGAAAAGATCCTGCCACACACATTGGTCAGATCATGTCTACTTCGCTCTATACGGTAGATGAAAATGACCTGGCTGAATTAGCTGCGGCTATAATGCGTTGGAAAGACATTCATCATTTGCCAGTAGAGAATAAAAAAGGAGAACTTTGCGGATTGTTGACATGGACCCATATGAAAAAGGTCCATGTCGATCATGGATCTGATCCAAACGCGATCGTATCAGATATAATGGTAAAGGATGTATACACAGTCAAGGAAGACACAAAAATTGTAGATGCCATTAAACTCATGAAAGAAAAAGAGATCGGTTGCCTTCCTGTCATCCAAAATGATCATTTGATCGGGATCGTTACTATTGCTGACCTAATTGATCTCAACAATGACGCGGATACAAAGTAAGGCTAGAGAAGAAGTTATCGAAATAGATCGTATAATAGGCAAGGTCAATGGCTCAGAGAAGGGTCCGACTTTAATATTTTTTGCAGGAATACATGGCAATGAACCTTCAGGCGTATTTGCTTTGAACCAGTTATTCAAAGAATTAGAAGCGAAAAATACTTCCGTTAATGGCAACATTTTCGCTATTGCAGGGAATCTTTCAGCATTGAAAAAGGGACTAAGGTTCAATAATAAAGACCTAAATCGTATTTGGAGCAAAGAAGTCATTGATCAATTAGAAAAAGACCAGCTGAGCGATGATGAAGAATTCAGGGAATTGGAAGAAATATATTCAATGGTTCAAGACATTCTCAAGGAACGCAAAGGTCCTTTCTATTTTCTGGATCTCCATACAACCTCTGGCCCAACCATCCCTTTTCTTACTGTAAATGACAGTTTATTGAACAGGAAGTTTGCAGAACAATATCCTATTCCTATGGTCCTAGGTATTGAAGAATATTTAGATGGTCCCCTGTTAAGCTACATAAATGAATTGGGCTATGTTTCATTTGGTTTTGAAGCCGGACAACATGATGACCCAAATTCAAAACAAAATCATTTGGCATTTGCTTACATCACTTTGTATTTCACCAATGCGATCGGGATAGACACGAATAATTTCAAAAAGCAGATCGAGACATTAAAAAGCGCTGCTCGTGGATTAGACAAAGTCTACGAAATATTCTTTCGTTATGGCATTAAGGATAACCAGAAATTTGAAATGTTACCCGGATTTGAAAACTTTCAAAAAGTACATCAAGGAGAAAAAATTGCGATCCATAATGGTGTTGAAGTATGTGCCGAGAATAATGGTATGATCTTCATGCCTCTTTATCAAGGTCAAGGAGAAGATGGTTTTTTTGCGATTAGACGCATTCCCAGAATATTATTGAGGTTATCTACCATCTTTAGAAAGATCAAGGCTGAAAAACTCCTTTCATATTTACCAGGAGTAAGTAGAGACGAGAATAACAAAGAACTTCTTTTAGTAGATCGCAGGGTAGCAAAATTCTTCACAAAACAATTCTTTCACTTGATGGGATTCAGAAGTAAACGGGTGAATAAAAACTTGTTGATCATGAAGAACCGAGAATATCACTCAAAAAAAGACGATTACAAAGAGACCAACTGGTATTGAGACAAGATCAGTTAACCCTCCTCGCTTTTTTCAATCTCCTCTTCCAGTAAACTGATGAATTTACTTCTGTTTTTATGACACCTTTAGAAGATGAGGCATGGATCATTTCTAAGGTTTCTCCTTCATTTTTTAGAACTATTCCCACATGGTCAATTTTATTTCCACCATGAGAAAAAAATAGAAGATCTCCAGGCCGAGAATTAGCGAGTGATACCTTCATGCCAGAGTTTGCTTGATCCCCGGAGACTTGAGGTAGGTCTATTCCTTGTCTCCCGTAAACATATTTTACAAATCCTGAACAATCGAATCCCTGTTTGGAACTGCCACCATACTTATAAGGTGTTCCTAAATGTTGTTTTGCCTCCTTGACCAAACTACCTGAACTTGCGACATCTGTGGGGAGATGATCTACATCATTCTCTTGGATCTCTCTCATGCGTGTGTAAGAGGCACTTTTCACTTCCTTTTTCTCTGCCTTATATAACTCTTTAACTTTCTTCTTTTGTGCTTTGAAAATATCTGACAATTCATCCATCACTTCTTTTGAAGAATTTGCATACTCTTCTTCAAAGTTTCGCTTTAATTCAATGATCTTCGCTTTAAAGTCTTCTTTTAGGGTATCCAGAAGGTGTTTTCTTTCTTTTTCCAAATTTTCTAATTCGTTAAATTGACCAAAGTCAGTTATTGCTTGTCCTATTGCAAACTGAAATGCGAAAAATATTAAAATATATGCTGTAAAATGCTTTTTTACCATAGCCTTCCTCTCACCAATAATTCGAATACCATGCCATAATAGCAAATGTATACCCACTTCAGATCTTTATTGAGGGATGCGCTTCTCATTTCGAACACTCGATCTTTGACATTGCTAGATCTATTTCTAGCTGTCTTTGCGTCTCAAACAGAGAATAATTGATAGTTTTAAGTTCGGGTCAGGATATCGATAACAATTCATAAAAGAAAATTGAATATGGAAAAAAAAACAAAGGATGATCCTTGGAAATTGAAAACGCCACCAGGATCTTCCTCATACGAAATGTATATGGACGAAAAAGATGGAGTTGAGATCATAGTATGTGTGGTCGGAAAAACGATCTTGAACTATGTTGCCAGATGCATTAAAGACCTTCACAAGATGCGTAAAAAACATGGTGACTGGATGTTACTGGGTAGCAAAGATGAAAAAGTAGAAACAAAAGAAGGAACTGTTGAACAATGGGGAAGATCTCTAGATAACCCGATCGGTGGTTGGTATGGGTTGAAGAAGAATTTTCGAGGAAGATTTGGAATGCATTTACCTCCTCCCATGGAAGAGTTAGGATTGGCCGAGGTAGAGCACAATGCCCGGAATAATAGAATGCGTGCTATTTAATATCTAGATCAAAAAGATGAAAGCAGTTAAAGTCCAATACACAGTGAAACCTGACTTTGTTGAACAGAATAAGATCAACATAAAAAAGGTCATGGATAAATTGAAAAATGATCCCATTCCTGGAATGATGTATTCTACGTATACAATAGATAGCGGAAATACCTTCGTTCATATCAATATGGCAAGAGATGGTGAAACCATGTTAAAATTGAATGAAATTGAAGAGTTCGGTGCATTTAGAAAGGCCCTAAAGGAAAGTGGGCCACTCTCTCCACCAAAACAGACAGAATTAGATCCTGTTGCTGCAGGATTTGAGCTATAATTCTGTTCAGAAAAAAATACTTTATGGGCCGAACTGGTGTACTGATAACTTTCATTGGGATATTCTTAGCTACAGTTTTTGCGTGCAATGAACAGCCTGAGTACACCTCTCCAGATCTGAAAGGTCTTTGGAAACTCCACATTATGGAGCAAAAAGATAGCTTAGGGAATTGGGGGCCATGGCGGAATGGTATGCAAGGCTATCTTCTTTATGATGGTATAGAGAACATGTCCATTCACCTAATGGACAAAGGCTATGAAAATTTCGAACTAGAATTCCCCAATTTTACGGACACCATACCTCTTGAAGCGCTTCAGCATATAACCAAAAGCTACGTATATTTTGGAAAGTACGAAGTTGATCAGAATAAAAGCATAGTCCAACACACCCGTATTTCACATAGCAATCCAAAGGATTGGGGTGCAGTTGTAAAAAGAAGATTCAGCTTTTCGGGTGACACACTAGTAATATCGCCTGTAGAAGAAAACCTGAGGTCTTTAAGATTAAAATGGTTGAGAGATCAATAGCGCTTAAAAATATCTTGCGTTTCGCACTCTTTGCCTCTTCAAATTTACATTGCTGTTCTTAGGGTATTTGACAGAAAATGCAAGGCGCAACTTCCTAGTTTGTCTGGGCTGCAACTCTAAATTCCAAGTAATTATCCCCGTTTTTTCATCCAGTTTTCCTCCAGAAATGTCTATGGCATCAACTGAGATGTCATCAACTTTAGAAACAGGGATCTGGTCTTTTACTTCTATTGAAACCGGGATATTTCGATTGTTCTTTACAGAGATCTCAAAGCCAAATTGCTCCTTCTTGTTAGAACCAATGAATTTTTTACTTGTAAAATCCTCTTGACGAACTCGTGTAACGATCACTTGTTTATCTCTACCCAATGAGATATCCATCGTATCACTAATGGAACGAGTATTGATCAATGATTCTCCTATGAACGTATCTCCGTAATATATATTCGCTGGCCCATCGATCAAGTCCAATGCCTCCCAATTCGATAATTTTGCGATCAGGAAAGCGTCCTTATCCATTTTGGGAACGGCAAAATGCTCGAAACTTGTTTTCAGATCCTGTTCCGAGATCTTCACTTGGTAAGATTTTCTATCTGAAGGTATGGTGTACTTTCTATCGATCTCAAATTCTGCGCTCAGCTCTGCAAGGCTTACAGTGAGCTGAGTTCCTCCTCCACCTCCTCCGCCATCTGCATCAAAAGTTGCCATTTCTTCCATGTCATCTTCCATCCTAACATTATCTCTTCCCAATTGATTCAAGAACCCTTGTGATGTTGCGAGGTTGTTCGTATTAAAGTCAAGATGCCAAGTGGTAAGTACTGGAGCCGTGGCGGATTGATAAGGATCTGCCGTACTCAAAACCAAGTCTACATCATTCCAGTCCAATCCGGTATTATTGAAAACCTTTCCATTGTATTTCAACATGATCCCTTCAGAAGTATCGTCCGCAATGATATCGTATGCTGGCCCCCAACCTGCTGTGCCGACTAAATATCGAAGTCTCACTTCAACCTTTTGATCCCTCTCACTTTCAACCTCTATCGTTACGTTCTTCCTTGACGGGTTATTCTTTGCATTCAGGTCCCTCAATTGCGCATTGAGTTTGTTCTGGATCAAAGCCATTTCATTTCGTTTTCTATCCAAATTGGTCCAACCCTCGTTGATCTCCCACACGCGTTTTCTAAAAAATGTGGTTGCTTTATCGAGCTCTGCAACAGTGATACTGGAATTGTTACCCACCATCTTTTTATTCTCAGTCAACATTTCTTTCTCGATCCGATATCCATCAATTTGGTTGTCTACATTCTTGATGTCTTTTCGAACAAGGTCGAGTGAGTCCTTGATCACTTTGATCCTTGGGACAAGCTCACCAGCATTCAGAAAATCGTTTTTTGTCGCTACCCCAAACATTTCTATATCTCCTGACACACCTACTTGGACACTATTCGGTTGTGCTTGGTTGGAAAGACCTGTCATGACTATGCTGTTCTTTCCTTTTTTAAGATCCACTTTTGCGATCCGCTTCATTTCAGCCCCATTCAAGTAGACTGTGATCTTCTCAATTTCAGAGTCTGTATTCACTACATTTCCTTGTCCAAAGGCGATTTGGACCATTAGATTAATTCCAATAAGTAATAGGGGTCTTTTCATATTGCAAGTTGTTTCTGAGCTTTTGTACACTTTACCGATCAAGAAGTTCGATCTTTTTCTTCCTTGTCTTTTCCGATAGCATTTATGATCGCTTTCACCAGCCTATGTCTATTGACATCTTCTTGTCCTAATCTTACCACAGCAATACCTTCTACATCGTGGATCCTCTCCATCATTCTGGACAGACCAGACAAATGTGTTTTAGGCAGATCGATCTGGGTTAGGTCTCCTGTGATCACAAATTTTGCACTGCGCCCCATTCGTGTGAGGAACATTTTTAACTGAGAATAAGTTGCATTTTGTGCTTCATCAAATATCACGAATGCATTATCAAGGGTTCTACCCCGCATGAATGCCAACGGTGCGATCTCTATGGTCCGGTTCTCAATTAAGGATCTCAATTTTGCAGGAGGGATCATATCGAATAATGCATCATAAAGCGGTTGCATATATGGGTCCAACTTTTCCTTCATGTCTCCGGGAAGAAATCCTAATCGTTCTCCTGCTTCGACAGCAGGTCTCGTCATAATGATCTTACGTACAGTATTTTCCTTCAGCGCCTTGACGGCCAAGGCCACTGCAGTATAAGTCTTTCCTGTTCCAGCGGGACCAATAGCAAATGTCATGTCGTTCTTCGTAACAGCTTCCACCAATTTGGTTTGATTGGCTGAACGAGCCTTTATCTTCATGCCCTTGTTACCAAAAACGATCACGTCATCCTTTCCTCTTCCATTCCCCGTGCCATTCACGTAATTTGCAATATCCACTTCTGTCAAAGCATTATATTTGTCATAATGGTTGACCATTTCCGCGAATTTTTTCTCAAAATCGGCAATGATGGCTTCTTCTCCTAGAACTTTTAGTTTAGTCCCTCGCGCAACGATCTTAAGCTTAGGGTAAAAGGACTTTAGTAGCTTTAGTTTTTCTTCTTTAACACCGAATACTTCTACAGGGTCGATGGTTAATATCTCAATTTCCTTCTCTATCAACGACTAAAAAAATAGATTTTCTTTAATTTTTTAAATCAGATCTAAAGGTAAACAATTATCTAAAGGATAATTAATAATGGGGATCATTACACTTACAACTGACTTGGGGTCAAAAGACCATTATGTAGCTTCAGTAAAAGGACGCATATATTCATTGGAAAGCGATGTTAAGATCGTTGATATCACGAATGAGATCCCTCCTTTCGATATTAATCAAGCCTGTTTCACTCTTGAGAATGCATTCCCACATTTTCCTGAAGGTTCAGTTCACATTATAGGCGTTCATCCCTCGGCATATGACAACGTCAGGCATTTAGCTTGTCTTTACAAAGGACATTATTTCATTGGGGCCGACAACGGAATCTTCTCTCTGTTGTTTCGAGACAAGCCAGATAAGATCCATCAGATAGAAAGCAATACAGATAGTGGCGAACCGAATTTTGAGATCAGGGATATCTTCTCTGTGGCCGCGGTTCACCTTGCTTCTGCTGGAAACATTGAAGACCTCGGAGAAAGAGGATTGATCTTAACAGAAAGAGCCAGGCTAAACCCGATCGTTAATTCTGATGTGATCAAAGGACACGTCATCTATATCGATTCTTATGAAAACGCCATTACCAATATCACGCGCGAAATGTTCGAGGCAACTGTTGGGCAACGAGATTTTGAGATCTTCGCTAACCCTACGTGTTCCTTTAGAACTGTCCAGAGGCAATATAATGAAGTACCTGTAGGCGAAAAGGTCGCTTTATTCGGGACGAACGGAAAATTGGAGATAGGGATCAATCAGTTCAATCATGAACACCACGGTGGTGCTTCATCTTTGTTAGGAATAAAGATCAAAGATGTCGTAAGAATAGAGATCACATGATCCGGAGAGTTGTAAAAATGACCTTTCGGGAAGACATGACCTCACAATTCCTTGAAAATTTCCATAGAAATAAAGCGAAGATCAGAGCATTCAAAGGCTGTCAGCATCTAGAATTGTGGCAAGCAAAAAAAGAAGAAAATGTTTTCTTCACCTTTAGTATATGGAATTCTGAAGATGACCTGAACGCATACAGAGCATCAGAATTGTTTGGGGGTGTATGGAAAACTACAAAGGCTATGTTTTCTGAAAAGCCACAAGCCTGGAGCGTAGACCAAGTAGCTACATGTTAAAGATGTCTTGCGGCATCATGGACATTCCAACAATAATAGCTATGGCCAATAGCACAAGCAATAATCCGCTAATGCAAACTCCAATAATACTGCAGATGTATCCGGCATTCACATCTTTGTAAGACTTTGTGCTGTATGCACCGGGATCTTCTTTATATAATTTCAAAGACTTGTTACCAAGAACGATACCGATGATACCCGTTACCAAACCTGGCAAGCCATAGAGAAAGCAGCAAATGATCGAAGTGATCAATGAAATTATACCCATTGTCAGGATCAACGAAGAATCTGGAAGCTTTCCGTCATTTCCCCGAGGTTCATAGGGAACAATGTCTAATAGGTCGTCATCATACATAAGGGTCCACAATTAAATGAAAATCAATGGGTTTTAATACCATTCTTAGACATGAAAAGATCAACACTTTTTAACCATTGCTTTTGATCAAACAAGATAAGGTATGATACATTTAGCTATACATTTATTATAAATTCGCTGCTTGACCAGATGAGAAGTTTATTTTTTAAAGAGATCGGTTCCTTTTTAAGCACCCTAACAGGATACATCACCATTGTTGTATTCTTGCTAATGACGGGCTTGTTCATGTGGGTATTTCCTGGTGAAGCCAACCAATTAGAAAGAGGAACGGCTGACCTCGATACTTTGTTTTATGTCGGGCCTTGGGTTTTTATGTTTCTGATACCTGCTATAACCATGCGAACTTTTTCAGAGGAAAAACGAACCGGTACGATAGAATTGCTCTTTACTAAGCCCATTTCTGATGCTCAGATCATATTGTCTAAATTCTTTGCCGGACTCTTCCTTTTGCTGATCGCTATACTGCCTACATTCATATATTTCTTGAGCATCTACCTTTTAGGTGACCCAAAAGGGAATTTAGATATAGGTGGTACAATGGGCTCTTATTTTGGACTTTTACTACTTGGTGCTGCATTTGTGAGCATTGGTATTTTTGCTTCTACGCTCACCTCGAACCAAGTCGTGGCATTTATTATTGCTACTTTCTTGTCTTTTGTTTGTTTCGCTGGATTTGGGATGATCGCATCTTTCGAATTGCTGGGCCCACTGGACAGTTTCTTCTTGAACCTTTCTTTGAACGAGCACTACCTCGGCCTTTCACGAGGTGTCATTGATACAAGAGACCTCATGTTCTTTGGTGGCTTTTGTGCTTTATTCCTGATCTTAACACAATTTGTTCTAAGTACAAGAAAATGGTAAAGAAGCAACAAAGCAGATCAAAAGATATCATAAGTACCCTAATAAAATTAGGCATTGTGGCAGCTTTGTTCGTGATCTCTGGTTCCGTTTTCAAACGCTACGACATTACCGAAGAGAAAAGGCATTCTCTTACACCTTCCACAGTAGAGCTATTAGAGGGACTAGACGATGTTGTTTTTATCAAATGTTATTTAAAAGGAGATCACCCTGCCGAGTTCAAGCAACTCTCAAGATCTATTGAAGAGAAGTTAGATGAAATGGCCATTCACGCTGGAAGTAATTTACAGTTTGAATTTGTTGATCCGTCTGCATCTTCAGATGAAAAAACACGGAACGAGATCTATCAAAAACTAACGGAAGATGGCTTGAAATACACTTCAATAGAGATCTTTACAAATGACGCTCGTATAGAAAAGATCATTTTTCCGGGTGCACTGGTAACATATAAGGAAAAGACGCTTCCATTACAGATCCTCAAAGGAGGTTTTCGAACGCCCACAGAGATCATGATGAGTAATGCCATCAACAACCTAGAGTATGAATTGGCTCATATCATTCGAAAGGTGCAGAAAGACGC
>JABDKJ010000041.1 GCA_013002285.1 Flavobacteriales bacterium
TATTCTAGAAGATGATGATCTCGAGACCTATCTTGAATTATTAAGCAGTGCCCATCCAGATCTAAGTTGGTCGCGAGAAGAGAGATTGAGTTACTGGATCAATGCATACAATGCATTTACCGTTAAATTGATCTTGGATAATTATCCGGTTGAAAGCATTAAGGACATTTCCGGGCCCTGGACAAAAGAGTTTATCGTCATCGAAGGAATACCTTACTCATTAGGAGATATCGAACATAAGGTTTTAAGAAAACTATATAATGAACCTCGGATCCATTATGCCATTAGCTGCGCTTCGATCTCTTGTCCTGACCTCCCTAATGAAGCTATAATGGCAGATATCCTTGAAGGTCAACTAGATAGGATGGCTGAGCGCTTTATAAATGACCCTTCTAAGAACTTAATAGAGAAGGATGAGGTAAAACTCTCCAAGATATATAAGTGGTTCAAAAGCGACTTTACAGTTTCAAGTTCTTTAAAAGATCATCTTAAAAAATATTCTACTGTTGAGATAGATAAGGCAACAAAAATTGAATATTTGGAGTATAACTGGAAATTGAACGACATTGCCAGTAAAGAACATTAAAGTATTTTGCCATCTATGAATTCTAATTTACTCATCATATTCGCTAAAAATCCAGAGATCGGAAATGTAAAGACTAGGCTTGCAAAAAGTATTGGTGATGAAAATGCACTTAAGGTATACTTGAAGTTGTTGGAACATACTCATCGAGTAGCAGACAAAGTGAATGCGAGTAAAAAAGTATACTTCAACAAAGTCTCCAAAATAGATATACTGGACTATTACAAATTCCAAAAGGAGCTTCAAAGAGGTGGGGATCTCGGAGAGAAAATGAGAAATGCTTTTTTGGAGAACTATGATTTTGAAAAGATAGTGCTCATTGGAAGCGATTGCCTTGAAATAAACGAAGACATCATTGAAGATGCTTTTTTGGCTTTGGAAGAAAATGATTGTGTGATAGGACCTGCTAATGATGGTGGATATTATTTAATTGGATCAAGAGGAGAAAGACTTCTCCCAATATTCAGAGACAAGGAATGGAGCACTGAAAATGTGCTATTGGATACCATACTTGATCTGAAAAAACATGATCTTTCTTATCATCTTTTGGAGGAATTAAGTGATATTGACGAAGAAAAGGACCTTCCGGTAGAGTGGGTCAAGTCAATGCTTCAAAAATGATAGACCTCAGTATTGTAATTCCGGTTTTTCAAGAAGGGCATACAATTCAAAGAACAATTCCATTATTAATAGACAGGATATCTCAACCTGAAGCAATAGAGATCATCGTTGTTGACTTTGCTGAAAGCACTCCGCTAGACCTACCTTCTATTATTTACTTGAATTCAAAGAAAAAAGGCAGAGCTGCTCAAATGAACTATGGGGCATCTAAGGCCAAAGGTAAGATCCTTTATTTCTTGCATGCAGATAGTTTCCCTCCCGAGGACTTTGATGGGCTCATCAAAAATGAAGTGGTTAGAGGATCAGAAGCAGGAAGTTTCCTTATGGATTTTGATAAAGAGAGTAGGTTCTTGAAATTCTTTGCCTGGTTCACACGATTCTCTAATGTTCTCTGTGCTGGTGGAGATCAATCTTTTTTTATTGCAAGTCCTAAATTCAAAGAGTTGGGAGGATACAATGAAGAAATGAATATCATGGAAGATCTTGATATCGTGAAAAGAGCAAAGAGAGCGGTGAAATATACCGTGATAAAAAAAGCAAAGTTAGTCACTTCGGCAAGGAAGTACGAAGCCAATGGTCTTGTGAGGCTACAATTATTGTTTGCTATCCTTCATTTGAAATATAGAATGGGTTTTTCACAAGACTCGATGTCGAGATTTTATAGAAAGCATATCGTCACACCTTAGATAGAGAATGATCGCTTGAATGTTCCTCGATTTCCTTGGGCATCCTTTACCCAGAATTCCAGCTCGTGTTCACCATTTTCTAGATCAAGATCCCTTAGGTCGCAATGAAATTTTCTGACTTTTCTATCGAAAAACAGCATTAACCATCTGTTGTCCACGCGTGCTTCATAGTATTCAAATTGATCGAAGTTATCTCTTACATTAAATGAGATCTTCCCAATTTCTATATTCTTGTTGATCATTTCAATACTAGGAGCAATGGTGTCTATGCCAACAAAATATTCACCAAACTCTTTGGTACGACAAGAGATCCAACCATTGTCATATGTGCTGTAAAGAGGTTTTATTTTACCACATTTTCGTTTGAGCATGATGGTCATTTTGCTCTGCAATTCTTCTTCTACTGGTCCATATTTCAATTTTAATGTATACCAGTCCTTCAAGGGTTCATAGACTGGAGTGATCTCATAGCTATCTGTATGTGTTTTGCCCAAGTTGTGATGAATGTTCATTTGAACATCTCTGTAAAGCCTTCCTTCCGGGAAAAATATGCTAAGGCTTTCTGAGTGGTATGCATTTTCTTGGTCTGCAAGAAGCGTCTTTACAGACTGTTCTCTCACAACTTCTCTTAGATCATTTTGAACGCCATTTAAGTTAAAACTGATCACGCTCTCATTCAATTCCGCATCTACTACAGCGATCTCTATAGTCTTTGTTTCATCCGGGAATATATCCAAGATCCCATTTCCTTCGATCACATCATAGATCTCCAAACGGCTATGGCCATCTTTGAAACACTTGGTTACCTTCTGTTTTGCCAAGATCTTTTTTTCATGGTCCATATGGCTGTTCACGTCCCTTAATGTTTCAAACACCAATTCGTCATATTTGAACTGATATGTGGTCTTGCCATTGACTTTCATCGAAAGAGCATTAAAAGTATGTTTGTATTTGCCATTCTTGAAACGATCCAGAGCATACAAGCCAATTCCAACTTTTCCACTTACAGCTACTTTCTCTGACAAACCATAATTGTTACCTTTCTTTATCGCGGTAAAATATTGTTCACCCATTTGCCCGTTTATGGTGCTCCATTTTTCCAATGGATAAATGTATACACCATATATCTCAGGCTTTACATCATCAGGAACATCAAAACCAAAAAACAAAGGGTTAAGTGGATGTTCCGTTTCAGATTCTCTTATTTCAAAATGCAAGTGCGGTCCGGAAGAACTGCCGCTATTTCCACTTTTGGCTATCACATCCCCACTTTTAACAGGCATTTCATTAGGTTCTAGATAATGGTCAATGGTATTCAGCTCAAGTTCATATTGCTTCTGTTCAATGTACTCTGCTATTTCTTGGTTGAATGATCTCAAGTGACCATAAAGAGTAGTGTACCCACTGGGATGGTCAATGTATATTGCATTTCCATAGCCGTATGGTGATATCCTTATGCGAGAAATATATCCATCTGCACAAGCATAAATGTTCTTTCCTACTGTTCCTTGGGTCCGAATGTCAATTCCCGAATGAAAGTGGTTCGTTCTGAAGTCACCAAAATTACCGGAGAGTGAAATGGTAAAGTCAATAGGTGATCGAAATATATCTTTTCTGAATTTGTTTCCATCGGTCATGGATAAAAATATCAGGCATATGCAAGAAATACAGAGTCTTTTGTTCATTAAAATCAAGTTCGCCAGACAAAGAAAAAAGAATATCTAATATCATTGCAACGTATTGATAATGATGTATTCACAGGTGATATCTGAAAATTTTGTTAATGTTATACATCCTGTTACATTTGTATGAATTCAATCTAAACCTTTAACTATGACAGGATCCGTCACGACTTCCCAGCGCATTTTAGACAACTTAGAGGTAGCTAAAAAACAGAAGGCCGGTTTAGAAGAAGCCATTGAAAATTTAAAGATCTATAATCAAAGATTAGGGGAAGAGATCCAGAATAAAAATAAAGAAATTGAAAGACTGCTTGAGCGTATTAAAGTGATCAAGTCAGCAAAGAGTTTGGCCGAATCCGGTGGTGGGTCGGCTGATGTAAAGTATAAGATAAATGAAATGGTTAGGGAAATAGATCGTTGTATATCTTATTTGAATAAATAGATTCGAATTACTGAAAATTGAAAGACGCAATAGACATAAATATCGCAGGAAAAAGTTACCCATTACAGGTTTCAAAAGAAGAGAAAGAGATAGTGCTATTAGCTGCGGATAAAATAAATGAAACATTTGCTCAGCTTGGCAGCAAGTATGCTGTTAAAGATAGTAGGGACCTGCTGGCGATGACTGCTTTAAGGGTGGTCTCTGAGCTATTAGAGAATAATAATGCTGTGAATGTGAAGCATGAAGAAGAAATGCTTGACGAGATCAATAGTTCTTTAGAAAGTCTTATCAATTAAATACAATTTTCTATCCCTGACATAATACCAACGATGTTATGGATACAAGTCAGATCATTTGGCTCTCTATAGGTTTACTCCCAGGTATCATTGCAGGATACCTCATATTCAATTCCGTACTTACAAGTAAGAAAAAGAACATTCTTAAAGAAGCGGAAATTGAGGGTGAGGCACTAAAAAAGGAAAAGGTCCTTCAAGCTAAGGAGAAATTTCTTGGCCTTAAAGAGAAGCATGAGCACACAATCAAAGACAAGAATAGAAAGATCCAATCTGCAGAGGATAGGGTTAAAAATAAAGAGAGGTCTTTAAGCAAGAAGATCGAAGAATCGAATAAGGCGGTGAAAAAGGCTGATGCACTAAAGGCAGACCTTCAAAGACAATTGGCGGCCGTTGAAAAGAAAAAAGAAGAGCTTTCAAACAATAACGACAAGATCGTAAGCAAACTGGAGAAGATCGCTAGTATGTCTGCGGCTGATGCAAAGAAGGAATTACTCGAAGCACTAAAAGCCGAAGCAAAAACTGACGCCATGTCTCACATTAAGGAGATAGTTGATGAAGCAAAACTCACAGCTAACAAAGAAGCTAAAAAGATCGTTATCGGATCCATCCAAAGGGTCGCTGCTGAACATGCCATAGAAAATGCCGTTTCCGTATTTAACATAGAAAGTGATGAGATCAAAGGACGGATCATCGGTAGAGAGGGTAGGAATATTAGGGCTTTGGAAGCGGCTACAGGTGTTGAGATCATCGTAGATGATACACCAGAAGCGATCATCTTATCCTGCTTCGATCCTTTCAGAAGAGAGATAGCTCGTCTTGCATTGCATCAATTAGTAACTGATGGACGGATACATCCAGCAAGAATTGAAGAAGTAGTAAAAAAGACATCTAAGAACCTTGAAGAAGAAATATCTGAGATCGGTAAAAGAACGTGCATTGATCTTGGTATTCATGGTTTGCATCCTCAATTGACCAGAATGGTCGGAAAAATGCGTTACAGGTCTTCTTATGGTCAAAACCTATTGCAGCATAGTAGAGAAGTTGCCAACCTATGTGCCATCATGGCTGCAGAACTTGGTCTTAATGTCAAACTAGCTAAAAGAGCCGGCCTTCTGCACGACATTGGAAAAGTACCTGACGAGGAACAAGACCTTCCACATGCATTGTACGGAATGAAATTGGCAGAAAAATTCAAAGAAAAGAAAGAAGTTTGCAATGCCATTGGAGCTCACCATGATGAGATCGAAATGACCAGCCTCATCTCGCCAATTGTTCAGGTTTGTGATGCCATATCTGGAGCCCGCCCTGGAGCTAGAAGGGAAGTGGTAGAATCCTATATCAAAAGGTTGAAAGACCTTGAAGAACTGGCCCTTTCATATCCAGGAGTGCTTAAAAGCTACGCAATTCAAGCGGGAAGAGAATTAAGAGTTTTGGTAGAAAGTGAGAAAGTAAGTGATAAAGAAGCGGATTCCTTAGCTTTTGATATTTCACAGAAGATCCAAGAGGAAATGACCTATCCAGGTCAAATAAAGATCACCGTGATCCGTGAAAAAAGAGCAGTTTCATTTGCAAAATAATGCCAGAAAATAGACTCACAGGAAAAAAGATCTTGGTTACCGGTGGCGCGGGTTTCATTGGTTCAAACCTGTGTGAACATTTTCTAAAGGATAATACCGTTGTTTGTCTGGACGATCTTTCGACAGGATTTAAGGACAATATTCAGCACTTATTGGGTAACGACAAGTTCACTTTCATTCAAGGAGACATTTGCGATCTAGAGACCTGTAAGAATGCCTTGAAGGGTGTTGATATGGTTTTCCATCAAGCTGCATTAGGATCTATTCCTCGTTCAATAAACAACCCAATAAAGACCAATGAAGTAAATGTAGGAGGATTTTTGAACATGCTTGTAGCTTCAAAAGAGGAAGGCGTGGATCGTTTTGTGTTCGCAGCGAGTAGTTCTACATATGGCGATCATCAAGGTCTTCCTAAGGTAGAAGATAAGATCGGACAACCTCTTTCTCCTTATGCGGTTACGAAATATACAAATGAACTTTACGGGAAAGTCTTTGCAGATCTTTATGGTCTGGAAGTGATCGGACTAAGATATTTCAATGTCTTCGGAAAAAATCAAACCCCAGATGGTCCTTATGCTGCAGTGATCCCCAAATTCATTGCCGCATTTATAGAGCATAAGCCACCTACGATCAACGGAGATGGAGAACAGTCAAGAGATTTCACTTTTATCCAAAACGTGATCCATGCGAATGAAATGGCAGCATTGACAGGACATGAACACGCTAAAGGTGAGATCTATAACGTTGCTTATGGTGATAGATGTACTGTGAATGAATTAGTTGAAATACTGAAAAGGGAATTGTGTTCATTTGATGAAAAGATCAGGTCGCTGGAGGTAACTTACGGTCCTGAAAGACCAGGTGATGTAAAGCATTCCTTGGCAGACATTTCTAAAGCCAGGGAATGTTTGGGATACGACCCTCAGTTCAATTTGAATGATGGCATAAAGGAGGCCATTCAATGGTATTGGAATTCCTTAGCGCCAGATCTCGCTAAAAAGCAATAATGGGCATAGTCATTCGCCAAAGCTTTTGGAGCACAATTTTCCTTTTTCTAGGAGTTTTTTTAGGGGCGATAAACATCTTATTTCTGTTCAGAAGTATTATTGGTGATGAGTTCTTTGGACTTACCAGGATCCTTTTAAGCGTTGGTTTTATTTCTGCTGAGTTTGCTGTTCTAGGAACTCCGACAATGATCATAAAGTACTTCCCATTTTTTAAGGAAGAAAAGAACAAAGGCATTGTCCTTTATACTTTTCTAATTTCATGCATTGGAACTATTCTCGCTGCATTGGCGCTATATCTTTTCAAGGAACCAATTATCAGCGCAAAGGAAGGAGATGCTGGTCTCATTGGTCAGTACTATTTTGTGTCGATCATTATTTTGGTCGGTGTAGCCCTTTATAAATTCTTTCACGGCTATTTCAATGCCATATTGAAAACAACGGTTCCAACATTCTTGAATGAGCTAATGCTGCGGGTGTATATCACGTTGTGGTTGCTTGCTTATCATTTCTTTGAAATAGAGATCTATGATTGGTTATTGGTTTTCGGACTTATCTACACCATCAACCCTTTGGTAATGATCATTTATTTGAAAGCGAAAGGCGTGTTCGATCTTTCCTGGAACAAAAAATTGGATAGGCCTTTCATCTTTACCTCCTTGAATTTTGGCTTATGGAATTTGTTGGCTGGCGCTTCTGTTTCTTTGGTCAATAATGTCGATATATTCATGGTTGGATTATTGCTTAGCAATGGGGAAGAAAAAGCGGGATTCTATGCAATAGCGTTGTACATTGTTTCCCTTATCGTCATTCCTACCCGAGCAATGACCAATGTTACTCACCCATTAGTGGCCAGGATGTTCAAAGACCAGAATTTTGCTGGCTTGAAAAAGATCTATGCACAGAGCTCAATTAATCTTCTCGTAGTATGTGGATTATTGTTTGTGTTGATCTGGATAAATGTGGATAATATATTCTTGATCTTGGGTGATGATCCTGAAATGGGCAAATGGGTTGTATTGTTTGTTGGTTTATCAAAACTATTTGCAGTCGCCACTGGTGTCAATGGAGCATTGATCAATCATTCTCCTCATTTTCGATATACCACATATTTTATTCTGATCCTTGCGATCATAACCATTGCATCCAATTTGATCTTCATTCCGCGCTATGAGATCTTGGGGGCAGCTGCAGCAACTGCATTTTCATTAGCCATGTTCAATTTTTTGAAATGGCTATTTGTGTGGGTCAAACTTAAAATGCAGCCATTTGATATCCGAAGTATCAAAGCGCTGATCGTTGGTTTAGTCTGCATAGGGGTCAGCTATATCATCCCCGAGTTTTTCTCTGAAAACCTGACAGGCCGTCTTCTGGACATTGGACTGCGTTCGCTTATCTGCGGGGGTGTTTTTATTTCAATGACTTTGTGGTTAGGTCTTTCGGATGAGATCGATCGCATCGTTTCACTCTTGAAAAGCAAAATTGCCAAGTGAAATAATGACAAAAGTCTGCCATATCTCTACTGTGCATGACCCTTTGGATGTGCGTGTCTTTTTCAAGGAGTGCCTGAGTCTCAGCAAGCATTTTGATGTTTCATTGGTCATAAAGCAGAATGAAAAGAGCGCAGTTGATAGAGTAAATTTAATTCCAATAAAACCCTTCAAGAATAAGGTACTTAGAGTGTTGTTCTCACCCTTCACGGCTTTTGCTAAGGCCA
Source organism: Flavobacteriales bacterium (assembly GCA_013002285.1). The sequence continues at coordinate 8,609 of JABDKJ010000041.1, forward strand.
GATTGACTAAGGCATCTATATACCATTTGCATGACCCAGAACTACTGATAATAGCACCACTTTTTAGATTGTTTGGAGACAAAGTGATCTTTGATAAACATGAGAATGTAGCTGGCCAGATATTGAGTAAGCATTGGCTGGGTCCTCAATTTGTAAGAAAAGCGGTCTCTAAGATCTATGAAATTTTAGAACGGTTTTTTATTGGTTTTTGCAATGGGGTCGTAGTAGTGATACCGGAAATGCAAGAAGAAAAAGGAATGAAGAATGCAGTGCTGGTAAGAAATTTTCCTTCTAAAGAAGCTTTTGGTAACGAAGTCAAAATTAGGGAGGGTAAACTCAAATTTGTTTATGCAGGTGGACTCACACCCATTAGAGGTATCAAAGAAACCATCGATGCATTTGTGAGCTCTGAAGTAGACGCAGAGTTGTATTTGGTAGGTAAGTGGTCGTCAGAGAAATTCCAAAGGGAATGTATGGACGAGTTGGGAAATGGTCGTGTGATCTATAAGGGATTCATTCCTATGCAAGAAGTTTACGAACTTTATCGCAGGACACATATTGGCTTATGTCTTTTGCATCCAACAGAAAATTATAAATGGAGTTTGCCGGTCAAGGTATTTGAATACTATTTTGCTGGAATGCATGTTCTTATGAGTAATATTGAATATTGGAAAAATGAATTTTCTGACAGGGCAGACTATGCCGATCCCTTTTCACATGAAGAATTAGTGGGGACATTCAAACGTTTGGAAAGCGAGTATAAGGTCACTGGAAAATTCGAGGATCGCTCTGAATGGGCAAAACAGAATTATTCTTGGGAAAGTGAGTTCGAAAAATTATTGGCACTTTACAATAGCCTTTTGAATAGTGAGCAAATTGAGAATTGAAGAGAACATATCGGCCAGCGAGGATCTAAGTATATATATGTCTAAGGAATGGCTTTCGCTATTCCCAAAAGTCAGGACCTTTTCCATTTTGAACAAGAATGACGAGCCTATAGGCTCCTTTCAAATATTGGATACTAAAATGAAGGGGCAGAGAGCTCTGATCACGCCTATGTTCACATCCAATGTTTCTCTGAGTGTGAAAGATCCCTCTTCAAAGAAGGTAGGGTCAATAAGCCATCAGAAGAAGGTATTTGAGACTTTAGCTGAGTATCTAAAAAGGTCGAGAGCAAAGATAATTGATCTTTCTTTCCCAACGGAATTTCAAGATATGCAGGCATTACAGTGGTCTGGATTTACGGTTCAACCGAAATACACCTTTCATATAGAACTGCAAAAGAGTATAGATGATCTGAGGGAACAAATGTCTTCTTCGACCAGGGCAAATTTGAAAAAGGCGATCGCTGAACTGACAGTTGAAGAAAAGAATGACCCTGAGTCTTTTTTGAAACTTTGTGACCTGACGTTCAACCGCCAGAATGAAAACCACGATAGAGATCAACTGGAAAAGATCTTAAGATCAAGTGATCTAGGTGAGATGCGAAGTTCTTTTTTCGTGAATGACGGAAAAAAGGATATTGCATCAGTTCTTGTAGTTCATGACAATTCAAAGGCTTACTACATTATTGGTGGTTATGATCACAACTCCAGCCATCGAGGCGCAAGCACTTTGGCTTTGTGGTCTGCCATAGAAAAAATGAAGAATGAAGGCAAGCTACTCTTCGATATGCAAGGTTCGATGATCCCCGCGGTAGAACAATTCGTTCGCGGATTTGGAGGGGATAAAAAAACCTATTTTAATGTTTCAAGACAGAAGTGGTATGTGAAGATCGCTAGGTCGATCTTGGGAAAATGATAGGAGGCAAAGAGACTTTTGTTTTTGGTCTCAATGGTTGTCAATGCGTCAAAGAATCATTCGTCTCAAACTCACTAATTCTAGTGAACTTAATGTCATTGATTATGGTCATTATACGTCTCTTTTCGAAAACTATATTAGTGTCAGCTAAACACACTAAATTGAACTTTAGCATAAAATATGTGTGATACTTAATATTTTCATTCCCCTATGCGAAAAACATCACATACCATTTAATGTATATATATCTCGAGAGCTAAGACGGATCGGACTGGTCGTCAGAGCAAATTTTGTGCCCTTACGACATTGCTTTCGTAGGTCTAGCACTTCCTCATTCAATTCTATTTCAGAGTATATCGGAGGCCTTATCAATATAATGTCATTTGGAGCCATCCTCGCCTATGATAGGTATTTCAAAGCTGCTTGAAATAGACGCTCCATGACTAGTGAGCATGGAATTTGCTTGAAACCCAGTATTTAATTCCGATATTCAGGCTCCATAAAAAAATGGTGAAAAAGAAACTGTTGTCATTTTGATCGAAAAAAACTTTTCAAGGAATTGGTCTCTTTTTGCTTTGATCTTGGCGGGAGAGTCCATTTTCTTCCTTCCCTTTGTAATTCCACGTGTTTTCAGACCAACAGTTTTGGAGGTTTTTGGGATCGACAATTTTCAGCTAGGCACCTTCTTTTCAGTATATGGAACGATCGCTATTCTCGCTTATCTATTGGGTGGTCCAATTGCTGACCGATTTGCTCCTTCGAAGCTCATGTCGACAGCGCTCACATTAACAGCGCTTGGAGGTATTTTTCTTTCTACCATTCCAGACATTTCTCACATGCCTTGGTTATATGGTTTCTGGGGAATTTCAACAATACTTCTGTTTTGGGCAGCTCTCTTCAAGACAACCAGGTTGATCGCAGGAAAGGCACAAGGATTTGCTTTTGGTTTGTTGGACGGAGGAAGGGGCTTGACATCGGCCATTGTAAGTACGCTTGCGGCTTGGGTTTTTGCGGTTCTAATAGGCGACCAAATAGAAATGATCACAGATCTTGAGCGTAAAGAAGCCTTTCAAAAAGTGATCCTCTTTTTCTCGGCTTTTGTTTTTCTGGCGGCACTTTTGATAAACCGCATCATTCGCTCAGTCGACCATCTCGGCTTTGACATGGACCAAAAAATAGATCTCAAACATATTTCCAAAGTGGCGAGGATGCCGGCAGTTTGGTTACAAGCGTTTATTATTCTCTGTGGATATTCCGGTTATAAAGTGTCAGACGACTTTTCACTCTTGGCCCAGGATGTATTGGGTTATGACGAAGTAAAAGCTGCAGGGATCGGTGCACTGAGTTTATGGTTAAGGCCCATAGCTGCTGTAGGTGCTGGTCTTTTAGCTGACAAGGTAAGTGCTTCTCGCATGATCCTGATCTGCTTTGCTCTCATGGTCTTTGCTGCGGGGTCATTTGGTCTTGGCTTCTTTGAAGGTGCGGTAGTGATCCACGTAATGTTCCTTATTGTTTCTACTTCAATTGCGGTGTTCGCACTCAGAGGATTGTACTTCGCGATCATGGAAGAGGCTAAGATCCCTTTAGCTCTAACGGGCACTGCTGTGGGCATAGCCAGCATCATAGGATATCTTCCCGATATATTCATGGGGCCCACCATGGGTTATCTTCTCGATAACAGTCCAGGAAAACTAGGCCATCAACATGTCTTTCTTTTCATCGCTGGCATCGCAGCATTAGGATTTCTAATTACGCTTGTTTTCAGGCGGGTCGTTCGATGATCGATCTTTCTTTCCGTGTTCTTCCAGATGGTCTATATAAAGGATACCATTCAAATGATCGATCTCATGCTGGAAAATGACCGCAGTAAAATCTTCGACCATTTCTGTTTTATGAGTTCCGTCCAACTTATCGTAGTCGAGTAAGATGGCGTAAGCACGGGTCTTGGTCGTATCCATTCGATGAGGAATGGACAAACAACCCTCCAGACAAGGTTGTTTCAGATCGGAATATTGCAGTATCTTAGGATTCAAATAGGTCTCGAAAGGAAAACCATCTTTGTCGAATCGTTGAACACAAATGATATTGCGCAAGATCCCTACTTGTGGGGCTGCGATGCCAACGCCCATTGAGAGACTATCGATCACCGTCCTGTGTAAACGCTTCGCAAAATTCTGTAGTACGAGATCATTGGGGTCAGGAATAACATCCAAACTTTTGGTTCTCAACAGAATAGAATCCTTCTTGTTACTGATCAAGAATACGCGCATGGGTTGTGAGGCTTCACCAGACATTATGTATTCTTCCTGGGGACTGTCAAAAGAAGAATTACCTCGAGTGTTTTTCAACTTAGAGCAGCTGAACAAAAGCAGGATAAAAGCGATAATGTAAATGGATATTCTGTTCATTTTCATTAGGTCGATACAAGATAGTGAATTGCCAAAATAGCTTCCCTATTGTGTCCGAATATAGTTGCTTAAGGCCGTATTCTCACTTGCTTTGTAATGTATTTCTAGCGAAATTCACGCAAGGAAAATAATTTTCATGAAACTCATTCTATCTTCTGTCATCTGCACACTGTGCTGTGTGTTTACTTTTGGCCAGATCCAATGGCAAACTTCCTCAGCAGGTCATGATCAAAGACAGATCGATCCTCTACATACTGATGTATATTTTACCGACTTTGAGACCCTTAAAGATCTGCTTGAAGAAGCTCCGCATGAGTCCAAGGTTAATGTGAGGAATTCCCAGGTCACTTTGAATTTGCCCATCGGCCAGGAAGAAGTGATCTTCTCGATCGTGAAGACAGATGTAATGCATCCTCTATTGGCGAAGAAATTTCCAGAGATCGGAACATACATCGGAAAGGAAGTGAATGGAGTGGCTTACGCACGTTTCGATCATACCAGTAAGGGATTTCATGGCTGGGTTAAGAGAGACGGAAAGACCTATTTCATAGATCCGCAAAGTACAGGAGACAGAGACCACTACATGTTCTACGACAGGGATAGTTTCTATCAGAACTATACTGGAGAACCTATGCAATGTGCAGTGGAGGAAGAAGGACATTCTGAATTCCTGAAGCCTATAAAGTCTCCTAAAGACATCATTGGAAAACTTCCAACGCAATTGAAAAGCTCTGGAGACGAGTTAAGGACCTACAGATTGGCTCTGGCATGTACAGGTGAGTACGCAACATTCCATGGGGGAACGGTGAGTTCAGTTATGGATGAATTCGTAGTTGCAATGAATCGTGTGAATGGGATATACGAAACGGAAGTTTCCATTCGAATGGTCATGGTGCCTAATAACGATGATCTCATTTACTTGAATGGAGCAACAGATCCATACACTAACAGCAGTGGTGGAACCATGCTTGGAGAAAATATCTCTACCTGCAACTCAGTGATCGGTTCTGCAAATTACGATATTGGACATGTCTTCTCTACCGGTGGTGGTGGAGTGGCATATCTCAACGCGCCTTGTGGAGGGAACAAAGCAGGTGGTGTGACGGGACTGGGATCTCCCGTGAACGATCCTTTCTATGTGGATTATGTTTGTCACGAGATCGGTCATCAATTTGGTGGTGGACATACGCAGAACAATTCTTGTAACAGGTCTTCCAGTTCAGCTTATGAGCCGGGTAGTGCTTCAACGATCATGGGTTATGCAGGTATCTGTTCTCCCAACATTGCTAGCAATAGCGATGATCACTTCCATGTACATTCCTATGATCAGATCATTAATTTTTCTCAAAACGGCAATGGTAATACCTGTGCGGTTACAACGAGTACCGGGAACAACGCTCCAACGGTAACCGTAGATCCGAGTGGATTCTTCATTCCAAAAGGAACGCCTTTTAAACTGGTTGGTTCGGCTACAGATCCAGATGGCGACCCATTGATGTATCGTTGGGACGAGCATGATCTTGGACCAGCAACTGCTTCGGGAGACAATACTTTGACCAACCCATCCGGAAATGCGCCTGTTTTCAGGTCGATTCCAGCTTCTGCATTGCCTGAAAGGGTTTTTCCAAATTTGAATGACATTGTGAACAATACTGCAACCATTGGAGAGCATTTGCCAACTTATGGAAGGGAGCTATCTTTCCGTTTAGTCGCGTTGGACTTTATTCCTGGTGGCGGTGGAGTGGATTATGGTGAGGTCACTTTTGACATGGCGGATAACTCAGGTCCATTTAAGGTGAATTCTCCAAATGGAGGTGAATTACTTGGTGGTGGAAGCTTGATCACGGTTGCATGGGACGTCTCAAATTCTGATGTAGCTCCTGTGAACTGCGCCAATGTCAATATCTATCTTTCAACGGATGGTGGATTTACCTATCCAACGACATTGGCTACCAATGTACCCAACGATGGTTCTGAACAAGTTTTGCTACCCAACTTAAATACCACTACTGCGCGAGTAATGGTTGAGGGTGCGGGCAGCATATTCTTCGATATTTCAAATGGCAATTTCGAGATAGATGAAACTGTAGGCGCTACTGCAATGGATGTAGGAGTGAATTCTGTTTCATCTCCTGTAGGGTCTTTTTGTTCTGCCCCGCTTGATGGAGTGTTCGAGTTTATAAATCTGGGATCTGATCAAGTTACTTCCGTAACATACAACTATCAGATAGGAACAGACCCGGCTACAACAGCGTCTTGGAGCGGAACATTGAATACTGGCGAAACAACGACCATCACAATATCTCCGCTTTCATTCACGGAAATAGGAGGTTTGGATCTTACAGTTTCTATAACTGATGTGAACGCTCAAGGATTGGATGAGAACGATGCGAATGATTCTGGGTCTACATCATTCACCTATGAAGATGGAGACAACGAAGTGGACATTTCAATTCTTACGGATTGTTGGGGAAGTGAGGTTACATGGGAGTTCAGGGACAATAACGGAAATGTGCTTGCCAGCGGTGGACCTTATGGAAATCAAACAACTTACGATACGAATGTAGATTGCCTGAACGATGGTTGCTACACCTTCGAGATATTTGATAGCTATGGTGATGGTTTGAATGGAACACAGTTCAATTGCGCGATCGATGGGAACTACACACTCACGGATAACTTTGGAAATGTTGTCGTGCAAATGGGAGATCCAGATTACGACTTTGGAATATCACATACATTCTGTTTGCCTGTGGCTTCACCAATAGAGTCCATATTCACAGCAGACCAAAGCAGCATTTGTGAAGGCTCTTCGGTTTCTTTTACAGACAATAGTACGGGCTCACCAACATCTTGGGCTTGGACATTTGCCAATGGAACTCCCTTTACTTCAACAGATCAAAACCCTGTGGTTACCTTCAATACTGCGGGAGACCATGATGTTACCCTTATTGTGGACAACGGAACGAATACAAGTACTTCCACTCAAAGCATAGAGGTCTTAGCGAGTTCAACATGGTTTGCAGATACAGACGGAGATGGTTTTGGGGATCCAACTTCTACGATAGACGATTGTGTGCAACCAGCAAATTATGTCTTGGACAATACAGACTGCAACGATGCAGAAGTTACGGTATTCCCTGGAGCTGCGGAGATCTGCGATGGCTTGGACAACAATTGCGAAGGCTTGATAGACGAAGGTCTTATGATGACATTTTACGAAGATGCCGATGGTGATGGCTTCGGAAGCTTCTTGAGCCCGATCACGGCATGTGAAGCACCTCCGGGATATGTTGCTGACAATACGGATTGTTATGACGGAAGCGCTGACACCTATCCAAATGCACCAGAGATCTGCGATGGGAATGACAATGATTGCGATGGCGACATTGATGAGGGCTTGATCGTCATATCCTATGCAGACAATGATCAGGATGGCTATGGAAATGCTTCTCAGTCAGTAACGGCTTGCTTTGTTCCTCCGGGATTCGTTGCAAATCCAGACGATTGTGATGATGCAGATGATACAGTGTATCCCGGTGCGCCTGAACTCTGTGATGGAGTGGACAACAACTGCGATAACATCATAGATGAGAATTGTGGAGGCTGCATTCAAGGACAAGTTCCCGCGCCAACGGGGCTTCAAAACCAAGTAGCTGCCAATGGATATATCTTGTCATGGGATCCCGTGAGTGGTTCAGTGGCTTGTCAGATCAATGGAGGAACAATTACTGGCCCGCAGGTGAATTTGAACGTGATACAGACCGAACCAAGTCAGCAATTTGTGAGTTCAAGTGCCCTTACGCCAGGTCAGACCTATCAATGGCGTGTCCGTTGCGCCTGCGAGATCAACCCTAACATCATCGTTGGACCTTTCTCTGGATACAATTATTTCACAGTGCCCGTTTCACGACTGGGACTAGAGAGTAGCGATACAAAGTCATTGGAAGAAATGAATGAAGATCTCATGGTCTTCCCCAATCCTGCGAATGATCTCATTTATATACATGGGATCAACTCTTTGAAAGAATATACGGTCTTAAATTCACTGGGCGAAGTCGCCCGTTCGGGGACATTGACACCTGGTGAAGCCATAGAATTGAGAGAGCTGAAGAATGGTATTTATTTCACTCAGTTGTTGGATCCGATCACAGGTGAGCTGAATACGCTCCGATTCTTGGTACAGAAATAAGATCAACGGTTGATCTTCTTCGGCTTCGGTTTTTTAGCAATAAGAATAAGATAAAGGCCTTTCAAGTATCCCAGGCCATAGCTCGTATGGATCACAAAAAAGCAAAAAGGGGAGAGAAGCCATTGTGCCAAAGACTTTTCTTTGAGTGCATTAGGTAAGGACACCAAAAGAGCTACAAGAATGTAGATGCCTACCATAATTCCGAAGTAGAGACACATGGAAGGCTGAAAAATGCAATTGACAAGACCAATAAAACCTACGACCACAAACCATACGGGCACTAGCTGTCTTCCAGTACTCACCTTTCCTAGTTTTCGATTTGCCAATGGCTTGTACAGTCCATATTGATAGAACATGCGGGCCATTTTGCCCAGTGTTTCCCGAGCAAAGTATTTGATCTTGATGGAAGGGATGAGCAAGATCTTTCCTCCATTCTGGATCAGTCGTGCATTCAGCTCATCGTCCTGGTTGCGGACAAGATCTTCGTCAAAGAGGCCGATCTCGTCAAAGACCGATCGTTTGTAGCAACCGAAAGGAACGGTATCCACCCAACGGAAGTCACCTTCTGCATAACGGTATTGTGCATTGCCGATCCCAAAAGGATGACCATTGGTAAAGGCTATTGTCTTGGCGATAGCCGTATTGGCTCCAGGTTGAATGTCCCAAACCCCACCGACATTATCTGCATCTTTGTCTATCATCTGAGAGACCAGTTCGCTAAAATAATTCGCGGGATAAATGCTATGCGCATCCATTCTTAAGATCACCTCTCCCTTGGCCTTTTTTATGGCTTTGTTCAATCCATCCGGGACATAGCCGGCCTCATTGATGAGTAAATGCAAATGATCATGCTCGCCAACGTATTGTTCAATGATCTTCAATGTGCCATCTGTGCTCATGCCATCTATGAGAAAGACTTCCAAAGCATTTTTAGGATAATCCTGCGCGAGAATGTTCTCTATGACAGCGGCCATGAAGCTTTCCTCGTTCTTACATGGAACGACAACGCTAAGCAATGGCAGTTTATGAGGGACGTTTGACAAAGGGAAATTTCTGGGTCGAATCTAATTATTAATGAGGCAGAATTCAAAATTCGTGAGGGCGTGTATTCGTTGGGTCAAGTAATTGCTGAATTATCTATCATCTTGGGAATTAGACGATTTATTAGTAATTTTCAATTACACCAAGACTTTTACTCTAATGACACACATCAGATCATTCCTAATTCTTCTCGTTATTTTATTCGGAATTAATTCCAAAGCTGAGCTAAACTTTGGTGCAGATACCATTATAGCTCCTCCTCCACTCCCTCAGTTTAACATGGATAAATTCATCCAGAAGATCGGGTCCTACTTCAGGGATCCTGACAACCCAGTATCCGGTTATCAATTTGTCGTTTCACAGAATGGGAATTTATATTATTCGGAATCGGATGGGAATGCGGTGTTTGCAGTGGATAATAATGGAGTGAATGTCCCGATGACGAATAACACACGGCAAAATGTATCCAGTGTGAGCAAGTTTCTTTGTACGATCGTTTTGGCTAATGTGCTGGAAGAGAACAACATTGACTGGTCCGACCCTGTTTTCCCTTACCTACCTGCTCCGTGGCAAATTGCTATGGCAGACGAACACAAGGACATAGACTCCGATTGTTATATCACCTTTGGAAAACTCATACGGCATCAAACCTGTCTTGATTATGGCGGGGGTGTAGGAGCAGGTTCTGGTGGCTATCCAAACAATGCGAATATGTTATTGCATCTGGGGCCTGACAGTGTGAACATGAATGTTATTCCGGATTATAAGAACGGTAATTTTGTATTGTCCAGAATGCTTATCGCTTATATTATTGACGACAGCCCATTTGATCCCGGTAATCCATTCGGGATACTTACCGAAACGGAATCTTCTTCGCTCTATTATGATAAGCTGAATGAATTGATCTATGACCCTCTTAACATTAATGCTCCGGTAAGCAATGCCAGTCTCCAAAGTTTCTATTCGGATGATCAAACACCATGGGCGCATCAATATCCCTTTGACGAAGATAGCCTGACTTGCAACGGAAACCTCCTGGGTTGGTTTGCCGGATCTCCGAGCGCACCAAATAATGCCGGTGGTTCGGGTATAGCCCTAAACACCATCGAACTTGCTGAGATCCTTGCTTTCTTCAAGCACGACAATAGTGGCACTATTATTTCACCCGCTGCCAGAGATACTATACTGGCTAATTTTTATGGCATGTCAGAAAGCGAAGAGAATACGGGAAGCACGTCATTTGGAGACTTTTATTACAAACCGGGAACACGTGGTCCAGGATGTGGCACGGGTGCGACAAGACGGGCAACCAAGAGCTTTATAGCTATTTATCCCAATGGAGTTGAATTATCCATGCTCACCAACTGTAATGTAGATTTTAGAAGCCAGATGGCAAGGGAATGGAGGAACTGCTGGGAGACCGAATGCGGTTCTTTTGTCCACACCACAGCGGAAGGATCTATTCTATTCAATCAAAGTATCATCGACAACGTATCAACCAATGACGATCCAGACAAGCTGTTGTTCATAACTAATAATTTTGGTCCTTCCGGACAATCTCTTTCTTCAGAGCAGGGAGTGTACTATCAAAATGATCAATGGAGGATTTTTAATCAGGATCTATCTGCTATGAGCAAAGGAAGAAGATATAATGTTTTTGCAGTGGATGATGAATATCCCTTTGCCTTTAAACACACGGCAAATCCCGGGAGTATTTCGGGTCATTATACAATAATAGATCATCCTTTGACCAATAATAACCCAGATGCGAAGTTGATGATAACGCAAAATTTTGGAGAGTCAGGTGGAGTGTATAACAACAATCATATTGGTGTATGGTACAATGGAAGTCAATGGTCTATATTCAACCAAAACTTCAATGCCATGCCAGTAGGAGCCATGTTCAATATAATGGTGGATCACCCAAGCACCTTTACCCTAACTGCGTCAAATCCATTTGGAAATCTTCAGATCATCTCGGCAGCTGTAATGCCTAACCAAAGTGCGGATCAGCTTTTGTTTGCCACGAACAACTGGACAACTGTCGGACCTTATAATAATTCCAATTTAGGGGTTTGGTTCAATAATACCAACTGGTTCGTTTATAATGAAAATAGCACTTTCATTTCAAACAATGCTAAGATGAATGTTCTGGTTTTGGAAGATTGTGAATGTTGTGGGGGCGGATCGAATTCTATCGTATTTGAGGGCTGTGATGATCCCGGACCTTTTCCTTGCACCTCCTTTAACGATACCGTTCCGTGTGCTGAAGATTTCAGCGTCTTTTTACCTAACGCATACGACAATTGCCGGAATTTTAACCTCTCCCTGATCGAACTGGATACATTGAATACTATACCCTTTAAGTCCATCCTGACCAGGGTCGGATTGGAGTATGAAGGAGATGACCTGGATGAGCCCTTCTTGACATTTGTTCTGGATACGATCCCTCCGGTTATCAGTGGAGTTCCCGATGATGTAGTAACTTCTTGCACGATACCTCCTGTGCCTGAGGTTGTTGTAATAACGGATAATTGCTCGACCAACATTATTCCGGAATTTGAAGAAGTCACTGAAGGTGAGGACTGTAATTATAAGATCACGAGAACTTTTACGGCTACTGATGCCATTGGAAACTCCACATCGGTCTCTTATTGTATTTACAGTGGTACGTATGGAGATCAGGATGGTGATGGATCCAATATACTTGAAGATTGTGATGATAATGATCCACTGGTCTATCCTGGAGCTAATGAGCTCTGCGATACCTTGGATAATGATTGTGACGGTGCAATTGATGAGGATTGCGATGCATGTATTGCGGCTAATTTTGTCAACGCTCCTGTCGGTCTTTTCGCAGACCAGACCACTGCCGGTGGCACTAAGACCACTCTTAAGTGGAACCACTATTCAGATGCTAGTGATGCCTGTATTTTAAAAGGAGCCTTAAGTGATGGTTTTACAAACACTGGTCCATTTGGTCAGATACTGGTTCAGGGAGCGATAATTCAGGGCAATGCTGACGGACACGATGTTTCTGCCGGTCTACTTCCCAATGCCAGTTATACGCTTTTCAACCCATTGACCTATCCTGCTGGAGCTACAAACAGCCTTATGCCGGGAGAAACTTATATGTGGCAGACCAGATGTGGTTGCGTGATCGATGCCACCTTGCCTTTACCAGATCAACTTGATCTGAGCAATGTTCATCTTTCTCCGTGGTCAGCAATCAATTTCTTTGATAACCTGGATCTTCCTCCAATTGTAAATAATGAAAATTCTGAAGATCAGACTTCATTTAACTATTTGTTCCAGAACGAATTTAGGATGTACCCTAATCCAACAGATGATCACCTTGTAATTGAATTTATGGCAGAGGGGAATTCGGATCTCTACATCAAAGTATTCGACTCTATCGGTAAGTTGATGTTGCTGGAAGAAACAAACTCCATTAAAGGGGGCAACAGATCGCAATTGGACCTTGGGCACCTTTCTCCCGGAATGTATTTCCTAAAAGTAGAACTGGGAGATCAAATTCTACTGGAAAAGGTAATGGTGAAGTAAGTTTTAAGATCATTTTGATTTTTATCAGCAAGATCGCATTGAAGATCTACTTTGGATCGATCCAATTAAACACTTATTAAAGGCCGTTTGTAATGGGTCTATGACAAAGGAAATATTGAGGGTGGGATCTAATTATTAATGACGCAGAATTCAAAATTCGTGTTTGCACCCAGCTTTTCGGTACGAAAATATTCTAATTTGCAGCAATGGCGATCATCACCTTAAGGAACATCAGCAATTTCCTTTTGCTCTGCGTTTTCCTTGCCATGCCGCTGGGTATGGACCTGGTTCGTTGGGCTATGCTCTTTTGGGGTATCGCAGTCTTGTTGATGTATCTGGTCATACTCACCACATTTTTCATTGATAAAAGCAAAGTGAGCATCTGGGCAGATTTCCATTTTGTGAAAAACTCGCTGGATATCCGCTTTGCCTTTATTATTTTTTGGATCCTTTATTGGGTCTCTGGCTTTTGGGCCGAGGACCAGGCCTTAGCAGGTCGTAGTATCGAGACCAAACTCACTTTCCTGATAATCCCCATATTCTTTACGCTCAGTTACATTACTGTGAAATGGCGAAAGGCCATATTCCTGGCATTTATCTTGGGGAACCTCATTGCCATGGTCTATTGCCTCAACGATTCCTGGAGCATGTATCAAGAAAATGGAAAGGTGAACGAGTTCATCATGAAGCAGTTCTCAGACCTTCTACACCCCAGCTACTTCGGGATGTACTTGGTAATGTGTACCATGCTTTGTGGCAATTTCATATTGGATAAAGAGATCACATGGAAATTCGCAAAGCCTTTGTTGTTCCTCTGCATTTTCATTTTCATGGTGGGCATATTCCTGATCCAGTCTAAGAACGCCATTCTCGCTTTCTTCTTCATTCCGGTGATGCTGATCGTCTGGTACGTAGTGAAGAATGGCAATTGGAAGAAAGGACTCATTGCACTGATCAGCATTTTGGTAGTGGTCGGTGTTTCATTCTACGTTACGCCCAATCTGCAAAAACGCTTTGCTAATGCTTATGACGGCTTCACCAAAAAGACCGTAAAGGCCGATTCTAAGGAAAGCACTGATGCACGACTGATCTCTTGGTCTGCCGCAGTGGAGCTGATCAAGGAAAAACCGCTCTTGGGTTTTGGGGCAGGGCAGGAGAAAACGAATCTGGTGCGTATTTACGAACGAAATGGGAACAGCGCAGCTTCAGAATTGCGCTTGGATGCACACAGTCAACCCTTACAAAGTTCCATATCTATTGGTATTGTGGGGTTGCTGGCCCTGCTTTACCTATTCATTTTGCTGATCTACACAGGCTATGTTCGCAGGAACGGCATGATCATCCTTTTCGCTTTCCTCGTTTTCTTTTCATGCCTAACAGAGAGCATGTTCGAGCGACAAGCAGGGGTTTTATTTTTTGTTTTCTTTGCATTGTTGCTAAGCGGAATGCCCAAAATTGGAACAAAAGAACCTACATAGCGCACCCATTCCTTTCTCTCCTCCACGGATAGACGAAGCTTCTATTGCCGAGGTGGTGGATACCCTTAAGTCTGGCTGGATCACAACAGGTCCCAAGACCAAGGAATTTGAACGTAAGATCTCTGAGTACTGCGGAGCGCGAAAGACCATCTGCCTGAACTCTGGTACTGCAGCCATGCAAATGATGCTATACTGGTATGGTGTGGGACCGGGCGATGAGGTGATCATCCCGGCATACACCTATTGCGCAACAGCGAACATTGTAGAGCATTGCAAAGCGACCATAAAGATGGTGGACGTGAACCGTGAGGAGTTCAATATATCTGTTAAAGCCGTGCGGAATGCCATTACGGAAAAGACCAAGGTGATCATCCCTGTGGATATAGGAGGCCTTCCTTGCGACTATGATGCGCTCATGGAACTTGTGAATGAAGATGCCATAAAGGAACAATTCGCAGCTAAGAATCAACACCAGAAGAAATTGGGACGCATATTGGTGCTGGCAGATGCCGCACATTCATTTGGTGCGTCTTACAAAGGCAGACAGAGTGGCGTGCTGGCTGATGCGAGTGCATTTTCATTCCATGCCGTGAAGAACCTGACCACCGCAGAGGGTGGGGCACTGGTGTTGAATTTGCCTGAAGCTTTTGATGTAGAAGAGATCTATGCCTATATGAATACCATGTCCCTTCATGGGC